>NZ_LZMD01000041.1 GCF_001668575.1 Mycobacterium sp. 1164985.4
CAGGTGGTGTCGCGGGCGCGCGCGGCCGGGATCGTGTGTCGGCCTCCGGACATCTTCACCGAGCAGACCGTGGCCCGGTTGGCTCGGGTGGCCAGGGTCGCCGATGGGCAGACAGGTTGGGTCGATGCGGGCGTTGGGGCCGTGGAGCCGACGCCGGTGATGCATCGGTTGCAGGGTGTGGATGGCCCGGTCGATGAGTTCAACCAGATGGTGGTGGTGCAAGCCCCGGCCGGGGTCGGCGAGGCCGACGTGGTGGTGGTGTTGCAGGCGTTGCTGGATCGGCATGCCATGTTGCGGCTGCGCGTGGAGGACGACAGCGCCGGAGGGTGGGCGTTGACGGTGCCCGAGGCGGGTTCGGTGCGGGCGGGCGATTGTCTGCAGGTGGTGGAGTCGCTGGATGCCGAGGCGATAACGGCGGCGCGGTCGCGGTTGAACCCGGCCGCGGGGATGATGGTGGCCGCGGTGTGGGCCGGCGCTGACAACCAACTGGCGGTGATCATTCACCACTTGGCTGTCGATGGGGTGTCGTGGCGGATCCTGTTGGAAGACCTCAACATTGCGTGGGCCCAGCACCACGGTGGGCAGTCGATCGCACTGCCGTCGGGCGGGACGTCATTTGCGCGGTGGTCGACGGTGCTGGCCGAGTACGCCCATGCCCGCGAGGTGGTGGCCCAAGCCGAGGCGTGGCGGCAGGTGACGTCGGTCCCGGCGCTGTTGCCGGCGGTGCAGCCCGCGGTGGATACCTATGCCAGTGCGGGGCAGTTGTCGGTGCAGCTGGATGCCGACACCACGCGGATGCTGCTCGGTGAGGTGCCCACGGCGTTTCATGCCGGGGTGCAAGACATCTTGCTGATCGCGTTCGGATTGGCGTGTGAGCGGTTGTTGGGCCCTGGGAACGCCGCGGTCGGTATCGATGTGGAGGGCCACGGCCGCCACGAGGAGATAGCCGACGGGGTGGATCTGACCCGCACGGTGGGCTGGTTCACCACCGTCTACCCGGTCGCGGTCAGTGTTGGTGAATTGGATTGGGCGCAGGTGATCGCCGGTGGGCCCGCGTTGGGCGCGGTGGTCAAAGACGTCAAGGAACAATTGCGCGCGCTGCCCGATTCTCTGACTTACGGGTTGTTGCGCTATCTGAATCCCGACGTCGATGTGACCGGAACCGATCCGGTGATCGGGTTCAACTATCTGGGCCGGTTGGGCGCGGGCGCCAACGA
>NZ_LZMD01000042.1 GCF_001668575.1 Mycobacterium sp. 1164985.4
GTTCGCCGCGACCGTCCCAGTTGAGCAGGTTGACCCGTGACGGGCGGGACTCGGTCACCGCGATGCCCTCGCTGGTCTGCCGGTTGTGCAGCGCATGGAAGCTCTCCACCGCGACGGGCACCGGAGCACCGCTGGCCTCGCCGAACGGTCCCGACTCGTACATCCCGGGGCCACCCTCGAACGACAGCGAGCAGCCCGGCTCCTCGAGCGCCTGCGCCTCCAGCGCATGGGCGTCGGCGACGTATGCCGTCGGAATGACATAACGCTCTTCGTATTTCGCGAGTGCGAGCAGGCGGTACATCTCGTAGATCTGCTCCTCGGTCATTCCGACCGCTTGCGGGATATGCGGCTGGGTCTCACGCCCGAGGTTGATGTCGCGCATGTACGAACGCATCGCGGCCAACCGCCGCAGCACGCCCTCCACCACTGCCGTGTCGCCGGCGGTGAAGAGCCCGGCCAGGTACTCGAGCGGAATGCGCAGAGCCTCGAGCGCCCCGAACAGGTTGCCGATCTCCTCACCGTCGTGACCGTCGCGGGCTACCGCGTCGACCACCGGCGACAGCGGCGGGATGTACCAGACCATTGGCATCGTCCGGTATTCGGGATGCAGGGGCAGCGCGACCTGATAGCGGTGGATCAGCGCGTACACCGGTGAACGCTGGGCCGCCTCGATCCACTCCTCCGAGATGCCCTCCGCGCGGGCGCCGGCGATGACCTCGGGGTCGTGCGGGTTCAGGATGATCGACTTCTGAGCCTCGTACAGGTCGGTGTCGTTCTCCGTCGCCGCCGCTTCGAGCACGCGGTCAACGTCGTAGAACACCAGGCCCAGATACCGGAGCCGGCCGACGCAGGTCTCTGAGCAGACCGTCGGCAGCCCGACCTCGACGCGCGGATAGCAGAACGTGCACTTCTCGGCCTTGCCTGTCTTGTGGTTGAAATACACCTTCTTGTAAGGACATCCGGAGACACACATCCGCCAACCTCGGCAGCGGTCCTGATCGACCAGCACGATGCCGTCTTCGGAGCGCTTGTACATCGCCCCCGACGGGCACGACGCGACACACGACGGGTTCAGGCAGTGCTCGCAGATCCGCGGAAGGTAGAACATGAACGTCTGCTCGAGTTCGAGTCGGACCCGCTCGTTGACCTTGCGCAGCACGGGATCCCCGGACACGATCTCCGGTGACCCACCGAGGTTGTCGTCCCAGTTCGCCGACCACTGAACCTTCATCGGCTCTCCGCTGATCAGGCTCCGCGGCGGCGCCACGGGCATCTGCTCACCCAGCGGCGCGTTGGTCAGGTTCTCGTAGTCGTAGGTCCACGGCTCGTAGTAGTCGGCGATGCTGGGCATCTTGGGGTTGGCGAAGATCCGCAGCAGCTTGCTCAGCCGCCCGCCGTCGCGCAACTTCAGCCGACCCTTCCGGTCACGTATCCATCCGCCGCGCCACCGCTCCTGGTCTTCGTAGGTGCGTGGATAGCCCTGCCCGGGACGGGTTTCGACGTTGTTGAACCAGACGTACTCGGTGCCGGGCCGGTTGGTCCAGGCCTGCTTGCAGGTCACCGAGCAGGTGTGGCAGCCGATGCATTTGTCGAGGTTCATCACCATCGCCATCTGCGCCATGACTTTCACTGGTAGACCACCTCCTGGCTGCGCCGCCGGACGACGGTCACCTCGTCGCGCTGGTTGCCCGTCGGCCCGAGATAGTTGAACGCGAACGCCGTCTGGGCGTATCCGCCCGCCAGATGGCTCGGCTTGATCAGCAGCCGGGTCAATGAATTGTGAATGCCCCCGCGTTTCCCGGTGGTCTCGCTCAGCGGCACGTCGATCACCCGCTCCTGCACGTGGTACACGAACACCACGCCCTCGGGCATCCGGTGCGAGACGATCGCCCGGCACACCAGCACTCCGTTGCGATTCACCGCCTCGACCCAATCGTTGTCGCGCACCGAGATCTTCGCCGCATCGGCCGGGCTCATCCACATCGTCGGCCCGCCGCGTGACAGCGACAGCATGAACAGATTGTCTTGGTATTCGGAGTGGATCGACCACTTGGAGTGCGGCGTCAGATACCGGACCGTCAGCCCTACACCGTCGTGATGACCCACCGCCGAATCGCCGAACAACCGCGACATGTCCAGCGGAGGCCGGTAGATCGGCAGCTGCTCGCCGAGTTCCTCGAGCCAGTCGTGGTCGAGGTAGAAGTGCATCCGGCCGGTCAGTGTGTGGAACGGCTTGAGTTCCTCGATGTTGACGGTGAACGGCGCGTAGCGACGCCCACCGGTCTCGCTGCCCGACCACTCCGGGCTGGTGATCACCGGGACCGGTCGCGCCTGCGTGTCCGCGAACGTGATGCGGCGCTCTTCGCTGCCGCCGGCCAGATGGACCAGGCGGCGCCCGGTCCGGCGCTCCAGCTCACGGAAGCCCTCGACGGCCAGGCGCCCGTTGCTTGTGCCGGACAGCGCAAGGATGGCCTCCGCCATCCGTTCGGCCGTGTTGACAGCCGGACGTCCCTGTGCGCGACCGGAATCCATCACGCCGAACTTTGCCGCCAGCTCGTCGACCTCCTTGTCGGGGCGGACGGTGACCCCCTTGGTGGTCAACCCCAGCTTCTCGACGAGCGGTCCCAGCGCCGCCCATTTCTCGGCGACCGCGGGATAGTCGCGCTCCACCACCGCCATCGGGGCCATGGTCTTACCCGGTACCGGGATGGTTCCCCCAGCGCGCCAATCGTTCTCGACACCACCGGGATAGGCCATTGCGCCGGGCGTGTCATGCTGCATGGCGCCGAGCACCACGTCGGAGCGCACGCCCAGATGCTTGGCGGCCAACGCGCTGAACACCCGGGCGATGGCGCCGAACGCCTCGAAGTCTGAATGGGCTTCCCACGGGGGGTCGACGGCCGGGTTGAACGCGTGCACATACGGGTGCATGTCGGTGCTGGACAGATCGTGTTTCTCGTACCAGGTGGCGGCGGGCAGCACGACGTCGGAGAGCAACGTCGTCGAGGTCATCCGGAAGTCGATCGACATCAACATGTCGAGCTTGCCCTCGGGAATGTCATCGGTCCACGCGATGTCGTTGGGCCGCAGCGCTTCCGGTGTCGGCTCGGCCTGCAGGTTCGAGTCGGTGCCGAGCAGGTGGCGAAGGAAGTACTCGTTGCCCTTACTCGAGGAACCCAGCAGGTTGGCCCGCCAAACCGAAAGGACCCTCGGCCAGTTCGCCGGGTCGTCCGGGTCGGTGACGGCGAGTTTGAGCGTGCCCTCTGCGAGTTGTTCGGTGACGTAGGTGGAGATGTCCTGGCCCGCGGCGCGCGCCTCGTCGGCGACGTCGAGGCTCGAGCGGTCGAACTGTGGATAGAACGGGCTCCAACCCATCGCGGTCGACGCGGCGAGCACGTCCATGGTGTGCCGATCGCGGAACCGGCCACGGCCCAGAGGACTGGCCAGCGCGTCGGCGCGGTAACCGTCGTAACGCCATTGGTCGGTGTGGACATACCAGTACGACGTGCCCGGCATCTGCCGCGGCGGTCGCGACCAGTCGGTACCCATCGCCAGCGCGGACCAACCCGTCACCGGGCGGCACTTCTCCTGTCCGACGTAGTGGGCCCAGCCACCGCCGTTGCGGCCCATCGCGCCGGTGAGCAACACCAGCGCCAGCACCGCCCTGTAGGTGGCGTCGCCGTGGAACCACTGGCAGATCCCGGCGCCCATGATGATCAACGACCGGCCACCGGATTCCTCGGCGTTGCGCGCGAACTCGGTGGCGATCCGGATCGCCTGGGACCCAGCGACTCCGGTGATCGACTCCTGCCAAGCCGGGGTGTACGGCTTGGGATCGTCGTAACCGGCGGGCCAGTCTCCGGGTAGTCCGGGTCGCGCCACCCCGTACTGCGCCAGCATCAGGTCGAAGACGGTGCACACCAGGTGCTCGCCCATCCGCCTCACCGGCACGCCACGGGTCAGCGTCTCACCGTGCCCGTCGAAGGTGTCGAACCGCGGCAGTGTGATTTCGGCCGACTCACCGGCCTCGGTGAACAGCACCGTCAGCGCCGGTACCAGGTCGCCGAGTTCGAGGTTCCACTTCGTGACGCCGTCGTCGCCGAAGCGGAACCCCAGCGACCCCTGCGGCACGACGACGGTGTCGGTAGCGGCATCGAGCAGAACGGGTTTGAACGCGGCGTTCTCCTGCGCCGCGGCGTCACCGCCGAGGTCGGCCGCGGTCAGGTTCTTGCCCGGGACCAACCTGCCGTCACGTTCCTCGAGCTTGACCAGGAACGGCAGGTCGGTGAATTTGCGGACGTAGTCGACGAAGAACGGAACCTTGTGTTTGACAAAGAATTCCGAGAGCACCACGTGGCCCATCGCCATGGCCAACGCGCCGTCGGTGCCCGCTGCGCACGGCATCCACTCGTCGGCGAACTTGGTGTTGTCGGCGTAGTCGGGGCTGATGCTGACAACTTTCGTGCCGCGGTAACGCACCTCGGTCATCCAGTGTGCATCCGGCGTGCGGGTGACCGGCACGTTCGAGCCCCACATCATCAGGTACGACGCGTCCCACCAGTCGCCGGACTCCGGCACATCGGTCTGATCACCGAACACCTGCGGTGAGGCGACGGGAAGGTCGGCGTACCAGTCGTAGAACGACGTCATCACGCCACCGAGAAGTTCGATGAACCGTGACCCCGCGGCGAAGGACACCATCGACATCGCGGGAATGGGGGAGAACCCGGCGATCCGATCCGGTCCATACCGCTTGATCGCGTGGATGTGAGCGGCCGCGATCATCTCGGTCGCCTCGGCCCAGCTGATCCGCACCAGACCGCCTTTGCCCCTTGCCCGTTGGTAGCGTCGGCGGCGCTCGGGGTCGCTCTGGATGTCGGCCCACGCGAACACCGGATCGGACAGCCGCGACTTGGCCTCGCGGTACATGCGGACGAGTTCGCCGCGCGCATATGGATAGCGCACCCGCGTCGGGGAATAGGTGTACCAGGAGAACGCCGCACCCCGAGGGCAACCGCGCGGCTCGTACTCCGGCCGGTCCGGCCCCACCGACGGGTAGTCGGTCTCCTGCGTCTCCCAGGTGATGATGCCGTCCTTGACGTAGATCTTCCACGAGCACGACCCCGTGCAGTTGACGCCGTGCGTGGAGCGGACCACTTTGTCGTGACTCCACCGGTCGCGGTAGAAGATGTCGCCCTCGCGGCCGCCACGGCGGTGGATGGTCCGACCGTCGCTGGAAGCCTCACCGGGAGTGAAGAATCGGCCGCTGCGCTCGAGCAGTTCTTCGACCCGGCCGCCGATGTGGGGCTCGGTGGTCGTCACTGGGTTGCCTCCTTCGGTTGCGGCTCGTGGGCGTGCAGCCGCAGTGCGGTGTAGGCGAACGCGATCAGCGCGGTCGCGACGAGCAGGATCAGGCCGACGGAGTAGTCGTTCTCGACCGCGTCATAGGTCGAGCCCATCACCAGGGGTGGGAAGTAGCCTCCCAAACCGCCTGCGGCCGAGACGATTCCGGTGATCGACCCGACCGACCGCGCCGGTGACCGACGGGCCACCCATGCGAACACGCCGCCGGTGCCGATACCGAGGAACACCGCCAGTGCGATGAAGGTGGTCGCCGACCACACATCCGGCGGCGGCTGCAGCATGGCGATCAGCGCCATCAGCGCTGTGCCGCCGAAGGAGCCGAGCACGACGTACTTCGGTGCGATGCGGTCGGCCAATGCTCCGCCGACGGGCCGGGCCAGCACGGCTGCCAGTGCGAATCCCGCGGTACGCGCGCCCGCGTCGACGGCCGAGAAGTGGTAGATCGTCTTGATGTAGGTGGGCAGGTAGTTGCTGAACGCCACGAAGCCGCCGAACACGATCGCGTAGAGGAACGACATCTCCCAGGTGACCCGGAGTTTGGCCGCCGCCTTCAACTTCGGCAGCACGCGATCGGTGTTGGGCGCGAAAGTCGGTGAGTCGCGCATGAAGAACACGCACAGCGCCGCGGTGACCGCCAACGCGGCCGCGACGATGACGTGCGTGGGCAGCAGCCCGAACCATGTGACGAATCTGGGGGTGAAGAACGCCGAGAGCGCGGTGCCCACCATGCCCATGCCGAACACGCCGGTGGCGAAGCCGCGGCGCGACGGCTCATACCAGTTGTTCGCGAACGGGATGCCGACGGCGAAGATGGTGCCCGCGATGCCCAGGAAGAAGCCGCACACCAGCAGCATGGGGTATGACCCGGCCGAACCCGCGGCACCCACTGCCAGCACGGGCACGATCGAGATGAGCGAGATCGCGATGAACAGCACGCGGCCGCCGAACCGGTCGGTCAGCGAACCCACGACGATCCGTCCGAGCGCGCCCACCAGGATCGGGGTGGCCACCAGCATCGAGGCCTCGGAGCTGCTGAGCGACAAGTCGCCCGCATATGTGGTCGACAGCGGGCCGATCATGTTCCAAGCCCAGAAGTTGATGGCGGAGACCCACGTGGCCAGCGCCAAGTTCAGTGTGCGTCGAGCGCCAGTGTCCGGCGCGACCGCCGTGTTCACTCACCCAGACAACCACGTGTCATGAGAGTCCGCGTGGCTTTCGGATGAAGCGCTGCGCCGCAACGAAGTACAGACGGCCTAGCTACTCAGGGATAGGCCGGCGGCGACGGCGAACCCGAGCACCGCCGCCAGCCCCGCCTGATCGCGAGCCTTCTCGGTGGCTTCGGGGATCATCGACGTCACCAGCATGACCAGCAGGGCGCCCGCGGCGAAACCGTCTATTCCGCCTTGTAATTGGCGGCCCGCCGCCTCCTGGAACTGAAATCCCGCCAGCGTGGCCAGGGTGCACAGCAGCGCAACGGCGATCCAGCCGAGCACGATCCGCCCCCGCGGCGTGCCTGCCGCCTTCAGGTCGCTGGCCGAACCGATCGCCTCCGGGAGGTTGGACACGAAGATCGCCACGAGTAAGGACACGCTCACCGCGCCGCCGCCGGCGATCCCGATGCCCAGTACCGCCTGTTCGGGTATGCCGTCGAGCAGCGCACCCAGTGCGAGCGGCAGACCGGCGGCGCCGGTGCCTCTGCCGCCGATCCGCGCGACGCCTTTGTCGGCGAGGAAGAACATGAGGCCGCCGATGGCCAGACCTGCGGCTACCGGAATCGCCCCGCCGACGTGGAAACCCTCTTCGGCCAGTTCGAAGGAGATGCTGGCCACCAGTGCTCCGGCGCCGAAGCCGAGCACCAACCCGATCAGCCGGGCGTTCCAGTCGCGTAGCACCCCGGCGAGCGCACCGATGACCAACGAGGATGCCGCAACGCCGCCCCAGAGCAGTGCGGTGAGCATCGCATCAGCCTAGGCGCGAATCCTCCTGCGACGCTTGGTCGGGTCGTGCTGACCGGCGAGCGTGAGGCCCAGGATCACCATGACGAGGCCCATGCCGAACCACATCCAGCCGAACGCGTCGGCAACGGCGAATCCGTAGGCGCACAAGGCGAAGTACACCAGTCCAGCGCCCAGGAAGTACCACCGCGCGGCGGCATATGTCCGGGCCATGACCAGGCCGAGGGCGCCGAGCACCAGGTTGACGACGTTGCCCAGTCCGGACACCGCGATCATGCCGAACAGGCTGGCCCCGGATCGGTGGTCTGCCCATGCCAACTGGTCGTAATCGTGGGTGAGGCCGGGGATGAAGCCGAGGGCGCCGATGAGCAGCAGGACGGCACCCACGATCACCGCCGCTCCCTGAACGGCCATGTATTTCGGTCTCGTCGCCATCCCTTGCCTCCGTCCGGAACCGTTATTGACGGACTGGCAGGTAATACCCGGCGGGCGCGGACGCTAACCTGCAGGCCGCCGAACGGGGTTTGCGGTCACGGCCGGTGGACGAACCTGGCGCTTTGACGGCGTGGCGGCCCGCGGCACAGGTCTGCGAACGGCCTGACCCAACGTCCTGATGCGCCGAGCTACTTCTTGATGTAGCAGTTAGGCGGGTTTCCGCAGTGATGACCTTGATCGCACTTGTGGCAGTTGCAGGTACAGCCGCTCTTGGCCTTGACCGCAGACGTACGCATCGCGAATCAACTCCTTTGTTGTGAGCCCGCGCGCGACGACCGATGCGGGCCTGCCACCGAATATAGGCCGATCGGGGTGGCGTGGGAGCGGGCTCAGCCCTTCAGGATCGGTTTGAGGGCCTCGATCACCGCAGGGTCTTCGATCGTCGAGGGCAACGGTTCATCCCGGCCGTGCGCGATGCCCCGCATGGTCTTGCGCAGGATCTTCCCCGACCGGGTCTTCGGCAGTGCTGGCACGACGTCGACGAGCTTGAAACACGCTACGGCGCCGATGTCTTCGCGCACCAGCCGGATGAGATCCTCGGCGAGCCCGTCGGCCGAGGCGCCCGACTTGAGCACCACGAAGCCGCGCGGCACCTGTCCCTTGATCTCGTCGCGAACCCCGATCACCGCGCATTCCGCGACCGCAGGGTGGGTGGCCAGCACGGCCTCGATCGATCCGGTCGACAACCGGTGGCCCGCGACATTGATGACATCGTCGATGCGGCCCATCACGAAGAGGTAGCCGTCCTCGTCGAGGTAGCCACCGTCGCCCGTGAGGTAGTAGCCGGGGTGCTCGGAGAGGTACGACGCCTGGTACCGGTCGTCGTCACCCCAGAGCGTGGGCAACGTGCCCGGCGGAAGCGGCAGCCGGATGCAGATGTCGCCTTCCTCGTTGGCATCGCGGACCGAGCCGTCGACATGCAGGATCTTGACGTCGTAACCGGGCATCGGAACCGTCGGAGATCCGGGCTTGATCGGCATGGGCTCCAGGCCCATGGGGTTGGCGGCGATCGCCCAACCGGTCTCCGTCTGCCACCAGTGGTCGACGACGGGAATGCCGAGCTTCTGTGCGGCCCATTCGTAGGTGTCCGGGTCGAGTCGTTCGCCGGCTTGGAACAGGTACTTCATCTTCGACAGGTCGTAGCGGCCGATGTGCTCGCCTTCGGGGTCCTCCTTGCGGATCGCGCGCACGGCCGTCGGCGCGGTGAACAGCGCCTTCACCCCGTATTCGGAGGCGACCCGCCAGAACGCCCCCGGGTCCGGCGTCCCGATCGGCTTGCCCTCATAGAGCACCGTCGTGGCGCCGAGCAACAGCGGGCCGTACACGATGTACGAGTGGCCGACGACCCAGCCGACGTCGGAGGCGGCCCAGAAGATGTCGCCCGGCGCGATGTCGTAGATGTTGCGCATGCTCCACAGCAGCGCCACCGCGTGGCCGCCGTTGTCGCGGACGATTCCCTTCGGCTTGCCGGTGGTCCCGGACGTATACAGCACGTACAGCGGATCCGTCGCCGCCACCGGCACCGGGTCAACGGGCGCCGCAGCCACGACGTCCTCCCAGTCGAGGTCGCGGTCGGGCGCCAACTCGCAGCGCTCATGGTCGCGCTGCACGATGACGCAGTTGCGGGGCGGGTGCTCCGACATCTCCAGCGCGGCGTCGAGCATCGGCTTGTAGGCGACGGTGCGCGACGGCTCGATGCCGCACGACGCGGAGACGATCACGGTCGGTTGGGCGTCGTCGATGCGCGTCGCGAGTTCGTGCGCGGCGAACCCGCCGAACACCACCGAGTGGATCGCCCCCAATCGTGCGCACGCCAGCATGGCGATCACCGCCTCGGGGATCATCGGCATGTAGATGACCACCCGGTCACCCTTGGTGACCCCGAGGCCGCGTAGGCCCCCGGCGAACTTCGCAGTGGCGTCCCGCAATTCGCGGTAGGTGTAGGTTTTTTTCGCCCCGGTGACGGGCGAGTCGTAGATCAGTGCCGGCTGCTCGCCGCGGCCGTCGTCGACGTGCCGGTCGAGCGCATTGGCGCAGGTGTTCATCTCGCCGTCGGCGTACCAGCGGTAGAACGGCGGGTTCGAAGCGTCGAGGATCTGCTTGGGCTCGCGCGTCCACGTCACCGCGCGTGCGGCATCGGCCCAGAATCCTTCTGGATCAGCGATGCTGGCGTCGAACAGCGCTCGGTATCCGGCCATACCGCACGTTAGCGCGATGGCAGTTCCTATAGTCGCGTTATGACCTCTGCTCCTCCGCCGATCGAAGGGGTGCGACGGTCGTATGTCACAGCCCGCGGCGTGCGCTTCCACGTGACCGAGGCCGGGCCCGCCGACGGGCGCCCGGTCGTGGCTCTGCACGGCTGGCCGCAACACCATTGGGAATACCGGGATCTGCTTGCCGACCCGCCGGCCGGACTCCGGATCATCGCACCTGACCTGCCTGGTTATGGATGGTCCGGTCCACCACCGCACCGGTGGGCCAAGGAAGACGTCGCCACTGACGTTCTCGCCCTTCTGGATGCACTGAGCCTCGATCGCGTCCTGCTGTTGGCTCACGACTGGGGCGCCTTCGTGGGATACCTGATGATCCTGCGAGCGCCGGAGCGATTCGACGGTTACCTAGCCTGCAATATGGCCTACCCGTGGTTGTCGACGCGCGATGTCCTGCCCCGGCTGTGGCGCTTCGCGTACCAGATACCGATCGCGACGGCCGGAGTGCTGGTGCAGCGGCGCACACC
>NZ_LZMD01000043.1 GCF_001668575.1 Mycobacterium sp. 1164985.4
CCCGGAACCCGCCCTGCCGCCGCTGCGCCGACTCATCGAATCGCCACGTCACGACGTCATCGCGGTGTTGACCCGCCACCACCGCTGCTGCCGCCGCCACTGGACGACTGCGATGCGGTGTACGCGCCGATCGACGACGACAATGCCGACTCGAAGCTGTCGAAGTTCGCTCCGCCGGAACTGCCGACGAAGCCCGTCCCGCTGGATGAGGACGAGTGGTACCAATCCGGTTGTGGCGCCGGGGTTCCCATCGCCATCTCGTACTTCTTGGCCCACAGCGCCGCGGCGCCCGCCGCGACCGCGAACGGAACGTAGGCGGAGTAGAGGTCCTTGCGCGCGCCGAAGTCGAACCGCGCCTCGGCCGAATCGGTGGTCAACATGCGGTGGAAACCCCCTGCACGCGACCATAGTTCGCGACCCGCCTCGGTTCGCCGTGTGCCGACGCCGGCGGCCCACGATCCGATCGACAGCAGGAAGAACGCCGCGAACGGCAACGCCCACATCGTGGTCGGGAACAGCCAGCGGAAGACGGCACACAGCATGAGCAGGAACGCGATCGCGTTCGCGGTCCGTAGCCACAGTTCCTTGCTGCGCTTGACGAGCAGCTTGTTGTCGAAGGCCCAATTCTGTACGGCCTTGGTCAGATCGGTTTTGGCCTTGTTGAGCTTCTGCCCCGACTTGACCGTCTTCTTCGCCTCGAACTCGCTGCCAGGATGCAACAGCTTCAACACCGATCCGACGGTCACGCTGACCGGATCGACGTCGGCCCACGCACCGTGTTCGGCGATGCTGCGGATCTTCCAATGGTGGACGCTGACCTGGCGGAGTTCGATCAGACCCCGTTCCGCGAGGTAGAACAGCGTCGCGGTGAGTGCCTGTTTGGGCACCGCCTCGGTGCGGATGTACTCGGTCTGCACCGGGCCCAGCCCCTGGGGCGGCGCGTACTGCAGCGGGAAACCCGGCGACGGTTCGACCGTGGTGCGGTACCACAGCAGGGCCGCCAGACCGGACGCGACAGTCAGCCCCGCGACCCACAGCACTCCGGTCAGCGTCCGTCCCAGCACCCGATCCCACTTGTAGCTCCACGGCAGCTCGACTCGTGGCGGCGTCGGTACGTCCACGCTCGCGCGCACCGTCACGGGCGTCCGCGGCGGCAGGTTGCGCGCCGAGAACGTGACCCTGTGCCCCGTCGTCGTCAGACCCTGACACGGTCTGCCGACGCCGTAGCCGACCGAACACTGCACGGCGGGAACGTCTCCGGGCAGCCGAACCGAGATGTCGGCGCGTTCGATCTTGTTGTTCCAGGCCGGCGCGATCACGTTCCAGAAGAACACCGAACCCGTGTCGGCGGGTTCGCCCGTCGAGCTGGCGAACCGGCGGTCGGCTCCGGTGGTCCCGGGGTCCAGGACGCCGTCGACGGAGTAGCGGATCTCGTACACGTGCTCGCCGTAGCTGAGGTAGCTGCCGGGGTCGCCGATCTTGGCCACCAGGAACCGCTCGTCGCCCTCCCACAGCATCTCGTAGGGCACCGAGTCGCCGTCGAGCAGAATCGATTTGATGTCCGGCACCTGGCGGACGCGAGGGCTGCTGGCGTTGGTCACGTCCCAGTACCGGAAGATCCCGTGCCGGCTGGTCGGGAAATCCGCGGTTATGGTCTCCACGGCGTTCAGGCGGCCCTGCCCGTCGACGACGAAATCCACCTTGTAGTTCGTGATGACGACGGGGTCGTCGGCGGCAGGTGCGTTCGAGTCGCCGGCGGTGAACACCAGGGGCCACAGCACCGCAAACGCCAACACCAGCAACGTGAACACCCACGCGAACAGCCGACGCATGCGGACCTCCTGTTGCGTGCGACCCCGGTTTTCCGGTTCACCCTAAGTGCAACGTGGCGATTTCGACGTGAACTCGCCGGTGATCGTCTTCTCGACGGCCGGGGCGGGGCTCACCACGAGCCGCCCCCGCCCCCCCCGCCACCGAAACCGCCGCCGCCGCTGAAGCCGCCGCCGAAACCGGTACCGCTGAACCCACCACCGCTTGTGCTGCTCGACGACTGGGATGTCGTGTAGGCGCCGATCGACGACGACAACGCCGATTCGAAGCTGTCGAAGCCATCGAAGCCATCGAAGCCCCCGAAACCGGAACCGCCGTAGGTGTAGACGGCGCCAGTGGCGGAGGTGGTGTGATACCAATCCGGTTGCGGTGCAGCCGAACCCGTGTCCGCCTCGTATTTCTTCGCCCACGCCGCCGCGGCGCCCGCGGCCACCGCGTAGGGAACATACGCCGAATACCGGTCGCTACGGGCCCCGAAGTCGAACCGCGCCTCGGCCGAATCGGTGGTGAGCATGCGATGGAAACCGCCCGCGCGCGACCACAGTTCACGGCCCGCCTCGGTCCGGCGGGTTCCCACGCCCGCGGCCCACGACCCCAGCGTCAGCAGGAAGAACGCCCCGAAGGGCAATGCCCACATCGTGGTGGGGAACCCCCAACGGAACACGCCGAACGGGATGAGCAACAACGCGATCACGTTCGCCGCGCGCACCCACAACTCGCTTCGCGCCTTGACCAGCAGCGTGCCGTCGGCCCATTTTTCGACGGCCTTGGTCATGCCGGACTTCGCCCTCGAGAGCTTTTCTCCGGATCGCGCGGTCTCGTTCGCTTCGAACTCTTCGCCCGGGCTCGTCACCCTCAGCGCCGACCCGACGGCGACGCTGACCGGATCGACGTCGCGCCAGGCCACGCGCTCGGCCTGACCGCGAATACGCCAGTGTCCGTTGGTCATCTGCCGCAACTCGACCAATCCGCGTTCGGCGAGATGGAACAGCGTGGCGGTGAGGGCCCGTTTGGGCACCGCCTCGGTGCGGATGTACTCGGTCTGAACCGGGCCGAGACCCTCTGGCGGTGCGTACTGCAACGGGAACCCGGGCGGTCGTTCGACGGTGCTGCGATACCACGCCAGACCCGCCAAGCCGGCCGCCGCGGTGAACGCCGCGATCCACCACACACTCGATAGTGACTGCCCGAGGACGCCATCCCATCTGGGTGTCCACGGGACCGTGGCGCGCGGGGGGGTCGGCACGTCGACGCCCGCAAGAATCGTCACCGGAGTCCGCGGGGCCAGATGCCTGGCCGACAGTCGCACCTTGGTGCCGTCGATCGTCAGGTTCTCGCACGGTGCCCCCACGCCGTAGCCGACCGAACACTGCACGCGGGGGACCCCACCGGGGAAGGCGACCGAGATGTCGGCGTTGTTGATCGTGTTGTTCCACGCAGGGGCGATCACGTTCCAGTAGAAGACCGAATCGGCAGGGGCGCCGGCGGTATTCGGATCGAGGACGCCGTCGATGGAGTACCGGATCTCAAAGACCTGTTTGCCGCCGCTCAGCGTGCGGTCGGGGTCGCCGATCCTGGCGACGCGGAAGCGCCGACCGTCCTCCCAAAGCATCTGATAGGGAACGCTTTTCCCGTTCAGGGAGATCGATTCGATCTCGGGTATCTGGCGCACATGGGTGTCGTTGCGGTTGGTGACGTCCCAATAGCGGAAGATTCCGTGCCTGTCGCCGGGAAACGACGCGGTGATGGTCTCGACGGCCTCAAGCCGGCCGTCGGCGTCGATGACGAAATCCGCGTGGAAGTGGGTGATGACGACCGGATCGGCGGCGGGGGCGGCATCGAAGTCGCCGCCGGTGAGTGTCACCGGCCACAACACCCCAAAGGCCAACGCCAGCAGGCTGATAACCAACACGAGCCGCCGACGCACGTGAACCTCCTGTCGCCAGGTCGGTGTCCGGGTCACCCGATGTGCAGCGGGTCGATCTGGACGCGGACCGGCTGTTGGTCGTGACGGGCGCTGAGCACGGCGGTGGCCCGGCGCAGGGCCGAGGATAGGGCCAGGCCCGTATCGCGCGGAACCCGGAGCAGCATCCGGATCACCGCCGCGTCCGGCGGCAGGCCCGGTGGACGGCGAGCGCCGACCGGCAGTTCCACCGGTCCGAGTTGTTCGGCGAGATCGGGGAGGTCGGCGCTGTCGAGCAGCGCGTGCACCGCCTCGGGTATCCCGTCGATCGCGGCCATGTGCACGGCGGGCGGAAGGCCGACTTCGGCGCGGGCGTTCACCTCGGCGTCCGCGTGCCCGACGGGGTCCCAGCGGATCAGCGCCTGCACGGTGGGGATCGCGGATTCGGCGACGGCAGCGATCACCCCGCCCTCGCCGCGGCTGCGCACCAGGGCGCCAGCGGCCATCCAGCGGCGCAGGGTGTCCTCGGCTGCCCGCAGGTCCTGGCGGCCGAGCAGTGCCCAGCTGTCCAGCAGCAGCGCGGCCCCGTAACCGCCCGCGGCCACCGGTTCGGCGCCGGGCGTCGCCACCACGACCGCGGCGCGCTGCGGCACCTCGGTGACCATCGCGTCGCCGCCGGACGTGATGACCGTCGTACCCGGGAAGGCGCGGCCTAGCTCCTCGGCGGTGCGCCGGGCGCCGACGACGACCGCCCGCACCGCGTCCGAGCCGCAGCGGGCGCAACGCAGCGACGCGTGCGCGCGGCCGCACCACCGGCACACCGCGCCCGCGGCGTCGCGGTCGGGCAGCGACAGAGGGCCGGTGCAGTGCCGGCATCGGGCGATGGTCCGGCAGCGCGCACACGCGAGGGCGGGCACGTAGCCGCGCCGGGGCACCTGCACCAGCACGGGGGCGCCGGACTCCAGCGCCTTGCGCGCGGCCTGCAGCGCCATGGACGGAAGCCGGGCCGTCCGTGCGGCCGGGTCGCGCTCCTGTTCGAAACCGCTGTCCTCGAGGGCGACGACGCGCGGCGAGGCCACCCGCACCGCGGGCCGCAGCGCCACCAGATCGTGTGCCCAGCCGCTGCGCACCAGCGCCTGCGCCTCGGCGGTCCTGGCGTAGCCGCCGATCAGCGCCGCGCAGCGGAGTTGGTGCGCGCGCAGCATGGCCACCTCACGCGCATGTGGATACGGCGCGCGCGGTTCGGCGAGCGTGTCGTCGCCGTCGTCCCACACCATCACCAGACCCAAGTCGGCGACCGGGGCGAACACCGCGCTGCGGGTGCCGATCACCAGCCGGGCGCTGCCGCGCAGCACCGACAGCCAGCGCCGATACCGTTGTGCGGGGCCCAGTCCGGCCGACAACGCCACCACCAGGCCCTCGTGCAGCAGTCCGAGCGCCGCGGCGTGCACGGCGTCGATATCCCGTTGATCCGGCACGATCACCAGCGCGCCCCGGCCCGCGTTGACCATCACCGCCGCGGCTTCGGCCAGCCGATCGGCCCATGCCTCTCCGGGCAGCGCCTGCCACACCGCGCGGGCGGCGCGTCCGCCGGTCAGCGCCGCGAGGAATTGCTCCCCGCGGCCGTAGGAGTTCCAGGCCGCGGTGTCGACCGGGCGGCGCTCGGCTTGCGTCGGCTGCGGCGGGTCCTGCTTCTCGACGCGCGCGTGGCGCGGCGGGACGGCCAGCCGCAGGACGTCGGCGCGGGTGCCGGCGTAGCGGGCCGCCACGGCGTCGGCCAGCCGGCGAATGTCTGGCGTCAGCACCGGTTCCGGTGACACCACGCGATCCAGCCAGCCGAGCTTGCCGACGTGGTCGGTGTCGGACCGCCGTTCCAGGACGAACGCATCGACCAGCCGTCCGTGAAACCGCACCCGCACACGGACGCCGGGCTGGGCGTCGTCGGACTGCTCGGCCGACACCAGGTAGTCGAATTCGCGGTCCAGGTGCGGCACCGTCAGCATGGGCAGTACCCGCGCGACCGGTTCGTGCTCGGCGGGCTGTCGGGTGGCGCCCGGGCGGGCCGGGCCGTCGGGTGCCGTCACGCAGACGTGATAGCAGACGACACCGACGCCCTGCCGAAGAAGAACCCGGCGGTGATGAGCATCAGCGAGGCCGCGTACACCCACCAGATCGGCACTGCGAGGGCCTCGGAACCTAGTACGAACTTGCCGATCCCGATCATCGCGTCCGACACCGCGAAGCACACCGCGCCCAACGCCGTCCACGGTGTGGGCAGCCGCGCCATCAGCGCCGCACACACCATCGCGCCGAGCACGGTGATGTACAGCGTGACCGGGAGGGCCATGCCCTCGGCGACGAGTCGCGACCAGAACCACACCAGCAGCGCCAGGCAGGCCGCGACCGTGAGCGCGGCCGCGGCCAGGCGCGGCGCCGAGCGGGTTACCAGCGGCCACAGCGCGGCCAGGAAGCACAGGTGCGCGAAGAGGAAGGCGCCCAGCCCCAGCACGAACGACGGCTCCCACCACGGCAGCGCCAGCAGGAAATCGCCCGCGGCTGAAAACAGCAGCGCGGCCACCAGCCAGCGTCGTTCGCGAGTGACCGGATGCGTCAGCGCGGCCACGGCCAACAACACCGCCGCGGCGGCCTTGACCGCGGGCTGCAAGGTGAACTGACCGGTGAGCTCGGCACCGGCGGAAACACGTACCGCGGTGACGATCAGAAACACTCCGTAGCAGGCAGCGACGACGGCAGCGGCCACCCACAGAATCCTGGTGCGCGCGTGAACGTACGGTGTCTCCATGTCTGTCGCTGAAGAGAAGCCGGCTGTCGACGCCATTCTGCTGAAGGTACTGGAGGCGGTCCCGTTTCAGTTGACAACCGACGGCGGTCCGCAGGCGGCGCGGGAGCGCTTCAACGCGCTGCCCCGCATCGAGATCCTGCCCGAGATGCGCGCCGAGGACCGCGCGGTCGACGGGCCCGGCGGCCCGATCCCGGTGCGGGTGTACCGGCCGCCGACCGAAACCGAGGCGCCGCCCCCGGTCGTGCTGTTCTTCCACGGCGGGGGCTGGTCGGTCGGTGATCTCGACAGCTACGACGGGACGGCCCGACGGCACGCGGCCGACGCCGATGCCGTGGTGGTCTCGGTCGACTACCGGCTCGCGCCCGAGCACCCCTACCCCGCCGCCGTCGACGACGTGTGGGCGGTGACGCAGTGGGTGGCCGAACACGCCGACGAGTTGCGGGTCGACGCGTCGCGGCTCGCGGTGGCCGGTGATTCGGCGGGCGGCAACCTCGCCGCGGTGGTGGCGCAGCTGGCGCGCGAAAGCGGGCCCGCGATCCGCTTTCAGCTGCTGTGGTATCCGGCGACGACGTGGGATACCTCGTTGCCGTCGTTCGCGGAGAACGCCGACGCGCCGATCCTGAATCTCGCTGCGATAGGCGGGATTTCGCGGTGGTACATCGGCGACATGGACCTGTCAGACATGCCTGCGACGCTGGCGCCCGCGCGCGCGAAGGATCTGCGCGGCCTGCCGCCGGCCTACATCGCCGTCGCGGGACATGATCCGTTGCGCGACGACGGCACCCGGTACGCCGAGTTGCTGTTTGCCGCGGGCGTTCCCGTCGAAGTGCACAACGCCGAGACGCTCGTCCACGGCTACCTCGGTTTTGCGGGCGTGGTGCCCGCAGCGACCGAGGCCGCCGAACGGGGATTGCGGGCGCTGCGCACCGCCTTACACGCCGTGTGAACACAACGACAGCCGCGCTCACGACCCGGCCGCGACAGACCACTACGTGGTCGACTTCGTGATCGTCACCGTCGGCGAGGACGGCAAACTGCTCGCCAACTGGGTCGAGCGCAGTGCTTGGGAGTTGTCGCGACGGCTGACCGATGGGGGTACCGTGAGCGGGACGTGAGCAGCGCGGGAGGCCCTATGACAGTGCCCGATCACGACACCCTCATCGTCGGCGCCGGCTTCTCCGGTATCGGCGCCGGGATCAACCTCGACAAGGCAGGACTCGGTGACTACCTGATCGTCGAGGCCGGCGAGGGTCCCGGCGGCACCTGGTACTGGAACACGTATCCCGGTATCGCCGTTGACATTCCGTCGTTCTCATATCAGTTCTCCTTCGAGCAGAGTCCGGAGTGGACCCGCACGTACGCGCCGGGACACGAGTTGCGCGCGTACGCCGAGCACTGCGTCGACAAGTACGGGCTGCGTCCCAAGATCCGCTTCAACACCAAGGTTCTCGGCGCCGTGTTCGACGACGACCACAGCATGTGGCGGGTCGAACTCGACTCCGGCGAGGTCGTCACCGCGCGGTTTTTGATCAACGCGTGCGGCGTGCTGATCACGCCGAAACTGCCCGATATCGACGGGGTGGACTCGTTCGCCGGGGTCACGATGCACACCGCGCGTTGGGACCACGAGCAGGACCTGACCGGTAAGCGGGTCGCGGTCATCGGCACCGGAGCGTCGGCGGTGCAGGTGATCCCCGAGATCGCGCCGATCGTCAAGCAACTCACCGTTTTTCAGCGCACGCCGATCTGGTGTTTTCCGAAGTTCGACGTGCCGCTGTCCCCGACGGCGCGGCGGATGATGCGGCTGCCCGGCGGCCACGTCGTGCAACGGCTGCTCAGCCAGGCCTATGTCGAGCTGACGTTCACGCTGCCCGCGCAGTACTTCACCATCAATCCGATGGCCAAGAACATGTCCAAGGTCGGCGAGGCGTATCTGCGCAAGGAGGTCGACGACCCGGAGGTCCGCGACAAGCTCACGCCGCGCTATGCGGTCGGATGTAAGCGGCCCGGCTTCCACAACACCTACCTGTCGACGTACAACCGCGACAACGTCGAGTTGGTCACCGAGCCGATCGACAAGATCACCGGCTCGGGTGTGGCGACCGCCGACGGTATGACCCGCGACGTCGACGTGCTGATCCTGGCCACCGGGTTCAAGGTGATGGACGCCGACGACATGCCGACCTATCCGGTCACCGGCTCGGGCGGTCGGTCGTGGAGCCAACACTGGCAGGAGAACCGACTGCAGGCCTACGAAGGCGTGAGCGTGCCGGGCTTCCCGAACTTCTTCACGGTGTTCGGCCCGTACGGCTACGTCGGCTCGTCGTACTTCGCGCTGATCGAGACCCAGACCCACCACATCGTGCGCTGCCTCAAGCACGCCCGGCGCAAGAACGCGCGCCGCGTGGAGGTGACGCAGGAGGCCAACGACCGCTACTTCGCGGAGATGATGCGCAAGCGTCATCGCCAGATCTTCTGGCAGGAAAGCTGCCAGCTGGCCAACAGCTACTACTTCGACAAGAACGGCGATGCGCCGCTGCGCCCTACCACCACACTCGAGGCCCTGTACCGCAGCCGCCGCTTCCCGCTGCGGGACTACGCGTTCAGCTCCTGAGCGGGATCTCTTCTCCTCGCGGACAGACGCAAAACTGCCCGATTTCGCGTGGAAATGGGCAGTTTCACGTCTGCTCGGCGTTAGCTCGTCAGACGGAGGCCTTGAGCTCCTCGACCTTGTTCAGCTGCTCCCACGGCAGTTCGACGTCGGTGCGACCGAAGTGGCCGTACGCGGCGGTCTGCGCGTAGATCGGGCGCAGCAGGTCGAGATCGCGAACGATCGCGCCGGGGCGCAGGTCGAAGACCGACGTGATGGCCTTCTCGATGCGGGCCGGGTCGACGGTCTCGCTGCCGAACGTCTCGACGAACAGGCCGACCGGAGCGGCCTTGCCGATCGCGTAGGCCACCTGGACCTCGACGCGCTCGGCCAGACCCGCTGCGACGACGTTCTTCGCCACCCAGCGCATCGCGTACGCCGCCGAGCGGTCCACCTTGGACGGATCCTTGCCCGAGAAGGCGCCGCCGCCGTGACGGGCCCAGCCGCCGTAGGTGTCGACGATGATCTTGCGGCCGGTCAGGCCGGCGTCCCCCATCGGGCCGCCGAGCACGAACTTGCCGGTCGGGTTCACCAGCAGTCGGAAGTCCGAGGTGTCCATCGAGTCGTGTCCCAGATCGGCCAGCACGGTGTTGACGACCTTCTCGCGGATATCCGGGGTCAGCGTGCCCTCGAGGTCGATGCCCGCCGCGTGCTGCGTCGAGAGGACGACGGTGTCAAGGCGCACGGGCGTCGTGCCGTCGTACTGCACCGTGACCTGGGTCTTGCCGTCGGGCCGCAGGTAGTCCAGCACGCCGCTCTTGCGGACCTCGGTCAGCCGCCGCGACAACCGGTGCGCGAGCGCGATCGGCAGTGGCATCAGCTCGGGCGTGTCCTTGATTGCGTAGCCGAACATCAGGCCCTGGTCGCCAGCGCCCTGCAGGTCGAGCGGGTCGCCCGCCCCGCCGACGCGGGTCTCGTGCGCGGTGTCGACGCCTTGGGCGATATCCGGCGACTGCCGGCCGATGCCGATGTTGACGCCGCAGGTCTCGCCGTCGAAGCCCTTCTCCGAGGAGTCATAGCCGATCTCCAGGATGCGCTCGCGCACCGTGTTCGTGATGTCGGCGAAGGCCTCCTTGGCCGTGGTCGTCACCTCACCGACGACGTGCACCTGGCCCGTCGTCACCAGCGTCTCCACCGCGACCCGCGACTTGGGATCGCCCGCGAGCAATGCGTCGAGCACCGAGTCGCTGATCGCGTCGCAGATCTTGTCGGGGTGGCCCTCGGTTACCGACTCGCTGGTGAACAGCCGAGCTTCACTCACGGTGTGATCCTTCCCGCTCAAGTCAACTTGAGTTAGTTAGTTCATCAAATTATAGAAGTGCCCTGTTGCACCCAAGCCTGTGCGTTCGTCGCGCGCAAGCATTTCACGCAGCCAGATGCGTGATTCGTGCTACCCGCCGCCGCTCTGCAGGAAGGCCACGATCGCGTCCACGATACGGCTGGCCATCAGGGTTTTCGAGCCGTGCTCCAAGGCGGACTCCGTGCCGTCGGCCGCGAGCAGCCAGCCGTCGTTGTTGTCCACTTCGAACGCCCGATTCTCACCCACCGCATTGACCACGAGCAAATCGCAACCCTTGCGCTGCAGCTTCGCACGTGCGTGGTGAAGCACATCGCCGTTGGCGTCGCCGGTCTCCGCAGCGAATCCCACGATCGCCCGCATGTTGGGCAACTGTCCGTCGGCTCGGCCCCGCACGGCGCCCGCCAGGACGTCCTCGGTGCGGGTCAATTCGATGACCGGCGCGGCGGCGTCCGGATCGGCGGACTTCTTGATCTTGCTGGTCTGCATCTGGGTGGGCCGGAAGTCGGCGACCGCGGCCGCCATCACCAGCACATGCGCGTCCGGGGCGTGCTTGGACACGGCGTCCTTGAGTTGGGCGGCCGATCCGATGTGCACGACTTCGACACCGGCCGGGTCGATGAGTCCCGTGGTGTTGCCCGCGATCAACGTGACGTCGGCCCCGCGCTGGGCCATCACCCGGGCCATCGCATACCCCTGCTTGCCGGAGCTGCGGTTGCCGATGAACCGCACCGGGTCGATCGGCTCGCGCGTCCCCCCCGCCGAGACCAGCACCTTGACGCCCGCGAGGTCGTAGGGCAGCGCATCGGGCCGCGTCAGCAGCAGCTGGGCCAGCGTGGTGATCTCTTCGGCTTCGGGCAGGCGGCCCGCACCGCTGTCGGAACCGGTCAACCTGCCCGAGGCCGGTTCGAGAACGACGGCACCGCGACGGCGCAGCGTCGCGACATTCTCCACCGTCGCCGGATGAAACCACATCTCGGTGTGCATCGCCGGGGCGAACAGGACCGGACATCGCGCGGTCAGCAGCGTCGCGGTCAAGAGGTCGTCCGCGCGGCCGGCGACCGCACGCGCCAGGAGATCGGCGGTGGCGGGCGCGACGACGACGAGATCGGCTTCCTGACCGAAGCGCACGTGCGGCACCTCGTGCACGTCGTCCCAGACACCCGTGTGCACGGGATGACCCGATAGGGCTTCGAAGGTGGCGGTGCCGACGAACCGGAGTGCGGATTCGGTGGGTACGACGCGGACATCGTGGCCTGCCTCGGTGAGCTGTCTGACCACGGTGGCCGCCTTGTAGGCGGCGATACCACCGGCGACGCCGACGATGATCCGCTTGGGCTCCATGGCGGCCGCTCCCCTATGCCTCGCGGTGTTGCTACTCGCCTTCGGTGTGCTCGAGCAGGTCCGCGTGAATCTCACGCAGCGCGATCGACAGCGGCTTCTCCTGCAGGCCCGGCTCAACCAGCGGGCCGACGTACTCGAGGATGCCGTCGCCGAGCTGGTTGTAGTAGTCGTTGATCTGGCGTGCGCGCTTGGCGGCATAGATCACCAGCGCATACTTGCTCGACGCGCGATCCAGCAACTCGTCGATGGGCGGGTTGGTGATGCCCAACGGCGTGTCGTAGGCGCTGACGGCCGACGTGTCGAGGTCGTCCACAGCTGCCAGCTGCGTGTCGGCGTGCGGGGTGCTCACGTAAAAAATCTCCTGGCGGTTTTGACTGGATGCGAGATAGCTGTCAGGCCGTCCGGCGCCGAGGCCGGCGCGTACTTATCAGCGGTCCACCAGCAAGGATACCAATTCGGCGCAGGCAGACTCCAATTGACTGTTCACGACGACGGTGTCGAAGTCGTCCTGCGCTGCGAGTTCGGCCCGGGCGGTGGCCAACCGGCGCTCGATTGCCTCGGGAGTCTCGGTGCCGCGCCCGGTCAGCCGGTTCTGGAGCTCTTCCCAGCTCGGCGGGGCGAGGAACACCGACAGAACCTCGGGCATCGCCTTCTTGACGGCCCGCGCGCCCGCCAGGTCCACCTCGATCAGGACGGGCCTGCCTGCGGCGATCGCCTCGCGCACGGGCCGGGCGGGGGTTCCTGAGCGGTGTAGACCACCGTGGATCTCCGCCCATTCGAGCAGGGCGCCGTCGGCGATCAGCTGATTGAATTCATCCGGGGTGACAAAGGAGTAGTCAACGCCGTCGACCTCACCGGGGCGAGGAGCCCTGGTGGTGACTGAGACGCTGAAGTGCAGGTCGGGAACGCGTTCGCGCAGACAGCGGACGACGGTCGACTTCCCGACGGCTGAGGGGCCGGACAGCACGACTACCCGGCCGGCCCCTCGGCCGGCGCTCAACTTCTGCGCCTAGGACTGGTCGAACTTTTCCAGCAGCGCCTTGCGCTGACGATCGCCGAGACCACGCAGACGGCGGGTCGGGGCGATCTCGAGTTCGGTCATGATCTCCTGCGCCTTGACCTTGCCGACCTTGGGCAACGCCTCGAGAAGCGCCGAAACCTTCATCTTGCCCAAGACCTCGTCGGTCTCGGCATCCTTGAGCACCTGCTTAAGGTTGGTGCCGCCGCGCTTGAGCCGGTCCTTCAGTTCGGCTCGGGCTCGACGTGCGGCGGCAGCCTTCTCCAACGCGGCCGCGCGCTGTTCGTCGGTCAACTGGGGAAGGGCCACGGGTTCCTCCGTCTCATCACCATCAATTTTCACTGCCTCGGCTGATAGGGAAAACCCAGAAACAGCCAGCGACGACGACCGTACCCACGCAGGCTGACGAAAGCGAACCCCACCCCCTGGTTACGGCGTCAAAAGCCCAGCGTGTCGGGCCGTCGTCCGCCGGGCGTGTCAGCCACGTCCGACGGCCCGGAACGACGAAATCTCCCATTCCCCGGCCGGAACCGCCTGCATATCAAGGCAATTCGGCTCGCATCGGGGCGCTTTTCGACCGTTCAGCGCGTGACCTGCGCCACACTCAGGCGGCCCGGCGGCGCCTCCAAAGAAAATTTTCGCTGGTCATCCGCTTTCGGGCGTGTCGCGAACTGGCCGTTTGTGACATATGTGACAGCTGAGACAGACGTTGCATTTGTTGCTTCGCCGACGGCCGTCGTCACGCCAAGTAGGCCACGGCGTCGCGCATCGCCTCGGCCGCGGAGCGCAGGGCACCCACGTCCGGGCCGGCCCGCAGCACCTCCCGGGACACCGCGGGCAACAACTGGCCGGATTGGGCCCCTCCGAGCCCGCCCAGCGCCTCGGGGCGCCCGCCCTGGGCACCGACGCCCGGAACCAGCACCGGTCCCCCGAGCGCGCTGACATCGGGCGGGTCGGCCAGGGTCGCGCCGACCACCACGCCGATCGGACCCGGTCGGCCCTGTGCCGACCGGTTGACCTGCGCGGCGGCGTCGACGATCGACTGCGCGACGGTGCGGCCGCCGGTGTCGGCGCGCTGCACGGATGCGCCCTCCGGATTCGACGTGGCCGCGAGCACGAACACCCCGCGGCCGTTGACGACCGCCGTCTCGATCAGCGGCTGCAGCGAGCCGAAGCCCAGGTACGGCGACGCCGTCACCGCGTCGGCCGCAAGCGGCGAATCACCGGCCCACGCGTCGGCGTAGGCGGCCATCGTCGACCCGATGTCACCCCGTTTGGCGTCGGCGAGCACCAACACTCCCGCGTCGCGAAGCGCGGCGAAGGTGCGTTCGAGCACCGCGAACCCGGCGGCGCCGTACGCCTCGAAGAAGGCCACCTGCGGTTTGACGATCGCGAAGTCGGCGAACGCCGTCACGCACGCGGCGCAGAACCGGCGCAGTCCGTCGGCATCGGTGGTAAGTCCCCACGCCCGCATCAAGTCCGGGTGCGGATCGATGCCCAGACACAGCGGTCCACGCCGGGCCACCGCGTCGGCCAACCGCGGACCGAAACCGGTCACGGTCCCAGCACGCTGTGCAGTTCCTGCAGCGACATCACGCCGATGTCGCCGCGGATGCCGGCCTCGATGCCCTGTACCGCCGCCGACGCTCCCTGCACCGTGGTCACACACGGGATGCTGTTCGCCACCGCCGCGGAGCGGATCTCGTAGCCGTCGACACGAGGACCGGAGTTGCCGTACGGGGTGTTGATCACCATGTCCACCTCCCCCGCCTTGATGAGGTCGACGGCCGACGACGCAGGCCTGCCCTCGCTCGGCTCCTCGAAGTGCTTGCGGACCTCTTCACATGGAATGCCGTTGCGCCGCAACATCTCCGCGGTGCCCGCGGTGGCCAGCACCCGGAACCCGAGATCCGCGAGCCGCTTGACGGGGAACACCAGCGAACGCTTGTCGCGATTGGCCACCGACACGAACACCGTGCCCTCGACGGGCAGCGATCCGTAGGCGGCGGTCTGGCTCTTGGCGAAGGCGCTGCCGAAGTCGTGGTCGATTCCCATCACCTCGCCCGTCGACTTCATCTCCGGGCCCAGCAGTGAATCGATCTGCGTGCCATCGTGTTTGCGGAATCGGTTGAACGGCAGGACCGCTTCCTTGACCGCCACGGGAGCGTTGCGTGCGGTGGCCGCGCCGTCCCCGCTGCGTGCCAGCACCCCCTCCTCGCGCAGCTGGGCGATCGTCGCACCGAGCATGATCCGCGCACATGCCTTGGCCAGCGGCACCGCGGTGGCCTTGGAGACGAACGGCACGGTCCGGCTTGCACGGGGGTTGGCCTCCAGGACGTAGAGCACATCGTCCTTCAGCGCGTACTGCACGTTGAGCAGGCCCACCACGCCGATACCGTGGGCGATCGCTTCAGTGGCGCGCCGCACGGCCTCGATGTCGCTGCGGCCCAGCGTCACCGGAGGCAGTGCGCACGCCGAGTCGCCGGAGTGAATGCCGGCCTCTTCGATGTGCTCCATGATGCCGCCGATGTACACCTCGGATCCGTCGCACAGCGCGTCGACGTCGATCTCGATGGCGTCCTCGAGGAACCGGTCCACCAGCACCGGATGTTCGGGCGAGAGTTCGGTGGCCCTGGTGATGTAGCCCTGCAACGTCTCGTCGTCGTAGACGATCTCCATGCCGCGACCGCCGAGCACGTAGGACGGCCGCACCAGCACGGGATAACCGATGTCGGCGGCGATGCGCCGCGCCTGGTCGAAGCTGGTGGCCAGGCCGAACTTCGGCGCGGGCAAGCCCGCGTTGGTCAGCACCTCCCCGAAAGCACCGCGATCCTCGGCGAGGTCAATCGCCTTGGGGCTGGTCCCGACGATCGGCACGCCGGCGTTCTGCAGGCGTTCGGCCAGCCCGAGCGGTGTCTGCCCGCCGAGCTGCACGATGACACCAACCACGCCGGGACCGCCTGCGCCGGAAGCGGATTCGGCGTAGTAAACCTCGAGCACGTCCTCGAACGTGAGCGGTTCGAAGTAGAGCCGGTCGGCGGTGTCGTAGTCCGTGGACACGGTCTCGGGGTTGCAGTTGACCATGACCGTCTCAAAACCGGCCTGGCTCAGCGTCGTCGCGGCGTGCACGCAGCTGTAGTCGAACTCGATGCCCTGCCCGATGCGGTTGGGGCCCGAGCCGAGGATCAGCACCTTTGGACGCTCGGTCTGCGGCGCGACCTCCGTCTCCGCCGCGGGGTCGAGCTCGTAGCTGCTGTAGTGGTACGGCGTCTTGGCCTCGAATTCGGCCGCGCAGGTATCGACCGTCTTGAACACCGGGTGGATACCCAGCCGCTGACGCAGTGCCCGCACCCCGACCTCGCCGGCGAGTTCGGGTCGCAGCGCGGCGATCTGGCGGTCGGACAGCCCGTGGTACTTGGCGCGGCGCAACAGCCCGGCGTCGAGCACGGGCGCGTCGACGATCTCGGCGCGCAACCCGACGAGCCCGGCGATCTGCTCGACGAACCAGGGGTCGACGCCGGAGGCCTTCGCGACCTGCTCGACGGATGCGCCCTTGCGCAGCGCGAGTTCCAGGTCATAGACGCGTCCGTCCGACGGTGTCCCCAGTCGGGCCAGCAGTTCGTCGACGGTGACCGTGTCCTCGTCGGGGTCGGACTTGGTCCAGAACCCGGCGCGGCCGGTCTCCAGCGAACGCATCACCTTGCCGAGCGCTTCGATGAAGTTGCGGCCCAGCGACATCGCCTCGCCGACCGACTTCATCGTGGTGGTCAGCGTGCCGTCGGCGCCGGGGAACTTCTCGAACGCGAAGCGGGGCGCCTTGACCACGACGTAGTCGAGCGTCGGCTCGAAACAGGCCGGCGTCTCCTTGGTGATGTCGTTGACGATCTCGTCGAGCGTGTAGCCGATCGCGAGCTTCGCGGCGATCTTGGCGATCGGGAAACCGGTTGCCTTGGAAGCCAATGCACTCGAGCGCGACACCCGCGGGTTCATCTCGATGACGATCAGCCGGCCGTCGGCGGGGTTCACTGCGAACTGGATGTTGCAGCCTCCGGTGTCGACGCCGACCTCGCGCAGGATCGCGATGCCCAGATCGCGCATGGTCTGGTACTCGCGGTCGGTGAGCGTCATGGCCGGGGCGACGGTGACCGAGTCGCCGGTGTGCACACCCATCGGGTCGAAGTTCTCGATCGAGCAGACGACGACCACATTGTCGCGGCCGTCGCGCATCAGCTCGAGTTCGTATTCCTTCCAGCCGAAGATCGACTCCTCGATGAGCACGTTCGCGCTCGGGGAGGCCGCGAGCCCGTCGCCGGCCATCCGGTCGACGTCCTCGGCGGAGTACGCCATGCCCGAGCCGAGCCCGCCCATCGTGAACGACGGGCGCACCACCACCGGCAGGCCGAGGTCCTCGACCGTCTCGCGGACCTCGTCCATCGTGAAACAGACTCGCGAGCGTGCGGATTCACCGCCGACCTTGGCGACGATGTCCTTGAACCGCTGCCGGTCCTCGCCGCGCTGGATGGCCTCGAAGTCCGCGCCGATCAGTTCTACGCCGTGCTTGGCCAGCGCCCCCGACTCCGACAGGGCGACCGCGGTGTTGAGCGCCGTCTGCCCGCCGAGTGTGGCGAGCAGGCCGTCGATCTTGTTGCCGCGTTCGGCCTGCTGCACGATCACCCGTTCGACGAACTCCGGTGTGATGGGCTCGACGTAGGTGTGGTCGGCGTATTCGGGGTCGGTCATGATCGTCGCGGGGTTGGAGTTGATCAGGCTGACCTGCAGCCCCTCGGCGCGCAACACCCGGCACGCCTGGGTCCCCGAGTAGTCGAACTCCGCGGCCTGCCCGATCACGATCGGCCCGGAGCCGATCACCAGGATGTGGTTGAGGTCGCTGCGCTTAGGCATCGGCGCCCCTGTCCCGCGAAACTGCGCGCAAATCGAGCCTCACTTGCTCTCCCCCGCCATCAGGTCGATGAACTGATCGAACAGATAGTTCGCGTCGTGCGGGCCCGCCGCCGCCTCCGGGTGGTACTGCACCGAAAACGCCAGTCCGCTGACGAGTTTGATGCCTTCGACCACACCGTCGTTGGCGCACGTGTGGCTGACGACCGCCTCGCCGAACGGGGTGTCGAAGCGCTCCCCCGCCTCGCCCTCGAGGGCGAATCCGTGGTTCTGCGCGGTGATCGCGACGCTGCCGGTCTGGTGGTCGATCACCGGAACGTTGATGCCGCGGTGGCCGAACACCATCTTGTACGTCGAGCGCCCGAGTGCCCTTCCCAGGATCTGGTTGCCGAAGCAGATGCCGAACAGCGGAATTCCCGCGCCGAGCACCTCCTGGGTGACGGCGACAATGTGGTCGGCGGTGGCGGGATCGCCGGGGCCGTTGGACAGGAACACCCCGTCCGGCTTGAGATCGGCGATCTGCTCGAAGCTCGCCGACGCGGGCAGCACATGGCTGCGGATGCCGCGCTTCGCGAAGTTACGCGGGGTGTTCGTCTTGATGCCGAGGTCGATCGCGGCCACCGTGAACCGTTGCTGCCCTTCGGTTTCCACCACGTAGACCGCATCGGTGCTGACCTCGCCCGCGAGATTGGCGCCGAGCATGCTGGGCTGATTGCGCACCCGCTCGAGCAGTTCGTCGAGATCGGCGAGCGCCGGACCGGAGAACAGCCCCGCCTTCATCGACCCGCGGCTGCGCAGATGGCGCACCACCGCGCGGGTGTCGATGCCCGCGATACCGACGATGCCCTGGCGTTCGAGTTCCTCGTCCAGCGTGGACGTGGCCCGCCAGTTCGAGGCCCGCGGCGAGGGGTCACGCACCGCGTATCCGGCGACCCAGATCTTGTCGCCGCGGCTCTCTGCGTCCTCGCGGTTCCATCCGGTGTTGCCGATCTGCGGCGCCGTCGCGATCACGATCTGCCCGTGGTAGCTCGGATCGGTCAGCGTCTCCTGGTAACCCGACATTCCGGTGGAGAACACCGCTTCGCCGAGCGACTGACCGATCGCACCGAACGTCGTGCCGGTGAAGACCCGGCCGTCCTCGAGCACCAGAAGTGCCTTGTCGGTTCCCGTCACGCCGCCTCCTGCTCCACCCAGTGCGAGTACTCGCGACGGTCGTTGGCGCGGAACCCCGTGTCGATCTCGGTGCCCGACGGTAGCCGCCACCGGATCGCGAGAATGCCTTCGTGCGTCATCGCCTTGCCGGTGATCCCACGCTCGGTGCGGATCTGGGTGATCGACTCGTCGGGGATCCAGATCGGCAAGGCGCCACTGCGCTGCAACATGATTCCTTCGGGGTAGCGAGTCAGCACGGCCTTGGTGCGGAAACCGAGGTCGCCGACCACGATGCGGTTGTTCCAGTCGGGAGCCAGCGTGCTGCCGACGTACAACCCCTTGGTGGGCGGCACGATGGCCGGCCCGACGATGTCGGGAAGCGGCGGCAGCGTGCCGATGATCTCGGCCTGGCGCTCCGCGCGGCGGCGCCATCCGCGGATCATCGCCTGGATCAGAACCGCGATCAGCACGGCCACGACGGCGGCCATGATCAACGAACCGACGAGCGTGCCGGTGTTCACGCGGGGCACTTCCCATCCCGCGCGGTGACCTCGCCGCGCAACAGCGTCAGCGTCACCGCCGCCGGCAGTTCGAGCGCCTCATAGGGCGTGTTGGCCGAGCGGCTGGCCAGCGCGGAACCTTCCACGGTCCACGTCGCGTCGGGGTCGACCACGGTCAGGTTGGCGGGCTCGCCGACCTCCAGCGGGCGGCCCTGATCGGGCAGACCGACGATCTCGGCGGGCCGCTCGCTCATCACCCGCGCGACGTCGCGCCACGTCAGCAACCCCGGGCGCACCATCGTCTCGGCCACCACCGACAGCGCGGTCTGCAGTCCGAGCATGCCGGGACGTGCGACGGAGAACTCGCAGCACTTCTCGTGCTCGGCGTGCGGTGCGTGATCGGTGGCCACACAATCGATGATCCCGTCCGCCAGCGCCTGCCGCAGTGCCCGAGCGTCCGAGGTCTCCCGCAGCGGCGGGTTCACCCGGTAGCGCCCGTCGTACGTGGCCAGCCGTTCGTCGTCGAGCAGCAGATGGTGCGGGGTCACCTCGGCCGTGATCGAGATGCCCTGTGACTTCGCCCACCGCACGATCTCGACGGTGCCCGCGGTCGACGCATGGCAAACGTGCACCCGCGCCCCGGCGTCTCGGGCCAGCAGCGCATCGCGCGCGACGATCGACTCCTCGGCCGCCCGCGGCCACCCGGCCAGCCCGAGCCTCGCCGCATTGGGACCCTCGTGGGCCACCGCGCCGACGGTGAGCCGTGGCTCTTCGGCGTGCTGGGCGATCAGCACGCCGAGGCCCGTCGCGTATTCCAGCGCGCGGCGCATGATCAACGGATCGTGCACACAGATGCCGTCGTCGGAGAACATCCGCACCTGGGCGGCGCCGCCGGCCATCATGCCCATCTCGGTGAGCTGCGCACCCGCCAGGCCGACGGTCACCGCGCCGACGGGATGCACGTCGACCAGGCCGACCTGCTGCCCTCGCTGCCAGACGTGGTCGGTCACGACGGGGCTGTCGGCGACGGGGTTGGTGTTGGCCATCGCGAACACCGCGGTGTACCCACCCAAAGCCGCTGCCGCCGAGCCGGTTTCGATGTCCTCGGCGTACTCGCGGCCCGGTTCGCGCAGATGGGTGTGCAGGTCGACGAATCCCGGCAGCAGCACCTGGCCGGTGGCGTCGACAACGTCGGCATCGTCGGGAATCCGAAGATCGGCACCGATCTCGGCGATCTGCCCGTCGCTCGTCAGCACATCGACGGGATCGCCCTCGCCGTACAGACGGACCCCTCGTATCAACACGCTCATACGCTGATCGCCTCTTTCTCGGCACCCACCAGCAGATGGAAGAGCACCGCCATCCGGATGTGCACGCCGTTCGAGACCTGTTGCAGCACCGCCGATTGCGACGAGTCGGCGACCGAGAACGCGATCTCCATACCGCGGACCATCGGCCCCGGATGCAGCACCACCGCGTTGCCCGACAGCAGCGCCTGGCGCTTCTCGGACAGGCCGTAGAGCACCGAGTACTCCCTGGCCGACGGGAAGAAGCCGCCGTTCATGCGCTCGGCCTGCACCCGCAGCATCAGCACCGCGTCGGCCAGCGGCAGTTCGGCGTCGAGGTCGTGCGACACCGTGACCGGCCAGTCGGCGACCCCGACGGGCAGCAGCGTCGGCGGCGCCACCAACACCACCTCCGCGCCCAGGGTGTGCAGCAACAGCACGTTCGAGCGGGCCACCCGACTGTGCAGGACGTCACCGACGATGACGACCCGATTGCCCTCGATGTCGCCCAGCCGCTGGCGGATGGTGAGCGCATCCAGCAGCGCCTGGGTGGGGTGCTCGTGGGTGCCGTCGCCGGCGTTGATGACCGCCGGGCCATGTCCGTCCTCGGTGGCCGTCCACTCGGCCAGCTGCTGCGGTGCGCCCGAAGCGGGATGGCGCAGGATCAGCGCGTCGGCGCCCGCGGCGCGCAGCGTCAGCGCTGTGTCGCGCAACGACTCGCCTTTGGACACCGACGATCCCGAGGCGCTGACGTTGATCACGTCGGCGCTCATCCACTTGCCCGCGACCTCGAACGAGACCCGGGTGCGGGTGGAGTTCTCGTAGAACATCGTGATGATCGTGCGCCCGCGCAGCGTGGGGAGTTTCTTGACCTCGCGGCCGAGCAGCGCCTGGCTGAACCGGTCGGCGTTGTCGAGGATCGCCAGCGCGTCGTCGCGCGACAGATCCGCCGCCGAGAGCAGATGTTTCACCTGATGGGACCTCCGTACGGCGCAATGGACACCCCGTCGTGACCATCGTCTTCGGCTAGCCGGACCTTGACGTTCTCGCTGCGGGACGTGGGCACGTTCTTGCCCACGTAGTCAGCGCGCAGCGGCAACTCCCGATGGCCGCGGTCGACAAGCACCGCCAGCTGCACCGCCTTCGGCCGGCCGATGTCGCGCAGGGCGTCCAGCGCCGCGCGGACCGAGCGGCCGGTGTAGAGCACGTCGTCGACGAGGATGACCAGGGACTGGTCGATGCCGCCCTCGGGGATCGACGTCTCCTCCAGGGCGCGGGGCGGCTTGAAGTCCAGGTCGTCGCGGTACAGCGTGTTGTCCAGCGCGCCGTGCGGGACGACGACGCCGGAGAACTCCTTGATCTTCTCCGCGAGCCGGGTGGCCAACGTCACTCCCCGAGTGGGGATCCCGAGCAAGACGACGCGGGGAGCATCGGAACCGTCGAGTGCGGTCTTCTCGATGATCTGATGGGCGATGCGGGAAATGGTTCGGCCGACGTCCGCTGCGGACATCAGCTCCCGGTCGGTGCCCGACGAGCCTGATTGCGCGCCCAAGCGACTCTGACCTCCTTCTCCGCCTCTCTGGACGGCTCTTTAAAGGACGTCGAAACTGCCGGGAAGCTTAGCATCCGCGCAAGGGTGTTCCGCTCAGTAGGCTTGCCGCGATGAAACTCGACGGCAACTCCGCGTCCATTCGCGAGGCGATCGACGCCGGACTTCTCGCCGGAGCGGTGACCCTGGTGTGGCACGCCGGTGAGGTACTTCAGGTCAACGAGTTGGGGCATCGCGACGTCGACGCCGGGCTGCCGATGCAGCGCGACACGATCTTCCGCATCGCATCGATGACCAAACCGGTGACAGTCGCGGCCGCGATGAGCCTCCTCGAGGAGGGTCGCTTTTCACTGAACGATCCGGTCACGACGTGGCTGCCCGAACTCGCTGATCTACGAGTGCTCCTCGATCCGCAGGGCGATCTCGACAAGACGACGCCGGCGCGCCGCCTCATCACCTTCGACGACCTGATGACGCACCGCAGCGGTCTGGCCTACGCCTTCTCGGTGCTGGGCCCGTTGAGCCGCGCCTACGGCCGCATGTCGTTCCGCCAGGATCAGGACCGCTGGCTGACCGATCTGGCCAAGCTTCCGCTGGCGCACCAGCCTGGCGAGCGGCTCACCTACAGCCACGCCACCGACGTGCTGGGCATCGCGCTCTCGCGCATCGAGGGCAAGCCGCTCTCCGACATCCTGCGCGAACGGATCTTCGAGCCCTTGCAGATGCCCGACACCGGCTTCTCCGTGGGCACGTCGCGACGGCACCGCGCCGCCACGATGTACAAGCTCGACAAGAACAACACCCTGCAGCACGACGTGATGGGTCCCGCGCCGATCACCGATCCGCCGTTCTGCGCAGGCGGCGCCGGGCTGTGGTCGACCGTCGACGACTACCTGCGCTTCGCGCGAATGCTGCTGACCGGCGGCGCGCTCGACGGGGCGCGCGTGCTGTCCGAGGAGTCGGTGCGGCTGATGCGCACCGACCGGTTGACCGACGAGCAGAAGCGCCAGAACTTCCTCGGCGCACCGTTCTGGGTGGGCCGCGGCTTCGGGCTCAACCTGTCGGTGGTCACCGACCCGGCGAAGTCGCGTCCGCTGTTCGGCCCCGGCGGGCTGGGCACGTTCAGTTGGCCGGGCGCGTACGGCACCTGGTGGCAGGCCGACCCGTCGGCGGAGCTGATCCTGATCTACCTGATCCAGAACCTGCCCGACCTCAACATCGACGCGGCCGCCATCGCGGGCAACACGTCGCTGGCCAAACTGCAGAGCGCACAGCCGAAATTCGTCCGCCGGACTTACCAGGCACTCGACATCTGAGCGTTTAGTCTGACGGCATGAATCAGCCGACCGTCCTGATCAGTGGCGCCGGCATCGCCGGACCGTCCCTGGCGTTCTGGTTGAGCCGCAACGGCTATCGCGTCGTGGTCGTGGAGATCGCACCCGGCGTCCGGCCCGGCGGCCAGACCGTGGATCTACGGGGCGCTGGCGGCGACATCATCGAGCGGATGGGATTGATCGACCAGATGCAGGCCCGCGCCCTCGAGCAGCGGGGCGCGGCGTGGGTCCGTTCCGACGGCAGCAGACGCGCCGAGATGCCGGTGACGGCGTTCGACGGCAACGGTCTGGTGTCCAAACTCGAGATCCTGCGCGGTGACCTGGTGGACGTGTTGTATCAGGCCACCAGGGGCTCGGTCGAATACCGGTTCGGACAGCGCATTTCGGAACTGCGTGACGTCGACGGCGGCGTGGAGGCGACGCTGTCCGACGGGACGGTGCTGCACGCCGACCTCGTCGTCGGCGCCGACGGCCCGCACTCGACGGTGCGCCGGCTGGTCTTCGGCCCCGAAGAGAAGTTCGCCAATCCGATCGGCGGCTACAACGCGTGGTTCTCGGCGCCCGACAGCGTCGGACTCGACGGCTGGTTCCTGCTGTATCAGGCGCCCGGCGGACTCAACGCGTCGATGCGTCCCTCCCACGATCCCGCAATCGCCAAGGCCGGTATGGCTTTTCGATCCGAGCCGCTCGAGTACGACCGGCACGACGTCGACCAGCAGCGCCGGATCCTGGTCGAGCGGTTCACGGGCGCCGGATGGGAGTGTGACGCCCTGCTGGCGGCGGCCGAGAAAGCCGACGACTTCTACTTCGACTCTTTCATCCAGATCCACATGCCGTCCTGGTCGGCGGGACGCGTCACGCTGGTCGGCGACGCCGGATACTGCGCCTCGCCGCTGTCCGGCATGGGCACGAGCCTGGCTCTGGTCGGCGCCTATCTGCTCGCGGGCGAGTTGGGTCCCGCGAGTTCGCTTCAGCCAGTGAGCATTCCAACGGCGCAGGCCCGGTACGAGACCCGCATGCGCCCGTACGTGGACACCTGCCAGAAACTGAACAACACCATCGACCGGTACGCGCCCAGCACGGCTTCCGACATCGCGATCAACGCCGCGGTGATGAAGTGGATGCAGCGCTGGCCGTTTCGGCCGGTGGCCGCGCGGCTGTGGTTCACGACGGCCGATTCGATCGAACTGCCGGACTATCCGGCCAAGTCCGTCTCGTAACCCGCACGCACCAGCGCCTGACGGGCATAGGCGCGCACGTCGGCGTCGCCGTCCTTGAGTGCTAGCTCCAACGCATCCCGCGCAGCCTGTTCCGAAGCTGCCCACCGGGTCAGGCTCAGCACGGCAGCCTTTCGCACGTCGAGGTGCTGATCGCTCAGCGCCCGCGACAGCGTCGGCACCGCCACGGCGGGCACCGCGCCCGCCAGAGCCCGGGCCGCGCCCTCGCGCACCTGCCAAGCCGGCGCGGTGAGCGCCTCGCGCACACCGGGCTCGTCGTCGTCACCGCATCCCACCGCACCGAGCGCCGACAGCGCGGCCGCCCGCACCAGCGGATCGGTGTCGGCCACCAGGCGACGCACGGTCTCCGCGCCGGTGCCGAGCGTCGCCAGCCCGTTGGCCGCCGCGATGCGGACCTCACGGTTGTCGTCACCTGCGGCCGCCGCCACGCCATCGGCGTCGTCGACCGACACCAGGGCCCGCACGGCCTCGATCCGTACCCGATGGTCGACGTCGTCGAGCACGCGGCGGTACGTCTGTTGGCCACCGACACGACGCGCCGCCAGGACGTAGATGGCCACCGCACGCACCTCCGGATCCGCCGACTCGGCATGCGGAGCAACGTGTTCCGGACCGGTGAGCACCTCGACGAGCTCGCGCACGCCGTCGGCGGCCACACGCCGGACGCCGGAATCGGCATCATCCAGCGCGTCGATCAGCGGTGCCTCGTATCCTTCGGGCAGATGTTCGACGAGCGTGGCGACCGCGGTGCGGCGCACCCCGGCGTCGGCGTCGGCGAGGAACTCGGCGAGTTCCGGCACGGACGGCAACTCGAGCGCGAGCACCGCGGCGATGCGCGGTGACGGGGGCTCAGCCGGCGTGGTCGAGCGGATCCGGGAGGCAGCGTCGACCGGTGCGCGGCCGATGGTCATCGTGGGCTGTTCGACGTGGGTGACCGGGTCGTCGGAGGGTAGGTGCTCCAGATCGGGCACCGCTACGAAATACGGTGCGACGGGCCGTTTGACGAACGTCATCGACCCGTCGGACTCCTTGCGCAGGTTCAGGTGGTACCGCCAGCCCTCGTCGTCGCGCTGCGGCATGTCGGCGCGGTCGTGGTAGAGGCCCCACCGCGATTCGGTGCGCGTCAACGACGAACGCGCCGCCATCTCGGCGCAGTCGCGGATGAACGACACCTCGACCGCGCGCATCAGCTCGTGCGGAGTGGTCGCGCCGATCTCCGCGATCTCGTCGCGCATGCGCTCGAAGGTCTCGATGGCGATCGACAGCTTGGTCGCCGTCTTCGGCGGCGCCACATAGTCGTTGACGAACCGGCGCAGCTTGTACTCGACCTGCGGCTGCGGGGGGCCCTGGGAATGGCGCAGCGGGCGGTAGACGAGTTCGTGCGCCTCGCGCAGCTGGTCCTCGGGCAGGGTGGCCGGCGCGGTGACGTCCTGCAGCGTCGACGCCGCGTGCTGTCCGGCGAGGTCGCCGTAGACGAACGCGCCGATCATGTAGTTGTGCGGGACGCACGCCAGGTCGCCCGCCGCGTACAGGCCCGGCACGGTCGTTCGGGCGTGCTCGTCGACCCACACACCGGACGCCGAATGCCCGCTGCACAAGCCGATTTCGGAGATGTGCATCTCGACGTCGTGGGTGCGGTAGTCATGCCCGCGGTTGGCGTGGAACGTGCCCCGGGTCGGCCGCTCGGTGGTGTGCAGGATGTTCTCGAGCGCGGTCAGCGTCTCGTCGGGCAGGTGCGAGACCTTGAGGTATATGGGTCCGCGGGCCGATTCGATCTCGCGCTTGACCTCGGCCATCATCTGGCCCGACCAGTAGTCGGAGTCGACGAACCGCTCTCCCAACGCGTTGACCTGGTATCCGCCGAAAGGATTGGCCACGTAGGCGCAGGCCGGTCCGTTGTAGTCCTTGATCAACGGATTGACCTGGAAGCATTCGATTCCGGAGAGCTCCGCCCCGGCGTGGTAGGCCATCGAATAACCGTCGCCGGCGTTGGTGGGGTTCTCGTAGGTGCCGTACAGATAGCCCGACGCGGGCAGTCCAAGCCGTCCGCACGCACCGGTCGCGAGGATCACCGCCTTGGCCGCGACCGCGACGAATTCGCCGGTGCGCGAGTTCAACGCGGCGGCGCCGACGGCGCGGCCGGTGTCGTCGGTGAGCACCCGCACCGGCATCAGCCGGTTCTCGATGCGGATCTTCTCGCGCATGGACCGCTGGCGCAGCACCCGGTACAACGCCTTCTTGACGTCCTTGCCCTCGGGCATGGGCAGGACGTAGGAGCCGGACCGGTGCACCCGGCGGACGGCGTACTCGCCGTGTTCGTCCTTCTCGAACTTCACGCCGTAGCGCTCCAAGCGCTGCACCATCGCGAATCCGCGGGTGGCCGTCTGATAGATGGTGCGCTGGTTGACGATTCCGTCGTTGGCGCGGGTGATCTCGGCGACGTAGTCCTCCGGCTTCGCCTTGCCGGGGATCACGGCGTTGTTCACACCGTCCATCCCCATCGCGAGCGCCCCGGAATGCCGGACGTGCGCCTTCTCCAGGAGCAGCACCTGCGCGCCGTGTTCGGCGGCGGTCAGCGCGGCCATCGTGCCCGCGGTGCCTCCGCCGATCACCAGCACGTCGCAGTCGAGCCGAGCGGTGTCGGCGAGTTCAGGAATGTTCATGATAAATGATGAAGGGCAGCAATGATTTCGGTTCGGGACTCGTGGCGGGCGGCGTCGGCGACGCGGGGCTGTGGGACGTCGACCAGCGCACGGAGCGGCTGACCGGCCCGGCCGAGCACCGCGACGCGGTCGCCGAGCATCAGCGCTTCGTCGACGTCGTGGGTGACGAACACGATGGTGGTCGGGTGCGCCTGCCACGTCTGAATCAGCAACCGCTGCATCGCCGCTCGGGTCTGGGTGTCCAGCGCCGCGAAGGGCTCGTCCATCATCACCGCCCGCGGGGCACCCGCCAGCCCGCGTGCGAGTTGCACACGTTGCCGCATGCCGCCCGACAGGCTTTTCGGCAGGTAGTCGGCGAACCCGGTCAGGCCCACCTCGTCGATCCACCGCTCGGCACGCTCACGTCGCCCGGACCGCGGCATCCCGCGCAGTTGCAGTGCCAGCTCGATGTTGGAACGCACTGTGCGCCAGGGCAACAGCGCGCTGTCCTGAAATACCATCCCCCGGTCCCGCGACGTGGTCGTAACCTCCTCACCGTCGGCGAGCACCCGGCCGGCATCCGGTCGCAGCAGGCCCGTCAGCGCACGCAGCACCGTCGACTTGCCGCATCCCGACGGACCGGTGAGCACCAGGATCTCCCCCGGCCGTACATCGAGGCTCAAGCCGTCGACGACAGGTGCGCCGGTGTAGGACAGCCGCACATCGTCGAGTTCGAGTCGCATGCCCCGCAGGGTTTCGGGCGCGATCGTGGCGGTCATCTGACGTTCTCCTCCGCACGGGGCAGCCAACGCGTGGCGTGCCTGCCGATCAGTTCGACCGCGGCGGCCGTGGTGAAGCCCAGTACCCCGATCGTGATGATGCCGACGAACACGTCGGAGTAGTTGAGCACCGTATACGCCTGCCACGTCCGGTATCCGACACCGAGTCGGCCCGAGATCATCTCGGCTGAGATCACACAGATCCACGCCACACCCATACCGACCGACAGGCCGCCGAACAGTCCCGGCAGGATTCCCGGCAACACGACCCGCCGCAACACATCGACGCGTCCGCCGCCCAGGGTGCGCACCGAGTCCTCCCAGATGGTCGGCAGCGCGCGCACCGCGTGCCGGGTGCTGACCATGATCGGGAAGTAGGCCGCGAGGAACGTAATGAACACGATGCCGGCCTCGTCTGTGGGGAACAGCAAGATCGCGACCGGCACCATGGCGATCGCCGGTATCGGGCGCGCAAGCTCGGTGAGCGGCCCGAAGACGTCGGCGAACGCCGTCGACCGGACGAGCATGATGCCGGTGACGACGCCGACGAGCGCCGCGAGCCCGAACCCGGTCAGGATCCGGATCAGCGACTGCCCGAGGTCGAGCCAGTACTCCGGGGTTTCCAGCCTTTGGGTGAGGGCGGTCGCGACCTCCGTCACCGTTGGCAGGGTGTCGAAGCGCAACCACAGTCGAACGTCGTTGGCGGTCAACAGCTGCCAGAGGCCCACCGCCGCGACGACGGAGGCCACCCGCACCGACCGGCGCCGCCACACCACGGACTTCCGGTCCCGCACCGGCGCGCTTTCGACCTGCACCGGGGATTCGATCACCTCGGCGACCGTCGTCATGCCGCACCTGCCAACGCCTGCTCGTAGTCGACCGGCGCACTGCCGGGGTGGGCGGCGATGAACCGCTGCGCACCGCCGGGAGTGGCGAACGGCCGAAAGTCCGCACCGTCCTTCACCCAGATTGCCTTGTCGGCGAACCAACGGGTGCCGAACTCGGTATCGGGGACATAGGCGGCGCGGATCGTCGCGCCGCGGGCAGTGGCGTCGCGGACCGCTTTGAGTAGGCAGGCCGGCGTCGCCGCGGGCTGGGTGGCATCGGCGCCGTCCAGCCACAGCTCACCGGCCTTCGCCGGGTCGGTCACCGCGCTGTTGCAGACCGGGTCGGTGCCGGTGAGCAGCGACGGGTTCGCGGTGTCCGCCAAGGCCTTGTCGTAGTCGAGCCCGCGTTCCTGAAACGCCGCGCGCAGCGGGGCGTCTTCGACGAAACCCGGTACATCGAGGTCGGCGAAGTTGTCGATCGACTTCAGATACGGCACATCGCCTTCGAGCGCTTCGATCAGCGACGGCTTGAGCGTGGTGTCGAACGATGTGCCACCCGGCCCGTTGTAAAGGTAGACCACTTCCTGCGGCAGCCCACTGGCCTCTGCGACGATCCGGGCGGCCTCCAGCGGTTTGTCGTTGAGGAACTCGGTCGCGTCCAGCTGCGCCTGCAGGAACGCGTCGAGGACCTCCGGGTGCTCGGCCGCGTATGCCCGCCGCACGACCACCCCGTGCAGCGTCGGGTAGTCCAGCTCGGCACCGTCGTAGAGCAGCTTGGCCTTGTCCTGGAACACCAGCAGTCCGGGCCAGGCGACGAACTGCGAGAGCGCCTGCACCTGACCGGATTCCAGCGCCGAAGCGCCAACCTGAGGCTGCTGGTTGAGCACCTCGACCCCGGTGTTGGGGTCGACGCCCGCCCGGGACAGCGCCTGCACCAGCATGCCGTGACCCGCCGACCCGACGCTGGCCGACACCTTCTGACCGCTGAGGTCGGACAACGTTTGCGCCGGCGAATCCGGTTTGACGACAACCATGTTCAGCGCGCCCTTGGGGTTGTATCCCGTCACCGAGACGATCTCGGTGCGGGCGCGTTCGTTGGCCTGCGTCTTGGACCCGTTGATCAGCATCGGGTAGTCGCCCATGGACCCGATGTCGATCTTCTCGGCGACCATCTGCGCGGTGATCGGCGCTCCGGTGTCGTAGTCCTGCCACGTCACGCGGTACTCGGTGCCGGTGCGCTCGCCGATGCCGGAGAGCCGGCGCTCCAGGTAGCCCTGTGCGCGCAGCAGTGTGCCCGCGGTGACGGTGTTGATGGTCTTGGACTGATAGCCGATGACGACGTTGACGACGTCGGATGAATCGGACGCGGAGTCGAGCGAGCAGCCCGAGGCCGCGACCGTCAACGCCGCGGCGAATGCGGCCAGGCGGGTGAACGGTCTTCTCATGTGAGGGTCCTCAGCGAATCAGATACGGCATGTTGACGGTGACGGCGCCGGTAGGACAGCGCGCTGCGCAAGGTCCGCAGTACCAACACTCGTCGACATGCATGAAGGCCTTGCCGTTGTCGGGGTTGATCGCCAACGAGTCGAGTGGGCAGATGTCGACGCACAGCGTGCAGCCCTCGATGCACAACGACTCGTCGATCGTCACGGGCACGTCGGCGCGTTGGTTGATCAGTGTCACGGGTTGCTCCTCATCAGGCTGCCGCGCATGGTGATTCGGTCACCGCGCATGCGGATGTACTCCAGATCGACGGGCCGGCCGTCGTCGAGGCTGGTAAGTCGCTCCAGCATCAGCAGCGCCGCGCCGTCGGGCACCTGCAACGTCGCCGCCGAATGGGCGTCGGCCGAAACCGCCTCCAAGGCCAGCGTCGCCCGGCCCAGCCGGTGTCCGCTGACCAGCTCGATAAGCGCGAACACGTCGTTGGTCTCCAGCGAGTGCTGCACCACCTCGGCGCCGATGTCGGGCGCGAGATATGTCAGATCGAGCGACAGCGGAAGGTCACCGAGATACCGCAGCCGCTCGATGAAGACCACCTGCTCGCCCGGTTCCAGTCGCAGCTTGCGCGCGACCGCTGGTGGCGCCGCCAGATGCTGCACCGCGCGGACCTCGTTGCGGACCTCGCCGTACTCCTTGAACGTCTCCTTCAGACCCACCAGCGCGTCGAGGCCGTGATCGTACTTGCGCACCGCGACCTGAGTGCCGACCTTGGGGCCACGGTCGATCAGCCCTTCGTTCTTCAACACGGCGAGCGCTTCGCGAACGGTGTTGCGGGACACGAAGAACTCCGCCGCCAGCTCGTGTTCGGCGGGCAGGCCGCCGTCGAATGCGCCCGCGTGGATCTGGTGCCGCAACACATCGGCGACCTGGCGGGCGCGATCGGCGCGCGGCCGCCGAAGCGGCGTCGGCTCGGGCTGCGACATGCGAAACACGCTAGGGGCGTCACCGGACCGTTGCGCGGTGCCGGAAATCGCCTCGGAGCAGCGCCGTTCAATGCGCCGCCCGCGTCAGGCGACTACCAGGCGAAAGTCCGGCTGATGACGTGTATGCGCCACCGCGACCGCGGGGCGCGAATAACAATCGCGGTGAACAGAAGTGACGCGCTATTGCATACAGCGCGAGAGCACCCGGCCGAATTGCAGCAGACGCTGCATCTGGGCCAGTCCGCCGTTGTCGACGGACTTGTAATAGCGGAACGACTCGCAGTAGATGTCGGATTCGGTGGCCGACTTCTGCCGTGAACGCGTGATCAGCTGGGTGTACATCCGCAACCTGACCTCGGACAGCCGCCGGGTGTCGTCGTCGAGGACTTCGTATTCGGCGGTCAGCACGTGATCGGTGATCGTCGACAGCAGGATGGTGCGCACCGAGGCGTTGAGTACGCGGCGGTCCCGGTCGCTCGAGGACATCTCGTCATCGGCGCGCCACATGATCAGCCGGTGCCCGTCGGTGAGCACGACCTCCTGCCACAGAGCCTGGTCCTCGTCACCCCACTGCTCGTCGGTGTAGCCGCGCGACATGATGAACGACCTGAGTGTGGGCAGGTCCACCACCGAGCGCAGTTGGTCGAGCGCGAGGTCGGGGTCGCGCAGATATACCCTCGCCGCTTCCTCGACGCTCGAGTACGGCGCCCAGTCCTGCGGTGTGGGCATCGGCTATCCCCCGCTCCTGTCACCTCGCACGGCCTGTGCGGCGGCCCGAATCTGTGGCGTCACGAGCATGACCTGTCCCAGCACGCCGTTGACGAAACCCGGTGAGTCGTCGGTGGACAATTGCTTGGCGAGTTCGACGGCCTCGTCGACGGCCACCGGCTCGGGCACATCCTCGGCGTGCAGCAGTTCCCACACCGCCACCCGGAGGATCGCGCGATCGACCGCCGGCAACCGTTCGAGCGTCCAGCCCTGAAGGTGCGCGGCGATCAGATCGTCGATGTGCGCCGCGTGCTCCGTCACGCCGCGGGCCACCGTCAGCGTGTACGGGTTCAGAGGCGATACGTCGGACTGCTTCTGCGCCAACGCATTGCGCGCCTCGGCCACCTCCGCTGAGGTCAGGCCGCGCGCCTCGGCTTCGAAGAGCAGGTCGACGGCGCGCTTACGGGCCTGGTGCCTGCCCCGATCGCCTTTCCGGTCACTCACCCCGTCGCTCCGCTGCGCTCCGCTCGCCCCGGTCAGGCATTCACCCGGCCCAGGTAGCTTCCGTCGCGCGAATCGATCTTGAGCTTGTCCCCGGTGTTGATGAAAAGCGGCACCTGGATCTCGGCCCCGGTCTCCACCGTCGCCGGTTTGGTGCCCGCGCTGGAGCGGTCGCCCTGCAGGCCCGGCTCGGTGTGGGTCACCTCGAGTTCGACGGTCACCGGCAACTCGAGGTACAGCGGATTGCCGTCGTGGAAGGCGATTTGCACCGGCATGCTTTCGAGCAGGAAGCCGGCGGCGCGGCCCACGAGCGACTCCGGCAGCGGGTGCTGTTCGTAGTCCTCGGAGTCCATGAACACGAAGTCCGAACCGTCGCGGTAGAGATAGGTCGCGTCGCGGCGGTCGACCGTGGCGGTCTCGACCTTGACCCCGGCGTTGTAGGTCTTGTCGACGGTCTTGCCGGACACCACGTTCTTGAGCTTGGTGCGCACGAACGCCGGCCCCTTGCCGGGTTTGACGTGCTGGAAGTCGGTGATCTGCCACAGCTGGCCGTCGATCACCAGGACGAGCCCATTCTTGAAGTCGGCGGTCGTTGCCACGTTGGTAGTACTCCTGTCAGAGGATGGCCAGTTCCTTGGGGAACCGGGTGAGCAAGTCTGGAGCGTCGCGGCCGACGACGAGCGTGTCCTCGATGCGGACGCCACCACGGTCGGGCAGATAGACGCCGGGCTCCACGGTCACCGCGGAGCCAGCAAGCAGTGTACCGACGGACGCGGCGCTGATTCCCGGCGCTTCATGGATCTGCAAGCCGACGCCGTGCCCCAGTCCGTGTGTGAAGTTCTCGACATAGCCGGCGTCCGCGATGACCTGCCGCGACGCGGCGTCGACGTCTTTGCATGCGACGCCGGGGCCGAGCGCCTCACGACCCGCCTTCTGCGCGGTGGCCACCAGCTCGTAGATCTCGCGCTGCCAGTCCGCGATCGGCGCCAGCACGAACGTCCTGGTCATGTCGGAGTGATAGCCGCACACCAGCGCGCCGAAGTCGATCTTGACGAAGTCACCCGCGGCCAGTACTGCGTCGGTGGGCCGGTGATGCGGAATCGCCGAGTTCGCCCCGGCCGCCACGATCGTCTCAAACGACGGGCCGTCGGCGCCGTGCTCGAGCATCAGCCACTCGAGCTCGCGGGCGACCTCCTTCTCGCTGCGCCCGGGCCGCAGGCCGCCACGGTCGACGAGATCGTGCAGTGCCGCGTCCGCGGCCTCGCACGCCAACCGCAGCAACGCGACCTCGCCGGCATCCTTGACCTCGCGAAGCGCCTCGACGGTCCCGGCGGCGCGCACCAGTTCGGTCTGCTCGCCGGCCGCCTTCGTCAAGGCCGCGAACGCGTCGACGGTCACCACGTGACTCTCGAAGCCGAGCTTGTGCACCCCGTCGGCGGCGGCGCGCCGGGCCAGATACGGCCCGCACACCCGCTCGATGACGATCTCCGCGTCGGGGGCCTGCTGCGCCGCCTGCGTGCGGTAGCGACCGTCGGTGGCCAGCACCGGCGTTTCGTCGTCGGCCTTGATGAGCAGGGCGGCGTTGGAGCCCGTGAACCCGCTCAAATAGCGCACGTTCACCAGGTCCGATACCAACATGGCATCGATCTCGGATTCGGCCAGCCGCTCGCGCAGCCGGTGCCGGCGCTGTGAAATAGTCACGGTCGATGACGCTACTCGCTAAGGTGAGGCCCCATGAGTAAGTGGTTGCTGCGCGGACTGGTGTTCGCGGCCCTGATGGTTATCGTGCGATTGCTGCAGGGCGCGCTGATCAACGCGTGGGAGACCAAGGCCGGTCTGATCAGCATCGTGCTGGTGGTTCTGTTCGCCGTCGCGGTGTTCATATGGGGACTCATCGACGGCCGCGCCGACGCGCGAGCCAACCCGGACCCGGACCGCCGCGGCGACCTGGCGATGATCTGGCTGCTGGCCGGACTGTTCGCCGGGATCGTCAGCGGCGCGGTGGCCTGGTTCATCTCGATGTTCTACAAGGCCCTCTACGTCGAGGCGCTGGTCAACGAGCTCACCACGTTCGCGGCGTTCACCGCGCTGGTGGTGTTCCTGATGGCGCTCGCCGGCGTGGCGCTCGGCCGCTGGCTGGTCGACCGCAAGGCCGACCAGACCCCGCATCTGCACCACGCCGGGGACGACGACCGTGCCGACACCGATGTGTTCGCCGCGGTCAGCCAGCCGGGCGCCGATGAGACCACCACCCAGAGCGCACCCCGCGAGGACCGGGCCTAGCTCCAGGCACAGCGCTCACCTAGCTCCCTGTGAACCCGGACGAGTTCTGCACGTCCGATCAGTGGAGCGTGCTGTCGTCCGCGGCGTCGAATTCCCAACTGGCCGGGGTGCTCGGCGGCTTCCTGATCACCGCGATCGCGCTGCTGTTCGACAAGAACAGTCGCGAAGGCGTGCATACGCTCGCGCTGTTCTCCTCCGCCGTTTTGGTGCTCATGCTCGACAGCTTCCTGTTCAGCCTGATCACCGGCACGCAGGTGCCCGACGGCGCGCGGCGGGCCACGTGCGCGATCGCCTGGACCCAGGGAGCGGTGTCCACCGGGATGCTGGCCGCCGGAGCGACGGCGCTGTTCGGCGGGCTCGGGTGGATGCTGGCCAGCCACGCCGTCAACAAGGTGAGCGATCAGGACCCCGCTGACGTCCGCGCGTACTGCTTCTTGGCCGAACTCGGCGGCTGGCTGACCTTCGCGGCCGCGATGACGGCGACGCTGATCGTGTCCGAGACGTCGATCGACTACCTGCGGTTCATGTGGGGCCATCGACCCGAGGTGTGGATCGAAGGCGCCATCGTCGTCGCGGCCGCGGTCTTCGTCATCGCCGATTTCGCGCTGGTGTATCTGCGCACGCGGACGCTGCGGAAATCGTTGGCCGACACCGGCGAACCGACACTGCTCGAGTTGCGCTCGATCAAGTTCGCGACCGTGGGCACGGTGGTGCTCGCCATCGCCGGGTCATGGCTTGCGGTCAGCCTGGCGCGCATCCCCGAGGCCTGGCTCACCGCGCCGAACCCCGCGATTGTGCTGTTCGTACTGATGCTGACGCTGGTGCTGCCGACGGTGATCTCGACCGCGACCTGCTACTCGGTCGCCAGTACCGGCGGGTCCGGTTCCCCGCCGAGGCTGGCCAGGTACCGCAGGGCCAGCACGTAGCCCTGCACCCCGAGGCCGACGATCACGCCGGTGGCCACCGCACTCAGGTACGAATGGTGCCGAAACTCCTCGCGCGCGTGGACGTTTGAGATGTGCACCTCGATCAGCGGTGCACGCAGCTCACTGCACGCGTCGCGCAGCGCGACCGAGGTGTGGGTCAGCGCCCCCGCGTTGAGGATCACCGGATCGCCTGCGTCGGCGGCCGCATGAATCCAACCCAACAGGTCTGCCTCGTTATCGCTCTGGCGCACAACAGCTTTGAGACCCAGGGCGTCGGCCTCGCGCTCGACGAGCGCCACCAGCTCGCCGTGGGTGGTGCTGCCGTACACGTCGGGTTCGCGCCGGCCCAGCCGGCCGAGGTTGGGACCGTTGAGCACCAGCACCGTCTGGGTCATGACGTCACCGCTCCTATTTCTGCGTAGGCCGCCGCCAGAAGTGACGGGTCGGGCCCCTCCAGGCGTCCGGGCTTGGCGAGCCCGTCGAGCACGACGAAGCGCAGCACGCCCCCGCGGGTTTTCTTGTCACCGGCCATGTTCTCCAGCAACTCGGCGAACGCGTCGGGGTCGTAGGTGATGGGCAGCCCCAGCGAGGTCAGCACGGAGCGGTGCCGGTCGGCGGTCTCGTCGTCCAGGCGGCCCGCGAGCCGGCCGAGTTCGGCAGCGAACACCAGGCCCACCGAGACGGCGGCACCGTGGCGCCACTGGTAGCGCTCGCGGCGTTCGATCGCGTGGGCGAGGGTGTGGCCGTAGTTGAGGATCTCGCGCAGTTGCGATTCCTTCTCGTCGGCGGCGACCACCTCGGCCTTGACCGCGATCGCACGCCGGATCAGTTCAGGCAGAACGGTGCCCGCCGGATCGAGTGCGGCCTCGGGGTCGGCCTCGATCAGGTCGAGGATCGTCGGGTCGGAGATGAACCCGGCCTTGACGATCTCGGCCATGCCCGCCACGAGTTCGTTGCGTGGCAACGTCTCCAACGTCGCGAGGTCGACGAGCACGGCGGCCGGCTGGTGAAACGCCCCGACCAGGTTCTTGCCCGCGTCGGTATTGATGCCGGTCTTGCCGCCGACCGCGGCGTCGACCATGCCGAGCAGCGTGGTCGGCACGTGCACGATGTCGATCCCGCGCAACCAGGTGGCGGCGGCGAACCCGGCGACGTCGGTGGCCGCTCCCCCGCCGAGGCTGACGATCGCGTCCTTGCGGCCCACCCCGATGCGGCCGAGGACTTCCCAGATGAACCCGACCACGGGCAGGTCCTTACCCTTCTCGGCGTCGGGGATCTCGATGCGGTGGGCATCGATGCCCTTGTCCGCCAGCGCGGTTCGAATGACCTCGGCGGTCTGCGCCAGCGTCGGCTGGTGCAGCACCGCGACCTTGTGCCGGTCCGCCAGCACGCGCACGAGGTCGCCGAGCAGTCCGGTGCCGACGATCACCGGGTAGGGCGGGTCGACGAGCACCTCGATTGTGACGGGGTTGGCCACGGGTTCAGTCACGGTTGACCTTCGGATTGCGGGCGGCGACCGCCGCCGGTGACGGCGGGGCTTCGGTACTGGGTTCTGCGGTGAGCGACGACGGACTCCTGCGCCACGGCGAGCGGCGTTTGCGCCGCGATGGGTGGGAGCCGTCGGGGTTCTCGAGGCGGGTCACGATATAGCGCACCACCGCCCCCGGGTTACGCCGGTTGGTGTTGACCCGGATGGTCGCCACCTGACGGTAGAGCGGAACACGTTCGGACATCAGCGCTTTGAACTTCTCGCCGCGGTCGCCACCCTCGAGTAGCGGACGTACGGTACTCCCGCCCGTGCGGCGCACGCCTTCGGCGGCGCTGATCTCCAGATAGATGACCGTGTGCCCGGCCAACGCCTCGCGCACGCCGGGTGTGGTGACGGCGCCACCGCCCAGCGACAGCACGCCGTCGTGGGTCTGCAACGCCGCGCGGATGACCTCTTCCTCGATCCGCCGGAACTCCTTCTCACCGTCGGTGGCGAAGATGTCGGCGATCGTGCGGCCCGTGGTCTCCTCGATCGCGGCGTCGGTGTCGAGCAGCGAGAGATCGAGCGCCTTGGCCAGTCGCCGCCCGATGGTCGACTTGCCCGAGCCGGGCAGCCCCACCAGCACTGCGCGCGGCGCCATCAGCCCGAAGCCTGGACCCGTTGCGTGGCGGGCTCGCGCGCGGTCACCGCCCGCAGATAGTTGTCGATGTTCGCGCGCGTCTCGGTCAACGAGTCGCCGCCGAACTTCTGCAGCGCCGCGCGCGCCAGCACCAGCGCCACCATGGTCTCCACCACGACGCCCGCGGCGGGCACCGCGCACACGTCCGAGCGCTGATGGATCGCGACGGCCTCCTCGCCGGTGGCCATGTCGACCGTGGCCAGGGCCCGCGGCACGGTAGAGATCGGTTTCATCGCGGCGCGCACCCGCAGCGGCTGGCCGTTGGTCATGCCGCCTTCGAGGCCGCCGGCACGGTTGGTCGAGCGCATGACGCCGTCCGGGCCGGGATACATCTCGTCATGTGCGGCGCTGCCGCGGCGGCGCGCGGTCGTGAAGCCATCGCCGATCTCGACGCCCTTGATGGCCTGGATGCCCATCACCGCCGCGGCGAGTTGGCTGTCGAGGCGGTTGTCGCCGCTGGTGAAGGAGCCCAGCCCGATCGGTAGGCCGTTGGCCACCACCTCGACGACGCCGCCGAGCGTGTCACCGTCCTTCTTGGCCGCCTCGATCTCGTCGATCATCGACTTCTCGGCGTCCTTGTCGAATGCGCGCACCGGGCTGGCGTCGATGGCGGCAAGGTCGCCGGCCTGCGGCGGCGGGCCGTCGTAGGGGTCGGACGCGCCGATGGAGATGACGTGAGACAGCACCTCGACGCCCAGGGCCTCCTTGAGGAACGCGCGCGCGATGGTGCCGGCGGCGACGCGGGCCGCAGTCTCGCGGGCGCTGGCGCGCTCGAGCACGGGGCGGGCGTCGTCGAAGCCGTACTTGAGCATGCCCGCGTAGTCGGCGTGGCCGGGGCGGGGGCGGGTCAGCGGCGCGTTGCGCGCGGTCTCGGCCAGCTCGGCCGGGTCGACCGGATCCGGGGCCATCACGGTCTCCCACTTGGGCCACTCGGTGTTGCCGATCTCTACCGCGATCGGGCCGCCGAGTGTGACGCCGTGTCGAACCCCCGCGAGCATCGTGACCTCGTCCTGTTCGAACTTCATGCGGGCGCCGCGGCCGTACCCGAGACGTCGACGGGCCAGCTGCCCGGCGATGTCGTCCGAGGTGACGCGCACGCCCGCGACCATGCCTTCGACCACGGCCACCAGGGCGCGGCCGTGAGATTCACCAGCAGTGGTCCATCGCAACACGCGTCCCATCTTCCCACGTCGGCCGTCTCACCCCGAATCAGCCGATGACCAGGCCTGTCAGAACCCGGCCGAGCTCGGCCACGGCGTGGCGATGCGCAGACTTCTGGTCCGGCGCGCGCGCAACGATCATCGCCGCCTCGCAAAGGGCGCCGAACAGGAAATGCGCTAGCGGCCCGGGTGGGCGCTTGGCGATGACGCCGGCGTCGACAGCGCTCGTGATGCCGACCTCCATCATGTCGAGCAGCGGGGTCTCCAGGCGGCGCATCTCCTCCCAGCCGAGCGCGGTAAACCCGTCGAGCAGCACGATCCGCTGCACCCCGGGTTCGAGGCACTCGTCGAGGAACGCCCGGCACCCGGCGCCGAACGCGTCCCACGGATCCTTCTTGCGCGAGTACGCACGCTGATACGCCTCGGCCAGCGGCACCGCCATCCGCTCGACCTCGCGGGTGAACACCGCCTCGAACAGGCGGCGCTTGCCCTCGAAATGGTGGTAGACCGCGCCCTTGGTCACTGTGGCCCGGGCCGCGACCGCGTCCAGCGACGTGGCCTCGTAACCGTCCTCGGCGAACAACGCCCGCGCCGCGTCGATGAGCGCGGCGGTGGTCGCCTCGGTCCGCTCGGCCTGGGTTCGCCTCGCGGCTCTCGCGCTCTGGTTCACAGCACTCGGTAGACGCGGTAGTCGACGTGGTTGGGCGAGAGGATGTTGTAGCCCACCGCGACGATGCCGCCGAGCCACGCGTACCGCTCGTCGGACGTGGCGAACCGCGGCGTGGTCCGGACGTAGGTCTCGTCGAAGTCGAGCACCTCTCCTCGCACCAACCGGTCGAGGCCGTCGGCCGGAACCTTGATGACGCCCGCGCTCTCGACGTGGATGAGCACACCGTCGTGCGTACGCAGCGTCACGCGGACGTCGACACGGCCGCACCCGTCGTCACCGACCAACAGCCAGTCGCCGCCGCCGGGGAGCACCTCACCCCGAAGCCGCGGTCCGTCGATCGTCCCCCCGGTCGCGATGAATGTCATCCGCATGCCCGTCGTGGTCGGGATCGGTTGTGCCGGAAGCAGATCGACGTGCATGTCGAACAGGTGCTCCACCGGCACCGCCTCCACGAGCGGCAATTGGTCGATCGCCCCGGCCGCGGTCACGAGCGGCCCCCGATCGCGGCCATCATCTGTGCGGAGTCGATGAACGAGTCCTTGCGGGCGACCAGGCCCTCGGGTGAGACCACGACCACGTCGAGGCAGTCGAATCGGACGTCGCCGTCGATCAACACCCAGTCGAGCACCCAGTGGGCGTCGCCATAGAGCACCCGGTTGATCTCGAACGCGAAGCCCGGGAACTGTCGGAAGACACCCGCGAACGCCTCTCGCGCGGCGTCACGACCAACGGCGGGCTCGGCGTCCAGGTGGGTCCAGAACCGCGTGTCGGCGGTGTGCAGGCCGGCGATCGCGTCGGGGTCGCGCGCGGTCCACGCGGCGAAGTACCGCTCGGACAGGGCCTTCAGGGCATGAGAGTTACTTTGCATACTCTCAGTATGTACTAACCTACTCAGGGTATGCAACGACCAATCGCCGAGCGTGCGCTCAGGCCGTGCCGGTCTACCGGCGTTGTCATGAACCAAACACGGCCGTCACACCGCGGAAACACTGCGGCCTCAGAGTTTCTCCATGGATTCAAGATCGGCATTGACGCTGAGCATCGGTGTGCTCGGCGGACTCGCGGTGGCGCTCACCGCGGAAGTGATCACGGTCCCGATCTGGGTGGTCTTCCTGACGTGGGCCTCGTTCTTCTTCGTCGGTGGCGGAGTCGGCGGCTGGGTGCGGTCGCTGACGAGCAATCTGGCCGGCGTCGTGATCGCGTCGGCCAGCCTTTATGCGGGACATCTGTTGGGCGGCAGCCTGTTGGCGATTGCGGTCGCCGTCGGTATCGGAAGTGCGGTGATGGTGCAGGCGTCGTGGGTTCCGCTGCTGTCGACGACACCGGCGGTGGTGGTCGGGTTCGCGAGCACCGTCTCCACGGTGGCCGGTACGGGCCACGCGATCACCGTGACGTCGATATCGCATCCGGGCCTCGTCGCGGCGATGGCGTGCGTGCTGGGGGCGTCGTTCGGACTGTTGTCCGAATTCCTCGCGAAGGTGTTGACCCGCGAGACCGACCCGGCTCAGGCGAGTTCGGAGAGTTCCCCGACCACGGAAGGCAGCCCTGCGTAATGAAACTGCAGCACTATCTCGGTGGCCTCGAGGGGCTGCCGGAACCGCTGAATTTCGAGAAGCGCGTTTTCGTCGAAGAGTGGGAGAAGCGCATCTTCGGAATCCACGTCGCGATGATGGGGTTGTCGAACCACCTCGGTTCGGCGCTTCCGCAGTACCCCATCGACCAGGTGCCCACCGCGTTCAAGGACGAGTGGACGTGGGCCGATCTGCGAACCGGCGCGGAGGCGATGAACCCGTTCGACTACTTCAAGTTCCGCTATTACGAGAAGTGGCTCGGCGGCATCACGCAGTTCTTCATCGACAAGGGTTATGTGACCGAGGCCGAATTGACCGCGCGCAAGAAGGAGTTGGCGGCCGAGAGCGCCACCGCCGCAGTCGATCCGGTGCCGGAGATCGACGACCAGGTCGTCGATTATCTGCGCAGGGGTGACAGTCCCCGCCGTGACATCGCACATCCGAAGTTCGCCGTCGGCGACTCCGTGCGGATCACCAACGTGCCTGCCGCCGCGCATACCCGCCTGCCGGGCTACCTCCGTGGCCGCGTGGGCACCGTGGAACGCATCTTCGAAGGCGACTACGCCTATTTCACGCACACCGGCGACGGCATCGGGGATCCGATGCCGATCTACATCGTCGCGTTCGATCCGCAGGAGCTGTTCGGCGAGCGCGCCGAGGGCGGCCCGCTGACGATCTACGCAGAGTTGTTCGAGGCCTACCTGAAAGGAGCCCGATGAGCGAACAGTTCCACTACCCCGACGACCGAGAGGTGTCCAGCGCCGCGAAAGTCGCTGCGCTGGAGTCGCTGTTGATCCAGAAGGGCGTGATCACCAATCAGACGGTCGACAGGGTGTTGTCGTACTTCGAATCGGAGATGACACCGCTCAACGGTCGCAAGATCGTCGTGAAAGCCTGGACCGATCCGGATTTCGCGGCCCGCGTCGTGGTCGACACGCCCGCCGCGATCGCCGAACTGGACCTGCCCGAGGGCATGGCCGGCGCCGAGGGCGAGCACCTGCAAGCCGTCGCCAACTCCCCCGGTGTGCACAATCTCGTCATCTGCACGCTGTGCTCTTGTTTCCCCTGGCCGGTGCTCGGTCTGCCGCCGTACTGGTACAAGGATCCGGTGTTCCGCGCCCGCGCGGCGCGCGAGCCGCGCAAGGTTCTCGCCGAGATCGGTGTCGAGCTGCCCGAGGACACCGAGATCAAGGTCTGGGACAGCAGCGGGCACTCCCGCTGGTTCGTGATTCCCGAACGGCCGCTCGGAACAGAGCAATTCACCGACGAGGAGTTGATGGAACTGGTCACGACCGAATCCATGATGGGCGTCGCGCTGGCGGGACCGGTCTCATGAACCTGCACGAGACCTGCACCACCGACCAGGCCGCCCCGCAGTTCGACCACGACTGGCAGCGCCGCGCCTTCGGCCTGGCGCTGGCGTTGTCGGAGTTCCGCCACTTCGACTGGAGCGACTTCCAGCAGAGTCTGATCGAGACGATCGGCCAATGGGAGGACACACCGGAGGCCGAGCGAGGCGACTGGGAGTACTACGACCACTGGGTCAGCGCCCTGGAAAAGGTGATTCACGATCACCATCTGCTGACCGCGCCCGCCCGGATGACCGGAGACAGCCATGACTGAAGCGACCGCCACGCGGGTCGAAGCCCGCGCATTGGTCGCGACGGCGCGGCTGACCGGGACCGCGTTCCTGGCGCTGGCGGTGCTGTATCTCGTCGGCCTCGACCAGGGCGCGACGTCGATCTTCGGATCCGACACGCACATTCACGAGTTCGTGCACGACGCCCGCCACCTGCTCGGGTTCCCCTGCCACTAGATCACCACGAGCGCAGTCGCCGCAGTCGCGGCCACGCACATCGACAGCCCATGTGGTACCGGGCTATTCGATCGGCACAGTACGGCGCCGACGGCCCACACCCCCGTCCCCAGTGGGGCGCCGAGCGCCGCCAATGCCCACGCGTCGACACCGAACGAACCGGTCAACGCGCCGATTCCGATCGCGAGCTTGACGTCGCCGGCGCCCATCGCCGCGGGGGCCAAGAGATGCACCGCCAGGTAGACAGCGAACAGGGCCAGGGCACCCGCGAACGCCGGCAGCCCACGTCCCGTCACAAACGCGGCGCCGAGGATGGCCACCGAGCCCGGCAGTGTCAGCCAGTTCGGCAGCCGACGTTGTCGGATGTCGAATGCGCTCAACGCCATCAGCCACGCCAACACCGCGGCACAGGCCACTCCCCCCATCTACGAAGGCTAACCGCGATCCAGCGCCGCCCTCATCGCGTCTTTGGGCGCTGGCATCCCGGTGAATTGCTCGACCTGGGCGAAGGCCTGGTTCAGCAGCATCTGCAGTCCGCTGATCACCCGGCCGCCGGCACCCTGCACCGCGGCGGCCAACGGTGTCGGCCACGGGTCGTAGATGGCGTCGAGCAGCACCGGGATCCGCGCGAAGGCCGATGCGTACGTCGCGGCCGCGTCGGCGGGAATGGTGTTGACCATCAGGTCCGCGTCGGCGACCGCCGCGACAATCCCGGAACCGTCGATGTCGGCCCACGCGCCGTCGGCACCCAGCCGCGTCGCCAGGTCCACCAGGGGTGCGGCCTTGTCGGGATTGCGGGCCGCGACGGTGATCCGCTGCACTCCGAGTTCGGCCAGCCCAATCACCCCCGCGGGCGCCGTGCCCCCGGAGCCCACCACGATGCCGTGGGTCGCCGCGATGCCTTCCAGAGCGCCCGTCACGCCGTCGATGTCGGTGTTGTCGGCGCGCCACCCGGTTTCGGTGTGCACGAGCGTGTTGGCCGAACCGACGAGTTCCGCGCGGGTGGTGCGCTCATCGGCGACGGCGAGCGCCGCGAATTTGCCCGGCATCGTCACCGAGACGCCCACCCACTCCGGGCCGAAACCGAAGACCAGTCCGGGCAGTTGCTCCGCGGTGCACTCGATGCGCTCGTAGGTCCAATCGTCCAGCCCCAGCGCCCGATACGCGGCCAGGTGTAATTGCGGAGACCGCGAATGGGCGATCGGCGATCCGAGCACCGCCGCCTTACGGCTCACCGCGCGGAGTCGAGCACACCGTTGCGCCGGGCGAGCTCGATGTTCGCGAGATGCTGCTGATAGTCCCGGGTGAACAGCGTCGTCCCCTTCATGTCGATGGTGACGAAGTACAGCCAGTCGCCCGGCGCGGGATCCTCGGCGGCGGCCAAGGCGGCTGCGCTCGGCGAGCAGATCGGGGTCGCCGGAAGTCCGGGCCGGACATAGGTGTTCCAGTCGTTGTGCTGGGCCCGGTCGGCGTCGGTGGTGGCCACCTCGATGCGGTCGAGCGGATAGTTCACGGTGGAATCGAACTCGAGCGTGCGGTTCTCGGCCAACCGGTTGTAGATGACGCGTGCCACCTTGGAGAAGTCCTCGGGCGTCGATTCGCGCTGCACCAACGAGCCGACCGTCAGGATCTGATACGGCGACATGTCCATGGCCGCGGCCGTCTCGAGCAGGCCGCCGTTGGCGTATTGCGCTGCGCTGGTGGAGATCAGGTTCGCCAGGATCTCCTGGGGCTGCGCGGACGGGTCGATGTTCCACGTCCCCGCCGCGATCAACCCCTCGAGTCGGCGATGATCGTCCCCCATCGCCTCGACGGGGGCGACCGCCCACTCGGCGACTCCGAGCGACGCCGGTGTCGCCCGTGCGGCCACGTCCTTCAACGCGTCCGCGGGCACGCAGTGCCGCTGGCCGTCGAGGTCCACACACGTCGCCCTGGAGATGAGGGTGAGGATGCCTTCGGTGACGGCGTTGGTCTTGACATCACGCACGTCGTCGAGCTGGCGCCCCTCGGGGATCGTCAGCTTGCCCACGCGGTTCTTCGGATCCGACAGCCTCTCAACGGCATTGGCGGCCGGGATCTCGGTGCGCAGCTTGTAGTAGCCCGGCTGGATCGCCGAGATCGCGTCGTTGCCCTCGGCCGCGTCGACGAACGCGCTGGCGGTCGCGACGATGTTGTGCTCCTTCAACGTCTTGCCGATCGCGGTGGTGGAGTCACCGTCGTGCACCTGGATCACGACGTCGGTGACGCCGCTGCCGGTGAAGTCGTTACCGCCGAACAGCGAATGCCACATCCTGGAGCCGAGGAACACCGCGCCGATCACGACCATGATGAGCAGGCCGACGGCCAGACCACCGGCCAGCCGGCGCTTGCGCCGGCTGCGCGCAGCCCGGATCCGCTCCGCGCGCGTCATCCGGCGCCGCGGCGGACCCACGGCCACCGGTTCGGCCCGCTCGCGGCCCCATTGGTTAGTCATTACCGACCTCTCCGTGCGCGGCGACGTGCTCGTCCGCTCCTCGCGTGCGCGCCGCGGTGCGCCGCTGGTCCAACCAGTTCTGCAGAATGCCCACCGCCGCCGCTTGATCGATGACCGACCGCTGCCCTTTGGCGCGGACACCGGCATCGCGCAGCGAGCGCTGAGCCACCACCGTAGTGAGTCGTTCGTCGGCGAGGCGCACGGGTGTCGGGGCGATCCGCGCGGCCAACGCGTCGGCCAACGCGACGGCGTCGGAAGCCGAGGACCCCGAGCGCTCGGCGAGCGTGCGCGGCAACCCCACGATGACCTCCACCGCGTCGAGCTCGGCGACCAACGCCGCGAGTCGCCGGATGTGCCGGTTCGTACGGTCGCGCCGCACGGTCTCGACCGGGGTGGCCAGGATGCCGTCCGGGTCGCTGGCGGCCACGCCGATGCGCACAGTGCCGACGTCGATGCCGATCCGGCGGCCCCGCCCCGGGTCGGGCGGGTTCAGTGAATCCCCTGGCCGATCCGGCAGACGATCACCTGATGCTGCTGGCGCAAGCGGATCGCCTCCCGTCGGTGTGGAATTCACGCCGCTAGCCCCGGTCGATCTCTGCTCGGAGCGCGGCCAGCGCCGCGTCGATTCCCGCGGCTCCCTTGCCGGAACCCTGTGCCAGATCGGCCTTTCCGCCGCCGCGGCCGTTGACCGCCGCGCCCAACGTCTTCACCAGATCGTTGGCGTTGAAGCCCAGATCCTGTGCGGCCGGGTTGACCGCGACCACGAACGGGACGCTGTCGTTGTCCCCTTCGGCGATCAACGCGACGACGGCCGGATCGCTGCCGAGCTTGCCGCGGATATCGCCGACCAGCGTGCGCAGGTCACCGGCCGACATCCCTCCGGCCATCCGCTGCGCCACGAGACGGACCTTACCGACAAGTTCCGCACCCGCGGCGGCATTCGCGGCCGCGGCGCGGGCGTTGGCCAGGCGCAGCCGGTCGAGCTCCTTCTCGGCGGCGCGCAGCCGCTCGACCAGGTTCGCCACCCGCGCCGGCACCTCTTCCGACGGCACCTTCAGCGTCGAGGCGAGCCCGGCCATCAACGCCCGTTCCTTGGCCAGGTGACGGAACGACTCCAGACCGACGTAGGCCTCGACCCGGCGCACCCCGGAGCCCACCGAGGACTCGCCGAGGATCGTGACCGGACCGATCTGTGCGGAGTTGTGCACGTGGGTGCCGCCGCACAGCTCCAAAGAGAACGGGCCGCCGATCTCGACCACGCGGACCTGCTCGGGGTACTGCTCGCCGAAGAGCGCGATGGCGCCCATCGACTTGGCCTTCTCCAACTCGGTGGTGAACGTGTGCACCTCGAAGTCGGCTTCGACCGCCTCGTTGGTCACCTCTTCGATCTGGGTGCGCTGATCCTCGGAAAGCGCGCCCTGCCAGTTGAAGTCGAATCGGAGATAGCCGGGGCGGTTGAGCGAACCCGCCTGAACCGCGTTGGGCCCCAACACCTGCCGCAGAGCGGCATGCACCATGTGCGTACCGGAGTGTCCCTGCGTGGCACCATGGCGCCACTTCGGGTCGACCGCCGCGACGACCGTATCGCCTTCGACGAATTCGCCGGACTCCACGTTGACGCGGTGCGACCACAGGGTTTTCGCGATCTTCTGCACATCGGTGACCGCCGCCTTGGCCGCCGTCGACGCACCCGATCCGCTGATCGTGCCCTCGTCGGCGATCTGGCCGCCGGACTCGGCGTAGAACGGCGTGCGGTCGAGGATCAACTCGATGCGGTCGGGAGGCGGGCCCCCACCGGCGGCCGAGCCGCCGAAACCGGCACCGTCGTGCGAAACGACGGGCACCCGCTTACCGTCGACGAAGATACCGAGAATCCTTGCCTCGGAGGTCAACTCGTCGAACCCGGTGAACTCGGTCGGACTCGAGTCGACCAGGTCGCGGTAGGCCGACAGGTCCGAGTGCGCCTGTTTGCGCGCCGCGGCGTCGGCCTTGGCGCGCTGCCGCTGTTCGGCCATCAGGCCGCGGAAGCCCTCCTCGTCGACGGACAGCCCGTGCTCGGCGGCCATCTCGAGGGTGAGCTCGATCGGGAAGCCGTAGGTGTCGTGCAGCGTGAAGGCGTCCGAGCCGGACAGCACCGTCGCGCCCTTGGCCTTCGTCGCGGTGGCCGCCTCGTCGAACAGTCGCGAACCGGAGGCCAGCGTGCGGTTGAACGCGGTCTCCTCTGCCACGGCGATCCGCTCGATGCGGTCGAAGTCGGCGATCAGTTCGGGGTAGGACGGGCCCATCGCGTCGCGCACGGTTGCCATCAGCTCGGCCATGATCGGCTGTTCCACGCCGAGCAGTTTCGCGGCGCGAATGATCCGGCGTAGCAGGCGGCGCAGCACGTATCCGCGGCCCTCGTTGCCCGGGCTCACGCCGTCGCCGATGATGATGGCCGCGGTCCGGCTGTGGTCGGCGATGATGCGGTAGCGCACGTCGTCGGTGTGGTTGCCCTGCCCGTAGCCGCGGGGGGCGCGCGCAGCCACCAGGTCGATGGCCGGACGCAACAGGTCGGTCTCATAGACGTTGTCGACGCCCTGCAGCAGGCAGGCGACGCGCTCGACGCCCATGCCGGTGTCGATGTTCTTGCGCGGCAGCGGTCCGAGGATCTCGAAGTCCTCTTTCGAGGTGCCCTCGCCGCGCTCGTTCTGCATGAACACGAGATTCCAGATCTCGATGTAGCGGTCCTCATTGGCGACCGGACCGCCCTCGACGCCGTACTCGGGGCCGCGGTCGTAGTAGATCTCCGAGGACGGCCCGCAGGGTCCTGGGATGCCCATCGACCAGTAGTTGTCGGCCATCCCGCGACGCTGGATCCGCTCGGGCGGCAGCCCCGCGACCTCCTGCCACAGCTCCATCGCCTCGTCGTCATCGAGGTAGACCGTCGCCCACAGGCGTTCGCGGTCGAGGCCGTATCCACCCTGGTCGACCGGGTTGGTCAGCAGCGTCCAGGCGAACTCGATGGCGCCCTTCTTGAAGTAGTCGCCGAAGGAGAAGTTGCCCGCCATCTGGAAGAAGGTGTTGTGCCGGGTGGTGATGCCCACCTCGTCGATGTCGGGCGTGCGGATGCACTTCTGGACGCTGGTGGCCCGCTTCCAGGGCGGGGTCTGCTGCCCGAGGAAGTAGGGGACGAACTGCACCATGCCGGCGTTGACGAACAGCAGGTTCGGGTCGTCGAGAATGACCGAGGCGCTCGGCACCTCGGTGTGGCCCGCCTTCACGAAGTGATCGAGGAAACGCTTCCTGATCTCGTGTGTCTGCACGTCTGATACATCCTTGAAGTTTCGCTGGTACCTGCGACTATTCGACCGCACTACAGTACCGGTCGCGGTTGTCACGCCGTAGAGCCAACGATCGTGCGACGCCTGCAGTGCCCTGGTCACACCTCTTCGGGTGTCATCGACGTCACGTCAGCCGCCGATAAAGCTCAACCGGACCTTCCTCTGCGGGTTGTCGCGGTTGAGGTCGACGAGCACGACGCTCTGCCAGGTGCCGAGCTGCGGCTCGCCGTCCTCGACGGGCAGGGTCACCGACGGCGACACCAGCGCGGGCAGCACATGATCGGCGCCGTGTCCCGGCGAACCGTGCGAGTGGCGGTAGCGGTCGTCTCGTGGCAGCAGGCGTTCGAGCGTCTCGACGAGGTCGTCGTCGGAACCCGCGCCCGTCTCGATGATCGCCACACCCGCGGTTGCGTGCGGCACGAACACGCTGCACAGGCCGTCGCCGCGGCCGCCGCAGAACGAGCGCACCGCGTCGGTCAGGTCGATGATGCGGCGTTGGCCGGTCTCGATGTTCAGCACGTCGGAATCCACGTCATCGAGCGTACGAGGCGGCTCGCCGAATTCGTTGTATCGGCCACCGCTCAAGAGGAAGCTGAGAGGTGGTCCGGCGGCGCCGATGGGGCGCTGCCCCGAACAAAGGGGTCGGCCGTGTACGCACGCTCTACCACCGTTCAAGCCCGCCCGTCGGCGATCAACGAGGGCATCGCGGTTATCCGGTCCGAGGTCATGCCCGCGCTGGAGGCGATGGACGGGTACATCGGCTTGTCGCTACTGGTGGACCGGGAATCCGGCCATTGCATCGCGACCAGCGCCTGGGAGTCAGAGGGTGCGTTGCGCGCGAGCGCCGAGCAGGCGGCCCCGTTGCGCGACCGTGCCGCCGAGATCCTCGGCGGTGAGGCGACGGTCGATCAGTGGCAGATCGGCGTCATGCACCGCGATCACCGCTCGGCGGAAGGTGCCTGCGTCCGGGTCACCTGGCTGCGGGTGCCCCGCGAACACATCGCACGATCGATCGAGTTCTACAAGACCGACGTGCTGCCGGCCCTGGAGGCGCTCGACGGGTTCTGCAGCGCCAGCTACCTGATGAACCCGGATTCGGGTCGGGCCGTGTCGTCGGCGACCTTCGACAGCCACGACGCCATGGTGGGCAATCGCGAGCAGGCCAGGGAGCTGCGCAACGCCCGCACCCGCGAACTGGGGGCCGACATCGTCGATCTCGGCGAGTTCGAGCTCGCGGTCGCACATCTGCGCATCCCGGAACTGGTCTGATCGCGAACCCGCGGAACCGTTTCGTTTATTGACGCCGGTGTCGGGGTATGTCAGCTGCACCCCGAGACCCTGGAGGAACCATGACCGTCACCGGCATTCTCACCGCAATTGTCATCGGCGCAGTGATCGGTTTGCTCGCCCGCTTGATCCTGCCCGGCAGGCAGCCCATCGGAATCATTGTGACCGTCCTCGTCGGCATCGTGTCGGCGCTGATCGGCACATGGCTCGCCAACGCGCTCGGCCTGCCGACCGCCACGAAGGGTGTCGACTGGATCGAGTTGCTCTGCCAGCTGGTCGTCGCCGTCATCGGCGTGGCCATCGCGTCCGCGCTCATGGGCCGCAGGCGCACCGGCATGATGGGCGGTCGTCGCGGCGGCGTCCTGCGCTGACCTGACCACCCAGGCGATCCCGGCTGCGCCCCCCCGCAGCCGGGATCGCTTCTGTCACAAGGCCTTCGACAACTCCGTCCTCAGCAGCTCGTCGAGCCTCTCGTAGCCTTCCGTCATCCCGCCCGCCATGCCGGAGGCCATCAGCGCGTCTCTGGCCTCAACGGTCGGGCAGATCGACCGGCCCCGCAACCTGCTGCGACCACCGCCCAGGTCCTCGAACCACAGGTACTCGATGTTGACCTGATCGGGTGCGCCCTCGAACTCGAACGTCTGCAGGATGAACTCGTTGCCGCGGACGGTGTGGAAGGTTCCGTTGAACCTGTAAGCGCCGTCCTCGTCCTTGTGCGTGTAGCGATATCCGCCGTGGCTCCTGAACTCCCACTCCTCGATCGTCATCTCGAGTCGGCGCGGGCCGAGCCACCGCTTGACCAGGTCGGGTTCGGCGTGCGCGCGGAACAGGGCTTCGACGGGCGCGTCGAACTCCCGGGTGAACTCCATGGCCAGGGTGTCTACCGGGGCCGTGAGGTCGAGTGCGTTGCTCATGTGTCGGTTCCTTTCTCAGAGGTGGCGGTCATGTCGGCCAGCAGGGTGTCCAGCCGGCGGTAGCTGCGTTCGGCGTCGAGTCGGTACCGGTCGATCCATGCGGTCAGCCGCTCGAGAGCGGCCGCATCCAGGTGTACGGGCCGACGCTGCGCATCGCGGGTCCTGGTGACCAGTCCCGCCTGCTCGAGCACCTGAATGTGTTTGGACACCGCCTGTTTGGTGATGTCGAACGGTTCGGCGAGCTCGTTGACCGTCGCCGGTCCCCGCGACAGCCGCGCCACGATGGCGCGCCGCACAGGGTCGGCCAATGCAAGGAATGCGCGGTCGAGCCGGGACTCCTCATCGCCATCACGCTCCAATAATCAACCTCTATTTTGATCAATGTTTTGGTTGAATACCAACGTAGATCCCATTTGGTCGGGTGTCAACGTTCAAATCAGCGCTTGCGACGGATGATCGCGCGCAGCTTGTCGAGCCGGGTAGCGATCTCGCGCTCGGCACCGTGGGAGGTCGGCCGGTAGTAATCGACGCCGACCAGCTCGTCGGGCGGATACTGTTGGGACACAACGCCATCGGGGTCATCGTGGCTGTACTTGTACCCGACCGCGTTGCCCAGCTTCTGCGCGCCGGAATAGTGGCCGTCGCGCAGATGCGGTGGGACCATCCCGGCCTTACCCGCCCGGATGTCGGCCATCGCCGCTCCGAGCGCGGTGGTTACCGCGTTCGACTTGGGCGCCGTCGCGAGATGCACCGTGGCGTGCGCGAGCGTGAGCTGCGCTTCGGGCATACCGATCAGCTGCACGGTCTGGGCGGCGGCCACCGCGGTCTGCAGCGCGGTCGGATCCGCCATGCCGATGTCCTCGCTGGCCAGGATCATCAACCGCCGCGCCACAAACCGCGGGTCCTCCCCCGCGACCAGCATCCGCGACAGGTAGTGCAGCGCCGCGTCGACGTCGGAGCCGCGGACCGACTTGATGAACGCGCTGATCACGTCGTAGTGCTGATCGCCATCGCGGTCGTAGCGCACGGCGGCCTTGTCCAGCGACTGCTCGATGGTCTCGACCGTCACCTTCTCGCCCGCCTCGGCGGCCACCTCGAGCGCGGTCAACGCGCGGCGGGCATCGCCCGCGGACAGCGATACCAGCAGGTCGACGGCTTCGTCGGTGACCTCGACCCGGCCCGCGAGGCCGCGAGGGTCGTCGATGGCGCGGCGGACCAGCGTGCACACCGCGTCGGCGTCGAGCGGCTGCAGTTGCAGGATCAGCGACCGCGACAGCAGCGGGGCGACGACCGAGAACGATGGGTTCTCGGTGGTCGCCGCGACGAGCGCCACGACGCGGTTCTCGACCGCGGACAGCAGCGCGTCCTGCTGTGTCTTGGAGAACCGGTGCACCTCGTCGATGAACAGCACCGTCTGCTCGCCGTATGCGGCGGCGCGCCTGGCGACGTCGATGACGGCGCGAACCTCTTTGACCCCCGCCGACAGCGCCGACAGGGCCTCGAATCGGCGGCCCGTGGCCTGTGAGATCAGCGACGCGAGCGTGGTCTTACCGGTGCCCGGCGGCCCGTAGAGGATGACCGAGGCCGCACCGGAACCCTCGACCATCCGGCGCAGCGGCGAGCCCGGCTGCAGCAGGTGGTCCTGCCCGACGACCTCGTCGAGCGTGGCCGGCCGCATCCGTACCGCCAGCGGTGCCGACGCACCGACGGCACCAGCCGCCGGCGCGGGGGCCTCACCGGGGACGTCGAACAGACCGTCGGACACGCCTTCTGCTTACCACGCCGTCACGACGCGGGTTGCGTGACGAAGTCGATGAGCTCCTCCACGCGCCCGATCAGCGCGGGTTCCAGGTCGTTCCAGTCACGCACTCGCTTGCGGATCCGCTGCCAGGCGCGCGCGATGTCGGCCTGCCCGGCCGTCGGCCAGCCCAGTGCCCGGCACACGCCGGTCTTCCAGTCGACGCCCTTCGGCACGACGGGCCATCTCTCGACGCCCAGCCGCTCGGGTTTGACGGCCTGCCAGATGTCGATGAACGGGTGGCCGACGACCAACGTGTGGGGTCCGCCCGGGCCGCGTCGGACCGCGTCCGCGATCCGGGCCTCCTTCGAACCCGCGACCAGATGGTCGACGAGCACGCCGAGCCGGCGGCCGGGCCCCGGCCGAAAGTCCTCGACGATCGCGACGAGATCGTCGACGCCGCCGAGGTGTTCGACCACCACCCCCTCGATCCGAAGATCGTCGCCCCAGACCTGCTCGACGAGTTCGGCGTCGTGCCGGCCCTCGACGTAGATGCGGCTGGCCAGCGCGACCTTCGCCCGTGCACCGTGCACCGCCACCGATCCGGAAGCGGTGCGGGTCGTCGTTGGCGCGGATTTTTTGGGCGCGGTGAGTATCACCGGCTTGCCGTCGATCAGGTAGCCCGGCCCGACGGGGAACGGCTTGCGCCGTCCGTTGCGGTCCTCGAGCTCCATCCGGCCGTACTCGATTCGCACGATCGCGCCGACGTAACCCGTCTGCGCGTCCTCGACGACGAGGCCGATCTCGGCCGGTTGTTGGGTGGAGCGGGCCTTGCGCTGGTGCGGGTTGTCGGCTAGGACGTCGAAACCATATCGATCAGCCACCGGGCGATCGTAGGGCCGCGTCCGCGACAGCCCACGACGGCGCGCCCGGGCGCGTCGGCCAGAATGCGGGGCATGACGGATCTCGCTCGATACGGGCCGTGGGCGGTGATCGCCGGCGGTTCCGAAGGCGTCGGCGCCTCGTTCGCCAACCGACTTGCCGGCGCGGGGATCAACCTCGTGTTGATCGCACGCAAACCCGACGCGCTCGAGCGCACGGCCGAGGACTGCCGCGGCAGCGGTGTGGAGGTCCGAACGCTCGCCGTCGACCTGACCGCATCCGATGCGCTGCAGCGCACCGCGGACGTCACCGACGACGTGGAGGTCGGCTTGCTGATCTACAACGCCGGCGCCAATACGTGCAGCGAGCACTTCCTCGACGGAGCGCTCGACGACTTCCAGCAGGTGATCGACCTGAACATCGGCACCATGCTGGCGATGGTTCAGCACTTCGCCCGTCCCATGCGTGAGCGCCGCCGCGGCGGAATCCTCATGGTGGGCTCGATGGCCGGTTACCTGGGTTCGGTGCGCCACACGGTCTACGGCGGGGTGAAGGCGTTCGGCCGCATCTTCGCCGAGAGCCTGTGGCTCGAGCTACGCGAGTACGACGTGGACGTTCTCGAACTCGTTCTCGGCGTGACCCGCACACCCGCGATGGAACGGGTGGGCCTGAACTTCGATGTGCCCGGCCTGCGGGTCGCCGAACCCGACGACGTCGCACGAGAAGGCCTGGCGCAGTTGGCCAACGGGCCGGTGTACGTGGCGGGCGGTAATGCCGACGACGTCGCCCGCCGCAACGATCCCGACCGCGCGAAGGTGGTGCTCGGTACCGATCGGATGATGCGCAAGTTGTTGGGCGAGAGGGAAAGCCGATGATCGAGCTGGCGGACCTGGAGCGGCGTCTGCGCCGCATCGAGGACGAACGTGCGATCGAGCGGATGATCGCGTCCTACGGTCCCCTGGTGGACGCCGGTAAAGCCGATGCGGCAGCGGATCTTTGGGCAGAAGACGGCAGTTACGACGTCGAGGGGTGGCGCATGGCCGGACGCGACGAGGTCGCGGCGATGGTGCGCTCGGACGCACACCAGGGCTTGATCCGCCGCGGCTGCTGCCACTTCCTGGGACCCGCGGTGGTCACCGTGAACGGCGACGAGGCGGTGGCGGTCTGCGATTCAGTGTTGGTGACCCGCCACGACGACGGCTTCGCGGTATCGCGGGCGGGCGCCAACCACTTCCGGTTGCGCCGCAGCGACGGACGATGGGTCATCGTCGAACGGCGATCCCGTCGGCTCGACGGCAGTGCCCAGGCCCGCGAATTGCTGGCCGACGGCATCACCCCTGGGTGACCTCTTCGACGACCGTGTGGATGAAGCGCATCTTCTCGAGCACCGGGGCGGGTAGCACGAACGGGTAGAGATCTTCCTTGCCCATCGAGCGGTTCAGCATGTTCAGTGCCCATGACAGGGGTATCCACATCTCAATGATCGCGTCGAAGCTGCTCGGACCCAACACTTTTCGCTCGAATGTCGCGGCCGCGGGCGCGACCCCGAACGCCGCCGCCGTGTCCTGAGTGTCGCGGATGTGCAGGTAGTGCGCGAACGTCTCCGCCCAGTCCTCGGCGGGATGCATGGTGGCGTAGGAGGAGACGAAGCTCTTCCCCCAGTTGTCGGGCGGACCTTCGTTGTAGTGGCGATCAAGGGCCGCTTGGTAGTCGGCGTCGGGATCGCCGAACAGTTCGCGGAACCGTGCGTCGTATTCGGGCGACACGCTGACCAGGCGGTAGTAGTAATAGTGCCCGACCTCGTGGCGGAAGTGGCCGAGAAGTGTGCGGTACGGTTCCCCCATCGCCTTGCGCAACTGCTCGCGGTGTACGTCGTCACCCTCGGCGAGATCCAATGTGATGACGCCGTTTTCGTGACCGGTGAACACCTTGCGGTGTTCGCTGGAGAGCAGGTCGAAGGCCAGGCCGTAATCGGGGTCCTCGTCGCGGCCGATGATCGGCAGCTTGAGTTCGTGCAGTTCGACCAGCAGTCGCCGCTTGGCGCGTTCGGCGTCGGCGAACGCCGCGAGGGCCTTGGTGTCGGAGTCCTGGGGCCGGGTACGGGTGAGGCTGCACGCCTCGCACAGCTTGTGGTCGGGTGTCTTCTCCACCAGCCAGTTGCATTCGGCCAGATGCATGTTCGCGCACAGCTGGTACTTGTCGCCGTCGACGAAGCCGGCCTGGCTCTGCTCGTCCCCAGAGGCGATGACCAACAGCGCCATGTCATCGAGCGAGAATCCCAGAGGCCGACCGCACGACAGGCACAGCGAGTTCTCGAACGCGAGACGCTGACCGCAGTTCGGGCACAGGAAGTCACGCATGCAGCACGCCTCCCTCGAACGGTTCGACGTCAACCGCGACCTCGATTTCGCTGCTCTGCGAATCGGTGTAGATGATGCCGCGCAACGGTGGGACGTCGGCGTAGTCACGCCCGTATCCGACGGTGATGTAGCGCTCGTCGACCATCTGGTCGTTGGTGGGATCGAGGCCCAGCCACTGGTTCTGCGGTGTCCACACGGCGGCCCATGCGTGGGTCGCGTCGATACCGATCATCCGTTCCTTCCCGGGGGGTGGATCGGTCGCCAGATATCCGGACACATAACTGGCGGCCAACCCGTTGGCGCGTAGGCAGGCGATGGCCAGCCGTGCAAAGTCCTGACATACCCCTTCGCGTGCCGCCAAAACCTCGCTGACCTGAGTGGACACCGTCGTCGACCCCGAGCGGTAGGTGAAGTCGGCGTAGATCCGGTGCGTCAGATCCCGCAGCGCCTCGATCAGCGGTCGTTCGGGCTCGAAACTCGGTGCCGCGTAATCGCGTAGCGCCGGCGTGATCTCGGGTGGCTGCAGGTCGAGGGTGAACTCGGTTGCCAGGGCCGCCTCCGCGCCGACCGGGCGGGCGATCTCCCACGGCGCCAACGCCGAACCGGCCCCGTACAGAGTCGGCGGCGGCGGGTCGACCTCGACGACCGAACGGCTGGTCACCGACAACGTCTGGTGGGGTTCGGTCACATGGAAGTACGAGCTGATGTTGCCGTAGACGTCGCGGCTGGTCGAGCTGTCCGCGGCGGGTGGATCGATCTCGAGTTCGTGTGACAGGCAGCGCTGACGCGCGGTGTCCCGCGGGGTGAGGAATCCGCGGCCGTAAGAGCTGGTGACGTCGGCGGCGTAGCGATACACGGTGCGGTGCGTGATGCGGTAGGTGCGGCTGGCGGCCGACGACGTCGGGCCGTCCGGAAAGGCGGTCACGGCATCAGCCTCCGCTCGTCCGGGCCCCACAGGTGCTGCATGCCGCCCGGCAGCGACAGATGCGTCGCGGTGATCACGTTCGACAGTTCGCGAAGGTCGCGGTGCATCCCGTCGAGCAGGGCGGCGAGCTCGGAGCGCCGGCCGTCGGCGATCTCCTCGAGGTCGTCCGGGTCGAGCCGCCGCAGCCGGGTACCGATCTCGTCGACCATCCGCTCGGGACGTGATGAACCCGAGGAACCCGGAAGCGCCTTGAGTCCCGTGCGCAGCCGCTCCAGCTGGTAGGCCAGCGAGCGCGGGTTGTCGATGTCGAACAGCACCAGTTCGGCGACTGCGGAGACGCTGACCTTACCCAGCATCCGCCGTCGGTAGATGACCGATGACTCACACACCACAAGGGTCGATTCGGTAATGGTCTGCTCGGCGCCGGGACTGCGCGCGGTCGTCAGCGTCGCACTCAGCAGCGCGGTGAGGTTGAGCCCGCGTTCAATGCGTTTGCCGATGTCCATCATCGTCCAGCTGACGTCACGGATCATCGACTCGGCCGCCACACCCGAGAGCGCCAACATGCCCGCGAGGGTGAGGTTGGTGGCCGCCGTGAGAAACGCATCGCCCTCGGCCTGCGAATCGGGCGGCTCGTTGGCGGGGCGCCCCGACGCGGGCGAATGGAGCAGCGCACGTTCGACAGCGGCCAGCACCATCCACGTGTCGTTGGACATCTGATCGCGCACCGAACGGGTGACCAGGCCGAGCCGCTCGACCGAGTGCGCCAGCGACCCCGGTCGGTGTCGGTCGGCGGTCAACGACCACAGCGTCGACTGTGCGGTGGCAACCATCTCCGCGTAGTCGCCGTCGGCGCCGGTGTCGGTGCCGGTCAGGTGGCCCAGTGCGGTCAGCAGCACGGGCACGCACTCGCTGCCGTCCATGTCTCGGCGGTAGTGGAATTCGTGATAGCGATCCCTGGTCACGGTGAGCAGTCGCGCCATGTGCTCGGCGCGTTCGGCGTAGCGCCCCGCCCAGAACATGTCGGCCAGCACGCGCGGCGAGCTGACCGCCCGCGTCGCGCTCGGCGTGATCGCAGGCAGCTCGACCGGCGGTACCCGGTCCACGGTGACCCGCTCCGGCGCCCGGACCCAGACATCCTTGGCCGCAACGGTGTTGAGCGTGTAAGCCGCATCGCCGGGCGCCAACACATATCCGAGCCCGCCGATCATCGGCGCGTAGCCGTCGCGCTGAGCGACCGTGAACAGCCGCATGCCGACGTTCGTCGCCGAGAGCCCGCCCAGGCCCGCAACGCTTGGTGCAGAGGAGAACTGCGGGATTTCCTGGCCGACCCACTGCCACGGTGTGGCTTCGATACACGCGGCGAGCTGCTTGCGCTGCTCGGTGGACAGCGCCGGACCGACGATGGCCCGCCCGCCTGTCACCGGTTTGATCAACAGCGACGGCAGGTGGGCCAGCAGATGCGAGCGTTCGGTTCCGATGCCACCCCAGTACATCGGCGCGGTGTCGAGTACCGGCGACTCGCCGAGCAACCGCTCCGAGAGCTGGGGCAAAAACCGCTGCAGGCCCGGGTTTTCCAGGATGCCGCTGCCGAGGGTGTTGACGACGGCCGCGGTGCCGCGGCGCAGCGCCTCGACGAGGCCGGCGACGCCGAGCCGCGAGTCGGAACGCAGATCCAGCGGGTCGACCCAGTCCGCGTCGACGCGGCGCAGCACCACGTCGACACGCTTGAGCGTGCCCATCGACCGCATCCACAGCTTGCCGTCGCGCACCACCAGGTCGGCGCTCTCGACGAGGGGGAAGCCCAGGACGCTCGCCAGATACGCCTGGTCGAACGCGGTCTCGGAGTGGATGCCCGGGCTGAGCACCACCACCATCGGTTCCTCGGCCGACTCCGGGGCAGCGTCGATGAGCGCGAGACGGAGCGCTTGCGCCCACGGCGACGCGGGCCGCGGGCCGATCCGTTCGTAGAGGTCGGGTACGGCGTGCGCGACGACGCGCCGGTCCGCCAGCGCGTAGCCCGCGCCCGACGGTGCCTGCGTCCAGTCGGCGTTGACCACGAAACTGCCGTCGCCGACGCGGCTGACGTCGCAGCCGTGCAGGAACAGCTGGTGGCGGCCGGGAACGTCGATGCCTCGCGCGGCCCGCACATAGCCGGGGTGGGCGAAGAGAAGATGCGCGGGCAGCACGCCGCTGGTGATCGATACCTGAGGCCCGTACAGGTCGGTGAGGACGGCGTCGAGCAACCGGGAGCGCTGCAGCAGACCGGATTCCAGCGTGTTCCACTCGGTGGCCGAGATCACCAGGGGCAGCGCGTCGAGATGCCAGGGCCCCGGTTCGGCGGGTTCGTCGCCGTTGGTGCCGGGCTGGCCGACCACCGAACCGTGGCGGTCGACCTGGACGTAGGTGATGCCGTCGTTGTCGACGAGGCTGCGCACCACGTCGCGCAGCTGCGCCAGGCCGGGGCGACCGCGCTCGGCCACACATTCGGCCAGTTCCTGCCACGCCGGGCGGACATCGCCTGCGGCGTCGACGAACTCGTCGTAGCCGCTGCCTGCACCCGGTCGCACATCGAACAGCGCCTGCTGGACGCGCGCGGTGCGGTATCTGCCCAGCAGGTCGTCGGGAACATTCGGTTCCGGAAGTGCCATCAGTGCAGAACCGTAACCGGTCACCCCGGGATGCGGCGCGGCGCGCTGTGCCTCCGGTCGGCCAGCCGGCGCGTCCACAGGACGAGCACACCGGCCAAAACGATCGCGACCAGGTTGACCGCCAGCTGCGATGCGGACTTGGCCGCGACGTTCCAGTCCCCGACCGTGCCCGCGACGACCGCGAACCCCGCGGCGGGCACGGTCATGACCGAGATGAAAACACCTACGAGCGCAGCGGATTTCGAGGTGATCAGCGACAGCATCCCAGCCGTGCCGGCGAGGAACGCGACGACGAACGACAGCGGGCCGACTTGGAAGATGAAGTCGACCTCGTCCAGTTCGCTGGTGCTGGTGACGGTGATCCAGCCGATCGCCTCGCCCGCCAGGACGGCGACCGATGTGACGAGCATCGCGACCGGAAACCCGACCAGGAGCGCCAACGCCGCACGTCGTGCGAGGTACCTTCGGCGGCGCACCAGCGACACGGCCAGCGCCGCCAGCGGTCCGAACTCGGGGCCCACCACCGTCGCACCCACGACCGTCACGGGCGAGTCGGTCACCACACCGATCGAAGCGATCAAGCAGGCCACACACAGGAAGGCCAGGAAGGTGACGTTCAGGCTCGATTCCTCGCGGGTGCGCACCGCCAGCTCGTCCCACACCACCGCGTCGGCGGGATCGCCGTCGGCCGCGTCCTCGGCGCGGTACGCACGGGCCGAGAGCACGGTGTCGACGAAGTCGAGGGTGATCGCGCCGCGGTCCTTGACCCGCAGCTTCTTGAGCGCGTCGATCACCTCGTTGGCCGACTCCCTGGCGATGTCGGCGGTGATCTCGTCTCCGCGCGGTTCCACGGCGGCGTCGCGGTGAATGACGATGTGGGTGACGCCCGGGTTGTCCTGCAGGACGGCCATGACGGCGTCGCGCTGATCCGTCGGCGAGATGACGCGCAGATGCAGCACATCGGCACCCTACGCATGGCGTGCCGGCTCGCGTCGCCGAACGGGCCGGTTCAGCGCTTCAACCGCACCGCCAGTTCGTCGGGCGGTACGCGGTGCCCCTCGGCGCACCGGATCTCGACGGTGGCCTCCGCGCCGCACCCCTGGTGCGCCAGGCGTAACGGCGTGCGGTTAGGCAGGTGGCGCCTGCCCCACTCGAACATCGCCCAGACCACCGGCATGAACTCCCGGCCGGCCTCGGTGAGCACGTACTCGTCGCGGCTGCGCTGGCCCGGCTCCTGGTAGGGCTGCCGCTCCAGCAGACCGGCCTCGACGAGATCCGAAAGCCGCGACGCCGCGGCGGCTTTGGTGACCCCGACCCGGCGCCAAAAATCCTCGAACCGGGTGGTGCCGTAGTACGCCTCGCGCATGATGAGCATCGCCGACTTCGTGCCCAGCACCGCCATCGTCTTCTCGATCGGACACTCCCCGACCGCCGACCAGGCATCCCGGTCGGCCAGCCTCCCCTGCAGAACTGTCATGGAATTCACCCTACCCCTGAGTTGTTCCATCTATACCTAGCTGGTATAGCTGGGTATAGACAAGTTCACTCAGCGTGGAGGAGGCAGCAATGTCCGGATTCTCAGGTCGGGACGCCGTCATCGTCGGAGCGGTTCGCACCCCGATCGGCAAGGGCAAGCCGAACGGAGCGCTGCACGACGTGCTGCCCGTGGACCTGCTCGCGCACAGCCTCAAGGAGCTGGTGGCCAGGGCTGGGATCGACCCGGTGCAAATCGACGACGTCATCGCCGGCGCCGTCACCCAGGTCGGTGACCAGGCGGTCAACATCGCGCGCAATGCCCTGCTCGGGGCGGGATTCCCGGAGTCCGTGCCGGGCACGACGGTCGACCGCCAGTGCGGCAGCAGCCAGCAGGCCATCCACTTCGCCGCGCAGGGAGTGATCTCGGGCGCCTACGACATCGTCGTCGCGGCCGGGGTCGAGTCGATGTCACGCGTGCCGATGGGCTCGAGCGTGCTGCCCGGCAGCGACCCGTTCGGCGAGATGGCGCAGCGGTATCCCGAAGGCCTGGTGCCCCAGGGCATCAGCGCGGAGTTGATCGCGGCGAAGTGGGGTCTGTCGCGCCAGCAGCTCGACGAGTTCTCGGCGGGCAGCCACGAGAAGGCCGCCGCCGCGACCAAGGAGGGCCGCTTCGACAACGAGCTGACCCCGATCAACGGCCTCACCACCGACGAGATCATCCGGCCCGGCACGACCGTCGACACGCTCGCCGCGCTGAAGCCGGCGTTCTACAACCCCGCCTACGAGCAGCGCTTCCCGCAGATCGGTTGGGAGATCACGCCGGGCAACTCGTCGCCACTGTCCGATGGCAGCGCGGCGGTGCTGATCACCACCAGCGAGGTGGCCGCGCGCCTGGGCCTGCGCCCGCTCGCGCGCATCCACTCGATGACCGTCGTCGGGTCGGATCCGCTCTACATGCTGACGGGTGTCATCCCCGCGACGGAGAAGGTGCTGCAGCGCGCCGGGCTGACGCTCGCCGACATCGACCTGTTCGAGGTCAACGAGGCGTTCGCGCCCGTCGTCCTGGCCTGGGCGCAGGAAGTCGGAGAGCCGGCTCCCGCTGATCTTCTTGCCAAGACGAACGTCAACGGCGGCGCGATCGCGATCGGTCATCCGCTGGGTGCCAGCGGCGCGCGGATCATGACCACGTTGGTCAACGCGCTCGAGCAGCGCGGCGGCCGCTACGCGTTGCAGACGATGTGTGAGGGCGGCGGCATGGCCAACGCCACCATCATCGAGCGCCTCTGAGCCGAGCGGTTTCGGTGCGCTACCTATCGCCCAGCGATCGGTTCCGCACCGAAATCAGGCTCGGGCGAGCTCGAAGACCGGGATGACCCGGCTGGTCTTGGCTTGGTACTCCCCGAACACCGGCGTGATCTCGACCAGCTTCGGGTAGAGCTCGTCGCGCTCGTCGCGAGGCAGCTCACGGGCGTTGGCGTGGCATTCGCCTGCGCCGATCTCGACGCGGACCCGCGGATCGGCCCGTAGGTTGTGCACCCACGCCGGATCCTTGTCGGCGCCGGCGAACGACCCGACGACGTAGATCCTGTCGTCGATGTCGAAGTACGCCAGCGGCGACACCCGCGGCTGAGAAGACTTCGCGCCGGTGGTGTGCAGCAACAGGAGGTTTGCGCCCTCGAACGGTCCGCCGACCTTGCCGCCGTTGGCGCGGAACTCGTCGACGATGGCCTCGTTGAATTCCTTGAAGTTGGAGATCTCGGTCACCTCCGCTCCAAGTCCCGGCGAAGGCTCGGTATTCCGCACCCGCATAATCGACGACCATGCGGGTCATCGTCACGGGCGGTAACAGCGGCGTCGGCAAGGCCACTGCGGCGGCTCTGGCCGCCGACGGGCACCGCGTGGTGATCGCGTGCCGCGACGTCGACAAGGGCCGTCGGGTCGCCGACGAGATCAGCGGGGATGTCGCGGTCGCCGCCCTCGATCTCGCCGACCTGTCCAGCGTGCGCTCGTTCGCCGACTCCGTGGAATCCGTTGACGTGCTGGTGAACAACGCCGGCGTGATGGGAATGCCGTTGACGCGCACCGCCGATGGCTTCGAGGCTCATATCGGCATCAACCACCTCGGCCACTTCGCGTTGACGTGTCTGCTGGCCGACCGGATCACCGACCGGGTGATCTCGGTGGCCAGCGCGACGTACCTGTTCTGCAGCCTGCACCTCGACGACCTGAACTGGCATCGGCGCAAATACTCGAAGTGGAGTGCCTACGGCGAATCCAAATTGGCCAACCTGCTGTTCATCGCGGAACTGGCCCGCCGCGGTGTACGTGCCTACGCGACCGACCCCGGCGCGACCGACACCGATATCACCCGATCGCTGGGCATGGGCGAGCACCGGCGCATTCGGCGCCTGATGCACACCCCCGCCCAGGGCGCACGGGCCACGCTGCAGGCGATGACGACCGACCTGCCGAGCGGCACGTATCTGGCGCCGCGTTTCAACCAGATCGGCAGGCCGAAGGTGACGCGGTTGCGGCCCAAGGCCGTGGATCCGGTGACGGCGCGCCGGTTGTGGGAAGCGTCGGCCGAATTGACCGGTTGCGACTGGCCGGCCTGATCACTCTTTCTGCCGCCACCAGGCCACGATGTAGAGCACCATCGCCGCCGCCAGCGCGATCAGCACCCACAAGACCACCGCGAGATCGATCCACGCGCCCGCCGGCGGCGCGCCGGGCAAGAGGTTTCGCAGCGGAACCACCGCGAACAGCATCGCCGCAAACCAGGTTGTCAACGGCGGCAGAAACTTTCGGCGACCAAGCACCGTCTCGATGGCCACGAACAGCGCGGCCGCCGGCAGCGCGATCAGCACCAGCAGTACCCCGATGTCGAATGCGAGCGCTCCCCTGGTGCGCTCGGTACTGAAACGGACCGTCGGCACCGAGTCGGCGCTGCCGTGTTCGGTGCGCACGTCCCACCCGTTGATCTGCCCCGCGACGATGACGGGCGCCACGATCGGGCGGGGCTGCGCCCCGCCACCCAGGAAGGCCTGCACGCCGATGATGTCGGTCGTGAAGGTGTCGAACGGCCAGTTGTCGGGATCCCCGACGGCGACCAGTTGAGTCGTCGTGTCATTCCCGGAAAGCGTTGGATGGACGTAGATCAACTCGCCCGACCTGCTCCGAGAGGTCAACCGGATCGTGATGTCGTCGGTTTCAACTGCCTTCAGTTCGGGTCCCGGGTGCAGCAGGACGTCGGCCACGAGGCGGTTCTGAATCGCGTTCATCTCCCGCAACCGGATGATGACGACGGTCTCTCCGGTGACCGACGGTTCGGAGAACTGGAAGTGACGAGGCGCCGGCTCCAGCAGCGCGTAGCCGATCAGGGAGCCGACGTAGACGGCGAAGACGGCCACGACCGTCGTCACGACGGTGATCCGCCGTCGCCGGCTCCCGGCCGTACCCGTCGTCGGCGAGACCACTCCTGTCACGCGCGGATCGTAGCCCGCCGCAACCGGATCCGGTGGAGTTCGGGTCAGTCGGTCTTCGGCTTGGCGTCGATACCGGATTCCTTGCGCTGCTGCGCCGTGATCGGCGCGGGCGCTCCGGTCAGCGGGTCGACACCGCCTCCGGACTTCGGGAACGCGATCACTTCGCGGATCGAGTCCGCACCGGCGAGCAGCGCGGTGGTGCGGTCCCACCCGAATGCGAGGCCGCCATGCGGTGGGGCGCCAAAGGTGAACGCCTCCAACAGGAATCCGAACTTCTCCTCGGCCTCGGCCTTGTCGATACCCATCACCGCGAACACCCGCTCCTGGATGTCGCGGCGGTGGATACGGATCGAGCCGCCGCCGATCTCGTTGCCGTTGCAGACCACGTCGTAGGCGTCGGCGAGCACCGCGCCGGGATCGGTGTCGATGCGGTCCTCGAACTCCGGCTTCGGGGCGGTGAACGCATGGTGCACCGCGGTCCACGCACCGGAGCCGACCGCGACGTCGCCGTGTGCGGTCGCCTCGTCGGCGGGTTCGAACAGCGGCGGGTCCACCACCCAGGTGAACGCCCAGGCGTCGGGATCGATCATGTCGAGCCGCTTGGCGATCTCGATGCGGACCGCGCCGAGCAGCGCCCGCGAACTCTTCGCCGGGCCTGCCGAGAAGAACACGCAGTCACCCGGTGACGCGCCGACGTGGGCGGCCAGGCCGTCGCGTTCGGCATCGGACAGGTTCTTGGCCACCGGGCCGCTCAGCGTGCCGTCCTCGCCGACGAGCACGTAGGCCAGCCCCTTGTGCCCGCGCTGTTTGGCGAACTCCTGCCAGGCGTCCAGCGTGCGGCGGGGCTGCGAGGCGCCGCCGGGCATGACGACGGCCCCGACGTACGGCGCCTGGAACACCCGGAACGGGGTGTTTGAGAAGAACTCGGCGCACTCGACGAGCTCGAGTCCGAACCTCAGATCGGGCTTGTCCGAACCGAACCGGCGCATGGCCTCGGCGTAGGTGATCCGCGGCAGCGGAAGGGGCACGTCGTAGCCGATCAACCGCCACAGCGCTGCGACGATCTCCTCGGAGACCGCGATCACGTCCTCGGAGTCGACGAAGCTCATCTCGAGGTCCAGCTGGGTGAACTCGGGCTGGCGGTCGGCGCGGAAGTCCTCGTCGCGGTAGCAGCGCGCGATCTGGTAGTAGCGCTCCATGCCGGCCACCATGAGCAGCTGCTTGAACAGCTGGGGGCTCTGTGGCAGCGCGTAGAACGAACCCGGCTGCAACCGCGCGGGCACCAGGAAGTCGCGGGCGCCCTCGGGCGTCGAGCGGGTCATCGTCGGTGTTTCGATCTCGACGAAGTCGTGGCGCGCGAGCACCTCGCGGGCGGCGGCGTTCGCCTTGGAGCGCAGTCGGATCGCGTGGCCGGGCCCCTCGCGCCGCAGGTCGAGATAGCGGTACTTGAGGCGCGCCTCCTCGCCGGCCTGCTCGTCGAGCTGGAACGGCAGCGGGGCGCTCTCCCCCAGCACGGTCAGCGACGTCGCGTTGACCTCGATCTCGCCGGTCGCGATCTCCGGGTTGGCGTTGCCTTCGGGGCGGATCTCTACGACGCCGTCGATGGCGATGCAGAACTCGGCGCGCAGCCGGTGCGCCGCCTCCAGGACGCCGGCCTCGCGGAACACCACCTGTGACACCCCGGACGCGTCGCGCAGATCGATGAAGATGACGCCGCCGTGGTCGCGTCGACGCGCCACCCAGCCGGCCAACGTCACCTTCTGACCGGCGTCGGCGGGCCGCAACGATCCGGCGGCATGACTGCGCAGCACTGAAACTCCCTGGTAATCGCCTGACGAGACAACTGCCCAAGTGTAGAGGGGCGCAGTTCGCCGGTAACTTGGCGCTGTGGATGAGCGCTCGCGCGAAGACCCAGACGCTGCGACCCGTATCGCGCTTGTCGGGCCCGGTGCGATCGGTTCGACGGTCGCCGCCCTGCTGTACGCGGCCGGTCATCCGGTGACCCTGTGTGGCCGGACGCCGCGCGACTCCGTTGAGGTCAGGTCCGACGACCGCGACCCGATCGTGGTGCCGGGTCCGGTGTTGACCGACCCGGCGGTCATCGACGGGCCGGTCGACGTGGTGCTGCTGGCGGTCAAGGACACCCAGAATGAGCAGTCGGCCGGATGGTTGGCGAAATTGTGCGACGAACGCACGGTCGTGTGTGCGCTGCAGAACGGCGTCGAGCAGGTCGAGCGTGTCGGACGGCACTGCCCCGCGTCGACGGTGGTGCCTGCGGCGGTGTGGATTTCGGCTGAACCGACGCCGCAGGGCCATGTCCTCTTGCGTACCGGCGCCCGGTTGGTGCTGCCCGACACGGCTGGCGCGCAGACGCTGGCGGACCTGTTCGCAGGCAGCGCGGTCGCGGTCGAGATCGACCCGAACTTCCTCGACGCCGCCTGGCACAAGCTGCTGGTCAACGCCGTCGTGGGATTCATGGTGCTCAGCGGGCGCCGGTCGGGCATGTTCCGCCGGAACGACGTCGCCGGGTTGGCGCGCCGCTATCTGGCCGAGTGCCTCGCCGTCGCGCGGGCCGAGGGCGCCAACCTGGGCGACGAGGTGATCGACGACATCGTCGGGCTGCTCGCGAAGTCGCCGGAGGACATCACGACCTCGATGCTGACCGACCGCCAAGCGGGGCGACAGCTGGAGTGGGACATCCGCAACGGCGTGATCACCCGCAAGGGCGCCGCGCACGGGCTCAGCACGCCGATCAGCGAGGTGCTGGTGCCGCTGCTGGCGGCGGCGAGCGACGGGCCCGGCTAGACACGGTCGTTTACTGTGTGTGGTCATGCACCCGTGTGAACGCGTCGACCTGGGGTTCATCGAGACCGCGCCGTTCCGGTTCGTCAGCACCGTCGACCTCGCGATCACACCCGAGCAACTCTTCGAGGTGCTCGCCGATGCAGAGTCCTGGCCACACTGGGCCACGGTGATCACCGAGGTGACCTGGACGAGCCCAGAGCCGCGCGGC
>NZ_LZMD01000044.1 GCF_001668575.1 Mycobacterium sp. 1164985.4
CCCGCCGGCGCCGCCGGCGCCCCCGATCCCGCATGGCGGAGGACCCTCATGATCGGCCGCCGACTCGTCGCGACCGGGCTGACCCTGGCCCTGACGGTCACCGGTTGCTCGTTTCAAGGAGTGAACTCGCTGCCGCTGCCGGGAGCGGTGGGCCGGGGGCCAGATGCCAGTGTCTACCACGTTGAGCTCGCCAACGTCGGGACCCTGGAATCGAATTCGCCCGTGATGATCGACGACGTCGTGGTCGGCAGCGTCGGCAAGATGACGTTGCACGGCTGGCACATCGACCTCGATGTCTCGGTCAAGCCTGACGTCGCGGTGCCAGCCAACGCCGTCGCTACCGTCGGCCAGACCAGTCTCCTGGGCTCCATGCACGTGGCGCTCGACCCGCCGCCGGGTGAGAAGCCGAGCGGACGTCTCAACCCGGGCGCCACCATCGGGCTCAACGAGACGTCGACCTACCCGTCGACGGAAGAGACGCTGTCGTCACTGGCGGCGGTGGTCAACGGCGGGGGGCTGGGTCAGATCGGCGACATCATCGCCAATTTCAACGCCGCGCTGTCGGGACGTCAGGGCACGGTGCGCGACCTGATAGCCCGGCTGGATACCTTCGTCGGGACCCTGTACGAACAGCGCGACAACATCATCGCGACCATCGACGAGCTGAACAGGTTCTCGCAGCGGTTGGGTGACGAACAACGGGTGCTCACCCGCGCGCTTGACAAGATCCCGCCCGCGCTCGACGTGCTGATCCGCGAGCGGCCCAACTTCACCACGGCGTTGAACCGGCTGGGGGAGTTCAGCGATACGGTCGCCGGCTTGATCAACGACACTCAGACCGATCTCGTGACGAATCTGCAGAACCTGGAGCCGACGCTGCGAGCACTCGGCGATGTGGGCGCCGAGATCGACACGGCGTTGGCGTGGCTGCCGACGTTCCCGTTGCCCCAGAACTTGATCGACCGCGGGGTGCGCGGTGATTACGTGAACCTCTTCGTCACGGTGGACTGGACCAACGCCCGGCTCAAGCGTGGATTGTTGCTCGGTACCGCGCTCGGACAGAACCGTGCGTCGTTGGTTCCCGCGCCGGGTGACCCCGGATACGATGCGTACTACACCAAATTCCCTCTCGGCGTTGGTACCCAGCCGCCGTTCGGCCCGATTCCGCATGCTGCGCCCGCGCCGTGGGAACCGGGGGGTGGTGGCTGATGCTGCCGCGGATGGTGCGTGTACAGCTCGTGATCTTTATGATCGCATCGATCATCGGTGTGGTCGCGATGGTATTCGTCTACATGCAGGTGCCCACCCTGCTGGGGATCGGGAAGATCACGGTCACACTGGAATTACCGTCCTCTGGCGGACTGTACCGGTTCGCCAACGTCACGTACCGCGGCGTGCAGGTGGGCAAGGTCACCGAGATGGACGTGTCCCGCACGCGGGCCACCGCGACGCTGCGGCTCGACACGTCACCCCGGATCCCGGCGGACCTGCGGGCCGAAGTGCGCAGTGTGTCGGCTGTCGGTGAGCAGTATGTCGAGCTGCTTCCGCGCACCGACTCGCCGCCGTATCTGGAAGACGGATCAGTGATCCCGCTGGCCGACACCATGATCCCGCAGCCGGTGAGCCCGATGCTGGAGCAGCTGAACACCTTGATCGCGAGCATTCCTAAGAGTCGCCTGACGGAACTGATCGACGAGTCGTACAAGGCGTTCAGCGGCGCCGGGTTCGACATGGGATCGCTGGTGGATTCGTCGGCCACGCTCTCCGAAGCCCTGAACGAGGATCCGTCTCGTTCGGCGAGGCTGGCCGAAGATTCAGTGCCGCTTCTGGATTCGCAGGCCCGTTCGACCGACGCCCTTCGACTGTGGGCGCGAAGCCTCGCCGGTATCACCGGGCAGGTCGTGGCCGACGACCCGCAGATCCGCACCCTGCTCGAAGAGGGCCCCGCCGCAGCGGACGAGGTCTCCGGTCTGCTCGAGCAGATCAAGCCGACACTGCCGGTGTTGTTGGCCAACATGACCACCATCGGTCAAGTGGCAGTGACGTATCGGCCCTCGCTGGAACAGGTGCTCGTGCTGTTGCCGCCGTTCGTGGCCAACGCGCTGTCATCGGCTCCCCAGAACAATTACACCGGTATCGCGATCGGCGACTTCCGGATTCAGATGGCCGACCCCAACCCGTGCACGGTCGGGTTCCTTCCGCCCTCGCAGTGGCGGAGCCCGGACGATCAGACCACCGTCGACACTCCGGACGGAATATATTGCAAGCTGCCGCAGGACTCGCCGATCGAAGTGCGGGGTGCGCGCAACGCGCCGTGCATGGGAGTACCCGGGAAACGGGCGCCCACCGTCGAGCAGTGCTACAGCGACAAGCCCTACGAACCGCTGGCGATGCGCCAGCACACTCTGGGGGCCTATCCCATCGACCCGAACCTCATCGCACAGGGCGTGCCGCCCGACGACCGGGTCAGTGCCGACGACAACCTCTTCGCCCCGCTCGAAGGCACGCCACTTCCGCCCGGCGCGGTGCCGCGGGGCCCGCTGCCGCCGATCCAGCCTCCGCCGCTCGCGCCCGGTGCACAGATGCCGTCGCTGCCACCGAACGCGATCCCGCCCCTGGGGTCGGGGCCGGTGGATCAGCAGGCTGCCGCCAGCGCACCTGCCCCGCAGGCGACGACTCCACACGGGCCATCGCTGCAAGGCGCACCGCCGCCGGATGGTTCGCCACTTCCGCCCGGCGCGGTGCCCGCGACGCCGAGTTCGGCCACCACCGGACCCGCCCCGGAGGGACCGTCCGTCGCTGTTGCGCACTACGACCCGCAGACGGGACAGTATGCGACGCCGGACGGGAACGTCGGCCGCCAGACCGATCTCGTACAGACCCCGAAATCATGGCAGCAGTTGATTTACGAGGGAGGGGCGCAGTGATCCGAGCTTTGACAATCGCGGTGACGATCATCGCGGCGATCCTTTTCGCGCCGCACGCACGCGCGCAGAACGAGGTCGCGATCAACGGCGTGTTCACCGCGTTCTCTGATGGCCGTTATGCGACGACTAAAGACTCACGCCATGACGAGGCCAGTGTCACCCAGACGTGGACCATCACCTCGACATGTACGACGTATCAGGATTGCACCGGCCGGGTCGAGAGCGATCAGGGCTGGAGCGCGGACCTGGTGTACATGAGCGGTCGGTGGAAGGTCACCAGGACCGTGCCGGACTGGGAACCGTGCATCGACGGTACGGCCTACCCGGGCAAGCAGTCGTGGGTGTTCTGGCTGGGTTATCCGCAGGACCCCAACAAGTACGAGGGGTGGGACAAGACCGAGGGCCCAAGTGGCGCCTGCGGTTTCAACAAGGTGCTCGGCATCGAGATGCCGTTCAGGCTGACCCGCGTGGGTTGAACGCGTGCCGTGGGATCGTCAGCGGCAAATCCACCGAACTGAGCAGACCCGGTTGGGCGGCAACGACATACGGCACCGCATTGACCACACGCATAGCCGTGGCGACCATCGCTCCGGCGCCTGAGGTCATGCTCTCGATCGCGGCATCCTTGCGGTCGCGGACGGTGGCCGCCATCGTGCATTCGATGTCGGGTTGGCCGGTGATCACGATGCGGTATCCGAGTGCGTCCGGCATCGTCGGCCATTCGGGAGCGACGTCGGGCGCCAAGCGGGTGACGTGTTCGATCACGATCGCCTCCTGGCCGTCGACGATGCCGATGGCCTGCATCCGCAGGGCGCCGCACGTCCCCGCTTCCACGGTGCCCATCGCGACCTCGAGCGTCCGCTCGGTCACCGCACGGTCGAACGTCTCCCTGATCTCCTGCACCTCGACGCCGAGGGCTTCGGCGACCATGCGGATTTGGCCCTGCCACTCGCCGGCGATCGCACCCGGGAAGGAGATCCACGGCTTGTAGTCCAGCGGCCGGCCGAAACCCAAAGCGTCGCTCATGATGTCGGGAACACCGTAGTCGTCGTACAGGCCGATCTCGTAGGCGTGGATCTTCTCGATCTGCGACGACTGTGTGCTCAGCACCAGCGGTAGGTAGTCGGCGACGAACCCGGGTTCGATGCCTGAGGCGTACAGCGAGACCTGCCCCT
>NZ_LZMD01000045.1 GCF_001668575.1 Mycobacterium sp. 1164985.4
GTCTAGCCCCGCACCGGGTTCGGTGACGCCGAAGCAGACATGCAGATCGCCGTTGACTATCCGCGGCAGGGTCTCGGCCTTGAGCTCGTCGGAGCCATGCTTGACGACGGGTTGCATGCCGAAGATCGACAGGTGGATGGCGCTCGCGCCGTTCATCGCGGCCCCGGAACGCGACACCTCCTCGAGCAGCAGCGTCGCTTCCGTGATCCCGAGACCGTGCCCGCCGTATTCCTCCGGAATGGTCATCCCGAGCCAACCGCCCTTGGCGATCGCGTCGTAGAACTCCTGCGGGAACTCGTGAGCGAGATCCTTTTCCATCCAATAGTGGTCGTCGAACTTGCTCGCCAACTCACGGACGGACTTTCGGATCAGCTCCTGGTCCTCGGTCAGCTCGAAACTCATCCCGCCAGGCACGGTTGTTCTCCTCTGTTCATCGTCCCGCAGAGCAGTGCGCCGGCGCGTGAACGCAGCTTCCGCACCGGCGCACTCGAAGACGCTGCTCCCGACCTTGCGATCAGGACTCCCGATACTTGCAGACTCCTCAGTCCTGGTTTCCGGTCACCTGCTTGGCGCTCGCCGCAAAGTCGGCGAACGACGCGCCGGTTTTTTCTTTTTTCGACAGGGCTTGGATGGAGACGTCGTGGCCTTCGGCGGCCTTGCGGAGCGCGCCGACGGTGGCTTGTTCGCGGGTGATGTGGGTGAACGGATCCCAGTGATACCAGCGCATCGCGTTCTCGTAGGTCATCTTGTTGATCTCGTCGTCGGGCACGTTGTTGGCGGTGAGCACCTCGTCGAGTTGCTCGGGGGCGCCCGGCCACATCGAGTCGCTGTGCGGGTAATCGGCCTCCCAGCAGATGTTGTCGATGCCGATCGCGTTGCGGGTGGCCACCCCGACCGGATCAGCGATGAAACACGTTAAGAAGTGCTCGCGGAACACTTCGCTGGGCAACTTGCCGCCGAAGTCTTGACCCGTCCACGTCGAATGCATCTCAAAGGTGCGATCCACCCGCTCCAAAAAGTACGGAATCCACCCCGTACCGCCCTCGGACAGCGCGATCTTGAGTGTCGGATACTCCTTGATCGGGCGCGACCACAACAGATCGGCCGCGGCTTGGACGATGTTCATCGGCTGCAAGGTGATCATCACATCCATCGGCGCATCCGGAGCGGTGATCGCCAACCGCCCCGACGAACCGATGTGCACGTTGAGCACCGTCTCGGTGTCGACCAACGCATCCCACATCGGCTTCCAATGCTCGAAATCATGAAAACTCGGATAGTT
>NZ_LZMD01000046.1 GCF_001668575.1 Mycobacterium sp. 1164985.4
ACCAATCCAGCACCCCACCCACGGGTGTCGAACCACTACGGCCGCCCACCCTCTTGACTCGACCTACAGCCAGCTAGCTCAACTCGTAGACCACGGTCACGTTGAAGCCGACGGCCTGCTGGCCCGGCTCGATGGGCACCGCCGCCATCTCCGCGGCGGGGCCGCGCGGGCTGGGGTAGGGCGTCGGCGGGTTGGACGCCGGCACCTCGGATATCGAGATCACCTTGCCGAGGTCGAGTTCGGCCAACAGTGCGTACTGTTCGGCGCGGCTCTTGGCATCGTTGAAGGCGCGGGCGCGCGCCTCGCGCACCAGCTGCGAGTCGTCCTCGATGGCGAGCGTGACGTTGTTGATCCGGGTGGCGTTGCCGCCTCGGCTGGCGATGATCCCGAACACCTGCGGCGCCGTATTCAGCTCGCGCACCTTGATGTCGATCGTGTTCGTCGCCCGGTAGCCGTTGACGGTCGAGCTGTCGCTGCCTGCGTACTGCGGCTGCACGCTCACCTGGGAGGTATTGATGTCCTTGCGGTCGACGCCCGAATCGACGAGTGCATCGATGACGCCGCGCTGCAACTGGCTCGTCTGGTTGAGCGCGCCTGCGGCATCGGCGGAAACGACCTCCATCGCCGCTTCGATGGTCAGCGTGTCGGGGGTCCCGAGCACCTCACCGGAGCCGACGACCGTGACCTGACGCGCTGCGCCGTCGTCGTTGTTGGTCAGGGCGGGGGCGGCCTTCGCGTCACAACCCGACAGGAGCGCGATGAGACCCACCGCCGCGGCCGCGAGGATTCGGGAGGGCGTCGTCGCCCGGGCAGCGATTGGCATGGCTGGCACCCTACCGTCAGGGCGTCACCACGATCTTGCAGTGCGCGTCGGGGTAGGCGAGCTCGTCGAACGCGGCGGCGACGCCGTCGAGTCCCACCTCGCCGGTGATCAGCGGCGAGACGTCGATGAGCCCGTCGGCGATGGCGCGCAACGACTCCGTGAATTCGTTGTGGTCATACGAGTTGACGAACTGCACGCTGATCTCCTTGGCGATACCGAACAGCGGCATGACGGTGTCGGGCTGCATGCAGACCCCGGCCACCACCAGGCGGCTGCCCAGCGGCGCCCGACGCATCGCGTCGTTGATGATGCCGGGCACGCCGACGGCCTCGAAGACCACCGCGGGCGTCGTGCTGTCGAACGGTGAGCCCTGTGCAGGGTCCAGCGTCACGTGTGCGCCCATGGTCGCGGCGAGTTCACGGCGCCGCACCGAAAAGTCGGCCGCCGCAACGTCTTCGATGCCCTTCAGTCGCAGCGCGGCGATGATCGCGATACCGATCGGGCCGCAGCCGATCACCAGGGCGGGCTCGCCGGGCGCGATGCCGGATTTGTTGACCGCGTGCAGCCCGACGGCCATCGGTTCGGTGAGCGCGGCGTGACGGGGGTCGACGCCCTCGGGCACCCTCAGCAGCAACGGCACCGACAGCAGCATCCGCTCGGCGTAGCCGCCCAGCACCGTGTTGCTGGACATGATCGGCTCGAAACCCTTGGGCGACAGCAAGACCGGCAACGACGTCACGAGCGTTCCCGGCGGCGGCGCATCGGTGCCGGGGCCGGCCTCGAGTACCTCCGCGCTGAACTCGTGGCCCATGAACACGTCGTCGCCGACGTCGACGGGCAACCCGCCCTGCACCGGCATCCCGGTGATCTCACGGGTGAGCCGAACCATCTCGGCGCCGTGCTTGGCGAAATGCAGGTCCGAGCCGCAGATTCCGCAGGCGTTGACCGAGACCAGCACCTGCCCCTCCTGCGGGACAGGTTCGGAGACGTCGTCGCGGACCACCATCCGTCCGTCGCGCAGTACGGCGGCGCGCATTCACCACTCCAATCGGGTCAGGAACTCCAGCAGCGCGGCGTTGACCTCGGCGGGCCGCTCCTGCGGCAGCCAGTGCCCGCCGCCGTCGATCATCACCTCGCGGTAATCGCCGGACACCACCTCACCCGCGCGATGCCGCGGCGTGTACGCCATCGTCGGGTCCTCTGTGCCGCCGACGAACAGCGCCGGCACGTCGATCGTCGGGGCCGGCGTGCTCGCGGTGAGCTCCCAGTTGCGGTCGAAGCAGCGGTACCAGTTCAGCGCGGGGGTGAAGCCGGTGCGGGTGAACTCGTCTACGTAGTGGTCGAACTCGGCCTGGCTGATCCAGTCGGGCAACCTGCCGGGGTCCGGGATGCGGTCGAGGAGCCCGGCCGGGCCGGGCGCGGTCATCCGGGCGCTGACCAGCCCGCCGCCCGACGAAGCGGTCGACGCGAAGAGCTTGCCCATGGTGGTGGCGGGGTCGCGGTTGAGTTCTTCGTCGGCCGGTCCGGGCTCCTGGTAGTAGAGGATGTAGAAGAACTTCTCGCCGAAGATCCGCCGGAATGCCTGCGTCGTGGTCACCCGCGAGCGGGGCACCGGCGGCGCGCAGACGCCCACCACTCCGGCGAACCGGTCCGGATGCAGCAGCGGCGCACCCCAGGCCACCACACCGCCGAAGTCGTGCCCGACGATCACCGCGCGCTCCGCACCCGCGTCGTCGATCAGCCCGACGATGTCGGTGGTCAACTCGGCGACGGTGTAGGCGTCAACATCCACCGGAGCCGAGGAGCGGCCGTATCCGCGCTGATCAGGAGCCAGCACGTGGTAACCGGCCTCGGCGAGCGCCGGCATCTGATGACGCCAGGAGAACCCGAGTTCGGGGAAGCCGTGGGCCAGTACCACCAGAGGCGCACCGGGTTCGCCGGCCTCCAGGACCCGCAGACGGACCCCGTTGGTGACGACGAACCGCTCAGAGGAGGTCAGCACGCCCTCATCCTCGATGCCGACAGTGCCATTGTGAACACGAATCGCCGGATCACCGTGCGCTCGGCGGAGAACCGTCGGGAACCTTGGTTCGTTGGTCTAGCGGTAGCCTGAACTATTCCAACTGTGAGCATGTTGGATGCGGCGCCAATGGCAGATGTGGTCGCGGACGGCCGGGAACAACGGCCGGCCACGCGGCCGAACGACGACGGATAGTTGATGAATCGGAAAAACGTCATCCGCACGCTGACCGTGATCGCGGTCGTGCTGTTGCTGGGCTGGTCCTTCTACTACTTCAGCGATGACACCCGCGGCTACAAACCGGTCGACACTTCGGTGGCGATCGCGCAGATCAAGGACGACAACGTCAAGAGCGCGCAGATCGACGACCGCGAACAGCAGCTGCGCCTCGAGCTCAAGAGCGGCAACAGCGACACCGAGAACAGCGACAAGATCATCACCAAGTACCCGACCGGGTACGGCGCGACGCTCTTCGACTCCCTGCAGGCCAAGGGCGCGACCACGAACACCGTGGTCAACCAGGGCAGCATGCTCGGGTCGCTGCTGATCTACCTGCTTCCGCTCTTGCTGCTGGTCGGCCTGTTCGTGATGTTCTCGCGCATGCAGACCGGCGGCCGGATGGGCTTCGGTTTCGGCAAGTCGCGGGCCAAGCAGCTGACCAAGGACATGCCGAAGACCACCTTCGCCGATGTCGCCGGTGTCGACGAGGCCGTCGAAGAGCTCTACGAGATCAAGGACTTCCTGCAGAACCCGTCGCGGTACCAGGCGCTCGGCGCCAAGATCCCCAAGGGCGTGCTGCTGTTCGGCCCGCCTGGCACCGGTAAGACGCTGCTGGCCCGCGCCGTCGCCGGCGAGGCCGGGGTGCCGTTCTTCACGATCTCGGGCTCCGACTTCGTCGAGATGTTCGTCGGCGTCGGCGCTTCCCGCGTGCGCGACCTGTTCGAGCAGGCCAAGCAGAACAGCCCGTGCATCATCTTCGTCGACGAGATCGACGCCGTCGGCCGCCAGCGCGGCGCCGGCCTCGGCGGCGGCCACGACGAACGCGAGCAGACGCTCAACCAGCTGCTCGTCGAGATGGACGGCTTCGGCGACCGCCAGGGCGTCATCCTGATCGCCGCGACCAACCGGCCCGACATCCTCGACCCGGCGCTGCTGCGTCCCGGCCGCTTCGACCGCCAGATCCCGGTCTCCAACCCCGATCTGGCCGGCCGCCGCGCCGTGCTCAAGGTGCACTCGGCGGGCAAGCCGATCGCTCCCGATGCCGACCTCGACGGCCTGGCCAAGCGCACGGTCGGCATGTCCGGCGCCGATCTGGCCAACGTCATCAACGAGGCCGCGCTGCTGACCGCCCGCGAGAACGGCACCGTGATCACCGGCCCCGCCCTCGAAGAGGCCGTCGACCGCGTCGTCGGCGGGCCGCGCCGCAAGAGCCGCATCATCAGCGAGCAGGAGAAGAAGATCACCGCCTACCACGAGGGCGGTCACACGCTCGCGGCGTGGGCGATGCCGGACATCGACCCGATCTACAAGGTGACGATCCTGGCACGCGGCCGTACCGGTGGCCATGCGATGGCCGTCCCCGAGGACGACAAGGGCCTGATGACCCGCTCGGAGATGATCGCGCGGCTGGTGTTCGCGATGGGCGGACGGGCGGCCGAGGAGCTGGTGTTCCGCGAGCCGACCACCGGCGCCGTCTCCGACATCGAACAGGCCACCAAGATCGCCAGAGCGATGGTCACCGAGTACGGCATGAGCTCGAAACTCGGGGCGGTGCGCTATGGCACCGAGCACGGCGACCCGTTCCTGGGCCGCACGATGGGCACCCAGGCCGACTACAGCCACGAGGTCGCCCGCGACATCGACGACGAAATCCGCAAGCTCATCGAGGCCGCTCACACCGAGGCGTGGGAGATCCTGACCGAGTACCGCGACGTGCTCGACACCCTCGCCGGCGAGCTGCTGGAGAAGGAGACGCTGCACCGCCGCGAGCTCGAGGAGATCTTCGGCGACGTGAAGAAGCGCCCGCGGCTGACCATGTTCGACGACTTCGGCGGCCGCGTCCCGTCCGACAAACCGCCGATCAAGACGCCCGGCGAGCTGGCGATGGAGCGCGGCGAGGAATGGCCGAAGCCGGTGCCCGAGCCCGCATTCAAGGCCGCGATCGCGGCGGCCACCAAGGCCGCCGAGGCCAAGCTGGCCGAGAGCGGCGCCAACGGCACGAATGGCAGCGGCAACGGATCGTCCGGTGCCGCACCGACGCAACCGGACTACGGCGCCCCCGCCGGATGGCACGCTCCGGGCTGGCCACCGCCCCCGCAGCATCAGCAGCAGCAGCCGGTCCAGCAGCCGCAGGGTTACTGGTATCCGCCGCCGCACCAGGGTTGGCAACAGCCCGCGCCGTATCCGCCGTATCAGCCGTACCCGCAGCAGGGGCCGCCGCAGCAGGGCGGGCCGCCCCCACCGAACGAGGACCAGGGTCAGGACAACAGCCGGCCCAACGGCTGACAGGCCGGCCGGCTCACAGGAGGCTCCATTGGCGCAGTCGCAGCACAACTCTGTCACCTTCACCCCTGCGACCTTCGACCAGCAACGCGCTGAGGCGGCGGTCCGCGAACTCCTGCTCGCGGTGGGCGAGGACCCCGACCGGCACGGCCTGGAGTCCACCCCGGCGCGGGTGGCGCGCGCCTACAAGGAGTTGTTCGCGGGGCTTTACATCGACCCGGATTCGGTGCTGGACACCACCTTTGACGAGCAGCACGACGAACTGGTGCTCGTCAAGCAGATCCCGATGTACTCGACCTGCGAGCACCACCTCGTCTCGTTCCACGGCGTCGCGCACGTCGGTTACATCCCCGGCCAGGACGGTCGCGTCACCGGGCTGTCCAAGATCGCGAGGCTGGTCGACCTCTACGCCAAGCGACCACAGGTGCAGGAGCGGCTCACCGGTCAGATCGCCGACGCGATGATGCGCAAACTCGATCCCCGGGGGGTGATCGTCGTGGTCGAGGCCGAGCACCTGTGCATGGCGATGCGCGGGGTGCGAAAGCCCGGCGCGGTGACGACCACATCGGCCGTGCGTGGGCAGTTCAAGGTCGACGCGGCATCGAGGGCCGAGGCGCTGGACCTGATCCTGCGCAAGTGAACTCGACACGGGTGCGCGTCATGGGGGTCGTGAACGTCACCGACGACTCCTTCTCAGACGGAGGGCTCTTCCTCGAGCGTGACCGCGCCGTCGAGCACGGACTTGGCCTGGCTGCCGAGGGTGCCGCAATCGTCGACGTCGGCGGCGAGTCCACCCGCCCCGGCGCGACGCGCATCGACCCGCAGATCGAGAAATCGCGGGTGTGTCCCGTCATCAGAGAGCTTGCCGCCCATGGCATCACGGTCAGCATCGACACCATGCACGCCGAGGTCGCGCGGGCGGCGCTGGAGAGCGGCGCCCAGATCGTCAACGACGTCTCCGGCGGGCGCGCCGACCCGGACATGGCGCCGTTGCTCGCCGACGCGAAAGTGCCCTGGGTGCTGATGCATTGGCGGTCGGTCGGCGCGGACAAGCCCCACGCGGTACCTGCGTACCGCAACGTCGTCGAGGAGGTCCGCACCGAACTGCTCGCCAGTGTGGACGCGGCGGTGGCCGCCGGTGTCGACGCCAGCATGCTCGTCATCGATCCCGGGTTGGGCTTCGCCAAGACGGGCGAGCACAATTGGGCTCTGCTGCGTGCGCTTCCCGAGTTCGTCGCCACGGGCATTCCGGTGCTGGTCGGCGCGTCGCGCAAACGCTTTCTCGGAACGCTGCTCGCCGACGCCGACGGACAACCGCGGCCGCCGGACGGCAGAGAGACCGCGACGGCGGTGATCTCGGTGTTGGCCGGCCTGCACGGCGCGTGGGGTGTGCGGGTACACGACGTGCGCGCCTCGGTCGACGCGCTCAAGGTGCTGGAGGCCTGGACACATGACTGATCGAATCGAGCTGCGCGGCTTGAAGATTCGAGGGCATCACGGTGTCTACGAACACGAGCGTCGCGACGGCCAGGACTTCATTGTCGACATCACGGTATGGATCGATCTCGCGGCCGCCGCGGCGAGTGACGACCTCGCCGACACGCTGGACTACGGTGCGCTGGCGCAACGGGCGGCCGATATCGTCGCGGGCCCGCCACGGAACCTGATCGAGGCGGTGGCCGGTGAGATCGCCGACGATGTGATGGCCGACGAGCGCGTGCACGCCGTCGAGGTCGTCGTGCACAAACCGTCGGCGCCGATCCCGCTGGCCTTCTCCGACGTCGCGGTGGTGGCGCGCCGTTCACGACGCGGGCGGGGCAGCCCTTGACCACCGCGGTCCTGTCCATCGGGTCGAACCTCGGCGACCGACTGGCCATGCTGCGCGCGGTCGTCGACGGCCTCGGTGCGACGCTGTATGCGGCATCGCCGGTCTACGAGACCGCGCCGTGGGGCGGCGTCGAGCAGGGGCCCTTCCTGAACGCCGTGCTCGTCGCGGACGATCCCGGCCTCGACGCGCACGGATGGCTGCGGCGGGCCCACGACTTCGAGCGATCCGCCGAGCGGGTGCGTGCGCAGCGGTGGGGCCCGCGCACGCTGGACGTCGACATCGTCACCTGCCGCGACGACGGCGGCGACCTGGTCTCGCAGGACCCAGACCTGACCCTGCCGCATCCGCGGGCGCATCAGCGCGCGTTCGTGCTGGTGCCCTGGCTGGCCGTCGAGCCGGACGCGGTGCTGCCGGTCGGCGGGGACACCCGGCGGGTCGACGAGCTGCTCGCGGATCTCGAGCCTGCCGAACGCGACGGCGTCCACCGCACCGAGCTGGTGTTGCGCTGATGGGACCGACCAGAACGCGCGACCTCGTGGCCGCGGCGGTGCTCACCGCGTTGGTGGGCTATTTGCTCGTTCTCGTGCTGTACAGATGGTTCCCGCCGATCACGACGTGGACGGGCGTCTCGCTACTGGGTGTCGCGATCGCCGAAGCGGGGTGGGCGTTCCACGTCCGCGCCAAGATCAACGACGGTGAGATCGGCGTGGGATCCGGGCGGCTCAACCCCATCGCGGTGGCCAGGTCCGTGGTGATCGCCAAGGCTTCGGCATGGGTGGGCGCGCTGGTGTTCGGTTGGTGGGCGGCGGTGCTCGTCTACATTCTGCCGCGCCGCTCGACACTGCGGGTCGCCGCCGAGGACACCGCGGGCGCCGCCGTCGCCGCGGGCTGCGCACTGGCTCTGCTCGTTGCTGCGCTGTGGTTGCAGCATTGCTGCAAGTCTCCGGGCGAGCCGCCGGAGAACCCCGATGGGGCAACGGATTAACGAAGTTGCGGCGACGCGCGGCCGAATCGCCGACGAGGCGACACGCGGAGTGACCTGTGACGGGTACAGTCGCCCCCATGACCGATCCGACCCGCAGCGCACGCTATCGGCGTGCCGGCCGCAGGCCGGGTTGGATGCTGCTGACTGCGTTGCTGGTGTTGGCGATCGCGGCAAGCTCCGCACTGGTGTTCACCAATCGGGTGGAGCTCCTGAAGCTGGCGGTCATCCTGGCGTTGTGGGCGGCTGTGGTCGCGGCGTTCGTCTCGGTCATCTACCGACGGCAGAGCGACGTCGACCAGGCCAAGGTGCGTGACCTCAAGCTCGTCTACGACCTCCAGCTGGACCGTGAGATCTCGGCCCGGCGCGAATACGAGCTGTCGTTGGAGACGCAACTGCGCCGCGAGCTGGAGTCCGAGGTGCGGGCCCAGACCGCCGACGAGATGGCAACCCTGCGTGCCGAGTTGGCCGCCCTACGCGCCAATCTCGAGATCCTCTTCGACGCGGACCTGTCGCACCGGCCGGCGATCGAGCCCGAGCGCACGACGGTGCGCGCCTACAGCGACTGGGCGCGGGACTCGGAGACGACGGGGCGCGTCAGCAGCAGCCGCATCGACGACTACCGGCCGGACATCGACGAGCGGACCGAAGAGAGCCCGATCATCGACGTGCCCGCCGAACCTCAACCGCCGGAGTTCGATTGGCAGCAACGACCGGTGCCGGACACGGGTGGCGCACACCGCCGCGCATCCGACACCGATTGGGCACGCCGACCGGCCGAGGAACCGGCCGGGTGGTCGCCGCCACCACCTCCTGCCGCACCGCCTACAACTCCTGCCGCACCCCCGCCGCCCCCGCGCCCCGAGCCCGTCGCGCAGCCGCCCGCCGAACCGGTGGCGCCACCACCACCGACGCCCGCCCCCGAGCCGGCGCGGGCGAGCGACTGGCAACCCGCGCCCGCCGACGGTCAGTGGCTGCCGCCCGGCGCCCCGGGAAGCAACTGGGTCTCGAACATCAACGCGGTGACCACCGAGGACGTCGGCAGGCGCCGGGCCCCAGACCCCGCAGACGAGGTGGCCCCGCCGCCGGTCCCCGAGCCCACCGGTGCTCCCCAGCCAGCCGAACCGCGGGGGGGCAGGCATTCGGCAGCTTCCGAGGGCGGAGATCCGAGCCGCCCCGCCCCGCACCCCCCGCCCGCCGAACCGGAACCCTCGCCCGAACCGTCGCCCGCTCCCGACCGACGCAGGCACCGCAGCGCCGACGACACCGACACCGCCGGGCAGTCCGTCGCCGAACTGCTGGCCCGGCTGCAGGCGAGCCCCACACCGGGCGGGCGTCGCCGACGCCGCGAGGAGTGAGTTAACCTCGTAGGGACCGTCCGGTACCCGCATCGCAGGACCGGAACGACAACGCATCAACTCTCAGCGAGGTTCTCATGGGGACCCCACCCGGCGGATTCCGGCCGGCGCGGCTCACTGTCGGCATCATTTCCGCAGGTCGCGTCGGTTCTGCGCTGGGCGTCGCCCTCGAGCGTGCCGAACATGTCGTGGTGGGCTGCAGCGCCATCTCCCGCGCGTCACGCGACCGCGCCCAGCGCCGGCTGCCCGACACCGCGGTGCTTCCGGTCGACGAGGTGGCCGGCCGAGCCGAACTGCTCCTCCTCGCAGTCCCGGACGCCGAACTGGCGGGCCTGGTGTCCGGTCTGGCCGCGACCGGCTCGGTGCGGCCGGGCACGATCGTCGCGCACACCTCAGGCGCCAACGGCATCGGTGTGCTGGCACCGTTGTCCGAGCAAGGCTGCATACCGCTGGCTATCCACCCCGCGATGACCTTCACCGGCACAGACGAGGACATCGAGCGGCTGCCCGACACCTGCTTCGGCGTGACCGCCGCCGACGAAGTGGGCTACGCGATCGCCCAGTCGCTGGTACTCGAGATCGGCGGGGAGCCGTTCCGGGTCCGAGAGGACGCGCGCCCGCTGTATCACGCGGCGCTGGCGCACGCGAGCAACCACGTGGTGACCGTTCTGCTCGACGCGGTGGAGGCGCTGCGCTCGGCGTTGTGGGGACAGGAGCTCCTCGGCCAGGAGCTGGTCGGCGACGCGCCGGGTGGCCTCGCCGAGCGGGTCATCGGCCCGCTGGCGCGCGCGTCGCTGGAAAACGCGCTGCAACGCGGCCAGGCGGCGCTGACCGGACCGGTGGCACGCGGGGACGCCGCGGCCGTCGCACGTCATCTGGAGGCCCTGACGGAGGTGAATCCCGAATTGGCACAGGCATATCGGGCGAACTCGCTGCGCACGGCACTGCGTGCGCACGCCCCGGGCGAGGTGGTCGCCGTGCTCGCACCGGATTCGCGCACCGACGGCGGCGGGCCGACGCGCCAGCTGGGGAGCGGGCGATGACCGCGCGCAAGCCGCAGTTCACGGCGGGCGAGCTGAACGTCTACGCGAAGCCCGCCGACGTCTCCGCGGTCACCCGGGCGCTGCGCGCCACCGGCCGCCGGGTGGTGCTGGTCCCGACGATGGGCGCGCTACACGAGGGTCACCTCACGCTCATCCGCTCCGCCAAGCGGGTTCAGGGAGCCGTCGTGGTGGTGTCGATCTTCGTCAATCCGCTGCAGTTCGGCGCGGGGGAGGACCTCGACGCGTATCCGCGCACGCTCGACGACGATCTTGCCGCCCTGCGCGCCCGGGGCGTCGAGATCGCGTTCACCCCGACCGCCGACGACATGTATCCAGACGGCACTCGCACGTCGGTGCACCCCGGACCGCTCGGCGCGGAGCTCGAGGGTGCCTCTCGCCCAACACATTTCGAGGGTGTTCTGACTGTCGTGCTGAAGCTGCTCAACATCGTGCACCCTGACAGCGCGTTCTTCGGGGAGAAGGACTACCAGCAGCTGGCGCTGATCCGTCAGATGGTCACCGACCTCAACATCGACACCAAGATCGTCGGCGTGCCGATCATGCGGGAGGCCGACGGGCTGGCGATGTCGTCGCGCAACCGCTACCTGGACGCGGAGCAGCGCGAACATGCGGGTGCGCTGTCGGCGGCGCTGCTGGCGGGCATGTACGCCGCGGGCGAAGGGGCCGCGGCGGCGCTGGACGCCGCGCGTGCGGTGCTCGACGAAGTGCCCACAATCGAGGTCGACTACCTGCAGGTGCGGGACCCGATGCTGGGCCCCGCACCCGAATTGGGGCCGGCGCGCATGTTGGTGGCAGGCCGGCTGGGCCGCACCAGGCTGCTGGACAACATCGCCATAGATATCGGAGTACCGTCCGGGCCCGGCCCGGACGTCGCGTTCGACGAGCACGAACTTCCTTGGAGGAACTGATGTTACGGACAATGCTGAAGTCGAAGATCCACCGCGCCACGGTCACCAAGGCCGATCTGCACTACGTGGGTTCGGTGACCATCGACGCCGACCTGATGGAGGCGGCCGACCTACTCGAGGGTGAGCAGGTCACAATCGTCGACATCGACAACGGCGCACGGTTGGTGACGTACGCGATCACCGGTGAACGCGGCAGCGGCGTCATCGGGATCAACGGCGCGGCAGCGCATCTCGTGCACCCCGGCGACCTGGTGATCCTGATCGCCTACGGCACCATGGAGGATGCCGAAGCCCGTACCTACCAGCCGCGGATCGTGTTCGTCGACGCCGACAACAAGCAGATCGACCTCGGGCACGATCCGGCCTTCGTACCGGCCGACGCGGCCGAGTTGATGTCTCCACGGTGAGCACGTGTTACTAGCCATCGACGTCCGTAACACCCACACCGTCGTGGGTCTGGTCTCGGGGACCGGAGATCACGCGAAAGTCGTTCAGCACTGGCGCATCCGAACCGAGTCGGAGGTGACGGCCGACGAACTCGCGTTGACCATCGACGGCCTGATAGGCGACGACGCCGAGCGTCTGACCGGCGCCGCGGGCCTGTCAACCGTCCCGTCGGTCCTGCACGAGGTCCGCGTGATGCTCGAACAGTACTGGCCGTCGGTTCCGCACGTTCTCATCGAACCCGGTGTGCGGACCGGCATCCCGCTGCTCGTCGACAACCCGAAGGAGGTCGGCGCCGACCGGATCGTCAACTGCCTGGCCGCGTTCCACAAGTACGGAACGGCCGCCATCGTCGTGGACTTCGGATCGTCGATCTGCGTTGACGTCGTCTCGGCGAAGGGTGAGTTCCTCGGCGGGGCCATCGCGCCCGGTGTGCAGGTGTCGTCGGACGCGGCTGCCGCACGGTCGGCGGCGCTGCGCCGGGTCGAGCTGACCCGGCCGCGGTCGGTCGTCGGCAAGAACACGGTCGAGTGCATGCAGGCCGGCGCGGTCTTCGGGTTCGCGGCGCTGGTGGACGGGTTGGTGACCCGCATCCGCGACGACGTCGACGGCTTCGACGGCGACGACGTCACCGTGGTCGCCACCGGGCACGGCGCCCCGTTGGTCCTCCCGGATCTGCACACGGTGCAGCACTACGACCGGCATCTCACCCTTGACGGGCTGCGGCTGGTGTTCGAGCGCAACCGCGACAGCAACCGCGGCCGGCTCAAGAAGGGCATCTCGGTCTAGCTGGCTGCGTTCGGCGCACCGACGGCGCCCGAATCCGCGTCATTTAGGCTGGCACGACGTGACCGAACCCCACCCGCCCCGCACCACACCGGCCGCGGACGCGACATCCGAAGCCGACATTCCGGAGCAGTACCGGATTCGTCAGGCCAAGCGTGAGCGCCTGCTCGCCGAGGGGCGTGAACCCTATCCGGTGGAGATCGCACGCACACATTCACTCGCCGAGATTCGTGCGGCCTATCCGGACCTGCCCGCCGACACCGAGACGGGTCAGATCGTGGGGGTGGCCGGGCGGGTGATGTTCGCCAGGAACTCCGGGAAGCTCTGCTTTGCCACCTTGCAGGAGGGTGACGGCACCCAGCTGCAGGCGATGATCAGCCTGAACAAGGTCGGGCAGGAATCTCTGGACGAGTGGAAGGCCGATGTCGACCTCGGCGACATCGTCTTCGTGCGCGGTGAGGTGATCAGTTCCCGTCGCGGAGAGCTCTCCGTGCTCGCCGACTCCTGGCAAATGGCTTCCAAAGCCCTACGACCGCTGCCGGTCGCCCACAAGGAGATGAGCGAAGAGGCGCGGGTGAGGCAGCGCTATGTCGATCTCATCGTGCGCCCCGAGGCCAGGACCATTGCCCGTCAGCGGGTGGCGGTGGTCCGCGCGGTGCGGTCGGCACTGGAAAGGCGCGGATTTCTCGAAGTGGAAACGCCGATGCTGCAGACGCTGGCCGGCGGCGCGGCGGCGCGACCGTTCGTGACGCACTCCAATGCCCTAGATGCGGATCTATATCTGCGTATCGCCCCGGAACTGTTTCTCAAGCGCGCGCTGGTCGGCGGATTCGAGCGGGTCTTCGAGTTGAATCGCGTGTTCAGAAACGAAGGTGCGGATTCAACACATTCTCCGGAATTCGCGATGCTCGAGACTTATCAGGCTTACGGTACGTACGACGATTCCGCCGTCGTCACCAGAGAACTTATTCAAGAAGTCGCCGACGAAGCTATCGGAACACGGGTGGTGCCATTGCCCGATGGCACCGAGTACGACCTCGACGGCGAATGGCAGTCCGTGGAAATGTATCCGTCACTGTCGGAGGCTCTGGGGGAGGAGATCACACCTCAAACGCCCGCCGAGAAGTTGTGGGCCATCGCAGATCGCCTCGGCGTCGAGATCCCGCGCGATCGGGGCTACGGCCACGGAAAACTGGTCGAGGAACTCTGGGAGCACACGGTCGGGAACACGTTGTGGGCGCCCACGTTCGTCCGCGACTTTCCGGTAGAGACGACGCCGCTGACGCGCCCGCACCGCAGCATTGAGGGCGTAACCGAGAAATGGGATCTGTACATCAGACGATTTGAACTCGCCACCGGATATTCCGAGCTGATAGACCCGGTAATCCAGCGCGAGAGGTTCGAAGCCCAGGCGAAGGCCGCGGCCGCCGGCGACGACGAGGCGATGGTTCTCGACGAAGATTTCCTGGCGGCCCTCGAGTATGCGATGCCGCCGTCCACAGGCACCGGAATGGGTATCGACAGATTGCTGATGGCCCTGACGGGCTTGTCGATTAGGGAGACTGTTTTGTTCCCGATTGTTCGTCGCCACGGCAACTGAACCGCGCCTATACTCGGTGCTGATAGATCTTGTTGTATAGCCCACACAAATATGGCACATTGGTGCCGAGTTGGATACTTTACTGCGGTCCTGTGATCGCTTAGAAGGGCGTGCTAAATGGCGAAGAAAGTAACCGTTACCTTGGTCGACGATTTCGACGGCGAAGGTGCGGCCGACGAGACTGTTGAATTCGGCCTCGACGGTGTGTCCTACGAGATCGACCTTTCTTCGAAAAACGCGGCAAAGCTGCGCAATGACCTGAAGCAGTGGGTCGAGGCCGGTCGCAGGGTCGGCGGTCGCCGGCGCGGGCGCGCCGCAGGCTCCGGCCGTGGGCGAGCAGCGATCGACCGCGAGCAAAGCGCCGCGATCCGCGAATGGGCGCGCCGCAACGGCCACAATGTATCCACTCGCGGGCGCATTCCCGCCGATGTGATCGACGCCTTCCACGCCGCCACATAGCGGCGGTCGACACTGGCCGACCGCCGCGCGTTCGCTAGCCGCGAAGCCGCTGCGGCCGGATCAGGAAACGAATCAGCCCATCGATGCGTTGCTCTCCCATAGCGGCGGGTATTCGACCCCGTGCGCGTCGATGCCTCGGGTGTCCGCTTAGAGCGGACCGGCGGGCGGGACGTGGCGCGTAGATGCCCACTAGAGTGGATGGCGGTGCGGTGCGTTACTCGAGACCGTTGGGCACGCATGGCACCGACCTATTGAGGAGAGCAGGTAACCACCGATGTTTGAGAGATTCACCGACCGTGCCCGCAGGGTCGTCGTCCTGGCTCAGGAAGAGGCCCGGATGCTCAACCACAACTACATCGGCACCGAGCACATCCTGTTGGGACTCATTCACGAGGGTGAAGGCGTAGCGGCCAAGTCGCTGGAGTCGCTGGGCATCTCGCTCGAGGGCGTACGCAGCCAGGTCGAGGAGATCATCGGCCAGGGCCAGCAGGCGCCGTCGGGCCACATCCCGTTCACCCCGCGCGCCAAGAAGGTGCTGGAGCTCAGCCTCCGCGAGGCGCTGCAACTCGGTCACAACTACATCGGCACCGAGCACATCCTGCTCGGCCTCATCCGTGAGGGCGAGGGCGTCGCCGCCCAGGTGCTGGTCAAGCTGGGCGCCGAGCTGACCCGCGTGCGCCAGCAGGTCATCCAGCTGCTGTCGGGCTATCAGGGCAAGGAGACCGCGGAGGCCGGCACCGGCGGCCGCGGTGGTGAGGCCGGCAATCCGTCGACCTCGCTGGTGCTCGACCAGTTCGGCCGCAACCTGACCGCGGCCGCGATGGAGGGCAAGCTCGACCCGGTCATCGGCCGCGAAAAGGAAATCGAGCGGGTGATGCAGGTGCTGAGCCGGCGCACCAAGAACAACCCGGTGCTGATCGGCGAGCCCGGTGTCGGCAAGACCGCCGTCGTCGAGGGCCTCGCGCAGGCCATCGTGCACGGCGAGGTCCCGGAGACGCTCAAGGACAAGCAGCTCTACACCCTCGACCTCGGCTCGCTGGTGGCGGGCAGCCGGTATCGCGGTGACTTCGAAGAGCGGCTGAAGAAGGTGCTCAAGGAGATCAACACCCGCGGCGACATCATCCTGTTCATCGACGAGCTGCACACGCTCGTGGGTGCGGGTGCCGCCGAGGGCGCGATCGACGCCGCGTCGATCTTGAAGCCGAAGCTGGCTCGCGGCGAGTTGCAGACCATCGGCGCGACCACACTCGACGAGTACCGCAAGTACATCGAGAAGGACGCCGCCCTCGAGCGCCGGTTCCAGCCGGTCCAGGTCGGCGAGCCCACCGTCGAGCACACCATCGAGATCCTGAAGGGGCTGCGCGACCGGTACGAGGCGCACCACCGCGTCTCGATCACCGATTCGGCGATGGTCGCGGCGGCCACCCTGGCCGACCGCTACATCAACGACCGGTTCCTGCCGGACAAGGCGATCGACCTGATCGACGAGGCCGGCGCCCGGATGCGGATCCGGCGCATGACCGCACCGCCAGACCTGCGCGAGTTCGACGAGAAGATCGCCGACGCCCGCCGGGAGAAGGAGTCCGCGATCGACGCGCAGGACTTCGAGAAGGCGGCAAGCCTGCGCGATAAGGAGAAGCAACTCGTCGCACAGCGCGCCGAACGCGAGAAGCAGTGGCGCTCAGGTGATCTCGACGTCGTGGCCGAGGTCGACGACGAACAGATCGCCGAGGTGCTCGGCAACTGGACCGGCATCCCCGTGTTCAAGCTGACCGAGGAGGAGACGACTCGGCTGCTGCGCATGGAGGAGGAGCTGCACAAGCGGATCATCGGCCAGGAGGACGCCGTCAAGGCCGTCTCGAAGGCGATCCGGCGTACCCGCGCCGGCCTGAAGGATCCGAAGCGACCGTCCGGTTCGTTCATCTTCGCCGGCCCGTCCGGTGTCGGTAAGACGGAGCTGTCCAAGGCGCTGGCCAACTTCCTGTTCGGCGACGACGACGCGCTCATCCAGATCGACATGGGCGAGTTCCACGACCGCTTTACCGCCTCGCGGCTGTTCGGTGCCCCTCCGGGCTACGTCGGCTACGAGGAGGGCGGCCAGCTCACCGAGAAGGTGCGGCGCAAGCCGTTCTCGGTCGTGCTGTTCGACGAGATCGAGAAGGCGCACCAGGAGATCTACAACAGCCTGTTGCAGGTTCTCGAGGACGGCCGCCTGACCGACGGTCAGGGACGCACGGTCGACTTCAAGAACACCGTGCTGATCTTCACGTCGAACCTGGGCACGTCCGACATCTCCAAGGCGGTCGGGCTGGGCTTCTCCCCGGGTGGCGGTGAGAACAACTACGAGCGGATGAAGCAGAAGGTTAACGACGAGCTGAAGAAGCACTTCAGGCCGGAGTTCCTCAACCGCATCGACGACATCATCGTCTTCCACCAGCTGACCCGCGACGAGATCATCCGGATGGTCGATTTGATGATCGGCCGGGTGTCCAACCAGCTGAAGGCCAAGGATATGACGTTGGAGCTGACGGACAAGGCGAAGGCGCTGCTGGCCAAGCGCGGTTTCGACCCCGTGCTCGGCGCGCGGCCGCTGCGGCGCACCATCCAGCGTGAGATCGAGGACCAGCTGTCGGAGAAGATCCTGTTCGAGGAGATCGGTCCCGGACAGCTCGTCACGGTCGACGTCGACAATTGGGACGGCGAAAGCGCCGGGGAGGACGCGGTGTTCACGTTCAAGGGCACCAAGAAACCGGCACCGGTGGCCGAACCGGATCTGGCTCAGGCCGGTGCGGCGGGCGCGGCAGGCGCGGCCGAATAGCGCCGGCATCACGTTCACGAGAACGGGCGGTACCCAATCGGGTACCGCCCGTTTTCCGTCTCGCCCAGCCACCGCTGGACCGAGTGGATAGGATGTGCGATGTTATCGGCGGGCGGAGGAATCTGGTGAGAATCCAGAACGGTCGCGCCACTGTGTCAAGTCAGACCCGACGCTCGCCGTCGCCTGTTGAATCGGGACGCGAAATCCCGGAAAGGACACCGACATGACCTCACCCGAGGCCCGTAAGAGCCTTGCGCCCGCGCTGGACTTTTCCGCAGCCAAGGCGGTGATGTGGTTGGCGTTGACCGCGTTCTTCGCCCTCCTCGCCCTCTACTTCGTCGGGCTGGATCAGGGTGCGACATCGGTGTTCGGCAACAGCACGGTCGTGCACGAGTTCGTTCACGACGCACGCCATCTGCTCGGCTTCCCCTGCCACTGATCCGCGGGGGACCGGCAACACAATGGAAAAGCAGATCATCGGGCGCGGCCTTGTGGCCGGCGCCCTGGCTGGAGTATTCGCGTTCGTCTTTGCCCGCATCTTCGTCGAACCGGTCATCGAGCGGGCGATCGGTTACGAGGAGAGCGTCGGAGCCGCGCACGAGGCGATGGAGGGCGCCGCACACGCCGGTCACCACCATGACGGTGTCGAGGGCTTCACCCGCGGCGTCCAGATGAACGTCGGCATGGGGTTCGGCGTGCTGGCATTCAGCATCGCGATCGCGGCGCTGTTCAGCGTGGTGTTCGCGGTGACCTACGGGCGCATCGGCAACGTCTCGGCGCGCCTGCTGTCGGTCTACGTGGCGGCGGGAATGTTGTTGAGCCTCTACGTCGTTCCCGCGCTGAAGTACCCGGCGAGCCCACCCGCGGTGAGCTTGGACGAGACGATCCGCCAGCGCACGCTGCTGTATCTGCTGCTGGTCGCGCTGTCGGCGGCCCTGCTGGTGGGGGCGGTGTATCTCGGCCGGCGGTTGGTCGAGCGCCTGGGAGCGTGGAACGCGACCTTGGTGGCCGCCGGGTCTTACATCACTGCGATCGCGGCCGTGATCCTGATCCTGCCGACCATCGATGAGACACCGGGCCCGCTGACCGACAGTGCGGGGAACATCGTCTACGAAGGCTTCCCGGCCGACGATCTTTACGAGTTCCGGCTGTTCTCGCTGGGAACGCAGCTCGTCATGTACGCAACGATCGCGCTGGTGTTCGGTGCGATGGTCTCGCGCCTGCTCGACGAGAAGCGGCGGGAGAGCATCGCTGCGTGAGTGAGGTCGTCCGGCTGACGTTCGTGTCGCACGCGCTGACCGATGCGATGTCGGCCGGACGATTCCCCACCGACGAGCCGTTGAACTCCGTCGGCCACGGGCAGGTCGACACGTCCATCGACCTCGGGGCCGTCGACGCGGCGGTGTGCGGTCCCGAGAAGCGCACCAGGCAGACCGCCGAACTCCTCGGCCTACAGGCCGATGTGGACGCACGGCTGGCCGATCTGGACTACGGCAGGTGGCGCGGTGACGTGCTGGGCGGGGTCCAGCCCGCCGACCTGGCGATCTGGTTGACCGATCCCGCGCAGGCGCCGCACGGCGGCGAGTCGGTGGTCGACCTGGTCGACCGGGTCCGCGACTGGATGGACTCGGTGGCCAATCGCCGCAGTCGACTCGTCGCGGTGACGCATCCGGCGGTGATCCGTGCCGCAATCTTGATCGCGCTCGACGCGCCGCCGAAGTCGTTCTGGCGCATCGATGTTGCGCCGGTGAGCCGAACGGTCATGCACTTCCGTGGCCACGCGTGGACGCTCAGGTCGAACCGCTGACTAGCGGATCGGCACCAGGTCGAACGCCTGCCGCACGATCGACAACAGCCATCCCGCGGCGGTGGGGCTGCGATACCGGGGCCAGTTCAACTGGAAACTGACCACCCACGGCTGGCCCGTGTGGTCCACGGCGTACCAGCTGAAAGTGAGGTCGCCGGGCAGGTTTCCGCCCTTGGCGCCGATGTAACCCCACTTCGACCGGTCGAGGTCGATGCCGGGGATCGCGGCGAGGATGTCCTTGACCGGCGCGGCTTCACCCACCGCGGCCTTCTGCAGCGCGATGTGCACGCGGCAGATGTCGCTTGCGCTGCCGTACCATTCGGCCCCGTATTTCGACGCCGGCGAGTGCGTCCGTTCCGGATCCGGTTCGTAGGGGCGGGAATTCGTCTGCCGGAGCAGTTGCGCGCGGCCTTGAGGGCCACCCTTCTCGACCGCCAGCCGCCACTGCTCGCGCAGGTCAGGCCGTCCCCATCCGACCGAGAAAAGCTCGTGCATGGTCGGGAACGGCGTCATGCTGCCCGGGTCGTGGTGGCCTGCCAAGACCAGTGCCCGCTCGACCCCTTGCGTGCCCACGCGTTCGATGAGGAGATCGGTTGCCATGTTGTCGCTGGCCGAGATCATCTGCTGCGCAGCGGTTCTCACCGAAACTCGGGACCCGGGAGGCAATTCTTCGAGGCCTGCGGATCCGACCGCCTTGGCCCGTTTCGTGATGGTCAGCGGATCGGTCCATTTCAGCGTGCCCGCTTTCACCGCCTCCGCGACGGCGAGCAGCACGTAGAGCTTGAAGATCGACGCCAACGGCAAGGACATCTCGGTGTTGGTGCCGGCAACCACATCGCATCTCGAGTCGTCCACCTGCGCCACCTGATACGAGTAGCGGGCCCCGGACTTCGTCAGCTCGGCGTCGACGTCCGACCAGTCGTCGATGTCGGGCGGCCGCAGGGACACGTCGAACCGGTCGACCATGCCCGCGTCGTTGGTGCGCAGATCGATCTCCTGAGCGACGCCGTACGACGTCAGCACCCCGACCTCGGCCTGTCCGGCGCGGATCTCCACGTCGGTCACGGTGAACGGACGGTCCCACCAGATCCGGTCGAGCTTCGCCGTGATCTCGTCGACCTTCTCGGGCACGGCCATCGTCCGGACTCCGACCGGGCCGATCGGCCAGTCGGAGTTGAGCATGTCCAGCGTCTGCTTCGCCCGCAGCCCCTGGGGCGTGTTGATCTCGATGGGCGTGCCGTAAGCGGCGTCGGCAGCCGGCGGCTCCATCCTGGAGCAACCGGCGAGGCCGACGACCAGCGACGCGACGACCGTCAGCCCGAGCGCCCGGCGAGCGTTCAGCCTGGGCCTACTTGCCGGCACCCGCAACGTCGAGGACGACCTCGAACTCGAGCAGCGACGCACCGGTGGCCACCGGGTTGGCCTGCTGGCCTTTGTGGGCTTCGATGGCCGGGCCGGTCGCCCAGGCCTGGAAGGCCTCCTCGGACTCCCACTGCGTCACCACGAAGTAGCGGTTCTCACCCTTGATGGGCCGCAGCAGCTGAAAGCCGAGGAAGCCCGGCTGGTTGTCGACGGCATGCGCCCGGTGTGCGAACCGCTTCTCCAGTTCAGGACCGGCGTCGGGCGGGACCTCGATCGCGTTGATCTTCACCACGGGATTCTTGCTGGGCATGCGCATCAGGCTACCGAACGCACCGCGGCGCACCGGAGGCACGATGATGTCGGGATGCAGTCCGCAGGGGGCGGCGGAGCCCCACTCACACACCGCGGCGGCCGGGGCAGGCCGCTCGTCCTGGTGCACGGCCTGATGGGGCGGGGCAGCACGTGGTCGCGCCAGCTGCCGTGGCTGACCCGGCATGGCGAGGTCTACACGTACGACGCGCCGTGGCACCGCGGCCGCGACGCCGACGACGCCCGGCCCATCAGCACCGAGCGGTTCGTCGAGGACCTGGGCGACGCGGTGGCGACGCTCGGGCAGCCCGCGGTCATGATCGGACACTCGATGGGCGGACTGCATTCGTGGTGCCTGGCCGCGACGCGACCAGACCTCGTTGAGGCGTTGGTGGTCGAGGACATGGCGCCGGACTTCCGCGGCCGCACCACCGGGCCGTGGGAACCGTGGCTTCATGCGCTTCCTGTCGAATTCGATTCCGCCGAGCGCGTTTACGACGAGTTCGGCCCGGTAGCGGGTCAGTACTTTCTCGAGGCGTTCGACCGCACGGAAGTCGGCTGGCGGCTGCATGGGCTGCCGGAAGTCTGGATCGAGATCGCCGCCGAATGGGGCACCCGGAACTACTGGCGCGAGTGGGAGGCCGTCGGAGTGCCTGCGCTGCTGCTCGAGGCGGGCAATTCGGTCACCCCGCCGGGACAGATGGCCCGAATGGCCGAGGCCCGGCCGAACACCACCTATCTGCGGGTGCCCGATGCCGGCCACCTCATCCACGACGACGCACCACAGGCCTATCGGGGGGCGGTCGAGGCGTTCCTAACGACGCTCCCCGACCGCACCTGAGGACGGCCAGGTGGGCTGCCGCTCGAAGCGGGTGCGAACCGCATCGAGGTCGTGCTCGATGCGCCACATGTCGCGGTCGCTGTCGAACACGCGACCGGCCATCGGCGCGGCCATGCGGAACTGGTCACGGTGCAGCCGGAGGTCCCCGAGCCGGTGTGCGGACCAGGCCAGGGCGGATGCCACCAACAGCGGAGAAGCCAGGATCAGGAGTAGCAGCACAGTGGTCATGGCAGTAATCATTCGCGGAACAAAATCCGGCCAACAGTGGCAGTAATGACACGATGAGATAAAATGCTGCCATGTCTATCAAGAGCGTATCGACGCTCGTCCTGGACGATCTGGCGATCTTCGAGTTCGGCGTGATCTGCGAGGTCTTCGGCATCGACCGCTCCGGCGACGGCGTGCCCAACTTCGACTTCAAGGTCTGCGGTCCGGTCCCGGGTAAGCCACTTCGGACATCGGTCGGCGCGACCCTGACGCCCGACCACGGCCTCGACGACCTCATCGGCGCCGACCTGGTCGCGATCCCGGCGATCGGCGGATCGGAGTATCTGCCCGAGGCGCTGGCCGCGGTGCGTGCCGCCGCCGAGTCGGGGTCGATCATCCTCACGGTGTGCTCCGGCGCGTTCGTCGCGGGCGCCGCGGGCCTCCTCGACGGCAGGCCGTGCACGACGCATTGGATGCACGCCGACGAACTCGCTCGTAAGTATCCGACGGCGAAGGTCGACCGCAACGTGCTGTTCGTCGACGACGGAAACCTGATCACCAGCGCGGGTACCGCGGCGGGCATCGACGCGTGCCTGCACCTGGTGCGACGCGAACTCGGTAGCGAGGTGACGAACAAAATCGCGCGACGCATGGTCGTGCCACCCCAACGGGACGGCGGTCAGCGCCAGTACATCGACCAGCCGATCCCGACGCGTTGTTCGGAACGCTTTGCGCCGCATCTCGATTGGATCCTCACCAACCTCGACAAGCCGCACACCGTGGCGACGCTCGCCGCCCGCGCGCATATGTCGGCGCGCACCTTCGCGCGCCGGTTCGTCGAGGAGACCGGTCGCACGCCCATGCAGTGGGTGACCGATCAGCGTGTGCTCTACGCCCGCACGCTGCTGGAGGAGACCGACCTCGACGTCGACCGGATCGCCGAGCGCAGCGGCTTCGGCACGGCGACGCTGTTACGGCATCACTTCCGCAGGGTCATCGGAGTGACACCCTCGGACTACAGGCGCCGGTTCTCGTGCAGCGCAGAGGAATCCGAGCCCGGCTCCGAGATGGCATCGGCCTGAACGTTTTGCGCTCAGCCGCCTTCACCGGCCAGCGCGAACCGGCCGTCGGCGGTCTGCTCGATGAGTCCGTCGACAAGAAGCGAGTCCAGCGCACGGTCACGTTGTGCCGTGTCCGTCAACCACGCGATGTCCAGCTGCGCTCTCGTGACGGGGGATTCGTTGTCGCGCAGCACGTCCAGCAGCCTGCCGCGGACCTGTCGGTCGGTGCCCGCATAACGCTGGACACGCCGTGCCGGCGAGTCCGACGCGGGGAATCCCCGCGACCGCCACGCGCACGTGCTCAGCGGGCACAGCCCGCAGCGCGGGGCGCGTGCGGTGCACACCGTCGCCCCCAACTCCATCAGCGCGATCGAAAATGTCGGCGCCAGTTCGTCTTCGGGAAGCAGTGCCTCGACATCGGCGAGGTCACGCGGCGACGAAGAGGCTGCGGCGTCGGCCCTCCCGTGCACCACGCGGGCGACCACCCGCCGGACATTCGTGTCTACCACCGGAACACGATCGCGGTAGGCGAAGCAGGCGATGGCTCGCGCGGTGTAGGCGCCGACCCCCGGCAGGGTCAGCAGCGTCTCGACGTCGGAGGGGACAACGTCGTCGTAGCGCTCGGCGATCACCGTCGCGCACTCGTGTAACCGCTTGGCACGGCGTGGATAGCCGAGCTTGCCCCAGGCCCGCAGGACGTCTGCGGCACTGGCCGCCGCGGTCGCCGACGGCGTGGGCCAGCGTTGAACCCACGCCCGCCAGACCGGCTCGACCCGCGCAACCGGCGTCTGCTGCAGCATGAATTCGCTGACCAGTATCTGCCACGGCGTGACCTCCGGCCGACGCCACGGAAGATCTCGCTGCTCGCGCGCATACCAATCGACCAACTGGGGCACAATGTCCGTCATGCCGAACACCAGCCCAGTGACCGCGTGGAAAGCACTCAAAGAGGGTAACGAGCGCTTCGTCGCCGGTAAGCCCGTGCATCCCAGCCAGGGTGTCGAACACCGCGCCAGCCTTGCCGGCTCCCAGAGGCCGACCGCGGTGGTGTTCGGCTGCGGCGACAGCCGCGTGGCAGCCGAGATCATCTTCGACCAGGGGCTCGGCGACATGTTCGTGGTCCGTACCGCGGGGCATGTGATCGATTCGGCGGTGCTGGGGTCCATCGAGTACGCGGTCGCGGTGCTCAACGTGCCGTTGGTCGTGGTGCTCGGCCACGACAGCTGTGGTGCGGTGAAGGCGACGTTGAGCGCGCTCGACGAGGGTCAGGTGCCTGGCGGCTACGTGCGCGACATCGTCGAACGCGTGATGCCGTCGATCCTTCTGGGCCGCCGAGACGGCCTGTCCCGCGTCGACGAGTTCGAGGCCCGCCATGTCAGCGAGACCGGCGCTCAACTGCTGGCCCGTTCGACAACCGTGTCGGAACGGGTGGCGTCCGGGGACCTGGCGATCGTCGGCGTCACCTATCACCTCGCCGACGGTCAGGTGGTTTTGCGGGACCATCTCGGGGATATCGGCGAAGGCTGAGGTGCGACACGCCGGGCGACCTCGACCGATAAGGCATGACCTGGCCTTACCGTGAAGTTGTGCTGGATCTGGAACCGCATGGCCCGCTACCGACGCAGATTTACTGGCGTCGCAGGGCACTAGCGCTGGGCATAGCGGTCCTCGTGATCGGCGTGATTGCGGCCATCGTGGTCGTGGTCGTGAAGAACACCGGGGGCACCGACACGAAGGGCGCCGAGGCGCCCGCCCCGACGGCGGCAGGCGCCCCGACGCCGCTGCCGGGGGAGAACCCCGAGGTGAAGACGCCCGTGCAGCCGCCGGCGCAGAACGCACCGGCTCCCACGCCGACGCCCACGGCCGCCGTCGCACCGCCCCCTGTCCTCAACGAGGGCGACGACTGCCCCGACTCGACGCTGGCGGTCAAGGGCATCACGAACCAACCGCAGTACGTCGTCGGCGAGCAGCCGAAGTTCACGATGGTCGTCACGAACATCGGGCTCGTCGGCTGCAAGCGCGACGTCGGCGCCGCGGTGCTGGCCGCCTACGTCTACTCGCTGGACAACGCCCGGCTGTGGTCCAACCTCGACTGTGCGCCCTCAAACGAGACGCTGGTCAAGACGTTCCAGCCGGGTGAGCAGGTGACGACCGAGGTCACCTGGACGGGTATGGGTTCTGCGCCCGGCTGCCCGCTGCCGCGTCAGCCGATCGGTCCGGGCACCTACAACCTGGTCGTGCAGCTCGGCAATCTCAGGTCGGCCACGGTGCCGTTCATCCTCGCCGCGCCGCAGTCCCCGGACCATGGCGGTGGCCAGGCCCCGCCGCCGGGGCCCGTGCCGAACTGAGGTTCGGCGCGGCCCTAGGCCAGCCGGTCGGCGATCGTCGACTCGGCCAGTTGGGACAGACCCTCCCTGATGTGACGCGCCCACATCGAGCCGATGCCCTCGACCGACTGCAGGTCGCCCGCGCTGGCCGCCAGCAGGCCCTGTAGCGAGCCGAACGAACGCACCAGCAGGTCGACGTGCGCGAACTGCAGGCGCGGGATGCCGGCCATCGCCCGATAACCCCGCGAGCTCATCGCCGAATCCTGCGCCTCGATCGTCGACGGATAGCCGAAGACGCGCGCCAGCGTGGTGAAGTCCAGTAGCTCGCTGTCGGAGAGCCCGTCGAGTTCCTCGAGCGTGGCGCTCACTTGCGCGGCCGACGGCGGGTCGGGGTTCGCGTGGTAGTCGCGCACGATGAGCTCGCGAGCGGTCTCGTTGTCACCGACGAGCTCGTCGAGCTGGAGCTTGAGCTGGCGGCCATCGGTGCCGAGTTCGACCACATAGGAATCGATTTCGAGGCTGATCCGGCGCACCATCTCGAGCCGCTGCACGACGGTCATGACGTCGCGCAGCGTGACGAAGTCCTCGATCTCGGCCGTCGACAGCTGCCTGCTGACCTCGTCCAGGCGGGTCTTGTAGCGCTCGAGCGTGTCGATCGTCTGGTTCGCACGCGACAGGATGGTCGCCGAATCGGGGATGACATGTCGCTCGCCTGCGACGTACACCGTCACGATGCTCATCGAGTGGCTGACCGAGATCACCGGGTAGCCGGTCTGGATCGCCGCGCGTTCGGCGGAGCGGTGCCGGGTTCCAGACTCCTCGGTCGGGATCGACGGATCGGGCACCAGCTGGACGTTGGCGCGCAGGATGTGGGCGCCGTCGCTGGAGAGCACCACGGCGCCGTCCATCTTCGACAGCTCGCGCAGGCGCGTCGGCGCATATCGGACGTCGAGGGAGAAGCCGCCGTCGCAGATGGCCTCGACGCTCTCGTCGTAGCCGATGACGATCAGTGCGCCGGTCCGGCCGCGCAGGATGCGTTCCAGGCCGTCACGCAGCGCGGTCCCCGGCGCCAACCGGGCGATCGTCTCGCGCATGGTGGGCCGCGCCAACGGCACCACGGTCCGCCCCGATCGTCCACCCGACTTCACGGCCATCGCCCCTCCCTAGGATCGGCCGTCATTGGTTCTATCTTTGCTGATCTTTGCTGATGTCGCGCAAAACCCGCAATGCCGAGCCGATGTCGTGGGCCGTGATCGCCCGCAAGCCGGCCGGTACCGACGTCACGCCGGGCGGCACCACCGCCGAGGTGAAGCCGAGCCGGGCCGCCTCGGCCAGCCGGCGGTCCATCCCGGTGACGCGGCGCAGATCGCCGGCCAGGCCCACTTCGCCGATGGCGACTGCGGCGGCCGGCATCGGCAGGTTCATCTTCGACGATGCGATGGCGACCGCGACCGCGAGATCCGCCGACGGATCGGTCAGCCGCATCCCGCCCACTGTCGACAGGTAGATGTCGTGCGCTCCGACCGACATGCCTGCATGCCTGTCGAGCACCGCGGTGATCATCGCGGCGCGCGACGAGTCGATTCCGCTCACTGCCCGGCGTGCGTTTCCGTTCGCAGGCGCCCCGATGAGTGCCTGCACCTCGCCGATCAACGGACGCTTGCCGTCGAGGGTGACCGTGATCGCCGTGCCCGCAACGGGTTCGGGCCGCTGGTCGCGGAACAGGCCGGACGGGTCGGCCACTCCCTCGATCCCGTTGTCGTGCAACAGGAAACAGCCCACCTCGTCCGCCGCGCCGAACCGGTTCTTGATACCGCGGACCATTCGCAGCGACGACGCGCGGTCACCTTCGAAGTGCAGCACGACGTCGACGAGGTGCTCGAGCGAGCGCGGGCCTGCGATCGCGCCGTCCTTGGTGACGTGACCGACGAGGATCATCGCGGCGCCGGATGTCTTGGCGGCCATGGTCAGTGCGGTGGTGATCGCCCGCACCTGGGTGACGCCGCCGGTGACGCCGTCGGCCTCGGTGGTCGACATGGTCTGGACGGAGTCGACCACCACCAGGCTCGGCTGCACTGCGTCGATGTGTCCGAGCGCGGTGGCCAGGTCCGACTCCGCGGCCAGATACACCTCGTCATGCGTGCAGCGGGTACGTTCCGCCCGCATCCGGATCTGCCCCGCGGACTCCTCGCCCGAGAGGTACAGCGCGCGTTTACCGGAGGAGGCCCATCGGTGCGCGACCTCCAGCAGAAGCGTCGACTTGCCGACGCCCGGGTCGCCGGCGAGCAGCGTGACCGATCCGGGAACCAGTCCGCCGCCGAGCACCCGGTCCAGTTCCGCGACGCCGGTGTGGAAGTGGCGGGTGCGGCCCGGGTCGATCGAGCTGATCGGTACGGCCGCGGAGGACGGGGCGACCGAGCGTTGCGTGCCGGAACCGGCCACTGCGGACAGGACGGCTACCTCGTCGACGGTGCCCCAGGTGCCGCACTCCGGGCAACGGCCCACCCATTTGAGCGTGATGTGGTGGCACTCCGAGCATCGGTACTGCGAGCGCGCCTTGGCGCCACCTTTGGCCACGCTGTGACGGTAGCCGTCAGCGCCGACAGAAACTCAGTGCCAAGCCTTCGTGTCGCCGGTTTGGGCTCAGTGACCGCCGCCGCTGTGGCTGCCCGCTTCTACCGCTCCGCCGCGCCGCGGCGACTCACCGGCCGAGATCGGCACCCGCACGGTGGTTTCGCCGGCCTTCTCGAACTTGAACGTGAAGTCGTACGTCAGGCCGTTGGTGATCGGCTTGGACAGAGCCACTTTCGCCTCGGCGGCCTCGGCGGCCTCGACGCTCTCAAGCGGGGTGATCTGCCCGTCCGGGGCGCCGACGGTGAGCATGCCGCCCGCCGGCACGGTGGTGTCGCCGGTCAGCGACACGGTGCCGACGTCGGACGTGATGGACTCCAGCTTGTCGGCCTGATCGGGCGAGTTGTTGGCCGCCACGAAGATCAGCTCGACGTCTTTGCCCGGCCGGACGAAGTCGGTCACCTGTTCGGCGCGTATGTGCGCATTGCGCAACGCGATCTCGCCGACGTTCGCGCTCGTGCCGTTGACCGCCGGCTCCTGTGTGGCCATCTGCGAGACCTGCCCGGAACCGCAGCCGACGAGCCCCCCGCCGACGACAAAGGCGGCGGCCAGCCCGCAGGCGGCCAGTTTGAAGCGGTCCACTCTTGCCTCCTGCTCGGCCGTCGAGGCGACCGATCCGATCGGTCGCGGGATTCGACTATGCAGAGTAGTAGGTGCGTGCTGGCGGCGGTAGCTGAGGTCCGGCGAGCCGCCAGGAACGCCCCGGCAGCTACCGCGGAAGTGCCACCACCCCTTGAGTAACGGCCCACGCCAGCTACCCCGTCGGCATCTCCCGGGTACCCGAGCCATGCACGTATTCGCTGACGTGTCAACCCCCAGTGTTCACCCGAGGTGCCCCTGACCTGCACCGTTGGTCCACCCCCGTCTGGGCACCGTGCTAACATTGGAGTGTGAAAGGGGCTCGAAACTGATGATTTTCAAGGTCGGAGACACCGTTGTTTATCCCCACCACGGTGCTGCGTTAATCGAGGCGATCGAAACCCGGACCATCAAAGGCGAGCAGAAGGAATACCTCGTCTTGAAGGTCGCCCAGGGTGACCTCACGGTTCGAGTGCCCGCCGAGAACGCAGAGTATGTCGGGGTGCGCGACGTCGTCGGACAGGAGGGCCTGGACAAGGTTTTCCAAGTGCTCCGCGCCCCCCATACCGAGGAACCGACCAACTGGTCGCGGCGGTACAAGGCCAATCTCGAAAAGCTGGCCTCGGGTGACGTGAACAAGGTCGCCGAGGTTGTCCGCGACTTGTGGCGACGCGATCAAGAGCGTGGCCTGTCGGCGGGTGAGAAGCGGATGCTGGCCAAGGCGCGGCAGATTCTGGTGGGCGAGCTCGCTCTCGCCGAGAACACCGATGACGAGAAGGCCGCGACCATCCTCGACGAGGCACTGGCCGCCGCTTCCTGAAGCCGATGACGAGCCTGCCCAGGGTCGGGCTCGGCACCGACGTACACCCCATCCAGGCGGGACGGCCCTGCTGGCTGCTGTGTCTGCGCTTCGACGGGGTCGACGGATGCGCTGGCCACTCCGATGGTGATGTGGCGGCGCACGCGCTGTGCGATGCGCTGCTCTCCGCGGCCGGTCTCGGAGATCTCGGCGAGGTCTTCGGAACCGATCGCGACGAGTGGCGCGACGCCAGCGGTGCGGACATGCTCCGGCATGTCTGCGGGCTCGTTTCAGGGCGGGGCTTCCGGGTTGTCAACGCCGCCGTCCAGGTGATCGGCAACCGGCCGAAGGTCGGTCCGCGCCGCGGCGAGGCCCAGAAGATCCTCACCGAGTTGCTCGACGCTCCCGTGTCGGTCAGCGCGACGACCACCGATGGCCTTGGTCTGACCGGTCGCGGCGAGGGTCTCGCGGCGATCGCGACCGCGTTGGTGGTCGAGCGCGATTAGGCCTGTAAGCTGGCGCTTCGTGAATGGGGCGAAGAATCGGACGGTCGGAGCGTGACCGATCTGCGACTGCACGACACCATGACCGGTGCTGTGCGCGATTTCGTTCCCGTGCGCCCGGGTCACGCCTCGGTTTATCTCTGCGGCGCCACCGTTCAGGGTCTGCCGCACATCGGTCATGTGCGCAGCGGAGTCGCATTCGACGTGCTTCGCCGCTGGCTGATGGCCAAGGGCTACGACGTCGCGTTCATCCGCAACGTCACCGACATCGACGACAAGATCCTCGACAAGGCCGCCGACGCCGGCAGGCCCTGGTGGGAGTGGGCCGCCACCTACGAACGCGCCTTCTCCGCCGCGTATGACGCGCTCGGGGTCCTCCCGCCGTCGGCCGAGCCGCGCGCGACCGGACACATCACCCAGATGGTCGAGCTGATCGAGCGGCTGATCGAGCGGGGCAGCGCCTACGTGGGTAACGGTGACGTCTACTTCGACGTTCTCAGCCTGCCGGCTTACGGGAAGCTGTCCGGCCACAAGATCGACGACGTGCATCAGGGCGAAGGTGCCGCCAAGGGCAAGCGCGACGAGCGCGACTTCACCCTGTGGAAGGGCGCCAAACCCGGCGAACCTTCGTGGCCGACGCCGTGGGGCCGCGGACGGCCGGGCTGGCACACCGAATGCGTCGCAATGTGCGAGGCGTATCTCGGCGCTGAGTTCGACATCCACGCCGGTGGAATGGATCTGGTGTTCCCGCATCACGAGAACGAGATCGCTCAGGCCGAGGCGGCCGGCGACACGTTCGCACGGTACTGGCTGCACAACGGCTGGGTGACCATGGGCGGCGAGAAGATGAGCAAGTCGCTGGGCAATGTGCTCGCGATTCCCGCTGTGCTGCAACGTGTCCGGGCGGCGGAGTTGCGGTACTACCTCGGCAGTGCGCACTACCGATCGATGCTGGAGTTCTCCGAGACGGCGCTGCAGGACGCCGCGAAGGCCTATACCGGCATCGAGGACTTCCTACATCGCGTCCGCCACCGCGTCGGCGCCGTCGTGCCCGGCGAGTGGACGCCGAAATTCGCCGCGGCCCTTGATGACGATCTCTCGGTGCCGATCGCGCTGGCCGAGGTGCACGCCGCCAGGGCCGAGGGTAACCGCGCGCTGGACGCCGGCGACCACGAAACCGCCTTGACCCAGGCGATGTCGATCCGCGCGATGATGGGGATCCTCGGCGCCGATCCGCTCGACGAGCGTTGGGAGTCCAAGGACGAGACCTCGGCGGCGCTGGCCGCCGTCGACGTGCTGGTGCGGGCGGAGGTCGAGCGGCGCGAGGATGCGCGTGCGCGACGCGACTGGGCCGAGGCCGACGCGATCCGGGACCGCCTGAAGGAGGCCGGAATCGAGGTCACCGACACCGCCGACGGTCCGCAGTGGACGCTGCTCGACGGGCACACCAAATAGATGGCCGGCAATTCGAAGCGCAGGGGCGCGGTCCGCAAACCGGGCACCAAGAAGGGGCCGACGGTCGGCTCGGGCGGTGTGCGCCGCCGCGGGCTCGAGGGCCGCGGCGCCACCCCTCCCGCGCACATGCGTCCCAACCACCCGGCGGCCAAGCGCGCGGCGAAGGCCGCCAAATCGCAGGCGCGCCGGCAGACCAAGAAGACCGACGACACCGAGATCGTTCTCGGACGCAATCCCGTCCTGGAATGCCTGCGCGCGCAAGTGCCCGCGACGGCGCTCTACGTCGCGCTGGGGGCAGAGGCCGACGAGCGGCTGACCGAGTCGGTGCAGATCGCCGCCGACGCGGGCATCTCGATTCTCGAGGTGCCGCGCCACGACCTCGACCGCATCGCCGCCAACGGGCTGCATCAGGGTGTGGCGCTGCAGATTCCGCCCTATCAGTACGCCCACCCGGACGACCTGCTCTCGGCGGTGACCGCGGACGGCTCCTCGGCCCTACTGGTCGCGCTGGACAACATCTCCGATCCCCGCAACCTCGGTGCGATCGTGCGCTCGGTCGCCGCGTTCGGAGGCCACGGCGTCCTCATCCCGCAGCGCCGGTCGGCCTCGGTGACAGCGGTCGCGTGGCGCACCAGCGCGGGCGCAGCGGCGCGGCTGCCGGTGGCCAGGGCCACGAACCTGACTCGCACGCTGAAGAGTTGGGCCGACGCGGGCCTGCAGATCGTCGGGTTGGACGCCTACGGGGACACCACGGTCGACGAGCTGGACGGCTCCGGACCGATGGTTGTGGTGGTCGGCTCCGAGGGCAAGGGACTTTCCCGGCTGGTCCGCGAGACCTGCGACGCGGTGGTGTCCATTCCGATGGCGGGGCCGACCGAGTCGTTGAACGCGTCGGTGGCCGCGGGCGTCGTGCTCGCCGAGATCGCCCGCCAGCGCAGGAGCTAGAGCCCGGACACCCGCAGTCCCAGCCACAGGCCGGTAACCGCCACAACCAATGTGGCCGGAACCGTGCACAGCCCGACCCGACTGAATTCGGTTGCGTTTGTTGTCATCTCGCGGCGCACGACACTGCGCCACAGCAGGTTGGCCAGCGAACCGACGTAGGTCAGGTTCGGCCCGACGTTCACCCCGATCAGCACCGCCAACACCGCGCCCGGCCCGGTCGCCGACACCAGCGGCAGCAGCACCAGAACCGCTGGCAGGTTGTTCACAATGTTCGACAGCACCGCCGCGACGGCAGCGATGCCCAGTAGGGCGAGCAGGCTCTGACCGTCGGGCAGCAGGCCACGCATCGCGGTGTCGAGACCGTTGACCATCACGGCGTCGACCACCACGCCCAGGCACAGCACGAACACCAGGAACGGCACGTCCGCGGCGGCGGCGAGACGGGTCACGGTCGTATGGCCTCGCGCCAGGCTCCGCCCGCCGAGCACCAGCACTCCGCCCAGCGCCGCCCAGGCCGGCGAGAATCCGAGCATCGATGCGACAACGAAACCGCCCAGGGTCAACCCCAACACGACAAGCGGGAACACCGGTACGTGCACGGTCTCCTGCATCACCGGCTCAGGCGTGACCGACAGATCATGACGGAAAAGCCAACGCAGCAGCGCGAATTCGACGACGATCGCGGCCAGCCACGGCAGCGCCATGAGCCCCGCGAAGCCGAGGAACGAGACACCCGCCGCGGTGAACGCCAGAAGGTTGGTCAGATTCGATACCGGTAACAGCAGCGACGCGCTGTTGGCCAGGTGCGCTGTCGCATAGGCGTGTGGCCTGGCCGGCACCGACAGGATTCGGGCCGTCGCCAGCACCACCGGTGTCAGCAGAACCACGGTCGCATCCAGGCTCAAGATCGCGGTCGTCGCCGAAGCGATCACGAACACCCCTGTGAGTAAACGACTCTGGCTGCCGTCGGCGGCACGCGCCATCGCCGCGCCCGCTGCGCGGAACACCCCTTCGTCCGCGCACAGCCGCGCCAGCACCAGCACCATCGCCAGAAAGCCGACCACAGGCAACAGTCGCCCAACCTCATCCGCCGCCTCACGCGGCGACACCACGTCGGCCGCGATCAGCAGCATCGCCACCGGCACGGCGACGACCGCCTCCGGCCACCTGTGCGGGCGGGCCACCGCGAAGACCAGCACCACCGCCAGCGCAGCCGCGGACGCAATCAGCTCCATGGGTCGGCGGGTTGCCACAGCGTGGGCAGGTGCAGAGCGACACCGTCGTCGCCGGCCAGCCGCGACAGCACCCGCATCGAAACGTCGAGATCGTCTGCGGCGTAGGGGAGCGCGCGCAGCGGCTCGTGGAGCGGACGGAAGAAGTCATCCCAGTGGATGAGCACCACGCGGCGAGCTCCGACGGTGCGCACGGTCTCGCGCCAGTAGTCCTCCAGGTAGCGCTCCGGTTGCAATCCGAGCTGGCCGACCCCGAGGTACACGACGTCGGCTTGCTGGCCGGCCAGCGCGCCGGGGGCGAATCCCGCGCTGCCGACGATCAGCAGACTTTCACCCGACGGCCGGTGATGCACCAGCGTCGACCACGCCTCACCGCACCGGTATGCCGACACCTTGACCGGCGGCACGACCGGGCTGGTGATCACACCCGGAAACCGGTCGGGCGGACAGTGATTCCCCTCGAAGAGCGTGACGTCGTAGGAACCGAGCGCGACGGGCACGCCAGGGCGGGCGACCACCAGGCGGTCCTCCGGCAGGCGATGGCCGCGGCCGACCTGGGCGGCCGACCGCCCGCCGACGATGCGCGCGCCCGTGCGTTCAGCCACCACCGCGCTGTCCATCGCGTGGTCGTAATGAGTGTGCACGGGCAGGACGGCTTGCAGCCGGTCGATTCGGAGGCGGGCGAGGCACCCGTCGATGCGCGGCTCCGATGGCGACAGCCGCCGCAGCCCGACCTGGCGCAGGCTGGGCCGGGAGAAGAAGCCATCGGTCAAGATCGCCGATTCGCCGTCGTCGATGTGCAGTGTGGTGACGCCCGCCCAGGTGACCGTGACCGGGGCGCCGGCTGTCGCCGGCGGTGCGTCGAAGTAGCGCTCGTAATCCGTCAGATCCGGGCGGCCGAGCTTGAGACGCATGGCGCCAAGCTTAGGTGCGGCCGCGGCGGGGCAGTTCTGCTCCGATACTTTGTGACCCGGTGAGGATCGACGGCGAGCTGGACGACATCGCCCGCTACGGCGGGTTCTTCGCCATCTCCCACGGATCCGCCGGCCCCGGTTGGCGGCCGGTCAGCGATTGTTACGCCGACGGCTATCAGGACCTCATCGACACGACGGCGGCCCGCTACCGCACACGAGACAGGCGCGTCGCCGCGTCTATGGTCCAGATGAGCCACGCGTCGCGGTTGTGGTCGCCGGTGCTCGCCTGCGCCCTCGCGCACGGCGTGGTGCCCGAACTCGTAGGACTGCAACGGGCAAACGGCAGTGCGGAGCTGAGATTGGCTGTGCCGGCGGGTATCCGGGTGACAGGGGATCTCCCGGCTGCGCTGTACCGCACCGTGGTGCAGGACCACCTCGAGGTGTTGGCCGAAGGGCTGCGGGTCAAGGTCGCGACCGGACTGCTGTACGGCAACATCGCGTCGGCGTTGGTGGCCGCGACCCGAGCGCTTTACTCGGTGCGGCCCGAACTTCGCGATGAGGCGACGCGCCTGGCGCGGGAGTTGCTGCAGACCGGCAGGCTGGCCGGGACCGGGAGTGTCAAGCACAACTTGGCTTTTCGCCGCAACAGCTGCTGCCTCTACTACCGGATCGCCGACGGCGCGAAATGCGCGGACTGCGCGCTGCTCACGTGAACGGGTTGATGTCGACGCCCTCGTGCTGCAGCCGGTCCCGCACCACCGTGGCGATCTGCACGGCCCCCGGCGAATCACCGTGCACACAGATCGAATCGACGGTGATCGGGATGGTCGAGCCGTCGACCGCGTCGACCCGGCCCGACAACACCATCGACGCGATCCGGTCGGCGATCACGTCGGTGTCGTGCAGGACGGCGCCGCGCTGGCGACGGTCCACCAGCCGGCCGTCCGGCCGATACGCCCGGTCGGCGAACGCCTCCGGCACGATGCGCAGTCCGAGTTCTTCGGCCTCGCGGAAGAATGCCGATCCCGCCAGCCCGAGCACGGGAAGGCCGGGATCGACGGCGTGCACGGCTTCGGCGACGGCGCGGGCCTGATCGGTGTTGGTCACGATCGCGAAGTACAGCGCCCCATGGGGTTTGACGTATCTGACGTCGGTCCCGGCCGCGTGGGCCACCGCCTGGAGCGCGCCGATCTGGTAGATGACGTCGGCCTTGAGATCCTCTGGCGTCGCGTCGATGAACCGCCTTCCGAAGCCGGCGAGGTCGCGATAGCTCACCTGCGCTCCGATCCTCACGTCACGTTCGGCGGCGGCCCGACACGTCCGCAACAGCAGCGCCGGGTCGCCTGCGTGGAAGCCGCACGCTACGTTGGCGCTCGTCACGATGTCGAGCATGGCCTCGTCGTCACCCAGGCGCCACACCCCGAAACCCTCGCCGAGGTCGGCATTCACATCGATGGTTCTCACGACGGCAGCCCCGCTGAAGTGGTATCGGGCCAACGGTTTTCGGCGACGAATTCGGTGAGTGGCCGACCGATCGTCCATTCGTCGATCTCCAGCTGGGGGCGATCCGGGAAGTCGGGCACCGGGCCGAGGCACAGAATCGCAACGGGCTCGGCCCCGTCCGGCATGTGCAGCAATTCCGCGAGCCTTCCGGGTTCGAATATCGACACCCACCCCATGCCCAGGCCCTCGGCACGCGCGGCGAGCCAGAGGTTCTGTATCGCGCAGGAGACCGACGCCAGGTCCATGTGCGGGAGTGTGCGGCGTCCGAACACATGCTGCTGGCGACCGTCGCCGAGTGCGACGACGAGAAGTTCGGCGCAGTCGGATATTCCTTCGACCTTGAGCGCCAGGAATTCCTCGCCGCGTGGCCCCAACGCCTCGGCGGTGCGCACGCGTTCGTCGTCGACGAGATCGCGGATGCGTCGCCGCAACTCACCGTCGGTGATCCGAATGAACCGCCAAGGTTGCATCAGCCCGACGCTCGGCGCTGCGTGTGCGGCCTGCAGCAGCCGGGCGAGCACGTCCTCGGGCACCACCGCGCCGGACACGAACCGGCGCATGTCGCGGCGCTCGGCGATCACCCGGTACACCGCGCGGCGTTCCTCGACGTCGAACGCGTGCTGGTTCACGCGGCCAGCTTAGGCGTCCGGGGTCGGCCGAACGCGGTGGCGGCACGGTCGAGTCAGCAGGCATTAATGGAAACGGTTATCGTTATCGCTGTGAAGCCACCCCGGATCGCCCGCACGATCGTCGCCGGTCTGGTGCTTGTCGCGCCCATCGGCGTCGCGGCATGCGCCGGCGATGAGGATCGGTCCCAGGAGACCAGCGGCGATCCGTGTCCCGTGCGGCCGGTCGACGTCGTCGTCAGCGTGGACCAGTGGGGCGGCATCGTCTCCCAGCTGGGCGGCGCCTGCGCGAACGTCGACACCGTGCTGGCCGGCTCGTCGGTCGACCCCCACGACTTCGAACCCGCACCCTCGGATGCCGCCAAGTTCGAGGGCGTTCAACTGGTGGTCCTCAACGGGGGGCACTACGACGAGTGGGCGGCCAAGCTCGCCGCCAGCACCGCGCCGGATGCGCCGGTCGTGTCGGCGCTCGGTGCCGAGCGGGGGGGTGACGTGAACCCGCATGCCTGGTACGACCCGGCAGCGGTGACCGCGCTCGCGGACGCGGTCACCGCGCGACTGCGTCAACTGGCACCGGAGGCGGCGGGGTACTTCGACGACCGTCGTGACGTGCTCGCGAGAAACCTCGAGCCGTACCATGAGCTCATCGATTCCCTGAAGGCCAAAGCGTCCGGCAAGAGCTACGCGGCGACCGAGACCTCGTTCGACGACATGGGCGCGGCGCTCGGTCTGGCCGACCGCACCCCGCGCGGCTATCAGATCGCATCCTCCAACGATTCCGAACCGTCGCCCGCCGACCTCGACACGTTCCTTCGACTGCTGGCCGATCGTGGCGTGGACGTCCTGATCTACAACGTGCAGACTGAAGGCGCTGTGCCGCAACAGCTTCGGGCGGCAGCTGATCAATCGGGGGTCCCGGTGGTCGAGATCACCGAAACCCTGCCGCCGGATGCCGATTCGTTCGAGAGCTGGCAGGTGAACCAGTTGGTCGCGCTCGGCGAGGCCCTCGGTGTCGGAACCTGACGTGTCACCCGGCGCCGAACAGGCGGCGCTGACTTTCGAAGACGTCAGCGCGGCCCGCGGCGGCCGGTTGATCTGGTCGGAGGCGACGTTCGAGGTGCCCGCCGGCGGCATCGTCGCGGTCATCGGATCCAACGGCGCCGGCAAGACGACGTTGCTGCAGATCGTGCTCGGGCTCGTTCCACCGGCATCCGGACATGTCCGCGTCTTCGGCGAGCCGGCCGGTGCGCTGAACAAGTCGATCGGTTACGTGCCGCAGAACTACGCGTCGGCCTCGGGTGAGGCGATCCGTGCGCGCGATGCGGTGATGCTTGGCCTCATCGGACACCGGTGGGGCTTTCGTTGGCCGAGCCGCGAGGACAACGAGCGCGTGGACCGGGTGCTCACCGCCGTCGACGCGACGGCGGTGGCGGACAAGCGGCTGTCACAACTGTCCGGTGGTCAGCGCCAGCGGGTCGCGCTGGCCGAGGCGCTGGTCTCCAAACCGCGCATGCTGATTCTCGACGAGCCACTCGCCGCGCTCGATCTGCGCAGCCAGCGCGAGATCGTCGCCGTGCTCGACCGGATCAGGAAGGAGTTCGGGGTGACGATCCTCGTCGTCGCGCACGACCTCAACCCGCTACTGGGCGTACTGACCAGCGCCATCTATCTGCTCGACGGGCACGCGCACTTCGACGCCTTCGACGGTGTCGTCGACGAGGAACTGCTGAGCCACCTCTACGGCACCCGGGTCGAAGTCGTGCACACACCGCAGGGCGAGCTGTACATGCGGAGGACGTGATGAACACGAGCATCGTCGCGCTTGGCTACCAGGAGAACTGGTTTCAGATCATGACGTCCGCATTCATGCGCAACGCCTTGATCGGCGGCACGATCGTCGCGCTCGCAGCCGGGCTCATCGGCTACTTCGTCGTCGTGCGCAATACGGCGTTCGCCGCGCACGCGCTCGCCCACATCGGGCTGCCGGGGGCGACCGGCGCGGTGCTGGTCGGCGTCCCCGTCGGGGTCGGGCTGGGGGTGTTCTGCATCGGCGGGGCCCTGGTGATCGGTGCGCTGGGCCGCCGGGCGGCCGACCGCGAAGTGGCCACGGGAACCGTCCTGGCGATGGCGACCGGACTCGGGCTGTTCTTCAATTCGATGGCGACCAAGAGTTCGAGCACGATGACCAACGTGCTGTTCGGCAACCTCCTCGCGATCTCCCGCCAGCAGATCACGATGTTCGCGGTGCTGCTCGCGGTGCTGGCGCTCTGCATCGCGGTGATCTATCGGCCGCTGCTGTTCACCTCGGTCAACGCGCAGGTGGCCGACGCGAAGGGAGTGCCGGTGCGCGCCCTGTCGGTGGCGTTCATGGCGCTGCTCGGGCTGGCGGTGACGATGGCGGTGCAGGCGGTCGGAACGCTGCTGCTGTTCGCGCTGGTGGTCACCCCGGCGGCCGCGGCGATCATGCTGACCCCGCGACCAGGTAGCGCGATCGCCTTGTCCACCGGGTTCAGCCTGGCCGCGGTGTGGGCGGGTCTCGGGCTGTCGGCGATGTTCAACGCGCCGCCCAGCTTCGTCATCGTCACGGTCGCGTGCAGCGTCTGGGCCGTGGTGTGGGCCGGGCAGCGAGGCCTGAGGCAAACCGCCGATCGGGTGCTGGTCACCTAGGCTTCAGGCGCGGTCGGCTACCCTCACGGAGCATGCCGAGGAGTCCCACGCCGCGACGGCGTGCCACGCTGGCTTCTCTGGCCGCCGAGCTGAAGGTCTCGCGCACCACGATCTCCAATGCCTACAACCGCCCGGACCAGTTGTCGGCGGAACTTCGCGAGCAGGTTCTCGCCACCGCCAAGCGGCTGGGCTACCCCGGGCCGGACCCGGTGGCGCGCTCATTGCGGACCCGCAGGGCCGGCGCGGTCGGACTGATGATCACCGAACCGCTCAACTACTCGTTCAGCGATCCGGCCGCGCTGGACTTCGTCGCGGGCCTGGCCGAATCGTGTGAAGAGGCCGGGCAGGGGCTGCTGCTCGTGGCGATCGGACCCAAGCGCAGCGTCAGCGACGGCACCGGGGCGATCCTCGCCGCCGGGGTCGACGGTTTCGCGGTCTACTCGGCCTCCGACGACGATCCGTATCTGGCGATCGTCCAGCAGCGGCACCTCCCGATGGTGGTGGTCGACCAGCCCAAGGACGTGCCGGGTGCCTCGCGGGTGTGCATCGACGACCGCGGTGCCATGCGCCGGCTCGCCGAACACGTTGTGCAACTGGGCCATCGGGAGATCGGCGTGCTGACGATGAGGCTGGGGCGCGAGCGGCCGGAGGGTGGGCCCGGGCCGACGGTCGCCGATCCCGAACGGCTGCAGACCCCGCACTTTCACGTGCAACGCGAACGCATCGCAGGGGTGCGCGATGCGATGAGCGCGGCCGGGCTCGACCCGGAATCGCTGACCGTGGTGGAGAGCTACGAGCACCTGCCCACCTCGGGCGGGGAGGCCGCCGAGGTCGCCTTGGCCGCCAACCCCCGGCTGACCGCTTTGATGTGCACGGCGGACGTGCTGGCGCTCTCGGCGATGGATTACTTACGGGCACACGGCATTTACGTGCCCGGGCAGATGACGGTCACCGGCTTCGACGGAGTGCCCGAGGCGTTGCGGCGCGGCCTGGCCACCGTCATTCAACCGAGCATCGAGAAGGGACGGCGGGCGGGACGGCTGCTGCACCATCCGCCGCGATCGGGTTTGCCGGTGGTAGAAGTACTCGACACCGAGGTGGTCCGGGGCCGCACGGCGGGTCCGCCCGCCTAGATCGTCAGCCGCCGGGATTGCAACGCGCGTCGAAGAGGTACTTCAACGCCGTCGCAACGTCTTCCGGTGTTTCGACCCGGTAGGTCGCCAGTGTCTCTCCGGGGCCGACCTTCACGCCGACGTCGTCGCCGCTGAGCCGCCGGAAGGCCTTCTCATCGGTGACGTCATCGCCGAAAAACACCACGGCCGTGGCGTTTTCCTGTGATCGCAGGATGTCGATCGCCTCACCCTTGTCCGTCTGGATCACCGCGAACTCCAACACCGCCTTGCCCTCGGTGAGCTGCGCGTCCCAATTCGTCGACGCGTCGCGCGCCTCGGTGAGCGCGGCCTCGCCGTCACCGGCTGAGGCGTTGCGCACGTGCAGGGCGACACTGGCCGGTTTGGTCTCGACGGTCACACCCGGCTTGCCGTTCGCGATCTCGTCGAGTTCGGCGGTGATCCGTTGCAGCTGAGCGTCGTCGACCTCATGGGCGAAGCCGGAGTCGAACTCGGCGCCGTGGCTGCCGACCAAGTGCACCGACAGCGGCATTCCCGACAACTCGCGAAGCACGTCGAGCGCACGCCCGGAGATCAGTGCGGAGGCGGTGTCCGGGAGATCGGCGAGCGCGATTAGTGCGTCGGCAGCCTCGGCGAGTGGCCGCGCGTCGGCCGGGTTGCTGACGATCGGCGCCAGCGTGCCATCGAAATCAGAGGTGATCAGCAGCCGTGGCGTCGCGGCGGCCGCGGTGAGCGCGCGCTGCAGATCCGCAGGAAGCACGCCTAGATCTTAGGATGCTCTCCATCGCCGATGAGCAGCCGCACCGCGAGGTCCAGCCGCTTACTGACGTCGGTCGCCGAAGCGCGTCGGGTGAGCCAGGCGAGCAGGTTCGACAACCACACGTCGGAGATGACGCGCGCGATGTGGTACTGGTCCTCGGTCGGCTCACCGTCACTCATAGCGCGGGCGAACATCGAGTCCATCAGCTTGCCGACGTGATCGACCTCGCCGGCCGCCGACGCGTCGGCGAACACGAACGCGCGCGTCATTGCCTCGGTCAGCAGTGGATTGCGCTGCATCGCCCGGTTGAGCTTGCCCACCATGATGTTCAGCCGCTGATAGGGCGTGCCACCCGACAGCGACGCCCGGTCGGTCTTAGCGTCGATGCGTTCGAACTCGCGTCCCAGTGCGGAAACCAGCAGATGAACCTTGGACGGGAAGTACCGGTAGAGAGTGCCGACCGCGACGTCGGCCCGTTCGGCCACGGCGCGCATCTGGACCGCTTCGTAGCCGCCCTTGGAGGCGATGGCCAGGGTGGCGTCCAGGATGCGCTTGCGGCGCTCGCGCTGGGCTTCCGATCCGAGCTCAGATTCGGACAGGACCGCCACGTTCATCACCTGACGCGGTCGGGACTCCGACCCCGAGCCAGGGTTGGCAGCTGCTGACTGAGACGGGCCGGACATGCGGCGGGCTTCTCCTTCGTGACGCGTTCTCGCTGGAAACGATACGCATGCCGATGCACTATTTCTCACCTCGACGCCCGCGTTGGCACCGACGTGTCCTGCTGTAATGGCGGTCGACTTGACGGTCGGTCGCTGGCACTATTAGAACACGTTCTAGTGAGGAGCACCGCCTTCTCACCCAATAGCTAGGAGTGGACGGTGTCACTCGCATCCCCCGGGACCATCGCCGACGACCAGTCAGCCGTACGGGAGCTGGTCCGTGACTGGGCAAGCGCTTCCGGCGTCATCGCCGCGGCCCGCGACGTCGAGCAGGGGCAGACCGACGCCTGGCGTCGCCCCTACAGCGGGCTTGCCGAACTCGGAATTTTCGGGGTGGCGTTGCCCGAGGAACACGGCGGCGCGGACGGCACGGTCGGCGACCTGTGCGCGATGGTGGACGAGGCGGCCGCGGCACTGGTGCCGGGTCCGGTCGCCACTACCGCGCTGGCCACGCTGGTGCTCGAGTCGTCCGAGATTCTCCAGGCCCTGGCCTCGGGGGAGCGCGTCGCCGGGGTGGCGCTGACGGCCGACGTCCGGTTCGCCGACGGCCGCGCCTCGGGCACCGCCGCGTATGTGCTCGGTGCCGACGCGGCGGGGGTGCTGCTGCTGCCGGCGGGCGACGGATTCGTCGTCGTCGATGCCGGCGCGGGCGGTGTCTCCGTCGAACCGCTCAAGGCCACCGACTTCTCGCGGCCGCTGGCGCGCGTGGTGCTCGAGAACGCACCCGCCGAGGCGGTCGGTGTGCCCGCACAGCGGGTGATCGACATAGCGGCGACCGTGATGGCCGCCGAGGCGGCAGGCTTGGCGCGCTGGGCCCTGCAGACCGCAACCGAGTACGCGAAGGTGCGCGAGCAGTTCGGCAAGCCGATCGGCAGCTTCCAGGCCATTAAGCACATGTGCGCCGAGATGCTGCTGAGGTCGGAACAGGCGTCGGTGGCCGCAACCGATGCGGCACGCGCCGTCGCCGAGGGCGACGAGAACCAGCTGTCGATCGCCGCGGCGGTGGCCGCCGCCGTCGGGATCGACGCCGCCAAAGCCAACGCCAAGGACTGCATCCAAGTGTTGGGCGGCATCGGGATCACCTGGGAACACGACGCGCACCTGTACCTGCGCCGCGCCTACGGCATCGCGCATTTCCTTTCAGGTGCGCCACACTGGCTGCGCCGGGTGGCGGCGCTGACGCAACAGGGTGTGCGCCGCGACTTGCAGATCGACCTCGAGTCGGTCGCCGATCTGCGTCCCGAAATCGCTTCGGCGGTCGCGGAAATCGCCGCGCTGCCGGTCGAGAAGCAGCAGGCCGCCCTGGCCGACGCTGGCCTGCAGGCGCCGCACTGGCCCAAGCCGTACGGCCGCGGCGCCGGCCCCGCCGAGCAGCTGCTCATCGACCAGGAGCTGGCGGCGGCCGGCGTGGCACGGCCCGACCTGGTGATCGGATGGTGGGCCGCCCCAACGATTCTCGAGCACGGCACCCCCGAGCAGATCGAACGGTTCGTACCCGCGACGCTGCGGGGTGAACTGCTGTGGTGTCAGCTGTTCTCGGAGCCGGGTGCCGGGTCGGACCTGGCGGCCCTGCGTACCAAGGCGGTTCGCGTGGAGGGCGAGACCGCGAGCGGCGCAATCAAACCGGGCTGGAAGTTGACCGGCCAGAAGGTGTGGACCTCGGCGGCGCACAAGGCGGCATGGGGTGTGTGCCTGGCGCGCACGGATCCGGATGCGCCGAAGCACAAGGGGATCACGTACTTCCTCGTCGACATGTCCTCACCGGGCATCGACATCCGTCCGTTGCGCGAGATCACCGGGGACAACCTGTTCAACGAGGTGTTCTTCGACGAGGTCTTCGTGCCCGACGAGATGGTCGTCGGCCAGGTCAACGACGGGTGGCGGTTGGCCCGCACCACGCTCGCGAACGAGCGCGTCGCGATGGCGCACGGCACCGCGCTCGGCAACCCGATGGAGGAGCTGCTCAAGCAGGTCGCCACGCTGGACTTCGACGTGGCAGGACAGGACCGTCTGGGCTCGTTGATCGTGGCGGCCCAGGTCGGCTCGCTGCTGGATCAGAAGATCGCCGAACTGGCTGTGGGAGGCCAGGATCCGGGCCCGCAGGCGAGCGCGCGCAAGCTGATCGGTGTGCGCTACCGGCAGGCGCTCGCCGAGCTGCGGATGGAGCTCTCCGAAGGTGGCGGCGTGGTCGAGAATTCGACGGTGTTCGACTTCCTCAACACCCGGTGCCTGACCATCGCCGGCGGCACCGAGCAAATCCTGCTCACCCTTGCGGGCGAACGGCTTCTCGGCCTGCCGCGCTAGCTGAACGCGGCCTGCGCGCAGGCGTCCGGCGAGGTGATGTTGACCCCGCCGTAGACCACCTGGATGTGCGAGCACACGATCAGCGGCACGTCGGTCCGGGGTCCGCCCGTGCGTTGATCGACCGGCCATGCGTTGCCGTGGAACCGGAACTTCTCGGGCGGTCCGCCACCGAAGTAGATCGTCGTGAACTCCACGTCGGTCAGCGATTTGAACGACCGGGTGTTCGGCGCATCGAAGGTGAAGTTGATGTACACGCCGCGGTCCATGGTGCGCAGCGTGGTGGTCTGGCGCGCCCACAGGTCGCCGGGGAAGCCGAGAATGTCCGGGCCGCGGCGCAGATTGGCGTTGGCGTCGAACAAGCACATGGCTTGGGCCGCGATGCAGTTCGCGCTCACGTGCATCTCGAGGTTGGTGGCGGGGTCGACCGGAATCGACGAGTCCGCGGTGTCGACGGCCGCGACCGCCGGTGTGGGTGCCATGAGCGTCAGCGCCAGCAGCACCGCCGAGATCGCCGCAGCGACGCCGGTCAACCGGTTCGTCACATTGCTCCCTTCCACGTGCGGCGAATGCTAGCCCGCGCGCTATTCGTCGTAGGTGACTTCGACCGAATCCGACCGGGGCAGGGCCTGGCAGCCCAGGATCAGGCCCTCGTCGAGGTCGGACTGTTCGAGGACGTCGTTGACGTCCATCTCGACCTCGCCGCTCTTCTTCAGCACCGCGCACGCGCCGCAGTGCCCCTCCCGGCAGGAGAACGGTGCGTCCAGGCCCTTGTCCAGCAGCACGTCGAGCAGTTTGGCGTTGCGGGGCCACCGCACCTCGTGGGTCTCGCCGTCGAGCGTGACGATCGCGGTGGCAGGCCCTTCCTCGCTGTCGTCTTCCTCGATCACCACGGCGGCGAACGGGTCGGAGTCCAGCGATTTGAACACCTCGATGTGCACGCGCTCGGCCGGGAACCCCGCACCCTTGACGGCCTCCTCAGCGGCGGCCATGAACGGGCCGGGTCCGCAGATGTAGGCATCGTGCGCCGCGTACGGGGCGGCCAGCGCGGCCAGCGCCGAAGCGCTCGGCAGACCCTGCACGGTCTCCAGCCAGTGCACGACGACCAGCCGTTCGGGGTACTTCGCGCTCAGCTCGCGCAGCGCCGGGCCGAAGATCACCGATTTCTCGTCGCGGTTGGCGTAGACCAGCACCACCTTGCCGCTGCCCTCGGCGAGTGCCGACTTGCAGATCGACATCATCGGCGTGATGCCGGAACCCGCGGCCAGCAGCAGGAAATCGGTGTCGAGCGTCTTGGGCACGAAGGTGCCCGAGGGTGCGAGCACGTGAATCTTCATGCCGGCGTGCGCGTGGTCGCACAGCCAATTCGACGCGTACCCGTCGGCGGTGCGCTTGACGGTGACGGTCAGCCGATCGTCGGTGAACGGAGAACTGCACAGCGAGTAGCAGCGCGCTACCGAACCCGTCCGGTCGCTGGGGACCCGCAGTGTCAGGAACTGCCCGGGTGCGTAGCGCAACCGTTCGGCGGGGATATCGGCGCCGGAGGGCACGCTGAACACCAGCGAGCGCGCGTCATCGGTCTCGGTGATGACATCGGCAAGTTCCAGCTCGAGCACATGGCTGCCGAGCGGCTCGTCGGTCACTTTCGCGTCCACCTCTCACGTCCGGCACTTCTGCCGACCCCGGGCAATAACTAGAACAGGTTACAGAAATGCATGTGTGCAGGTCCAGGTCCTACAGGTATGCCCTACTCGACACGAATCGTAACGTGTTCTAATCTGACGGCTAAGCGATTCGCGCTTCGCGTGAGTGCTCATCGCAGTTGTGGGCTCTTCGCGCGAGCGCTCATCGCAGTCCGTCCTATACCGGGAGGCACATCAGTGACGTCCATTGAACAGCGTGACGTGCAGTCGGTCCTAGCCGGGATCGAGGACCTACTGCCGCTGATCGCGAAACGTGCGCAGGCAACCGAGGACCTGCGTCGCCTCCCCGACGACACGGTGAACGAACTCAACGAGGTCGGCTTCTTCACGCTCCTTCAGCCCGAACAGTGGGGCGGCCTGCAGTGCGATCCGACGCTTTTCTACGAGGCGGTGCGCCGGCTCGCCAGCGCCTGCGGTTCGACCGGCTGGGTGAGCTCGATCATCGGCGTGCACAACTGGCACCTCGCGCTGTTCGACCAGAAGGCGCAGGAAGAGGTGTGGGGCGACGACCCGGCCGTGCGGATCTCCTCGTCGTACGCGCCGATGGGTGCGGGCACCGTCGTTGACGGCGGCTACATCGTCAACGGCTCGTGGAACTGGTCGTCCGGATGTGACCACGCCACTTGGACTTTCGTGGGTGGTCCGGTGATCAAGGACGGCAAGCCGGTGGACTTCGGCAGCTTCCTGATCCCGCGTTCCGAGTACGAGATCGACGACGTGTGGCATGTGGTCGGTCTCAAGGGCACCGGGAGCAACACACTCAAGGTCAAGGACGTGTTCGTGCCGCGGCACCGCTTCCTGTCCTACAAAGCGATGAATGACCGCACGGCCGGCGGGTTGCAGACCAACACCGCGCCGGTCTACAAGATGCCCTGGGGCACAGTGCATCCCACCACTATCTCCGCGCCCATCGTCGGTATGGCATACGGCGCCTACGACGCCCACGTCGAGCACCAGGGCAAGCGCGTGCGTGCGGCATTCGCAGGGGAGAAGGCCAAGGACGATCCGTTCGCCAAGATCCGGATCGCCGAAGCCGCCAGCGACATCGACGCGGCGTGGCGCCAGCTGATCGGCAATGTCGGCGACGAGTACGCACTGCTGAAGGCGGGCCAGGACATCCCGTTCGAACTGCGCGCCCGCGCCCGCCGCGACCAGGTTCGCGCGACCGGCCGCGCTATCGCGTCGATCGACCGGCTGTTCGAGGCGTCCGGTGCCACCGCGCTGAGCAATGACGCACCGGTGCAACGGTTCTGGCGCGATGCCCACGCCGGGCGCGTGCACGCGGCCAACGATCCCGAACGGGCCTACCTGATCTTCGGTAACAACGAGTTCGGACTGCCGCCTCAAGACACGATGGTTTAACGGGAAACGCCTGATGACCTCATACATCCAGGAGACCGAGCAGCAGGTCGAGGTCACCTTCGAATCGACGTCTCGGTACGCGCAGGTGCGCGCTGGTGAACGAGATATGCGGCTGCACTACCACGAAGCCGGCGTCGGCCACTCCGAGACCGTGGTGCTGTTACACGGCGGCGGTCCGGGCGCGTCGAGCTGGTCGAACTTCTCGAAGAACATCGCGGTGCTCGCCCGGCACTTCCGCGTCATCGCCGTGGACCAGCCCGGGTACGGGCATTCCGACAAGCACACCGAACACGAGCAGTACAACCGGTACAGCGCGACCGCGCTGCTCGCGCTGTTCGACCATCTCGGCATCGAACGTGCTGCGCTGGTCGGTAACTCACTCGGCGGCGGGACCGCGGTGCGGTTCGCGCTCGACAACCCCAAGCGGGCCGGCCGGCTGGTGCTGATGGGGCCCGGCGGGCTGTCGGTGAACCTGTTCGCGCCCGACCCCACCGAGGGCGTCAAGCTGCTGGGCAAGTTCACCGGGGAGCCGACGCGCGAGAACTTGGAGAAGTTCTTGCGCATCATGGTCTTCGACCAGAACCTGATCACGCCGGAGCTGATCGACGAGCGCTTCGCGATCGCCAGCCAGCCCGAGTCGTTGGCGGCGGCCAAGGCGATGGGAAAGTCGTTCGCGGGCGCAGACTTCGAGCTCGGCATGATGTGGCGCGAGGTGTACAAGCTGCGTCAGCCGGTGCTGCTGATCTGGGGCCGCGAGGACCGCGTGAACCCGCTCGACGGCGCGCTGGTGGCGCTCAAGCAGATCCCGCGGGTGCAGCTGCACGTCTTCGGGCAGTGCGGGCACTGGGCTCAGCTGGAGAAGTTCGACGAGTTCAACAAACTCACTGTTGACTTCTTGTCAGACCTTCCTCGGAAAGGCTCTCGATGACCATCAAATCGCTTGGCTACCTTCGCATCGAAGCCACGGACGTCTCGGCGTGGCGTGAGTACGGCCTCAAGGTTCTCGGGATGGTCGAGGGTTCCGGCCAAACGGAGGGTGCGCTCTATCTGCGGATGGACGAGTTCCCCGCCCGCCTCGTGATCCTGCCGGGTGAACACGACCGGCTGCTGCAGTCCGGGTGGGAGACCGCCAACGCCGCGCAGCTGCAAGATATCCGGAACCGGCTCGACATCGAAGGGGTGCCATATAAGGAGGCCTCGGCCGCCGAACTCGCCGAACGCCGCGTCGACGAGATGATCCGCTTCGACGATCCCTCGGGCAATACGCTCGAGGTGTTCCACGGCGTCGCGCTCGAGCACCGTCGCGTGGTCAGCCCTTACGGCCACAAGTTCGTCACCGAGCAGCAGGGCCTCGGGCACGTGGTGCTGACCACCCGCGACGACGCCGAGTCGCTGCACTTCTACCGTGACGTGCTGGGGTTCTATCTGCGCGATTCGATGCGTCTGCCACCGCAACTCGTCGGCAGGCCCGCCGACGGCGCACCCGCATGGCTTCGTTTCTTCGGGGTCAACCCCCGCCACCACAGCCTCGCGTTCATGCCGGGCGAGACGCCCAGCGGCATCGTGCACCTGATGGTCGAGGTGGAGAACTCCGATGACGTCGGGCTGTGCCTGGACCGTGCGCTGCGCCGCAAGGTGCCGATGTCGGCGACGCTGGGCCGCCACGTCAACGACAAGATGCTGTCGTTCTACATGAAGACACCCGGCGGCTTCGACGTCGAATTCGGTTGCGAGGGCCTGCAGGTCGACAACGACGACTGGGTCGCGCGGGAGAGTACCGCGGTCAGCCTGTGGGGCCACGACTTCAGCGTCGGCTTCAAGTGACGGTGAAGATCACTCGATAATGGCGGCCGAACCGATCGATCCGCGCACCTTCCGCAGTGTGCTCGGACAGTTCTGCACCGGCATCACGGTGATCACGACGATGCACGACGGTGCGCCCATCGGGTTCGCATGCCAGTCGTTCGCCGCGCTGTCGCTGGATCCGCCTCTGGTGTTGTTCTGTCCGACGAAAGTGTCGCGGTCGTGGCAGGCGATCGAGGCCAGCGGGAACTTCTGTGTGAACGTGCTGCACGAGAAACAGAAGGATGTCTCGGCCCGGTTCGGCTCGAAGGAACCCGACAAGTTCGCCGGAATCGAGTGGTATCAATCGAAACTCGGCTCGCCGGTGATCGAAGGCACGCTCGCCCACATCGACTGTTCGGTGCACTCGGTGCACGACGGAGGCGACCATTACGTCGTGTTCGGTGCGGTGCATTCGCTCTCGGACGTGCCGCACAAGAAGCCGCGACCGCTGTTGTTCTATCGCGGGCAGTACACCGGTATCGAGCCGGATAAGAACACGCCCGCGCAGTGGCGTGACGACCTCGAGGCGTTCCTCACCGCGACCACCGACGACACCTGGCTCTAGCGATTTGTGTGCGTTCCGTTGCGCTCAGCGCTCGGAATCGCACACAAATCGCAGGAAGTCCACGATCGCGGCCGCGACCTCCCGGTGCACGGTCTCGTTGAGGATGTCGTGACGAGCGCCCTCGAACTCGGCGAAACGCAGCGCGTCGATCTGCTCGGCGTACGCCCGCACCGCACCCACCGGGGCGATGGGGTCGACCGAACCGTGCACGGCCAGGGTCGGCACGGCCAACTTCGGCAGCTCTGCGCCGAACCGGTCCCAGGCCCGGTCGAGTTCGCGTGTCAGCGCTGCGCCATCGGCGTCGACGAACGCCAGCGGATCGTTCTCCAGCTGGTCGAGATAGAACGGGTCGCCCGACAGCCAACGAGGGTCGAGGTCGAGTGAGGTGTCGTTGTCGAGCATCGCCGGGATCGGCACCAACGGGGCGCCGGAGATGACCCCGCCCGCATAGCGCTCGGGTTGGTCGAGCAGCCGGAACAGCGTCACGATCGAACCGAACGAATGACCTTGCGCAAACAGCGGCAGTCCGGGCGTCGCACTTTCGGCGAGCGAGATCACGGCATCGGCGAGCTCGGAGCTGTCCTCGATCGAACCGAAGTCCCCGCGGATGCCCGGACTCAGGCCGTGGCCGAACTGGTCGACCGCCCATAAGTCGATGCCCGCGGCATTGAGCGCGAAGCCGTAGCGGTGGTACAGACCGGTGTGCTCGCCGAAGCCGTGCAGGAAGATCACCGTCGCACGCGGTCGCTCCGACGCCCAGTGGCGGTAGTAGGCCCGGCCCTTCGGGTGATCGATGAACGGCATGCTGTCGACGTTATCGCTTGCCCAATAACACGTCGTGCTGGTCGTGCACCCGATCGCGGATCGCCTCGACGACGGCGGCCACCTCAGGGCGCCGCAGCGTTTCGCCGCGGGTGACCAGCCAGTACGTCAGCCGCACCGACACGTCAGCGGGCAGGACTCGCACGAGATCGTCATGGCGGTCGGCCATGAAGCAAGGCAGCAGGCCGAGGCCCGCGGCCGCGCGGGTGGCCTCGACATGGACGAAAACGTTTGTCGACGTAACGGATTCGCGCATGGCGGGCGCGAAGCTGGTCGCCGCATCGAGATCGTCGACCTGCAGCATCGAGTCGATGAAGTAGACCAGCGGATAGCGGTCGAGGTCGGCGACGGTCTCCGGCGTACCGTGCTCGGCGAGGTAGTCGCGCGATCCGTAGAGCCCGAGGCAGTAGTCGCCGAGCCTGATCGCCCTGGCCCTGTGCACCTTGGGTTCGCCGACGACGACCTCGACGTCCAGCCCGGACCTCTGCTGGGTTGCGCGGCGGGTGGCGGCGACGATTTCGACGGAAACCTTTGGATGCCGTCGTTGCACGTGTGCGGCCGCGGGTGCCGCGATGTAGGCGGAGAAGCCGTCGGTGGCCGAGATCCGGACAACGCCCTCGAGTGCCCGGTCGCCGGCGGTGTCGACGGCCAGCGAGCGCACGGCCGACTCGATGACCTCTGCGGCGGCCAAGGCGTCGCGGCCGAGGTCGGTGAGCTCCCATCCGCCGGCACCGCGAGCCAACACCCGTCCTCCCACCGACTCCTCGAGCGCGGCGATACGGCGGGAGATGGTGGTGTGGTTCAGCCCGAGCTCCTCCGCCGCGGCGTTGTACCGTCCGGAACGACCGACGGCCAGCAGGACGAGGAGGTCGTCGGCGCTCGGTCGCCGACGACCGGGCGGCTGAGGTACGGGAGACAGCACAACTGCATTTTTGCAGATACCTCCTGCAGCTTTCGCCATTGCTCGGTGCGGTATCTGCGTGAATACTCACAGGCGTCTTGTCTGCCGTCACAGCCCGAAGGAGTGTGCGATGGGTGTCACAGATGCCGACAACGCCGGCGCATCGGTCCCCACCGGCCTCAAACGCGTCGTCGTCGCCTCGATGGCAGGCACCGTCGTCGAGTGGTACGAGTTCTTCCTCTATGCCACTGCCGCAACACTGGTTTTCAACAAGGTGTTCTTCGCCGAAGGCACCAGCGAGGCCAGCGGGCTGATCGCGGCGCTGCTGACCTATGCCGTCGGGTTTGTGGCCCGCCCACTTGGCGGCGTCGTCTTCGGTCACTTCGGTGACAAGTACGGCCGCAAGAAGCTGCTGCAGTTCGCGATCCTGCTCGTGGGTGCCGTCACCTTCCTCATGGGCTGTCTGCCGACCTACGGGCAGATCGGCGTGTGGGCGCCGATCCTGCTGGTGGTTCTTCGGTTCATGCAGGGCTTCGCGGTGGGCGGCGAATGGGGCGGAGCGGTCCTACTCGTCGCCGAGCACAGCCCCGCCGACAAACGAGGATTCTGGGCCAGCTGGCCCCAGGCGGCGGTGCCGGTCGGCAACATGCTCGCGACCGTCGTGCTGCTGGTGTTGACCGGCGTGCTGCCCGAGGCCGCGTTCCTGTCCTGGGGGTGGCGGGTCGCGTTCTGGCTGTCCGCTGTGGTCGTGCTGATCGGTTACTACATCCGCACCAAGGTCACCGACGCCCCGATCTTTGTCGCGGCGCAGGAAGAGGTCGAGCGGGTCAAGGCCGTCTCGTACGGCGTGGTCGAGGTGCTGAAGCGTTATCCCCGTGGTGTTTTCACCGCGATGGGTCTGCGGTTCGCCGAGAACATCATGTACTACCTGGTGGTCACGTTCTCGATCGTCTACCTCAAAACGCACGTCGGGGCCGACACCAGCGACATCCTGTGGTGGCTGCTGGTCGCGCACGCCGTGCACTTCATCGTGATCCCGCAGGTCGGTCGGCTGTCGGACCGGTTCGGTCGGCGACCGGTGTACATCGTCGGCGCGATCGCCGGGGGGACGTGGGGCTTCTTCGCGTTCCCGATGATGAACAGCGGCTCCTACGGGTTGATCATGGCCGCGATCATCCTCGGTCTGGTCATCCACGCGCTGATGTACTCGCCGCAGCCGGCGATCATGGCCGAGATGTTCCCCACCCGCATGCGATATTCCGGTGTGTCCCTTGGCTATCAGGTGACATCGATCATCGCCGGATCGCTGGCACCCGCGATCGCCACCTGGCTTCTCGACAAGTTCGGCTCGGCGGTTCCGATCGCCCTCTACCTCGCGGGCGCCTCGCTGATCACCTTGGTCGCCGCGTTGTTCACCCGGGAGACCAAGGGCCTCGATCTCGCGACGCTCGATGCGGCCGACCGCGAGCAACTCGCCAAGGCCGGGGTCGTATGAGCGATCTCGACGGACGCACCGCCCTGGTGACGGGGGGTGCGAGCGGGATCGGCGCGGCCTGCGCACGGGCGCTGGCGCAGCGCGGGGCGACGGTCACGGTGGCAGATCTCGACGAGGACGGCGCCGAGAGGGTAGCCGCTGAGATCGGTGGAAAGCCTTGGGCGGTAGACCTTTCCGACGTATCCACGCTCGAGGACCTCGAGCTAGAGACGGACATTCTGGTCAACAACGCCGGAGTCCAACACGTCAGTCCGATCGCCGAGTTTCCGCCCGAGCGATTCCGCTTCATCCTGGCGTTGATGCTCGAGGCGCCGTTTCTGCTGATCCGCGCGGCGTTACCGCACATGTACGACCAGGAGTTCGGTCGCATCATCAACATCTCCTCGGTACACGGACTACGTGCCTCGGAGTTCAAGAGCGGCTACGTCACCGCGAAACACGGACTCGAGGGTTTGTCGAAGGTGACCGCACTGGAAGGTGGGCCGCACGGCGTCACGAGCAACTGCGTTGATCCGGGCTACGTGCGCACCCCGTTGGTGACCAAACAGATCGCCGATCAGGCCCGTACCCACGGCATCGGCGAGGATAAGGTGATTTCGGATATCTTGTTGAAGGAGAGCGTGATCAAGCGGCTTGTCGAACCCGAAGAAGTTGCCTCGCTGGTCACCTGGCTCGCCTCACCGGCTGCGGCAATGGTCACCGGAGCGTCGTACACGATGGACGGCGGGTGGAGCGCCCGATGACCGCCACGCCACAATGGACACCGACAGAAGCCGACGTCGCCGGGGCGAGGGTCACCGATTTCGCGCGGTTCGTGCGGCAGCGCGCCGGCCAGAACCTTCCCGACTACCAATCGCTGTGGCAGTGGTCGACCGATGACCTGGACGGGTTCTGGGCCGCGCTGTGGGACTACTTCGAACTCGGCGAGCGACCGGACAAGGTGCTCGCGTCCGCGGATATGTCGGGGGCGCAGTGGTTTCCGGGAGTCGAGCTCAACTACGTCGACCAAGTGATCCGCAACGCACGCTCGGATCGGCCCGCGATCCTCTACCTCCGCGAGGGCGGCGATGTCGTCGAGGTGTCGTGGGCGGAGTTGTTGGGGCGCACGGCGGCGTTCGCTCATACACTGCGCGATCTCGGGGTGAAGGCCGGCGACCGCGTGGTCGGTTACCTGCCGAACATTCCCGAGGCTGTCATCGCCTTTCTGGCGACCGCAAGCATCGGCGCCACCTGGAGTGCGTGCGGCCAAGACTATTCGGCCAAGGCCGCGCTGGATCGCCTCGGCCAGCTCGAATCGACCGTGCTGGTGACCACCGAAGGCTATACCTACGGAGGTAAGTTCCACGACAAGAGCGCGGACATCACCGAACTGCAGAAAGGGTTACCGACGCTTCGCGCGACGGTGATGACGCCCGACCTCGCGGACGCGAGCAGCGCGGACCTCACCACCACATCGGTCGACTTCGCCCACCCTCTGTGGATCCTGTTCTCGTCGGGCACCACGGGACTGCCCAAGGGCATCATGCACGGTCACGGCGGCGTCCTACTCGAACACCTCAAAGCGGTTGGCCTGCAGTCGGATATCGGCCGCGACGATATCTTCTTCTGGTACACGAGCCCCAGCTGGATGATGTGGAACTTCCAGGTGGCCGGGCTGTTGGTCGGATCGACGATCGTCTGCTACGACGGCAGCCCCAACGCGCCGCGCCCCGATGCACTCTGGGATATCGCTGCGCGTATCAAGGCCACGGTGCTCGGGACCAGTCCCGGTTATGTACTGGGATGCGCGAAGGCCGGGGCGGTGCCACGCAAGGAGCACGACCTTTCGGCGCTGCGTACGGTCGGTATCACCGGATCGTCGCTTCCGCCGTCGTCGTCATTGTGGTTGCGCGACAACGTCGGTGAGCATGTTCAGGTGTCCTCGATCAGCGGCGGCACCGACGTGGTGTCGGCCTTCATCGGCGGGGTGCGGACCGTTCCGGTGTGGCCCGGCGAATTGTCGGCGCCCTACCTCGGATGTGCCCTGGACTCATGGGACGAATCGGGTAAGCCGGTCCGCAATGAGGTCGGCGAACTGGTGGTGACAAAGCCGATGCCGTCTATGCCTGTCGGTTTCTGGAACGACGCCGACGGATCACGTTACCGCGCAGCATACTTCGAGATGTTTCCGGGCGTATGGCGGCATGGGGACTGGATCACGATCACCAATCACGGCAGCGTCATCGTGCACGGCCGGTCGGACTCGACCCTGAATCGGCACGGCATCCGGATGGGCAGCGCCGACATCTACCAAGCGGTCGAACGGCTGCCCGAGGTGGCCGAGGCGCTGATCATCGGCGTCGACCAGCCCGACGGTGGCTACTGGATGCCGCTGTTCGTCGTCCTGGCCGGCGATGCCGAACTGACCGACGAGGTGCGTGACCGCATCAAGAACACCATCCGCGAGGAGGTGTCGCCGCGGCATGTGCCTGACGAAATCATCGCCGCGCCAGGCGTTCCGCATACCCGCACTGGCAAGAAACTCGAGGTGCCGATCAAGAAGCTGTTCCAGGGGGCCGATGCCGCCAAGGTGGTTGAGCGCAGCGCAGTCGACGACCCGGACCTGTTGGACTGGTACGTCACGCAGCGTCGAACGTGATCAGGTCGACGCTGAGTCGGCCCTCGATCATGCTGACGGTTCGCACCGGCGGTCCGGGTAGCGGCGGTGCGGTGGATCGGTAGGTGGCCCCGGTGGGCGTCGTGAACTCAGCGCTGTGGACGCCGTCGAGTTCACTGGTCGTCACCGACCAACCCGACGCTTCTTTGGCGTAATTGCAGGCCTCGCATTCGCCGAGGCCGTTAACCGCGCTCGTGGGCCCAGCCCGATGCCGCGGCACCGCGTGGTCGCGATGGCGAATCGGCGCGTTGCAGTATGGGGTTCGGCACGTCTGGTCGCGGGCCCCGATGAACGCCGCCAACCCCTTCGGGAAAAGACGGGCTTGCGAATCCATCGCAACGAGTTGACCGCTGCGCGGATGTCGATACAGGCGGCGCAGCATCGCCTTGGCGGCTCCGTCGGCGACGGCATTAACGGTCAGCGATCTCGCGATCGAACTCGGTACGGGGCCATAGCCGTCCAGCCAGGCCGGTGAATGGTCGTCACCCGTCAGCGTCGTATCGGCCATCACCAGGTTCAGCGTCACGGACGCGGGCTGTTCGGCCGGCTGTCCGGTCACACGCTCCACCATGGTGTCCGCCATGATCTGACCGCGCGACCGTTCGTCGAATGTGGTGTCGGCAGCGCGTTTCAACGCGGCATAGACGCTCACCCCTTGTGCGACGGGTAGCAGGGCGGTGACCCAGGTCATCGTGTCGGGTGCCGGGCGGATGGTGACGCACCGGTCCGCGGCAGCCTTCGTGCTGCGGTCCACGACCGCTTCGACGTCGAGTGCACACGCGATCTTCTTGGCTTCCGCCGCGATCCGCTTGTCCCCCCACCCTTCGAGACGCGCGGTGTCTCGGCACATCTCGGCGTCCAGTCGGCGTCGATGCTCGACGCTCAAACACGCCGACTCGCGCACGATCAGGGTGGCGCGCCACTCCGAAAGCGCTCCGGACGCCAAGGCCGCCAGGGTGTAAGGCATCTCATCGACGAGTGCCGTGGCAAAACCGAGATGACGGCCGCCCTGCACCGGCGCGTCACGTCGTGCCAACGCGACCTCGGCGGCCAGACCACGGCCCCGACGGTTCGCCGACACCCCCGCCGCCTCCTCGGCAGCTTGGCGCTTCGCCTTCCACAACGCGGTCGCGCGGGCCTGTGCCGCGGCGGCGGACGACTTCAACCGTTCGAACCGCTCGACCGCGCTCCGCAGGTCCGCCTCCGAGGCGGCCGGGTCGATATCGAACAGACTTTCGAACATGTTCAAGACGCTACACGCGGGCACCGACAAGTCGACCGATCCCTGGTCAAGCGCGAATTCGGCGCCAGCGGCCCCGCTCTGAGCCCCCCGCCGCCAGTCCGGCCACACTGACGACGACGGCCAGGGCAACGAACCCGAGTGGCACGGTCCAGGCCGCCGCGATCGACGCGACGATGAGCGGGCCCGCGGCGTCACCGCTTTCACGCCCGATCTCCGCGGCGCCCATCGTCTGGCCGAGGTGCTCGGCGGGCGTCGTCTGAGCCAGCATCGTGAAGGCTAGGGGCGTGATGAGCCCACAACCCCCGCCGATCGCGATCGCGGCGCACAGTAGCCCCGTGAGCCCGGGTAGTGCCGCGGCGACCAACCCCGCGGCGGTGAGCACGAAGCCGGCGGCGATGCCAGCCCTGAGGGTGATTTTCCCTGCGTCGAACTTGCGACCGACGACGGGTTGCACGACGGCCGTGGTCAGGGCGAGGACGGAAACGACGGCGCCCGTTGCGACAGGCTTCAGGCCCATTTGCGTAGCGAGGACCGGTAGAAAGCCGACGCCTACCGCGAGGGCCGCAGTAGTTGCTGCTAGCGCGAGTGTGGGTGTGACGAAAGAGGATTCGGAGAACCTCCGTAGCACGTCGAGCAGGGTCTGACGTTGCCGCGGCTGCGGTGCCACCTTGGGTACCGCGACCGCGGCCCACAGCGCCACACCAGCGCCGAGTGCGGCAAGCACGGCGAAGAGCGCTCGCAGACCGCCGACGGTCACGATCAGCCCGCCCAGCAGCGGGCCCAGTGTGTAGCCGATGGACTTGTAGGAGCCGTATGTGCCGAATGCCCGGCCGTGAGCGCCCGCAGGGGTCAACAGGGCGACCAGTGCGGATGCGGCGGGGGAGAAGGCGGCCGCGCCGACGCCTTGGCCGAATCGGGCTGCCCAGAGCCATCCAGGGTCGTCAGCCACAACGTATGCCGTCGACGCCGCGGCGAAGATCACCAACCCGGCGATCAAGACGATGCGGGCACCGATACGGTCGGCCAGCGTCCCGAAAAGCGGCTTCAGCACCACCTCTGCACCGTCGTAGATGGCGAGCAGCGCGCCTAGCGTCAGAAGTGAGGCGGCGGTGTCGGTGGTGGTCGTCCCGAGCATCCCGGCCACAGCGTGCGCCCCGAAGGCAGTGGTGAACCCAGCGGCCAGCAAGGGCGCGCGCTGTGCGGCGCTTTTCATTCCTCGCGCACGATGTCAGCCCAGCCAGGCGCCGATACGATGCAACGCCTCCTCGATGTCCGACGACGGCCCCGCGAATGACAGCCTGACGAAAGAACCGCCACGTGCTGGGTCGAAGTCGATGCCGGGCGCGATCGCAACTCCGGTGTCGGCGAGCATTTTCGAACAGAAAGACAGCGATTCCGAGGTCAGGTGCGAGACGTCGGCATACACGTAGAAGGCACCATCGGTGGGAGCCAGTCGGTCGATTCCCAGGCCGCGCAAGCCGGCAAGCAGCATCGCGCGGTTGGCGGCGTAGTGGTGTAGCAGTGCGTCGGATTCGGCGATCGACTCCGGGCTGAACGCGGCGACCGCGGCGTACTGCGGCAACGTGGGTGGGCAGATCGTGAAGTTTCCGGTCAAACGGTCGACCGCGCGCCGGAGTTCGTCGGGAACCAGCAGCCAGCCGAGCCGCCACCCCGTCATCGCAAAGTACTTCGAAAAGCTGTTCACCACAATCGAATCCCGCGATGTCGCCCAGGCGCAGCTCGCGGTCGGCGCACCCTCGTAGACCAGCCCGTGATACACCTCATCACTGATCAGCCGCACATCCCGCGACGCGCACCAGGAAGCGATTGCGGACAACTCCTCGGGCGGAATCACCGTGCCGGTGGGGTTGGCGGGGCTGGCGACGATGACGCCGTTCACAGGTGGGTCGAGACTCTCGAGCATCTGCACCGTCGGTTGGAAGCGCGTCTCGGGACCGCACGGCATCTCGACGACCTCACAGCCCAGCGCGGAGAGGATGTTGCGATAGCAGGGGTAGCCCGGGCTCGCGATCGCGACCCGGTCACCGACGTCGAAACAGGCGAGAAACGCCAACAGGAATCCACCCGACGAACCGGTGGTGATCACCACATCGTCGGGATTCACCTGCAGCCCATGCCGATCCAAGTACGAACTTGCGATCGCCGCACGCAGCTCCGGGATTCCGAGCGCGACGGTGTAGCCCAGGACGTCGGTCTCCAGGGCCTCCTTGGCTGCGGCGCGAACGGCTTTTGGGGCGCCCGCGCTGGGCTGGCCCGCGGACAGGTTCACCAGATCGCCGTGGCTACGCTGCCGCTCGGCGGCGGCCAGCCACACGTCCATGACGTAGAACGGCGGTATTCCGGCACGCAGCGATGCGCTCACGGGTTCAACGCTAGAACACTTCGGATTCGAGCCGACGCAGATACTCGCGGGGAGGCCCGAGAAGCTGTGCGCTGCCGTGGGCGCGCTTGAAGTACAGCTGGATGTCGTGCTCCCAGGTGATCGCGATGCCGCCGTGCATCTGGACCGCTTCCGCGGCGACGTTGGTGAAGGCCTCGCTGGCCGTGAACCGGGCCAGTGCTGCCGACGTCGGTGACGGCGCAGCGATCGCCTCGTCGACGACGGCGCGTGCGCTCTGGACCGCGACGTAGAGGTCGGCCATTCGGTGCTTGAGCGCCTGGAAGCTGCCGATCGGCCTGCCGAACTGCACCCGGTCCTTCGTGTATTGCACGGTGAGATCGAGGCAGCGCGACGCGGCGCCGATCTGCTCGGCGGCCAGCAACAGCGCCGCGGTGTCGGCGAGGCCCGGGTCCGCGCCGATGTCCACGGTCTCGTCCGCTTCGACGCGAGCCAGCCGGCGCGTGGGGTCCATCGCGTCGAGGCGATGCGCTGTGAACCGTGTCCACCTGGACAGCCGGTCGCCGTCGGCGGCGATCACCACATCGGCGATGTCTCCGTTGACCACGTAGCCGGCGTCGAACACGACAGCACCCAACCGGGTGCCTTCTGCGAGTCCTTCGAGCGCCTCGCTGTCGGGTTCGTCCCCCGCGAGCAGGGCCAGCTCGGCGAGGGTGGTGCCCAGCAGCGGCGTCGGCACCAGGGCCTTGCCCAGCTCCTCGAGTACGACGGCGGCGTCGGCGAGCTCACCACCTGCGCCGCCGAGCTCTTCGGGCACTACCAGGGCCGCGGCGCCCACCTGTTCGCACAGGAGCGCCCACAGCGATTCGTCGTATCCGCGTTCGGATTCCATCGCCTGGCGCACCGCAGAGGGCGAGGCGTGCTTGTCCACCAGCGCGGCGACCGTCTCGCGCAGCAGTTGGCGTTCTTCGCTCACGAGAGGGCCTCCAAGACTCGGCGACGGTGCAAGGCGGGATCTCCCCATGCCGAGCGCAGCGCCTGAACGCGCAGCAGCCACAGCGACAAGTCGTGCTCCTGGGTGAAGCCGATTGCGCCGTGTGTCTGAAGCGCCGAGCGCGCAGCGAGCAGAGCAGCGTCACTGGCCGCGGCCTTGGCGGCGCTGACGTCGCGTGCGGTGTCGGCGGATCCCTCGGCGAGCGACAACGCCGCCCCGTACACCAGCGGGCGGGCCAGCTCGACTGCGATGTGCACATCGGCGAGTTTGTGCTTGATCGCCTGGTAGGTGCCGATCACCTTGCCGAATTGACTGCGCTGCTTGGCGTATTCCACGGACATGTCCAACATCGCCTGTCCGGCGCCCACCAGCTGGGCCGCCGTCGCCAGGACGCCGAACTCGTAGGCCCGCGCCACGTCGGCGGACTTGGCATCACCGGAGGCATTGACGTCGAACAGCTTTCGGCTCGGATCGACCGATTCATGCCGCGTGCCTGCGGCACCGTCGCGGACCTCGCTGTCGGTGGCGAGCAGGATCAGCCCCGCGGTGTCCGCGTCGACGGCCCTGGGGACTTGTGGGGGCAGGGCGACCGTCGCGATCAGCTCACCGGACGCGAGGGCGGCGCTGCGTTCGTCGTCGGCCAGCAGAATCGGTGCCACCGCGATGGATTCGGCAACCGGCCCGGGTACACACCAGCGGCCGAGCCGTTCGGCGGCGACCACCAGGTCGACCGGATGGGCTTCGATGCCGTCGTACTTCTCGGGTACCAGGAGCGCCGTGACGCCGAGTTCGGCCAGCTGCGTCCACACCTTGCGGCCCGGTGCGGTGTCTCCCGCGGCCCACGCCCGCACGGCGCCGGGTAGATCGGCGGCACCGAGTGCGGCGTCGATGCTGGCGGCGAAATCGCGCTGCTGTTCGTCCAATTCAAAGTTCATGTGGTTACTTTCGCGGCAGGCCCAGCAGGCGCTCGGCGATGATGTTGCGCTGAATCTCGTTGGTACCCGCGTAGATCGGTCCGCCGAGGGAGAAGAGCAACCCTTCGGTCCAGTTGTCGACCAGTTCGGCGTCGGGACCGCGCATGTCCAGGGCGGTCTGGTGAATGGCTACGTCGAGGTCGGACCAGAACACCTTGGTCACACTCGACTCGGCGCCCAGTTCGCCACCCGCAGCCACGCGGGTCACCGTGCCGAACGTGTGCAGCCGGTAGGCCTGTGCCTTGATCCAGGCGTCGGCGACCCGGTCGGCGATCGCGGGGTCGGGCTTTTGTTTCCACTGCGACACAAGACGTTCTGCAGGCGCGAGGAAACGGGCCGGGCTTCGCAGCGACATTCCGCGCTCGTTGCTCGACGTGCTCATCGCCGCGCGCCAGCCCTCGTGCACCTCGCCGATGACGTCGTTGTCGGGCACGAAGACGTCGTCGAGGAAGATCTCACCGAAGCCGGTGTCGCCTCCCAGCTGTGCGATCGGGCGGACCGTGACGCCGTCGGCCTTGAGGTCGAACATGAAGTAGGTCAGCCCGCGATGGCGTTCGGCTTCCGGGTCGGACCGGAACAACCCGAACGCACGCTCGCCGAACGGCGCGCGTGAGCTCCAGATCTTCTGCCCGTTGAGCAGCCAACCGCCGTCGGTCTTGGTCGCCGTCGACCGCAGCGAAGCCAGATCGCTGCCCGACTCGGGCTCCGACCAGGCCTGAGCCCAGATCTCCTCGCCGCTGGCCATTTTCGACAGGATTCGGTCGAGTTGTTCCTCGGTGCCGTGCGCGAACAGCGTGGGAGCCAGCATCGACGTGCCGTTGGCGCTGGCGCGGCCGGGGGCGCCGGCGCGGAAGTACTCCTCCTCGTAGACCACCCACTGCAGCAGGCTGGCGTCGCGGCCGCCGTACTTCTCCGGCCAGGTGATCACCGACAATCCGGCATCGTAGAGCACCTTGTCCCAGCGGCGGTGCTGCTCGAAACCTTCGGCGGTGTCGTAGGACTTCGTGGGGAACGAGTCTCGGTTCCGGGCGAGGAACTCGCGCACCTCGGCCTGGAACTCGAGTGTGGCGTCGTCGAAATTCAGGTCCATCAGGAAGATCCGGCCCTCTCGCGCAGCTGTGGTTTGAGTACCTTGCCCCCGGCGTTCCGTGGCAACGCATCCAGGAACTCCACCGATCGGGGAGCCTTGAAGTTCGCCAAATGTTGCCGGGTGTAGGCGATTACGGCTTCTTGGTCGAGTGCGGTGCCGGGTTTCAGAACGACGTAAGCCTTGCCGACCTCGCCGAGCCGATCGTCCGGCACGCCGATCACGGCAGCTTCGGCGACGCCGTCCAGCCGTGCCAGCACCTGCTCGATCTCGGCCGGATAGACGTTGAACCCGCCGCATATGTACATGTCCTTGAGACGGTCGGTGATGCGCAGGTTGCCGTTATCGTCGACGGTGCCGACATCGCCCGTGTGCAGCCAGCCCTCGGGGTCGATGGCCGCAGCGGTGGATTCGGGGTCGTCGAGGTAACCCAGCATCACGTTCGGACCGCGCAGCAGCACCTCGCCCGTGCTCGAATCTTCACCGTTCAGCCCGCCTCCGTCGATGCGCAGTTCGAAATCGGCAATGGGGCGTCCGGACGTGGTGGCCACGGTGACCGCGTCGTCGTCGGGACGGCACATCGTGCCGAAACCGCTCGCCTCGGTGAGGCCGTAGGCGGTCAGCACGATGTCGATGTCGAGTTCGGTCTGCATACGCTCGATCAACACGACCGGGATCGTGGCGGCACCGGTGACCGCGAACCGCAGCGAGCTCAGGTCGTAGTCGGCGCGCTTGGGATGGTCGAGCAGCGTCTGGTAGATCGTCGGCGGTCCCGGCAGCACGGTGATGCGGTGCTCCTGCACGGCGGCCATCGTCTTCTCGGGATCGAACGTCAGCTGGGGGATGAGCGTGGCGCCGGTCTGCAGGCAGGCGAGGATGCCCGCCTTGTATCCGAAGTTGTGGAAGAACGGGTTGATGCACAGATAGCGGTCGTCGCTGGTGAGCCGGCCGCACTCGGCCCAGGCCGCGGGGGCGTCGAGCGACTGCCGGTGCGCGCACAGCGCGCCCTTGCTGCGGCCGGTGGTGCCCGAGGTGAACAGGATGTCGGACACGTCGTCGGGTTGTACCGCGGCGGCGCGGGTGTCCACCGCATCCAGGTCGGTGCCGGCGGCGATGAAGTCGTCCCAGGTGCCGTCGTCCTTCTCGATCGGCACCCGGACCACGTGGCGTAGCTGCGGGAGGGCGGCGCGGTCGATGGAGGCGGCCTTATCGGCGCCGAGGAACTCACCCGATGCGAACAGCAACGGCGCCCCGGTGCGGGACAAGATGTCGGTGGCCTCGCTCGCGGTGTAGCGCGTATTGAGCGGGACGACGACCCCGCCCGCGTAGTGGGTGCCCAAACAGGCGACGACCCAGTGCCACGTATTCGGCGACCAGATGGCGACGCGATCACCGGCCGTGATACCGAGGGCGATCATGGCTGCGGCCGCCCTGCGGACCTCGTCGCGCAGCTGCGCGAAGGTGAAGGTGCGACCATCTGTGACCAGCGCATCGTGGTCGGAGAACCGGTCGGCGATCCGGTCGAGGACCCCGGGGATGGTCCGCCGATCGTCCCCTGGCCTTCGGCCGTGGCCCCACGTCATCGAATGCTCCTCTAACAAAGCAAGTGCTTGGTAGGTTAGCCTACAAGGGTGATTGAGGTCGAGGAGTTCCGGGCCGAGGTCCGTGACTGGCTTGCTGCCAACCTCGTCGGCGAGTACGCCGCGCTCAAGGGGCTCGGCGGGCCGGGGCGAGAGCACGAGGCATTCGAGGAGCGCCGAGCGTGGAACCAGCATCTGGCGGCGGCGGGGTTGACATGCCTGGGTTGGCCGGAAGAGCACGGCGGGCGCGGGCTGTCGGTTGCACACCGGGTCGCGTTCTACGAGGAATATGCGATCGCGAACGCCCCGGCGAAAGTCAACCACTTCGGTGAGGAGTTGCTCGGGCCGACGCTCATCGCGTACGGCACCCCCGAGCAGCAGCAGCGATTCCTGCCGAAGATCCTCGACGTCACCGAGTTGTGGTGTCAGGGCTACTCCGAACCGGGCGCCGGTAGCGACCTCGCCAATGTGTCGACCACCGCCGAACTCGACGGCGACCAGTGGGTGATCAACGGCCAGAAGGTGTGGACGTCGCTGGCGCACTGGGCGCAGTGGTGCTTCGTCGTGGCCCGCACCGAGAAGGGCTCCAGGCGGCACGCGGGCCTGTCGTACCTGCTGGTCCCGCTGGATCAGCCGGGCGTGGAGATCCGCCCGATCGTGCAGCTGACCGGCGATTCGGAGTTCAACGAGGTCTTCTTCGATGACGCCCGCACGGACGCGTCGTTGGTGGTGGGCGAGCCGGGCGACGGCTGGCGGGTGGCCATGGGCACGCTGACGTTCGAGCGCGGTGTGTCGACGCTGGGGCAACAGATCGAGTACGCACGCGAGCTGTCCGGGGTTGCCGAGTTGGCCAAACGCACGGGCGCCGCGGATGATCCGTTGATCCGCGAGCGGCTGGCCCGGTCGTGGGCGGGCCTGCGGACGATGCGGTCGTATGCGCTGGCGACGATGGACCTCGGGCAGCACCGGAGCCGTCCCGGCGGCGACATGGGCGGGGGCCAAGACAACGTGTCGAAGCTGTTGTGGGCCAACTGGCATCGTGAGCTCGGCGAGATCGCGATGGATGTGCTCAGCCGCGAAGGCTTGACGCTGACCGACGGGGACTTCAGCGAGTGGCAGCGGCTGTACCTGTTCTCGCGGGCGGACACCATCTACGGCGGATCAAACGAGGTGCAGCGCAACATCATCGCCGAGCGGGTGCTCGGCCTACCGAGGGAACCAAAAGGGTGACGAAGGATCTTTCTGCAGCTCCGAAAGAGATTGACGGACACGGCCTGCTGACCGGCAAGGTCGTCGTCGTGACGGCGGCGGCCGGCACAGGCATCGGCTCGGCGGTGGCACGTCGGGCGCTGGCCGAGGGGGCCGATGTGGTCGTGTCCGATCACCACGAACGGCGGCTGGGTGAGACCCGCGACCAGTTGCAGGAACTCGGCTTGGGCCGCGTCGAGAGTGTCGTGTGCGATGTCACCTCGACCGCGCAGGTGGACGCGCTGATCGCGTCGACGACGGCGCGGCTGGGCCGGCTCGACGTCTTGGTCAACAATGCGGGCCTGGGCGGACAGACACCGGTCATCGACATGACCGACGAGGAGTGGGACCGCGTCCTCAATGTCACGCTGACCTCGGTGATGCGTGCGACGCGGGCGGCGTTGCGATACTTCCGCGAAGCCGACCACGGCGGCGTGATCGTCAACAACGCCAGCGTATTGGGTTGGCGCGCACAGCATTCGCAGTCACATTACGCGGCGGCCAAGGCGGGCGTGATGGCGCTGACGAGATGCAGTGCGATCGAAGGCGTCGAGTACGGGGTGCGCGTCAACGCGGTGTCCCCGAGCATCGCGCGGCACAAGTTCCTGGAGAAAACCAGCAGCTCGGATCTGTTGGACCGGCTCTCCGAGGGCGAGGCGTTCGGTCGCGCGGCCGAGCCGTGGGAGGTCGCCGCGACGATCGCGTTCTTGGCCAGTGATTACTCCAGTTATCTGACTGGAGAGGTGATTTCGGTGTCGAGTCAGCGGGCTTAGCTGGTGACCCGTCTATCGGCGGTCCGCCGCGTGCCCGCTTTGTAGGCGATCAGATAAAGGATTGGGAAGGCACCGAGGGTCAGCACCGTCAAGAGCCCGAGTTGAATTTTCTGTTCAGCGGCGATGGGCCGGCGGGCATCGCGATACCCGAGAGAGATGGCGATGAACACGGCGATGGCACCCCAGCCAACCGGGATCCAGGCCGCGTCGGTCACCGCTCATGTGTACCGAACCTCGGATCGAGAACGCACACGGCAGTAGCCGAGCAAGCGCTTGGTTGATACCCTGTGTCAGTGGGTCAGGTGCCACAGAAGCAACCGTCGGTGAGCCAGCCGCCGACGCGTAGGGATGAGCTGCTCGAGCTCGCGGCGAAGATGTTCGCCGAACGCGGCCTGCGCGCGACGACGGTGCGCGACATCGCCGACTCCGCGGGCATCCTCTCCGGCAGCCTGTATCACCACTTCTCCTCGAAGGAGGAAATGGTGGACGAGGTCCTGCGGGGCTTCCTCGACTGGCTGTTCGCGCGGTACCAGGAGATCGTCGACACCGAGCCCAACCCGCTGGAACGCCTCAAGGGCCTGTTCATGACCTCGTTCGAGGCGATCGAACGCCGGCACGCGCAGGTGGTCATCTATCAGGACGAGGCGAAGCGGCTGTCCGGGCAGGAGCGGTTCTCCTACGTCGAGCAGCGCAACAAAGAGCAGCGCAAGATGTGGCTCGACCTGCTCAACCAGGGCGTCGAGGAGGGTTACTTTCGGCCCGACATCGACGTCGACCTGGTGTACCGGTTCATCCGTGACACGACATGGGTTTCGGTCCGCTGGTATCAGCCGGGCGGACCCCTCACGGCCGAGGAAGTCGGCCGTCAGTACCTCGCTATCGTTCTTGGTGGCATCACAAGAGAGAAGGACTGATCATGGCTGCAGCTTCACAGGCCTATGTCATCGACGCTGTTCGCACCGCAGTCGGTAAGCGCAACGGATCGCTGGCCGGGGTCCACCCGGTGGATCTGGGCGCGGCGGGATGGCGCGGGTTGTTCGACCGCGTCGACGTGGATCCCGGCGCCGTCGACGACGTGATCGGGGGCTGCGTGGACGCGATCGGACCGCAGGCCGGCAACATTGCCCGGCTCTCATGGCTAGCGGCCGGCTTCCCCGAGGAGGTCCCGGGCGTCACCGTCGATCGCCAGTGCGGGTCCAGCCAGCAGGCCATTTCCTTTGGCGCACAAGCGATCATGTCCGGAACGGCCGACCTGATCGTGGCCGGCGGAATGCAGAACATGAGCCAGATTCCGATCTCATCGGCGATGACCGTCGCCGAGCAATTCGGATTCACTTCTCCCACAAACGAATCGAAGAGCTGGCTGCACCGGTACGGGGACCAGGAGATCTCACAGTTCCGCGGCGCCGAGCTGATTGCAGAGAAGTGGAACATCTCCCGCGAGGAGATGGAGCAGTACTCGTTGACGAGCCACCAGCGTGCGCAGGAGGCGATTCGCTCCGGCTACTTCGAGAACGAGATCATTCCGGTCGACGGTTTCGTCACCGACGAAGGTCCCCGCGACACCTCACTGGAGAAGATGGCCGGTCTCAAGACCCTGGTGGACGGCGGCCGGCTGACCGCGGCGATGGCCAGCCAGATCTCCGACGGCGCCAGCGCGGTGCTGTTGGCCTCTGAGCAGGCCGTCAAGGAGCACGGGCTGAAGCCGCGTGCCCGCATTCACCACATCAGCGCCCGCGGCGCGGACCCGGTGTTCATGTTGACCGGGCCGATCCCCGCAACGGAGTACGCGTTGAAGAAGACCGGCCTGTCGATCGACGACATCGACACCGTCGAGATCAACGAAGCCTTTGCGCCCGTCGTGATGGCCTGGCTGAAAGAGACCGGCGCCGACCCCGCCAAGGTGAACCCCAGCGGCGGGGCGATCGCACTCGGCCATCCACTGGGCGCGACGGGCGCCAAGCTCTTCGCCACAATGCTGAACACGTTGGAGCGCACCGGCGGTCGCTACGGCCTGCAGACGATGTGTGAAGGCGGCGGAACCGCAAACGTGACGATCATCGAACGCCTCTGAGGTCATCGCGCTCACTTCGTATCAGCTCGCGTATCTCAACGAACCCGTTGTCTCGGCGCGCCTCCAAGATCCATATCAGGGCGATCACGGGCAGCGGAGCGACGGCCGCCCACCAGTTGGCGCTCGCGGGCAGGAGATCGGCGATGACGTCGGCCCTCGAGGTCCCGTTCACCGTGGCCGGGAGCCACTCGTTGAGCAGCACCTCCAACGTGCGGGTCGTTTCGAAGGGGCCGATGGTGGTCGCGACAACCCAACTGACACATGAGATCCCGAGCGACCATGGCCACGCCAACAGCAGCGACTGCCGATCCACCAGCTCGGCGGCGCACCGCACCGTTTCGGCGAGATAGGCGACGCCCAGCGCCGCCAACAGCACCCCGATCTGCGCGGTGAGAAGGTCGTCGATGACCGGATGCGCCAACTCGTCGTCGCGATGAGTAGGCAACCCGATGGCCAGCGCGACGAGCCCGGCAACCAGGGCGAGCGTGGCCAGCCGCGCCGCGGTGTCGCTGACGCGGTCGAACGAGTCGACGACCGTGCGGATCACCAGGCGCGACGACGTCGTAGGTGCGGTTCGGTAGAAGACCATCAGCACAAGACCGGAGACGACGATGGCGATGAGCCAAGTCATCACGGCCGTGCCCACCGCGGTCAGCGCCAGCGAACCGACCAGCGGAACCAACACGTCGTCGGTGCTGACACTGCTACGGATGACGACCAGCGGCACGGCGCCGAAGGCCAATACACCGGCAAGGCCCAACATCAACGGGAACGTGAATCTCGTGAGATCGGCGGGATTCAGGTCGAGCTTGCGATTACGGACGGCGTGGATCTCGGTACCCAGCACCGACCGCACATGCGACACCCAGCGCACCTGTGGTCCGCCGACCGTCACGAGTGGTCGTGGATGATCACACCGCGGATGTTGCGCCCCGCAAGCATGTCGTCGTAACCCTCGTTGATGTCGTTGAGTTTGTACTCCGCAGTGACGGTTTCGTCGAGCAAGAGCTTGCCGTCGCGATAGAGGTTGAGTAGCCGCGGTATATCGGCGCGCGGATTGGCCTCGCCGTAGAGGCTGCCCAACAGCCGCTTCTGGAACAGCGTCATCATCGCCATCGACAATGTCGGCGTGACGTCGGCCATCGAGGCGATCGCGGTCATGACGACCGCGCCGCCCTTGCGGATGATATTGAGCGTCTCGTCGATCATCCGGCCTTCGAGCACGCCCATGGTCAGCAGCGCGGAATCGGCCATCACGCCGCGGGTGAGCTCACCGACCAGTTCCATGGCCTCGGGCATGGACGTCACGAAGTGAGTGGCGCCGAACTCGAATGCCTTCTCCCGCTTGTCCTCCACGAGCTCGACCACGACGATGTGTTCCGCGCCGGCCAGTCGTGCGCCCTGGATTGCGCCGCTTCCGATGCCGCCGCACCCGATGATCACGACCGTGTCGCCGGGGCTGACGTCGGCGGTGTTCACGGCCGAACCCCAGCCCGTCATCACCCCGCAGCCCAGCAGGCAGGCCCGGGCCAGCGGAAAGTCGTCGTCGATCTTGACCACCGACGCCTCTGACAGCGTCCCGTACTGGGAGAAACTGCCCACGCCGGACAGGATTCCGACGTCCTTGCCCTGAACCTTGCGACGGTATGTGCCGTCGGCCTGCAGACCGACCAGAATCAGCGCGCCGAGGTCGCACAGGTTCTGATGCCCGCTGGCGCACCAGCGGCAGCGCCCGCACGCGGGCAGGAACGAGCTGACCACGTGGTCGCCGACCTTGAGGTCGCGCACGCCCGGCCCCAGTTCGACGACGACACCGGCCCCTTCGTGGCCGCCGATGATCGGCAGCGGCACACCGGCGAAATCACCCGTGACGACGTGGTGGTCCGAATGGCACAGCCCCGTCGCCTCGAACGAGACGAGCACCTCACCTTCCTTCGGGCCGTCGAGGTCGATCTCCTCGATGCTCCACGGCTCGTTGAGTCCCCACAGAACGGCGGCGTTCGTCTTCATGGGCGCGAGTGTAGGAAACCCGCGCCCGGATTACGGGCGAATCGAAAGGCTTACCGTTCAGTGTGCGAGGGCCAGCCCGCCCAGCGCGACGATCCAGCTCGCGAAGCTGCCGACGAGGAAGTATTCGGTGACCTCGTCGATCCCGATGCCCCCGTTCTCGCGTGCCTTCTGGGCGTTGATCTCGGGGAAGCGAATGATGCTCTTGGCGGCGACGACGGCCGTCGCGGCGGTGAGTTGGCCCGCCAGGCCCAGGCCGAGGATCAGCACCCGCTCCATCGGACCGAGCAGTCTGCCGCCCTTCAGCCGGTCCGAGGCCTGCGGCTCGCCCGCCGGCTTGACCGAACCGACGGAGCCAAGAACCAAGCGCACCAACTGATTTCCGGTCACGAGTTGCATCAGCATCACGCCGACGACCATCAACAGCCGGTCAGGGGACACCGCGATGCCGACCCAGGACGGCCACCTCGCCGCTACGCCGGCCACCTCCGAGCTCCAGCCCGCGAGCGATACCAGCAGTCCGAGGGCACCCCCGAACACGACCAGCGGCGCCAGTTGGCCGCGGCCGCTGCGCTCGGCCCGCTCGCACAGCAGCACCCAGCCGACGCCCGCGGCCGCGGCCACGATGAGCAGCACGATGTCACCCCACCGCCACAACCCGGCCAACGCTGCGCAACCGACCACGACAAGGGGCGCCGCTGCGACCGACAACCAGACGCGATCGACAAGCCGCCGAACGACATCGGCGACGCCTATCGCGATCAACAGAACGGCGACCGCACTCACGGCACGTCCCGCAGGTACTGCGCCGCGAGCAGGAGCAAGTCCAAGCCGTCGCGGCCCGCGCGTTGGGACACTGCCGACGCGCTGATGCCCTCAGCGGTCGCCATGTCCTTCTTCGTCTTGCCCGTCAACAATCCCTTCACAATCCTCAATGAGCGGTCATCGAGCGATCCAATCAGGTGGTCCCGACAAATCAGCGCCGCGTTGACCGCGTCCACATCGTGGCGGCTTCCGCCCTCGGCCCGAAACGACGTACGTACCAGTGCCAGCCCTGGTTGTCGCTGCGCGGAGGCGGTCCACTCGATCGCCTCGCGGGCCGTCCACCAGCCCGGCCCATCCTGAATGCCCGACTCCGAGTCCAGCACCGTGACGGCGCCCCAGCCGATGCCGAACCTCACATCGATCTCGGGGGCGACGGCCATGCGGACGATCAACGCCGCTTCGATCGCCGCGCCCACCGTCGGATAGCTGCCCTGGAACTCGTCACCGACCGTGAATGCGGCCGCGTCGATGGCTCCGCCGGCGGCCTCTGCCAGCGCATTGCTGAGCGCGCGGTGCGTGGCCGCGCGATCGGCGGCGCGGCGTGAACCGACCACATCCCCGATCAACGTGGCCCGAGGACCTGATGAAGCAGTGCCCTTAAGTCCAGCCATATGAAGATTATAGCTTCACTTGGCCAAATTTAAGTAATATGCTTCACTCGATGTAGGCGTTGGCGCTTTGCAGGTGCTCGATGGCGTCGGCCACGATCATGTCGATCAGCTCGCCGCACGACGGCAGATCGTCGAGGATGCCTGCGACCTGACCGGAGGCGAGCACGCCCGCGTCGGTATTGCCTTCGACCAGGCCGGCTTTGAGCAACATCGGCGTGTTGGCCGCCATCACCACCTGCGACCAGGTCAGCTCCTTGCCGTGCCGCATCTCCAGGCCGTCGCGGATCATCGATCGCCACGTCATTCCCGACATCTTTTTGAACTTCTGCGCGTTGCGGATGGCGGCGGAGAACCCGCGCAGCCGTGACCCGCTTTCCAGCTTCTCGACGAGCCCGGTGCGCAGCACCCGGTGCGGCATGCCGTCGACGCGGGTCGACACGACAGTGCCGTCCAGGCCCGATTCGAGGTACCGCCGCTTGACCGCATCGGGGACCGTGGAGTCCGACGTCAGCAGGAAGCGAGTGCCCATCGCGACGCCCGCTGCGCCGTAGGACAGCGCCGCCGCGAGCCCACGGCCGTCGAAGAAACCGCCCGCCGCCACGACTGGGATGTCCACCGCGTCGAGCACCGATGGCAACAGCAGCGTCGTCGCGATCGGCCCGGTGTGGCCGCCGCCCTCTCCGCCCTGCACGATGACCGCGTCGGCGCCCCAGCCCGCCACCTTCTTGGCATGCTTGGCGAGCCCGACCGACGGAATCACCACGACGCCGGCGTCTTTGAGCTTGGCGATCAGATCGGGTTTGGGCGCGAGCGCGAACGAGGCGACCTTAACGCCCTCGCGGATCAGCAGGTCGATGCGTTCTCCGGCATCGCCCGCATCGGCGCGGATGTTGATGCCGAACGGTTTGTCGGTTGCGCTCTTGACCTTGGTGACCGCGGTCTGCAGTTCCTCGAGGGTCATGGTCGCCGACGCCAGGATTCCGAGACCGCCGGCGTTGGAGGTCGCCGACACCAGCCGCGCACCGGCCACCCAGCCCATACCGGTCTGGACAACCGGATGTTGGATGCCGACGAGTTCGGTCAGCGGCGTGCGCAGCTTGGCCTTGCTCGGGTCGCTCACCGTATTTCCTTGTCCCGCAGTCCCTTGGGGTCGATGACCTCACGGATCAGCTTCTGCTCGTCCTCGGTGGGCAGCCGGGTCTGCTCGGCGGAGTCCAGGCCGTGCACCTCGAACGACGTGTTCTCCGCGACCTGTTCGGGCTCGATGCCGGGGTGCAGTGATACCGCCCGCATCTGATGGTCGGGGCCGTTGAAGTCGAATACGCCGAGGTTTGTCACCACGCGGTACACATTGACGAACCGATAAGCCGGATTATCGGGATCGACCTTGTCCCAACCGATCCCGGAGACGATGTCAACGGAGTCGCCAAAGACTCGCTTCGAGTGGTTGCCCACCCAGTAGCTCGTCGCGTGGTTGATGGTGTTACCCGGTGCGCCGCGGACACCGAACATCTGGCGGGTCGGATGCTGCAGCGATCCGAACGCCGACAGATTCTGGTTGCCGTATCGGTCGATCTGATTGGCGCCCATGACGACGTGACGCCGTCCCCAGGCCAGCGTCTCGAAGACCCGGCCGAACGGCATCCATCCCTCGATCGCGCCTGCGGCGCCGATCGCCGGGGTGTCGGCGAGCAGGCGGGCCTCGCCATCGGTCAGCAGGATGTCGGGGGAGAACGTCAGGCGGGCCAGTCGAGCGCCGATCGAGACCATCGTGGTCATCGGGCTGACCATGATCTCGCCTGCGTCACGGAACAATTCGGCGCATGCGACAGCGCACACCTCGGCGCGGGAAACCGACATCACTGAGCTCCTGCCTCTCCGCTCCTCGCGTCCACGGCCTGAAACTTTCGTACCGCCGCCTGGTAGTCGGCCTCCGTGCCGGACAGATATGTCCGGACGAACTCCTGCCAGTCATCGTCGGACTTGGCCGCCTCGGCATAGTGGCGCTGGAACTTCTCGTCTCGCCGGTAGTCGGGTTCTGCCGTCGTGAAGTGTGCGCCGTTGGGCGCCTCGACGACGGTGTCGACCATCATCCGGTTGATCAGAAGCGCCTGCGGGGGCACCGCCTTGACCAGTTCATCGGTCTGCACCACCCTCTCGACGGACAGGAAGCGACGTTCGGCGGCCATCAGGTAGAGGTCGTCGAAGTACGGGTCGATGCCCGTGTACGCCGCATTCCCTTGAGCGTCGCCGAGATTCATGTGCACGAAGGCGGCGTCCAGGGTCAGCGCGGGCATCGCGATGAGTTCCTCGTAACCCTCGCCGGTGGGGTAAGGGGAGCGCACGGTCTTCAGTTCGTCACCCCAGAACGCGCGGACGTCGCTGCCGAGCCCAGCCCGGATGGGGAGGAACGGCAGCCGTTGCGCGGCCGCCTGCAGCCCGCATCGGAGCATGCCCTCGTCCATCTCGCGGGCCTCGATCGCACCGGTGGTGCGCGCTTTGGCGAACCACGGGTCGTAGAACGGCGGCGAGTCGAGCGAGACGAATCCGTAGTAGACCCGTTTCACCTTGCCCGCCGAGCACAGCAGGCCGAGATCGGGTCCGCCGTAGGTGACGACGGTGAGGTCATCGACGTCGGTGCGCAGCAGTGCCCGCACGAATGCCATCGGCTTGCGGCGAGAGCCCCATCCGCCGATGCCGATGGTCATGCCGCTGCGGATCTGCGAGACGGCCTCGTCGAGCGTGGTTCTCTTGTCTGTCACTTCTCCCCCTTGGACGTGCCCGCGAAGGCATCGCGGTGCTCGTCGGAGACGCCTGCCAGGTTCAGCTCGAACGTAAAGCCCTGTTCCATGCGGTAACTCGAGTTGACTCGCTGCACGTCGATGAGGTTCAGCGCCTCCTTGGCCGCCCGGATCACCCGGGTGTCCTTGGCGGCGATGTCACGCGCGACGCGCAGCGCGGACTCGTCGAGTTCCTCGCGCGGAACAACCTCGTGCACCGACCCGAAGTGGTGCAGCGTCGCCGCATCGACAGTCGCGGCGGTGAAGAACAGCCTGCGCATCATGTGCTGTGGCACCAGTCGCGACAGGTGCGTCGCCGCGCCGAGCGCGCCGCGTTCGACCTCCGGCAGCCCGAATGTCGCGTCGTCTGAGGCGACGATGACGTCCGCGTTGCCGACCAGCCCGATGCCGCCGCCGACGCAGAAGCCGTTGACTGCGGCGACCACCGGGACCGCGCACTCGTAGACCGCCTTGAACGCCGCGAAGCAGCCGCGGTTGGCATCGATCAGCGCCGTGAAGCCTTCGGTGCGCTGCATCTCCTTGATGTCGACTCCGGCGTTGAAGCCCCGCCCGGTTGCGCGCAGGATCACCACGTGCGTCTCCGGGTCGGCCCCGGCCTTGGTGATCTCGTCGGCGAGGTCGAACCAGCCGCGCGACGGAATCGCGTTGACCGGCGGATAGTCGACGGTGACCGAGACGATGCCCGGTTCGGTGGCGGTACGAGTGATTGTCATCTGAGCTCCCGAGCACTTCCTGGGTCCGGTAGGAAAGCAAGCACTTGCTTGGTACGCTAGCACAGTGACCGACCTGCGAGACATAAACCTCGGCCTCGGAGGCAGGGTGGTGCTGGTGACCGGCGGCGTGCGCGGAGTCGGTGCCGGTATCAGCGCCGTCTTCGCCGATCAGGGCGCCACGGTCGTAACGTGCGCCCGACGGCCCGTCGAGGGGCTGCCGTATGAGTTTCTTCCGTGCGATGTCCGTGATGACGACGCCGTCGCGTCGATGGTCGAGACCATCGCCGAGCGCCACGGTCGCCTCGACATCGTGGTGAACAACGCGGGCGGGTCCCCCTACGTTCTGGCCGCCGAGTCGTCGGCGAAGTTCAGCCGCAAGATCGTGGAGCTCAATCTTTTTGGACCGCTTTCGGTTTCCACTCACGCCAACGCGTTCATGCAGAAGCAGGAGCAAGGCGGGTCGATAGTCAACATCGCGAGTGTGAGCGGACGCCGTCCCACGCCGGGCACCGCACCCTACGGTGCGGCCAAAGCCGGCGTGGAGAGCCTGACCTCTACCTTGGCGGTCGAGTGGGCGCCGAAGGTCAGGGTCAACTCGGTGGTGGTCGGGATGGTCGAGACCGAACAGTCCGAACTCTTCTACGGCGACGCGGATTCCATCGCGGCGATCTCTCGCAACGTGCCCCTCGGCCGGCTCGCCAAACCGGCCGACGTGGGGTGGGCCGCGGCGTTCCTCGCTTCCGACGCCGCGTGCTACATCAGCGGCGCATCGCTGGAGGTGCACGGAGGCGGCGAGCCGCCGCACTACCTGGCGACCACCACTGCAGACATCAAATAGCGCTCAAAAAGGCAAGGAGACAACAAATATGGGATTGCTCGACGGTCGCGTGGTGATCGTGACGGGGTCCGGCGGCGGCATCGGTCGCGCACACGCACTCGCGTTCGCCGCCGAGGGTGCCCGCGTGGTGGTCAACGACATCGGCGTGGGCCTCGACGGATCACCGGCGAGCGGCGGTAGTGCCGCGCAGAGCGTGGTCGACGAAATCACCGCTGCCGGTGGGGAAGCCGTCGCCAATGGCGCCAACGTCGCCGACTGGGCGCAAGCCGAGGGCCTGGTCCAGGCCGCGGTCGACACGTTCGGCGGACTCGACGTTCTGGTGAACAACGCAGGCATCGTCCGCGACCGGATGTTCGCCAACACCAGCGAAGACGAGTTCGACGCCGTCATCGCCGTGCACCTCAAGGGTCACTTCGCCACCATGCGGCACGCGGCGGCGTACTGGCGCGCTCAGTCCAAGGCAGGCAACCCGGTTGACGCCAGGATCATCAACACGAGCTCGGGCGCCGGCCTGCAAGGCAGTGTGGGACAGGCGAATTACAGCGCCGCCAAAGCGGGCATTGCGGCCCTGACCCTGGTGGCGTCCGCGGAGATGGGCCGCTACGGCGTCACGGTCAACGCGATCGCGCCCTCGGCTCGGACCCGCATGACCGAGACGGTGTTCGCCGACATGATGGCCACCCAGGATCAGGACTTCGACGCGATGGCGCCGGATAACATCTCGCCGCTTGTGGTCTGGTTGGGCAGCGCCGAGTCCAAGGACGTCACCGGGCGCATGTTCGAGGTCGAGGGAGGCATCGTCCGGGTGGCCGAAGGGTGGGCGCACGGACCTCAGGCCGACAAGGGTGCGCGGTGGGATCCCGCCGAACTGGGTCCGGTCGTCGCCGATCTGCTCGCCAAGGCGCGCCCGCCGGTGGCGGTCTACGGCGCCTGAGCGCTGCCGGTTCACACCGCTGGAGTAGAGCTGCAGTAGCGGCACGTTGCTGAGATGACAAGCGGCTGTCGATCCGCCCGGGGCGGATTTGACTCCAAACGGCCCAGTCGACCAGCGTGGTCGCGGTAGCCCCGCGAAGACGGGTGGTCTCGATCTTGAAGTGGTGTTAGATTTGCCCGTCTGGGGAATTTGGACATGCGCCCACCCGTGTGGGTCTGAGTGGGGGAGGTTCGCGTGGCCGCGAAACATCGCAGATCTTCACGCGCGTCGGCGGTCGTCGCGCGGGTGCTGGGACCCGGAGGTCTGGCGGCCGCCGCGGTAGGAGTGACCTCAGTGTCGACGGCGTTGATGACCGGTACTACGACGGCCGTCGCGCCCGCAGTCGAGCTGGTCGCGTTGGTCACGCCGGCCAACTCGACATCGCAGATCTTCGCCGGCACGACGTACTACGGCACTGACTGGACGACGAAGTACGGCGAGCAGCATGTCGTGCCCTTCTTCTTGGGCCCGCAGGGGATCAAGAACGCCATCATCGAACACAGAACCGACCCGACGAAAACGGGCGTTGTGTCGTCCGGATGGGGTGCGGGGCAGACTGGCACCGCGCTCAGCCAGATGACGAAGCCGGAGAAGTCAAACGTCGCCTTCGTCATCCTCGACAACAACGCCAACCGGGCCGGCGGCGGCTTCTGGACGACCTACGCTCCATTCGCTCCACTGTTGGCGACATCGGCGGAACCCACGCCAAAAGATCTCGAGGTTCCTGCGCTTGATGTCGCATACGAGTACAACATCAACTCAAGTGCTCCGGTCGACCCGCTGAATCCGTTCGCTGTCGGGAACAGCCTCGCCGCGTATCTGTATGGCTATGGCGCGCAATCGAACACCGTGATTCCGGACGAGGTGATGAAGGACGCACAGGAGAGCGATTCCAACCCCGGGGAGCACTACGCTTACGTCGTTGATTCACAAGGCAATATCCTCAACAAGACAAAGCTGCCGGGTAGTAGAACCACGTACGTCACCGTCGAGTCGGAGGACCTGCCGCTGACCCGTCCGCTGCGGCTGCTCCCAGGTGGGGACATCGTGGCCGACGCAATCGATCCGACGGTGACCCAACTGGTCAACGCCGGCTACAACGACGGCAAAGGCTTGCCCGACCATCCCGCCATACCGAAAGATCCGACGGTGACGCGGCCGATGCAGCCAGGCTCGTCGCTCACCGCGTTGAGTGGAGTGCAGGTATCCACCCTGGACGGGCGGGACGAGGGCACGCCCACAACGGTCGAAAGCGGCAGGAAGACAGGCAACTTGGCGACCAATACCCTAGATGAAGCCGACCAACTTCTGGTTGTCGCGTCGCAATCTCGGTCGACGCCAACCAGCCCGTCCGTGTCAGGAAGCACGGTTCAGCGCAGTGGCCCGAACAAGTTCTCGCCGAAGTTGCCGGGGGCGGATCGCGCGTCGTCGAACGGTTCGTCGGCAATCGGTCGCAACGGCCTGAACGACTTTGCCGACAGGGTCAACGACACGGTCAACAGAGTGACGAGCCGCTTGACCGGCGCGAAGCCGAGTGCGTCGAACGACGCGAAGTCGAACGACACGCATTCCGACAGCGCGAAGTAAACGGCCTATCGGAGACGAGCCTGTCGTCAACGGTCGGTCACACAGCCTGCCGTCTGGTCAGGGTTCGCAGACCACCAATGGGATTCGGCGGTCGGTCCAGGACTGGTAATCCTCGTAGGTCGGGTACATCTCGACCAGTCGCGGCCAGTACTTCGCGCGCTCCTCCTCGGTGGCATCGCGGGCGACCAAGTCGAGCACCTCGCTCTTGATCTGCACCTCGACCCGCGGATCGGCCTTGATGTTGAGGTACCACATCGGGTGCTTGTCGCTGCCTCCCTTCGACGCGGCGACGATCACCTTGTCGCCGTCGCGGTGGAAGTAGAGCGGGCTCACTCGCGGTTGGCCGGACTTGCGTCCGGTGGTCGTCAGCAGGGCCACCGGGATGCCCTGGAATTCGCCGCCGAAACCTTCACCGTTGTTGCGGCGGTACAAAAAGGTGTTGATCTTCGACATCCACTTGATGAAGTGGTCCGAAGCCTTGGTGTCCATGAACAGGGGTCGCGACTTTGGCATGGCGATCATCCTATGCTCGGTCAATGGGCACAGTCTCTGACACCGATCGCATCGCGGCTGCGGAATCCTATATCGACGCGCTGGTCAGCCATCGGGCCGACGACGTCCCCTTCGCACCGGACTGCGTCAGGATCGAAAACGGCCTCAAGACGGGCTTTTCCGGTGCGCATCTGCGGCGCAGCCTGAATCGCGGACCACAGTTCCGGATCATCTCGGCGATCGTCGATCGTGAATTCACCGTCGACGGCGACGAGGTGCACGCCACGTTCACAGTCGTCACCAAGCCGAGAATCGCCGGGCGCCGCGTCGGCGCCCGCACCGAGGAGACGTTCCTCATTCCGTCGCACGACGGAAAGATCCACCACATTCACGCGCGGGTGCGGCCGGCACTGTTGCGCGACTGATTGCGCACAACGTGCCTCTGCGCCCGACGATTTCGGGCAGACGCGCGACTAGATGCGTTCGATGATCGTGCCGGTGGACAGCGCACCGCCGGCGCACATCGTGATCAGCGCGGTGCTCTTGTCCGTGCGCTCCAGCTCGTGCAGGGCGGTCGTGATGAGGCGGCTGCCGGTGCTACCGACCGGGTGTCCGAGCGCGATCGCGCCGCCGTTGACGTTGACGCGGTCCATGTCGGGTTCGTGCACCCGCGCCCACGACAGCACGACCGACGCGAAGGCCTCGTTGATCTCGACGATGTCGATGTCGCCCATCTTCATGCCGGCCTTTTCCAGCACCTTCGCCGTCGACTGAACCGGCCCGTCGAGGTGGTAGTAGGGCTCGGCGCCGACCAGTGCCTGGCTCACGATGCGGGCCCGCGGCCGCAATCCGTGGGCCTTGGCCACATCGCTGTCCATCCACAGCACCGCGGCCGCGCCGTCCGAGATCTGCGACGAAGTGCCCGCGGTGTGGATGCCGTCCTCGAGCACCGGCTTGAGCGCCGCCAAACCCTCGAGGGTGGTGTCGCGCAGGCCCTGATCGCGCGTCACGACGTGGCGCTCACTGGTCGGCTGCTTCTGCTCATCGAGCACGGGCGCCTCGATGCCGCTGATCTCGCGGTCGAACCGGCCCTCGGCCCACGCCTGCTTGGCCTTGAGCTGTGACTCGAAGCCGAACCGGTCGATCTCCTCGCGGGTGATCCCGCGCCGCTTGGCTATCCGTTCCGCGGCGGTGAACTGGTCGGGCAGGTCGATGTCCCACGACGACGGCCGCAGGATGCCGCGATCGGGGCCGGCGTTCGCGCCCAGGCCGACGCGGCTCATGGCCTCGATACCGCAGGCGATGCCGATGTCGATGGCACCCGCCGCGATCAGGCCGGCGACCAGCCCATTGGCCTGCTGGCCGCTGCCGCACTGGCAGTCGACGGTCACCGCTCCGACATGCTCGGGCAGCCCGGCCACCAGCCAGCTCACCCGGGTGATGTTGTTCGACTGCTCGCCGTACTGTGTGACGCAGCCTCCGATGACCTGTTCGACGTCTCCCGCGTCGATCCCGGCCTTCTCGACGAGAGCCTTCTGGGTGGCGCCGAGCAGCTCGGTGGCATGCAGGCCGGACAGCCAGCCGTTGCGCTTTCCGATGGGGCTACGGGTGGCTTCAACGATGACAGGGTTACCCATTCCGTCAGGCTAGAACACGTTTCATTACTCTGACAAGCGGCGTTGATGACCTGCCTTTTATCTGCGCAGAAGGCATGTTTTACTGAGACTAGAACATGTTGCAATAACTGTTGCGGAGGAGCTTCCCCCATGCCTTGCCCGAATATCCCGGCCGACTTCGACTTCCTCGACGCGAGCCTGAACCTCGAGCGCCTGCCCGTCGAGGAACTCGCCGAGTTGCGCAAGTCCGAGCCGATCCACTGGGTCGACGTGCCAGGCGGCACGGGCGGCTTCGGCGACAAGGGTTACTGGTTGGTGACCAAGCACGCGGACGTCAAGGAGGTCTCGAAGCGCAACGAGGTCTTCGGCAGCTCACCCGACGGCGCAATCCCGGTTTGGCCCCAGGACATGACGCGTGACGCCATCGACGTGCAGAAGGCCGTGCTGCTGAACATGGACGCGCCGCAGCACACCCGACTGCGCAAGATCATCTCGCGTGGTTTCACCCCCCGCGCCGTCGGCCGACTCGAGGACGAACTGCGCTCCCGTGCCCAGAAGATCGCCGAAACCGCCGCGGCCGAAGGATCCGGCGACTTCGTCGAGCAGGTGTCATGCGAACTGCCGCTGCAGGCCATCGCGGAACTGCTCGGCGTCCCGCAGGACGACCGGGACAAGATCTTCCGCTGGTCGAACGAGATGACCGCCGGGGAGGATCCCGAGTACGCGCACATCGACCCCGCGCAATCCTCGGTCGAACTGATCACTTACGCGATGGCGATGGCGGCCGACCGCGCCAAGAACCCGACCGAGGACATCGTCACCAAGCTGATCGAAGCCGACATCGACGGGGAGAAGCTCTCCGATGACGAGTTCGGCTTCTTCGTGGTGATGCTCGCGGTGGCCGGCAATGAGACCACGCGTAACTCGATCACGCACGGCATGATCGCGTTCTCGCAGAACCCCGACCAGTGGGAGCTGTACAAGAAGGAGCGTCCCGAGACCGCCGCCGATGAGATCGTCCGCTGGGCCACGCCGGTGTCGGCGTTTCAGCGCACCGCTCTGGAGGACGTCGAACTGGGCGGCGTGAAGATCAAGAAGGGCCAGCGAGTGGTGATGTCCTACCGCTCAGCCAACTTCGACGAAGAGGTCTTCGAGAATCCGCACCAGTTCGACATCACGCGCAACCCGAATCCCCACGTCGGGTTCGGTGGTACCGGCGCCCACTACTGCATCGGTGCGAACCTCGCGAAGATGACGATCAACCTGATCTTCAACGCCGTCGCCGACCACATGCCCGAGCTCAAACCGATCGGCGAGCCCGAGCGGCTCAAGTCGGGCTGGCTCAACGGCATCAAGCACTGGCAGGTGGATTACACCGGAAAGTGCCCGGTGGCTCACAGCTGACGACGTAAGTTGTAGCGACTGCGAAAATTCCCGGTATCAAGGAGGATTCGGGTGGACTTCAGTCCAGACGAAGGGCAGCAGGCTGTCGCCGATGTGGTGACCTCGGTGCTGACCCGCGACAACAGCTGGGACGCACTGGTTTCCGGTGGTGTGACGGCGCTGGCCGTTCCAGAACGTCTCGGCGGTGACGGCGTCGGGCTCCCAGAGGTGGCGACGGCCCTCACCGAGATCGGCAGGCACGGGACGGTCAGCCCCGCGTTGGCCACCCTCGGTTTGGGGCTGCTGCCGCTGCTCGAGGCGGCTACTGACGAGCAGCAGGACCGTTATCTGGCTGGGGTCGCGAAGGGCACGGTCCTCTCGGCCGCGCTCAATGAGCCAGGGGCGCCACTGCCCGATCGGCCCGCGGTGACGTTCACCGACGGTCGGCTCAACGGAACAAAGGTCGCTGTTCCTTATGCGGAACAAGCGGATTGGCTCGTCGTCACGGCCGACAGCGCTGTCGCTGTGGTCTCACCGAAAGCGAGCGGCGTGGTGGTCACCAAGTCGCCGACCTCCAACCACGGTGACGAGTACTCGGTGACGTTCACCGACGTCGCCGTCGACGGCACGCTCGACGGTGTGCAGGCCCGCCGCGTCAACCAGCTGGCCCTTGCCGCCATCGGCGCCTTCGCGGCCGGCCTGGTCGCGGGAGCACTGCGGCTCACCGCCGACTACGTGGCCAACCGGGAGCAGTTCGGCAAGCCGCTTTCGACGTTCCAGACCGTCGCCGCACAGCTGGCCGAGGTCTACATCGCCTCGCGCACGCTGACATTGGCGTCGAACTCGGTGACCTGGCGACTCGCGGAGGGCCGGGACGCCGACGACGACATCGACATCCTCGGCTACTGGCTCGCCTCGCAGGCGCCCCCGGTGATGCAGCTCTGCCATCACATGCACGGCGGCATGGGTATGGACATCACCTATCCGATGGACCGCTACTACTCCTCGATCAAGGACCTCGCCCGCCTGGTCGGCGGTCCGTCACACCGGCTCGACTTGGTGGGAGCACAATGTTCATCGATCTGACGCCCGAACAGAAGCAGCTGCAGGCCGAACTGCGCGAGTACTTCTCCAATCTCATCTCGCCCGAAGAGGCCAAGGAGATGGAAAAAGACCGCCACGGCAAGGCGTATCGCGCGGTCATCAAGCGGATGGGCTCGGACGGGAAGCTTGGCGTCGGCTGGCCGAAGGAGTTCGGGGGCCTCGGTTTCGGGCCGATCGAGCAGTCGATCTTCGTCAACGAGGCACAGCGGGCGGATGTGCCGCTGCCCGCCGTCACGCTGCAGACGGTCGGTCCGACGCTGCAGCAGTACGGCACCGAGGAGCAGAAGAAGAAGTTCCTTCCTGCGATACTCGCCGGTGAGGTCCACTTCGCGATCGGCTATACCGAGCCAGAGGCAGGCACCGACCTGGCGTCGCTGCGCACCACCGCGGTTCGCCAGGGCGACGAGTACATCATCAACGGGCAGAAGGTGTTCACCACCGGCGGGCACGATGCGGATTACATCTGGCTGGCGTGCCGCACGGACCCGGAAGCGGTGAAGCACAAGGGCATTTCGATCCTCATCGTCGACACCAAGGATCCCGGATACTCGTGGACGCCGATGATCCTGTCCGATGGAGCCCACCACACCAACGCGACGTACTACAACGACGTCCGGGTTCCCGCGGACATGCTCGTCGGCGAAGAAAACGGTGGGTGGAAGCTGATCACCACTCAGTTGAACAACGAGCGCGTGATGTTGGGGCCCGCCGGCCGGTTCGCCAGCCTGTACGACCACGTGCACGCGTGGGCGTCGAAACCCGGTGGCAACGGCGATATTCCGCTTGACCACGACGACGTCAAGCGATCGCTCGGCGAATTGAAGGCGATGTGGCGGATCAACGAACTGCTCAACTGGCAGGTCGCCGCGGCGGGCGAGACCATCGACGTCGCCGACGCCGCCGCCACCAAGGTGTTCGGCACCGAGCGGATCCAGTATGCCGGGCGCCTCGCCGAGGAGATCGTGGGCAAGTACGGTGACCCGGCCGAACCCGAGACCGCCGAGTTGCTGGAATGGCTTGATTCGCAGACCAAACGAAATCTGGTGATCACGTTCGGTGGAGGTGTCAACGAGGTGATGCGGGAGATGATCGCGGCCGCGGGTCTGAAGGTTCCGAGAGTTCCGCGGTGAGCGCAGCCGAGGACATCAAGGCCGCCGCCGAACGGGTCAAAGCGGAGGGTAAGAGCAAGCCGCGGGTCGGCCGGCACCCTGTCAACCAGCCGATGATCGACCACTGGCTCGACGCGATGGGCGACAATAATCCCATCTACGTCGACGACGACGCCGCGCGCGCCGCAGGACATCCCGGCGCCGTCGCGCCACCGGCGATGATTCAGGTGTGGACGATGATGGGCCTCGGCGGGGTGCGCCCCGACGACGACCCGCTCGGCAAGATCATCGACCTGTTCGACGAGGCCGGCTACATCGGTGTGGTGGCGACCAACTGCGAGCAGACCTACCACCGGTATCTCCGTGCGGGCGAAGAAGTCAGCGTCACCGCGGAGCTGACCGACGTCGTGGGTCCGAAGAACACCGCGCTCGGCGAGGGTTTCTTCATCACGCAGAAGATCACGTGGACAGTCGGTGACGACGTAGAAGAGCCGGTCGCCGAGATGATGTGGCGCATCATGAAGTTCAAGCCTGCGGAGCAGGACGCCGGCGCTGCGGTTCCCGATGATCTGGACGCGAACATGATGATGCGGCCGGCATCCTCGCGCGACACCAAGTTCTTCTGGGACGGCGTCAACGCCCACGAGTTGCGCATTCAGAAGCGTGGCGACGGCACGCTGGTGCATCCTCCGGTACCGGCGCTCTGGCAGGACAAGGACCAGCCCACGGATTACGTCGTCGCCAGCGGTAAGGGCACCGTCTTCAGCTTTGTGGTGCACCACGCGCCGAAGGTGCCCGGCCGGACTCTGCCGTTCGTCATCGCGCTCGTCGAGCTCGAAGAAGGCGTACGTATGCTCGGACAGCTCCGCAACGTCGACCCGGCCGCGGTGAAGATCGGGATGCCGGTCCGCGCAACGTATATCGACTTTCCCGAGGGAGACTCCGGCCCGGCGTGGACGCTCTACGCGTGGGAACCCGCAGAGGAGGCCGCGGCATGAGCGCACCCGTCGTCCAGGTAGGAACTAAACTGCCCGAACTCGCCCTCTACGGCGACCCGACCTTCATCGTGTCGACGGCCATCGCCACCCGCGACTATCAGGACGTCCATCACGACAGGGACAAGGCGCAGGCCAAGGGCTCGAAGGACATCTTCGTCAACATCCTCACCGACACCGGCCTGGTGCAGCGCTATATCACCGACTGGGCCGGACCGACCGCGATCATCAAGTCGATCTCGCTGCGCTTGGGCGTGCCCTGGTACGCCTACGACACGGTGACGTTCTCCGGTGAGGTCACCGCCGTGGATGACGGGCTGATCACGCTGAAGATCGTGGGCAGCAACAGCCTCGGCGACCACGTGATCGCCTCTGCCACACTCGTTATCGGAGGGAATGCCTGATGCCGCGAAGGCGACCGGGAGTGAGGATCGCAGTGAGGAACGTGGGGCCACGCCCGAAGGGCAGGGGACGAGGACCGGAACGACGGGCAGCCGAGCATGAGTAGGGGTGCACTGTCCGGAAAGGCGGCGATCGTCGGCATCGGCGCCACCGACTTCTCGAAGAACTCCGGCCGCAGCGAACTTCGGCTCGCGTCCGAAGCGGTGCTGGATGCGCTCGACGATGCGGGTCTGACGCCCGCAGATGTCGACGGCATGGTCACCTTCACGATGGACTCCAACACCGAGGTCGCAATTGCGCGGGCTACGGGCATCGGAGAGTTGAAGTTCTTCTCGAAAATCCACCATGGAGGCGGCGCGGCCTGCGCGACCATTCAGCAGGCGGCGATCGCCGTAGCGACCGGTGTCGCGGATTGCGTTGTGGCATACCGGGCGTTCAACGAGAGATCTGGTGTGCGGTTCGGCCAGGTGCAGATGCGGCTGGTCGAGAACGCCGACTCGACCGGCGTCGACAACTCCTTCTCCTATCCGCACGGTTTGTCCACTCCCGCCGCTCAGGTTGCGATGATCGCCCGGCGGTATATGCACCAATCCGGCGCGACCAGCCGAGATTTCGGCATGATCTCAGTCGCGGACCGCAAACACGCCGCGAAGAACCCCAAGGCCTACTTCTACGAGAAGCCCATCACCATCGAGGATCACCAGAATTCGCGGTGGATCGCCGAGCCGTTGCGGCTACTGGACTGCTGCCAGGAGACCGATGGCGGCGTGGCGTTGGTCGTCACTTCCGCCGAGCGAGCCAAGGACCTCAAGCACCGCCCGGCGATCATCGAGGCGGCCTCGCAGGGCTCCAGCCCGGACCAGTACTCGATGACGAGCTACTACCGACCGGAGCTGGGACTGCCCGAGATGGGTCTCGTCGGGCGGCAGTTGTGGGAACAGTCAGGATTGAAGCCCGAAGACATCCAGACCGCGATCCTCTACGACCACTTCACGCCGTTCACGCTGATCCAATTGGAAGAACTCGGATTCTGCGACAAGGGTGACGCCAAGGACTTCATCAAGGACGGCGCCATCGAGGTCGGCGGCCGGTTGCCTGTCAACACCCACGGTGGGCAGCTGGGCGAGGCGTACATCCACGGCATGAACGGAATCGCCGAGGGTGTACGCCAACTGCGCGGGACGTCGGTCAATCCGGTGCCGGACGTCGAGCACGTTCTGGTCACCGCGGGCACGGGTGTTCCCACGTCCGGGCTGATCCTCGGCTGACGACCCCCGTCCGGGTCAATTCCGCCTACTACGCTTCAGTGGATGAGTTCATCGACCCCACCTGAGTCGGAGGACCCTTACCCCGCCGAGGCCGAATGGCAACGTCGGTTCGATGCACCGCTGACGGTGACTCCGCGCCAGGTACAGCCGAGATCACCGGTGAAGACGGTGGCCATCGTCGCCGCGGTCATCGGCATCGTCGCCGTCCTCGCGGGTCTGATCCTCTGGTTGGCGCGGCCGTCCCGGGACGATGCCCAACGGGCGACTTCCACGGAACCAACGACGGCCAGCGCACCTGTGGCCACAGCGACGACGACAACCAGTGCCGAAGACGACGAGCGGCTGCTGCGACAGCTGCCGAAGGGCTACCCCAACGGTGTGTGCGAAACGACGCCGGCGCCTGAAGGCGTTCTGTCACAGGTGAATTGCGGCAAGAACGTCGATCCCGACGGCCCGGGATCGGCGACGTTTCGTCTCGTCGCCGACCGGGCGTCACTGGAGAAGGCATTCAACGACACGATCGGGGCTTCGGTGCGTGTCGACTGCCCGGGCAAGATCCAGTCACCGGGGCCATGGCGGCGCAACGCTACTCCGGACAGGGTCAGCGGACAGCTCTACTGCGGATTTCTGAACGGTCAACCGACCGTGGTCTGGACCGATGAGGAAAAGAAGACGGTCAGCGCCGTCCGAGCTGGGCCGACAGGCCCGACCTTTCCACAGCTTTACGCGTGGTGGTCATCGCACTCGTGACGACGCTGACCGTGTGACTTCTTAGAAAATCCGGTTACGGGGTCGGCACCGGGGTGTAGGTGGTCGGGGTCTGCACCTGATCACCGGCGGGCAACGGGGTGCCCTGGCTGCCGGCAGGTTGTGGCGCACCCTCGCTGGTGCCGGCCGGGGCAGGCGCGCCCTGCGCGGGCTGCTGCGCCGGGGTGCCCTGCGCGGGCTGCTGCGCCGGGGTGCCTTCAGCCGGCTCGACCGGGGTGCCCTGGCTTCCCTCCGGAAGTGGTGTGCCCTGGCTGCCCTCGGCGAGCGGCGTGGCCTGGGTGCCCTCCGGCGCCTCGGTGCTCGTTGCGGCGGGAGCGGCGGTCGTGCCCTCAGGGGCCTCGGTGACCGCGGCTTCGGCAGCGGCCGGCGTGTTGTCCGTGCCGTATGAGGTCGACGGCGAGGACGTGCTGGAGTTGGATGCCGACTGGGTCCACACCAGCAGGTCCTGTCCGCCGGCGTTGTAGACCACGCTGTCGGGGGAGGCGCCGGTCACGTCGAAGTACACCTTGCCCGACGTCTCCTGGCCCTGGGCCAAGGTCGAGGGGTTCACGCCCTGCGCAGTGGCCACCTCGAACAACGCGCGGTACGCCTGACCGTCGGCGGTCCGGGCGTTCAGGTTCGACACGATCGGCGTCGCCGACCCCTGGAGGGCTTGATCCGTTGCGGTGGCTTCCCACAGCGTGCCGCGCACGGGGTAGGGGATGACGTCACTGCTGGGCTTGAGGTTGGTGATAGTCCAACCCTGGACCACGGCGCCGTCCACCAGCTTGCCCTGGCTGCCGAGCGCCTGGGTCTGCACAGTCGGCCCTGTGGGCGTCGCCTCGGGCTCGGGCTGGGCGGAAACAATTGGTGCTGCAATGAATCCCGCCGTCGCGGTTGCTGCTAACATGCTGCTGATCTTGGTGATCTTCATGATGTGCTCCTGACTCGTCCGACAATTGGGATGGTCACCGCAGAAAACTATCAGGCTGTGAATTGTTTGTGTAATCCGCTTCGGTTGGAGCAGTTGGTAATACGACTCAAACTAATCGACGGCAGCAATACTGCTTTCGTCCACGAAAGGGCAATAGCACCGTATTTAGCCCCGTTTCCACCATGCCGGCAAACGTCTTAATTACGCATCGGCACCACGGCAACCTAATCGGAAAAATTGTCTCCACCCTGGTGCAAAAGGTGCTGCACCTGGGGCACACGCGTGAATGCGGCGGCTAGGCGGGTATCAACTCCACGCCGGCGAGCGCCACCGCGTCATCACGCTCGGGTGCGGTCACGGTGGCGACGAAGCCGTCGCCTTCCTTCCATACGCTGGCCTTGAGCGTCTCTCCGGGGAACACCACGCCGGCGAAGCGGGCACCGTAGCTGCCCACCCGCGCGGTATCGCCGTCGAGCAGGGTGTCGACCATCGCCTTGCACGTCATGCCGTATGTGCACAACCCGTGCAGGATCGGACGCGGAAATCCCGCCGCCGCAGCGAAGTCGGGGTCGGAGTGCAGCGGATTTCGGTCGCCGCACATCCGGTACAGCAGCGCCTGCTGGGGCGACGTGGGAATCGCGATCTCGAAGTCCGGCGCGCGCCGTGTGTGGTCCGAGGCGGAGGAAGACGGCCCCCGCTCACCACCGAAACCGCCTTCACCGCGCGCGAATATCGAGCGCTTCTGGGTCCACAACGGCGTGCCGTCGGGCGACGTCACCGTGGTCTCCGACCAGATGACCGCGGCCTTGCCCTTGTCCCAGATATCGGTGAACCGCGTGACGGCGATTCCGGTGCCCGCCGGCGGGATCGGTCCCGGTACCGACACCGCTTCGCTGGCGTGCAGCACCTTCGAGAGCTCAATGTCGATGCCGGGGAACTTCACCGTCGGCGGCTCGGTCATGTGGAAGCTCTGCGCGACGTTGCCGAATGTCGGTAGCACCTGCGGGGTTTCGTCGGTCAGGTACCGCAGCTCGCGCTTGTCCATCGGGTCGGCACCAGCGCCCAGCCCGAGGTGGTAGAGCTGGATATCGCTGCTGGTCCAGGAGAACTCGGCGGCGGGGAGTTCGGCGCCGAGCGCCTCGTCGAGGTTGATGGGCATGCGTTAACTCTTTCCGGCGATGTGTCGTGCTGCAAGATAACCGAAGGTCATCGCCGGGCCGATGGTCCCGCCCGGCCCGGGGTAGGTGTGCCCCATGACCGGCGCACTGACATTTCCCGCGGCATAAAGGCCCTCGATCACCGAACCATCGTCGCGCAGGGCGCGACCGTACACGTCGGTGACGACGCCGCCCTTGGTGCCCAGATCGCCGGGCACCATCTTGGCCGCGTAGTACGGCGGGTGGCTGATCTCGCCGAGGTTGGGATTGGGCTTGTTGGTCGGATCGCCGTAGTACCGGTCGTAGGCGCTCTCACCACGCTTGAAGTCTTCGTCGACGCCGGAGCGCGCGAAGCCGTTGAAGCGCTCGACCGTGGCCTTGAACGCATCCACCGGCAGGCCGGTCTTCTCGGCCAGTTCCTCCAGCGTGGCGGCCGTGACGATCACGCCCGACTCCAGCCACTTCTTCGGAATCCGCTGTCCGGGTTGCAATCCGGCGAAGATGTAGCGGTCGCGGTACTGCTGATCGAACACCAGCCAGGCGGGAATGTTCTCGCCGGGACCCGGGCCCTGCCCGTATTGGCCGCCGTACATGTGATGGCAGGCCTCGACGTAGGGCATGGACTCGTTCATGAACCGCTTGCCCGCCATGTTGACGATGATCGAACCCGGCGAGTTGCGCTCCGACAGTGCGAACCACGGCGCACCGACCAGCGGTACGGTCGGACCCCACCAGGCGTCCTCCATGACATCGAGTGTGGCGCCGAGCTTCTCGGCGGCGATGATGCCGTCGCCGGTGTTGGCCTTGGCACCCACCGTCCACTCGGTGGTGATCGGCGCGCGCTGGTACTTCACCCGCATCTGCTCGTTGTGCTCGAACCCGCCCGAGCCGAGGATCACGCCGCGCCGGGCCCGGATCAGCTCCGGCTCACCGGATTCCGGTGCGCTGGTGTCGCGTACGTATATCCCGCGGACGACACCGTCTTCGACGTAGAGATCGGTCAGCGCCGTGTTCAGCCGCACAGGAACTCCCGCATCGCGGAGCCCGATGCGCAACGGCGCGATCAGCGCGCGGCCCATGCCGACCAGGTTCTTGCCGGTCGCCTTGGCCCACATCGTGCGCGCGCCCACCTTCAGGCTGCGCAGCACGCCGCGTGGGTGGCGTTTGAGCTGGTTGAGTCGCACGTAATCCTGCTGCATGACAACGACGTTCAATGGGACCTTGCCGTAGGGCGGCTCCAGGCCCGGGAGATCGGCCCCGAGCTTCTTCGCGTCGAACGGCTTGGGCTCCACCGAGCGTCCCGTCGGCTTGCCGCCCGGCGTCTCGGGGTAGTAATCGGAATAACCCGGCACCCAGCACAGCTTGAGCGGTGAATGCTCGAGCACGAAGGACAGCATCTCGGGCCCGCGGTCGAGATAGGTGTCGATCTTCTCGGCGGGCACAACGTCGCCGATGATGTTGTGCAGGTAGGTACGGGCGGCTTCGGGAGTGTCTTTGACGCCGGCGCGCTCGAGGACCTCGTTGTTCGGGATCCACACGCCACCGCCTGACCGCGCAGTGGAACCACCGTAGTGCGGAGCCTTCTCGACGACTACTGTGGAAAGTCCCTGGTGGGCCGCGGTCAGCGCGGCGACCATACCGGCTGCGCCGCTGCCCACCACCACGACGTCGTACTCCTGACCAGTCATGTAGAACACGTTATAGAATTGCCCGGCCGACCCACAACCGCGCCGGTCAACAGGACAAGGGGACTTCATAAGGATGCTCAGTGATCAGTTGCGGCAGAAGCTCGCCGCCGATCTCGCCCAGGCCGAGCGCAGTAAGGTTCCCATCCCGCCGCTCACCGATGGGCATCCCGACATCGACGTGGTCGATGCCTACGAGATCCAGCTGATCAACATCCGGCAGCGCGTCGCGGAAGGCGCCAAGGTCATCGGCCACAAGGTCGGGCTCTCGTCGAAAGCCATGCAGCAGATGATGAACGTCGACGAACCCGATTACGGGCACCTGCTCGACGACATGGGCGTCCACGAGGACACCCCGGTCAAGTCCGCCGACTACCTCTATCCCCGCGTCGAGGTGGAGGTTGGATTCATCCTCGCCGATGATCTGCCCGGCGCCGGATGCACGGAGGACGACGTTCTGGCGGCGACGGCCGCGTTCGCGCCCGCGATCGAGTTGATCGACACCCGAATCACGGATTGGAAGATCAAACTCTGCGACACCATCGCCGACAACGCATCCTCGGCGGGCTGGGTGCTCGGCGAGAACCGGGTGTCGCCGAAGGACATCGACATCACCGCGATCGACGCCGTGCTGACGCGCAATGGCGAGGTGGTGGCGAAGGGCCGCAGCGACGCGGTGCTGGGTAATCCGGTGACCGCGGTGGCGTGGCTGGCGCGCAAGGTCGACAGTTTCGGTGTCCGACTCAAAGCGGGTGACATCGTGTTGCCCGGCTCGTGCACCAAGGCGTTCGACGCCACCCCCGGCGCCGATTACGTCGCAGACTTCGCCGGGCTGGGCTCGGTACACCTGAGTTTCGAATAGGAGCGTTATGCCTAAGACAAGCGTCGCAATCGTCGGATCGGGCAACATCAGCACCGATCTGCTGTACAAACTGCTGCGCTCGGAGTGGTTGGAGCCGCGGTGGATGATCGGCATCGACCCCGAGAGCGAGGGGCTGGCCCGCGCCCGCAAGCTCGGGTTGGAGACCTCGCACGAAGGTGTCGACTGGCTGCTGGCGCAGAGCGAGAAGCCAGACATGGTCTTCGAGGCCACCAGCGCCTACGTGCACCGTGACGCGGCGCCGAAGTACGCCGAGGCCGGCATCCGCGCGATCGACCTGACGCCCGCGGCCGTCGGTCCCGGCGTGATCCCGCCGGCCAACCTGCGTGAGCACCTCGACGCGCCCAACGTCAACATGGTCACCTGCGGCGGGCAGGCGACCATCCCGATCGTGTACGCGGTCAGCCGCGCGGTGGAGGTGCCCTACGCCGAGATCGTCGCATCGGTGTCGTCGGCCTCGGCGGGTCCGGGGACCCGCGCCAACATCGACGAGTTCACCAAGACCACGAGCAATGGCGTCGAGGTGATCGGCGGCGCCCAGCGGGGCAAGGCGATCATCATCCTCAATCCCGCCGAGCCGCCGATGATCATGCGCGACACCATCTTCTGCGCGATCCCCGAAGACGCAGACCACGAAGCCATCACCCAGTCCATCCGTGACGTCGTCGCCGAGGTGCAGACCTACGTGCCCGGTTACCGGCTGCTCAACGACCCGCAGTTCGACGAACCGTCGGTGGTCAACGGCGGCAACCACGTCGTCACCACGTTCATCGAAGTGGAGGGTGCGGGCGACTACCTGCCGCCCTACGCTGGAAATCTGGACATCATGACCGCGGCGGCGGCCAAGGTGGGCGAGGAGATTGCCAAGGAAAAGGCTGGGGCATCCCTCGCCTCATCAAAGGGAGGCCAAGCATGAGCGTCAGTGAGAAGCGCAGCGGATCGCGCATCAGCGCAGCCGACGAGATCTACTTCAATCCCATCTGGGACGTCCGGATGACGGACACCTCGCTGCGCGACGGCAGTCACCACAAACGTCACCAGTTCACCAAGGAGGAAGTGCACGCGATCGTCGCTGCACTCGACGCCGCCGGCGTTCCGGTCATCGAGGTCACCCACGGCGACGGTCTCGGCGGGTCGAGCTTCAACTACGGCTTCTCCAAGACTCCGGAACAGGAACTGATCAAGCTGGCCGCCGAGACGGCCAAGGAGTCCAAGATCGCCTTCCTGATGCTGCCCGGCGTCGGCACCAAGGAGGACATCAAGGAGGCGCAGAACAACGGCGGGTCGATCTGCCGCGTCGCGACGCACTGCACCGAGGCCGACGTGTCGATCCAGCACTTCGGGCTGGCCCGCGAGCTCGGGCTGGAAACCGTCGGCTTCCTAATGATGAGCCACACGATTCCGCCGGAGAAGCTGGCGAAGCAGGCGCGGATCATGGCCGATGCCGGCTGTCAGTGCGTCTACGTCGTCGACTCCGCGGGTGCGCTGGTACTCGAGGGCGTCCGTGACCGCGTTGCGGCGCTGGTGGCCGAGCTGGGTGACGACGCGCAGGTCGGCTTCCACGGACACGAGAACCTCGGGCTCGGCGTCGCGAACTCGATCGAGGCCGTGCGTGCGGGCGCCAAGCAGATCGACGGCTCATGCCGGCGGTTCGGCGCGGGCGCCGGCAACGCGCCGGTGGAGGCGCTGATCGGCGTGTTCGACAAGATCGGCGTCAAGACCGGCATCGACTTCTTCGACATCGCCGACGCGGCCGAAGAGGTCGTGGCACCGGCGATGCCCGCCGAGTGCCTGCTGGACCGCAACGCGTTGATCATGGGCTACTCGGGCGTGTACTCGAGCTTCCTCAAGCACGCGATCCGCCAGTCCGAGCGCTACGGCGTGCCCGCGCACCAGCTATTGCACCGCGCGGGCCAGCGCAAGCTCATCGGCGGCCAGGAGGATCAGCTGATCGACATCGCGCTGGAGATCAAGCGCGAACAAGAGGCGGCCGCCGCCAAATAGCCCACGTTCGGCGTTGATTGGATGACGACTCGCGACGACGCCCAGTCGATACTCGAACAGTTGGCCGGACCGCAGGCCGTACTGCGCGACGACCAGTGGTCCGCGATCGAGGAGTTGGTGGTACACCGTCGGCGCGCACTGGTCGTGCAGCGCACCGGGTGGGGTAAGTCCGCGGTCTACTTCATCGCCGCCAAACTGCTGCGCACCGTCGGGCACGGCCCGACGGTGATCGTCTCACCGCTCTTGGCACTCATGCGAAATCAGGTGGTCGCCGCGGACCGGGCCGGTGTGCACGCCGCGACCATCAACTCCAGCAATGTCGCCGAGTGGGATGACATCCACGCACGCGTGCGTAGCGGCGAACTCGACGTGCTGCTTGTGAGCCCGGAACGCTTGAACAATCCTGACTTTCGCGATGCGGTGCTGCCCGCGCTGGCGCACGACGCCGGATTGGTGGTGGTGGACGAGGCGCACTGCGTATCCGATTGGGGGCACGACTTTCGGCCCGATTACCGCCGAATCCGCACGCTGATCGCCGAACTGGGCGCCGACATCCCGGTGCTCGCGACGACCGCGACCGCCAACGACCGTGTGGTCGACGACGTCGCTGCGCAGCTGGGCGTCGGCGGCGGCGACACCCTGGTGCTGCGCGGCGGACTGGACCGCGAATCGCTGAGGCTGTCGGTGGTTAAGGCCGGCAACCCGGCGCAACGCGCGGCTTGGCTTGCGGCACATCTGGATTCGCTACCCGGCTCCGGGATCGTGTACACGCTGACCGTCGCGCAGGCCCACGACATCGCCGCGTTGCTGCGTGAGCGGGACCATCCGGTCGCGGCCTACACGGGTTCGACCGAGGCCGCCGAACGCGAACAACTCGAGGCCGACCTGCTGGCCAACCGGGTGAAGGCCCTGATCGCCACGTCAGCACTCGGCATGGGTTTCGACAAGCCCGACCTGGGTTTCGTCGTACATCTCGGCGCACCCTCATCGCCGATCGCCTACTACCAGCAGGTCGGCCGCGCGGGCCGGTCGACGGCCAGCGCAGAGGTGATCCTGCTGCCCGGCCGCGAGGACCAAGACGTCTGGCGCTACTTCTCTTCGGTGGCGTTCCCATCGGAAGCGATGGTGCGCAACGTGATTCGAGCGCTGGACCCGGACCGCCCGCAATCGACGGCCGCTTTGGAGCCGCTCGTCGATCTGAATCGCACGCGGCTGGAGATGGTGCTCAAGGTGCTCGACGTCGACGGTGCGGTGCGCCGGGTCAAGGGCGGCTGGGTCGGAACGGGTCAGGAGTGGCTTTACGACGAGGTGCGCTATCGCAAGCTCGACGAAGCGCGTAGGCGTGAGCAGCAGGCGATGCTCGATTATCAGGAGACCGACCGCTGCCGCATGGCGTTTCTGCGCGCCCAGCTGGACGACCCCGAGCTCACGGAGGGCGAACGCTGCGGTCGCTGCGACAACTGCGCGGGGGCGCGCTACGAGCCCGTCGTCGACGCCGCTGCCGTTGAGGACACCCGAACCCGGCTGATGCGGCCCGGCGTCGAAATCACGCCGCGTAAGCAGTGGCCGACCGGGCTGGGTGCCCTCGGGATGGATCTCAAGGGCAAGATCGCCGACGGTCCGGAACCCGGCCGGGCCATCGGCCGGCTGACCGATCTCGGTTGGGGTGCCCGGCTGCGCCGGCTGCTGGACGAACCGGACGCGGAGGTGCCCGACGACGTCGTGCAGGCGGCCGTGCGGGTGCTGGCGGCGTGGGATTGGGACAGCCGCCCGACCGCCGTGATGGCGCTGGACTCTGACAGACATCCGCTGTTGATCACCTCGCTGGCCCGCGAGCTCGCCCGTCTCGGCCGTCTCGCCGATCTCGGTGTTTTGCGGTACACGCCGGAGCGCAGGCCGGTGACCGCGGCGAACTCGGCGTATCGCGTCGCCGCACTACAGCGCGCGTGGGACGCCCCCGACCCAGCCGGTCTGACCGGTGGTCCCGTGTTGCTGGTCGATGACGTGACCGACACCGGATGGACACTGACCATCGCGTCCCGGCTGCTCAGAGCGGTGGGCGCACCGGCCGTGCTCCCGTTTGCCCTGGCCAGCGCAAGCTAAACACCCCGGCGCCGCCCTAGCCCCAAAACGCCGTCTGTACAGCGGTTGTTTAGCTCGCCCCCGACGCCGGTTACGCAACGGGGAGCGGCCAACGGGTCGCAGACCGAAGGAGTGATTCGATGAAGATGTCCGCAACGACCGTTCGACGCGGCCTGTACGGCATGTTTGCAGGCGGTCTGCTCGCATTCGGGTCCGCCGCGATCGTCACACCGGTCGTGAACGCCCAGCCTGGCCCCGCGCCGACGCAGGACACCACCTGCAGCGTGAGCGCGATCGCCAACACCTCGAGCACGGTGTCGGCCTCGACCAGCACTTACCTCGCCTCGAACCCCGAGGCGAATGAGGCGCTGACCGAGATCGCAGCAAAGCCGCAGGACCAGGCCAAGCAGGACTTCCGCGCGTATTTCGAGAAGAACCCGCGGGTTGAGTCCGAGCTGAAGGCGATCAACCAGCCGGTCACCGAGATCTCGAGCCAATGCGGTGTCGAGGTGACACCGACGCCGATCTCCCAGGCTCTGACTGACGCATAACCAAGAGCGACTTGTGGCGCCGGCGATTGCCGGCGCCACAAGCGTGTTCGGGTCCGCTACGGCGTGTAAAGGACGGGACCGCCGGGGCCGATCGGTACCACCTCGAATGTGCCACCGCCGGTGCGCTCGGGATTCTGGCCGGGATCAGCCGTTCCCACGCTCGGCGCCTGGACCACTTCACCCGGGCTCTTCGGCGCGGTCTGGGCCGTGGCGGGCGGCGCCTCGCAGTGGGCTCCGTTCGCATCGCTCGACCAGACCCCGCCGGACATGTCGCAGCAGAATCTCAATTCCTCGCTAGCTTGCTTATCGTCGATCTGCTTGCTCTTGATCCTGTCCTGTATGGCCTTCGTGCACGTGTCGTACGCACCGATGTCCCACTCGTCCTTGGCTTGGGACACCGCGGTGGGGACTAGCGCGCCGATCGCGACGGCGATCGCGGCGGGGCCGAACACCCACAACGAATACTTCTTCATTTCGGTTCTCCTTCAGTCGATCACTTGCTCATCGGCTGATTCCCCCGCGAATGCAGTGATGAGATGACGGGATCACCGTCGCGAATCGCTGTTGCAGTCGCGTTGCAGCGCCGTTGTGGGACCCGGCTCACGCCGGGTCGGGTGCGGCGGGGAGCTGCCCGGCTCCAGCGGATCTGTTCGCCACGGCCATCGCTTCGGCCAGCACGCGCTTGGCGCGCAGGAATGCGCGCGGGCGTCCCTGGGGAGCGAGCCGCTCCACCCATTCAAGGGCCCGCTGACAGGCAACATCGGGGTGTTCGGCGAGCAAGCCCCGGATCAAGGTCTCGTCGCGGATCTGGGCCGTCGCCTCGCCCAGTCCACCATGGGGCAACGCATCGTCCTGTTCGGCTCGTCGCCCGCCGACGATCGGCAGCCCCAGGCGCGTGAGTTCGTTATCGACGTGGGCGCGCAACCGCGGCAGCGCCAGCGCCGCCGCGACCCGCGCGCCTTCATTCAGGCGCACCGCGGCCGTCTCGAGGTCACCGCGTGCGGCCTTGACTCGCGCGCTCACGACGTGCCGCAGAATCAGGAATTCGACCGTCCCGCCCGATGACCCGAACTCGTAGCTGTCATCGAGCAGTCGTTCGGCCTCACCGACTTCGCCCCGTTCAAACAGCAATTCGCCGAGAAGCGCACCTGCGAGCAGTTCCGCATCCGAATGGCTTATCCCCCCGTAGCTTTCGGCCAGCGCAAGCGCCTCGCGAAAACAGCGTTCCGCACCGACGTCGTCGAGCTGTTCGCGCGCCGCCATACCGGCCAGGCAGTGCCCATAGATCCGGCTAAACGGATTTTCGTTGTCCTGGTAGGGCATCGCCCACTGCTGCCAGCCACGCGCGGCGTCGAAATCGAACCGCCAGAGCGCCATGAACGCGGCCACATTCGCGGCGACACTGACGAGAAACGGCGGTGCGGCCTCAGGTTCCGAAAGGCATTCGGACAGCAGGTCTTCCACTCCTGCGATGCGATCGGCCCAACTATCGAGCATTGCGCGCAGCACGTCGGCCTCGAGACGCGCTGCACGAAGATCGGCGTCCGGCAAGCCGTCGGCCGACACGGCGTTGTCGAAAGCCTCCAGTGCCGCCCGGGCTGCTACGGGCTGCTGCAGCATCGCGCTGGCCCAGCCTACGGCGAGCTGCAGTCGCGGCCGGTGCGCGATGATGTGAGCCGGCAGCTTGGACACCAGCCCGCGGAACGTCGACACTTTGGCCTGGCGAATCAGGTCCACTCCGAAGAGTTCGATCAGCTCGACTGCACGCTCGGCGTCGTCGGCCGCGATCGCGTGGTCCACCGCTTCTCGCAACAGCCCGTGCTCGGCAAACCAGCGGGACGCGGTGGCGTGCAAGGGTGCAACCCGGTCTGGGCGGTCGCGCTCGAGCCGGCGATGCAGATACTCGGCGAACAATTGGTGGTAGCGGAACCATTCCCCTTGGGGGTCGAGACGACGCAGGAACAGGTCGCGGTTCTCGGCGTCCTCGAGCAGCGCCTGTCCTTGAGCGGTGCCGGTGAGCGTCGATGCCAGATCACCACTGACGCGTTCGGTGATCGATGTGGCCATGAGGAAATCGCGTAACTCGGGTTCGAGGGAGTCGAGCACGTTCTCGGCCAAGTACTCGCCAATGGTGTGATCACGCCCGGACATTCGTCTGATCACCGTGCCGGGGTCTTGACAATCGCGCAAGGACAGCGATGCGAGCTGGAGGCCGACCACCCAACCGTCGGTAGTTCGTTCCAAGCTCGCCACATGCGTGTCGTTCAGGGCTAGTTCGCAGACCTCCAGCAGGAAGGTGCGCGATTCCGAGGGATCGAAACGCATGGCCTGTGAGTCGATTTCGATCAATTCGTCGCGGGCCCGCATCCGGCTGACCGGAAGATTCGACCGGGTCCGGCTGGTAACTATCACCTGCAGGTGCGGACCGCAGTGGTCGAGTAGGTAAGTCAGGGCGTCGATCGTGGCCGCCTCGGTGATGCGATGCCAGTCGTCGATCACGATGACGACGGAGGCGCCGCCGGCGTCGATCTCGTCAATGAACGAGGTCAGCACCCGGCGAATCACCGTCGGGCCACGCTCCTCCAGCACTTGCCGCAGTCGTTGGGCGAGTGTGGGCCGTACCGTGCGCACGGCCTCGATGAGATCGGTGACGAACCAGACGACGTTGTTGTCGTCCTCATCGATCGTGAGCCAGGCGACGGCTGTGCCGTCATCGGCAAGAATAGTGCGCCACTGCGCGGCCAGCGTTGTCTTACCGAAGCCGGCGGGGCCGTGGACGACGATCAACCGGCGTCCACCGCTGCCGCGCAACTTCTCGATCAGTCGTTCGCGCGCGACTAGTCGGCGCGCTGGCGTGGGCGGTCGGTATTTGGTCGACACCGTGACGTGGTTCCGGTCGCCGTCTGCCAGCTGAAGCTTGGAATCGTGTTGCAGGATAGCCGTTTCGAGGTCACGCAGGTCAGGGCTCGGGTCGACGCCGAGTTCCGCGTCGAGTCGCCGGCGCAATTCCGCGCCCACCCGCAGCGCCTCGGCCTGACGGCCCGACCGATACAGCGCCAACATGAGCTGGGCGTGCAACCTTTCTCTGAATGGATTTGCTGCAGAGAGAGTTTCAAGCTCCGCGATCAGCGCATGGTGTCGGCCCAACGCCAGATCGGCGTCGATTCGGTGACCAAGTGCTACCAACCGGAGCTCCTCAAGGCGCGCCGTCTCGGCTGCGGCGAACTCCGGTTGACCCAAATCCTCGAGCACTCCGCCGCGCCACAGGCTCAGCGCTTCGCGCAGCACTCCAGCGGCCCGTTCGGGGTTTCCGGTTCGCAGCGCCTCCTGCCCTTCTTCCAGCAGGTCCTCGAACCGGGCGCTGTCGATCTGGCCCCGACTCAAGAAGACCCCATAACCGGCCTTCTGAGTGACGGGGACGTCGTGGACGCCCACGCCCGCCAGACGAGACCGGAGCCGCGACACGTGAGCCCGCAGTGTGACGTCCGCGCTCGCAGGCGGTGCGCCACGCCAGATCGCGTCTGCGATGCGGTCCGCTGAAAGACACCGGTTCGGATGGAGCAACAGCAAGGCGAGCAGTTCGCGCTGCTTAGGGCCGCCCAGATCTATCGGCCGGTTGCCATCCCGGCTGACCGTGAGCGGACCCAGGACGCCGAATTCCGGCACCCCGGTCACGGCGTCGCTCCGCCGACTTTCACCAGGTCAGCGTAGCGTTTTCGGGCATCAACGCGGCAACGAAGCGCCAAGGCCTCCGAAACGAACAGCCGCCCTGCCGTTTGGCAGGGCGGCTGCTGTGCGGAGGCTGTGACGTCACCGGTAAGCGACGAAGACGCCGTTCTCCAGGAACACACCGAACGCATTCGCCTCGGCGTTCCACTCGACCTTCAACGGGGTGTCGAGGTCGGGGAGATCCGGCCGCAGCTCGAGCGGCGGCAGCCAGACATCCGGAATGCCGAGGCGCACCCGATCGTCCCAGTGGCCCGGAGGGACGTTCTCCAGCGGGTTCGGAACACCCGCGATGGTGGGCTGCTGCTTCACCTGTCCCGGCGGACCGAACGGGTTGTGCCCGGGCGGATCCCCAGGTGCCCAATTCGAGATGACCGGTCCCGGCGGGTTCGGCCCCGGAACTTTCGGGCCCGGATCCGCCTGCGCGAGGCCGCTACCCAGGGCGAATGCCGACAAACCGAGCGCTCCGGCCATTGCTGTTGTGGCCGCAAACTTCTTGATCTCCACGGTGAACTCCTTGTTCGGTGATGGCGCCGACGGTCGCGGCGCTACATCGACTTGTTGTTCGTCACCGCCCCGACCACGTAGCGATCGGTGCGTCTTGAAGACCCCCAGACAAAAGTTCAGGTACCCGCGACACGACGGGGCAAAACGCTCGAATCCAAAATCTTTGTTTGCTGGTCTAACCGTCCCCGTGGGGTTTCGTTCCGCCCAGCTGTGCAGTCACCGAGTCCGCGGTGGCCACCAGTGCCCGCGCGCGCTCGTGTATTTCATTGTCGGTCAGCGCTTTCCCGATGTGCATCGAAGCCACCATGATTTGTCGCTGGTAGTGGTCATACACCGGTGCCGAGATGACGCTGATATCGAATCTGGCGGAGCGGCGTTTGCCTTCTAACCCGTTCTCGCCACGCAGGTAAACGCGCTCACCGATGTCGGACACCAGCTCGCCGAGCAGCGCGCGCAACTCGTCGGGCAGCTGTGTCGACATGCCCGCCATCAACGCGTAGAGCCGCCGGCCACCTGGTGTGAGTCGTTCGACCAGATATCCGTCCGCGCGGCACTCGGCGATCACTCGGTTCAGCCGTTCGGTGTCGGTGCGCAACGGAAGCGTCGGCTCCTTCGTCAACCAGTTGCGCTCCGCCTCGTCGTCCCACAGCACGAACATCAGCCCGACCGGGGGTGCGAACGGATAGCTCTGCCCGACCTCGACCCCCGGCCTCACGCCCGGCGGAGAGACGATGTCCAGCAGCGTGATCCGGTCATCCACGACGGCCGACAGCGCCGCGGTGACTCCGAAGCGCGACGACAGCCTGCGAAGCGCCTCACGAGCGGCCGGGCTCACCCGCAGCGATTCCTGGGCCCGATGACCGAGCGTGATAAGCGAGGGGCCCAGCCGGTACGTCTTGTCGGTCGGGTCGCGCACCAGATAACCCGCGTCCGAAAGCGTGGTCACGATGCCGAGACACGTCGGCTTGCTCAGTCCGAGGCGGCGAGCGAGTTCCGACACCCCGAACCGCTGGCCGGTGTTCTCGGCCAGAAAGTCGAGGACGCGCACGACCCGTTCGGTCGGCGGCGATGCACGACCGGACGACTCTGGAGAGCTCACGGTCGAAGGCTACCGGGCGTTCCATATTTGAACCAGATCGGTCCGTATATTGACTACAGTTAGAACGCGTTCTAGTTTCGCAGTGTGTACTCACAGCCGTTCATCGACGCGATCGCCGAAGCCGAGCACCTGGTGTCCACTGCGCCGTTCATCGAGTCGGAGGCGGACCTGCTCGAGGGTCTGCAGTATCTGGCCGGATGTATAGCCGCCTGCGCTCACCTGGCGTTCGACTACGACCGCGACCATCCCTTAATGCAGTCCGGAACCGGACCGTTCACGAAGATGGGCCTAGACAATCCGGACGCCCTCTATTTCGGGACCCGGGTGCAGCCCGGCCATGAGTACGTCGTCACCGGTAAACGTGGCACCACCACCGACCTGGCCTTTCAGCTGCTGGGCGGGGAGTACACCGACGACAACGTGCCACCGAGCCAGGCGGCATTCGACGACCGCGAACTCGACATCGCCGAGGACGGGACGTACGAGTGGCGGTTCACGCCGACCAGCCCGTCGCAGTTGGTCGTCCGCGAGGTGTACAACGACTGGTCCGCGCAGCGGGGTTACATCGCCATCGCGCGCACCGACACCGCGGGCACCGCACCTGCGCCGCTGACCAAGGAGCTCATCGAGAAGCGCTACGCGGTGGCGGGGAAGCAACTGGTCCAGCGCGTGAAGACCTGGCTGCAGTTCCCCCAGTGGTTCTACGACACGCTGCCGGTCAACACCATGGTCGCGCCGCGGCTCACTCCCGGGGGCCTGGCCACCCAGTACTCGTCGGTCGGTCACTTCGACCTGACACCGGACCAGGCGATGATCATCACGCTGCCCGTGCCCGACGCCCCGTATCTCGGCTTCCAGCTCGGCAGCCTGTGGTACATCTCGCTGGACTACATCAACCACCAGACATCGTTGAACGGCACTCAGGCACAGGCTGATCCGGATGAGAAGATCCGTATCGTCGTCTCCGACGCCAACCCCGGCGTCACGAACTGGTGCGAGACGCTCGGCCATCGCAAGGGATATCTCCAGTTCCGGTGGCAGCGCCTGTCGCGCGCTCTGACCGAGGCCGACGGCCCGACCGTCGAGATCGTCGACGTGGACAGGGTCGCCGACGCGCTGCCGTACTACGACAGCAACAAGATCTCCGAAGATGACTGGCGCGCGAGGATCGCACTGCGGCAGCAGCAGATTCAGAACAGGATGGTGGGCTGATGACGGGTCTCCTCCAAGACAAGGTCGTCGTCATCAGCGGCGTCGGCCCGGCCTTGGGCACGACGCTCGCGCGCCGGTGCGCGCAGGAGGGTGCGGACGTCGTGCTCGCCGCCCGCACCGTCGAGCGGCTGGAGGATGTCGCCAAGCAGATCACCGATCTGGGTCGGCGGGCGCTGTCGGTCGGGACGGACATCACCGACGATGCGCAGGTGAACAACCTCGTCGACGAAACGATGAAGGCTTACGGCAAGGTCGACGTGCTGATCAACAACGCGTTCCGCGTGCCGTCGATGAAGCCGTTGGCCAACACCACGTTCGAGCACATGCGCGACGCAATCGAGTTGACCGTTTTCGGTGCGCTTCGCCTGATCCAGGGGTTCACGCCGGCGTTGGCGGAGGCCAACGGCTCGGTCGTCAACGTGAACTCGATGGTGGTGCGTCATTCACAGGCGAAGTACGGTGCCTACAAAATGGCGAAGTCGGCGCTGCTGGCGATGTCGCAGTCGCTGGCAACCGAACTCGGTGAGCAGGGAATTCGGGTCAATTCCATTCTGCCGGGCTATATCTGGGGCGGAACGTTGGAAAGCTACTTCAACCATCAGGCGGGCAAGTACGGCACCACGGTCGACGAGATCTACAAGGCGACCGCCGCCGCGTCCGACCTCAAGAGGCTGCCCACCGAGGACGAGGTCGCATCGGCGATTCTGTTCATGGCCAGCGACCTGTCCAGCGGAATCACCGGCCAGGCACTGGATGTCAACTGTGGGGAGTACAAGGCGTGAGCCCCCGCACCGACGTCGGCACCGTCGAGGATCTGCACGCATCGGCCACCAAGGCCTGCGGTCTCGACGATTTCGGCAGCGACGACGACAATTATCGCGAAGCTCTCGCTGTGCTGCTCGAGTCGTACCGCCGCGACGCGGATCTCACCGAGTTCGGCAGCAAAATGCAGCGGTTCTTCGTGCGTAACGCGCTCGTCGCGCGGCTGGTGTCCGAAGCGGCGTGGAAGCAGTACCCGCAGCACGCCGACGTCGAGATCTCCAAGCCGATCTTCGTGACGGGCCTGCCGCGCACCGGCACCACCGCCATCCACCGGCTACTGGCCGCTGACCCCCGACACCAAGGGCTGGAGTTATGGCTCGCCGAGTTCCCGCAGCCCCGGCCGCCTCGCGAAACCTGGTCGGAGAACCCGGTTTTCGCGCAACTCGACGCCCAGTTCAGCAAGGCGCACGCGGAGAATCCGGATTACACCGGCCTGCACTACATGACCGCCGACGAGGTCGAGGAATGCTGGCAGTTGCTGCGCCAGTCCCTGCATTCGGTGTCATACGAGACGTTGGCCCATATCCCGACGTACTCGCGATGGTTGGCAGAACAGGACTGGACGAAGCCGTATCAGCGCCACCGCAGAAACCTTCAGCTGATCGGGCTCAACGAACCGGAGAAGCGGTGGGTCCTGAAGAATCCGAGCCACCTGTTCGCGCTCGACGCCCTCTTCAAGACGTATCCCGATGCGCTGGTCATCCAATGCCACCGCCCACCGGAGACGATCATGGCGTCGATGTGCTCGCTGGCCCAACACACCACCGAGGGATGGTCCACCACCTTCATCGGCGAGACGATCGGGCGCGACTCGTTGGAGACCTGGTCGCGAGGGCTGGAGCTGTTCAATGCCGAACGGGCGAAACACGATCCGGCACAGTTCTACGACCTCGACTACTTCGCGTTGATCAAAGATCCAGTCGGCGCAGTGGCCGACATCTACCGCGCGTTCGGGATCGAGTTCACCGACGAGGCACGAGACGCGATGACCGCGACGCATGAGGAGAGCAAGAAAGGGCCGCGGGCACCCAAACACTCGTACTCGCTGGCCGATTACGGCCTGACCGACGACGAGGTCAAGGAGCGGTTCAAGGGACTCTGACCGTTCGGCTCAGGCGGTGGTGTTCGCCAGCTTGTTGATGCGCTCGAGTGCGTCCTCGGCCAGTGATCTCACGTCATAGCCGTTCGCAGGGCCGCACGTGGAGATCTCGACGGCGGCGTTGTGTGCGGCGATCAACGCGCTGTCGCATGCCCAGTCGTCACCCTTGAACGACCACAGCACGATCTCGCGTGAACCGGAATCGACCGGTGCCAAGAGCTCGAAGACATAGTCGCGGCCGGCCATGCTGGTGACCCGGAACGGTGTTCCGTGGCAGGACTCGATCGTCCGCTTCGCTTGTGCGAGGGCCTCACCGGCGTCGAAATCTGCTCGATAGACGCCGATCATCTCTTCGACGTACACGTCGAGACCGCTGTTCGTGGTCATCCAGTGCCCACCGTCGTACGCGGCGGGATCGTGGTCGACGATGAACGGCGGGTCGACCTCGCGCGTCACTCCCGCGCACTCGGCCGGCTCGACGGAGACGAACAGGTTGCCGTCGCTCTTCAACACTTTCGGGCTCAGCAGGTCGCCGATCTGTCCGGCCGTGATCGGCGCGACCGGCGGTTCCGAAGTCGGCGGCGGGCCGTCGACGACCCGTGTGCAGGCGGCAGCGCTCATCGCGAACAGACAGAAAGTCGCCCAGAATCGCCGCATTTCGGGCGACTTTACGTTCCCCAGCTCGCGCGTGGGCCCATCTTGCCGGGATAGGGCGGGTGATGGACGATCTAGCCGTCGCCGGGCGGGGGCGCGGAGGACTTCTCCTCCAGGCAGCCTTCGGCCACAGCGTGTTTGATGCTGTCGGCCAGCCGGGGGCAGGCTTTCTCGCGGGCGGGATCGCCGCCGGACGCCCGGATCTCGGAGAAGTACGCGCAGCGTCGCGACGCCTCGGTGTTCCACTGCACCGAGGTGTGTGCAGGTCCCAACTTCTTGACGTCGACCGACACGTGGCAGAACCGGCAGTCGACGGATACCAGGCCCGAGCTCAGATACCGCTCACGATCGCGTTGGGTGGCCTCACGCAGCGCCGCTGTGCGCTCGGCATCGAAAATCGGTGCCTTCGTGGAGGTTCCGGCTGTCGAGCCACCGCCATGGCCGTGGTCGTCGTCGTCATGCCCACCGTGCAGCAGCAACATCGCCCGCGCCAGCCGGTCGACATCGGCGGGGCCGACAATCCGACTAGAGTCGGGGGCTTCGTCGCGCGGGCTCATGACTGCGTTTGTTCAGCCTTCTCTTTCTCTTCGGCCTGGCGCTTGAGGTTCTCCTCGACCTCGACATGCCACTTCTCGTTCGCCGCCGTGGTGTCGACCTCGATCTCGAAGCGGTCCGTCATATCGGGGGTGATGTCCGCGACGTCGACGTAGAACTGCTGATACCACCGGCGCATCTGGTAAACCGCGCCGTCCTCCTCGACGAGCAGCGGATTGTCGATGCGGGTCTTGTGCTTCCAGATCTCCACATCCTGCAGGAAGCCCTTGCTGACTCCCTCGGTGAACGTGTTGGCCAGCTTCTCGGTCATCTCCTCGTCCAGCCCCTTGGGCTTTTCGACGATGACGCCCCACTGCAGCATGAACGAGTTCTGGGTGACCGGGTAGTGGCAGTTGATCAGGATCGACTCGGCCTTGTAGCCGCCGTAGTTGTTGTGCAGCCAGTTGATCATGAAGGACGGGCCGAAATAGGACGCCTCCGAATCGAGGTGCGCCTCACCGTAGGTGGTGCCCATGTCGCTGATGTCGGGCCGACCGACGTTGTGCAGATACTGCGACGCGATGTGGCCCTCGAAGACGTTCTTGAAGTACGTCGGCAAGCCGTAGTGGATGTAGAAGAAGTGCGCCATGTCGGTGACGTTGTCGATGATCTCCCGGCAGTTGGCGTTCTCGATCAGGATCGAGTTCCACTTCCAATCGGTCCACTCGTCGCTCTCGACCTCCGGGATCTCGGGAATCCGGACCTCGGGCTGTGGCGGATTGCCTTCGTGGTCGTGCCAGACGAACAACAGCCCGCCGCGAACGTCGGTCTCCCAGGCGCGGGTGCGGGCCAGCCGCGGCGTGCGTTTGGCGTAGGGCACCAGCTTGCACTTGCCGTCGCCGCCCCAGCGCCAGTCATGGAACGGGCACGCCACTTCGTCGCCCTTGATCGTGCCCTGGGCGAGGTTGCCACCCATGTGGCGGCAGTAGCCGTCGAGGACCTTCACGTCGCCGTGCGAGTCGGCGAAGACCACGAGCATGGTGCCGAAGATCTCGATGCCGTGCGGCTTGCCGTCCAGGTAGTTCTTCACCGGGCCCAGGCAGTGCCATCCCCGGGCATACCGGTCGGGCAGGGCGCCGGTGTCGATCTCACGAATTCCCGCGCTGTCGGTAGTCACGGTGGGCCTCCCGGTTCTGTGTCTCTAACTAGAACACGTTACAGTTTTGTCCGCTCCACACGCAATCTGTGCAGGTAATCCGCCTCCTCATGAAGCGCTCATCGCGCGCCAACTAGGGGTATAACCAAACGATGCCGTTGTACTCCTTCGAGGGGCGCGCACCGACGATCGATCCGGACGCGTTCATCGCGCCGACGGCCACGCTGGTGGGTGACGTACACGTCGAGGCGGGTGCGTCGGTGTGGTTCAACGCCGTGCTGCGGGCCGACTTCGCCCCGATCGTGGTGCGTGAGGGCGCCAATGTGCAGGACGGCTGCGTTCTGCACGCCCCGCCGGGCATCCCCGTCGACGTGGGACCCGGCGCGACGGTCGCGCACGCCTGCGTCGTGCACGGCGCGCACATCGGCGCGGAGGCGGTGCTCGCCAATCACTGCACGGTGCTCGACGGGGCGGTCATCGGCGCTCGCACCCTGATCGCGGCGCACTCGCTCGTCATCGGTGGCACGAAGATCCCCGACGAAGTTCTGGTGACCGGAGCACCAGCCAGGGTGCGCGGTCCGATCGCCGGAACCGGCGCGGAGATGTGGGTGAACACCAACCCCGGCGCGTACCAGGAGCTGGCGCGTCGTTACTCGACGGGTCTGCAACGCGTCGAGGAGTGATCGCTACCGCTTCGTGAGGCCGGCGCGAAGGGCGACATCCTGCATCTTGCCGATCTTGACCACGAACTCGTCGGTGGTGGCGTCGCCGAGCGCGCTTTGGAATTCGAGCCGCACCAGCGCCGGGCCCTGGGTGAACAGCAGCATCGTGACCGCCTTGCTGTGGTCGATCGATTGACCGACGGCGATGGTGCCGTCAGTGCCGACCGGGACCGGTCGGGGTGTCGCGTCGGCGACCACCTGGTCGAGCCTGGGAATGGCCTCGCGCAGCGTCTTGGTCGCGGTCTCGGCGTCCGGGTAGACCACGATCGTGTTGGAGATCGCGCGGGTGTCGTCCTGATTGACGAACAGGGCGCTCGCCCCGGGCAGACCTCCGGGCGCGGGGTTCGTCGACTGGACGGTGAAGGTGTCTTCGTCGTCGCTGAGATCGGACGCCTCGAGCAGCAGGTGGCTGTAGTCCACGGGCTCAGCCGGATCGCCGCTGCGGCTTGTCGTGGGCGCGGCCGGCGCCGACGTCGTGGACGAGGTCGCGGAAGGGCCTCCGAGGCCTCCGCTCGGGTTGGGCCCGGACGCGTCGTCGCAGCCGGCGGTGACGGCGCAGATGACGGCCGCCACCGCCGCCGCGGACAGCGGTTTCGACAGTGTGAGACGGCGGTGTTCAAACATGGGATTCGGACTCCGTGTGTGTGCGTAGAGCTCGTCTTCCGAAGGTACTGAACCGGACGAATGCACTGGACACAGCGCTGTGGCCGATCAGGTGAGCGGTAGCGTGGCGCCATGACCATCGGTCGGGTCGCCGAACTGTGGCGCTATCCAGTGAAGTCGTTGGGCGGCGAACGCGTCGAGCACGTCGATATCGGACCGCGCGGAGTCACCGGCGACCGATTGTGGGCGGTGCGCGATCTCGAGCGCGACGTGACCGCGTCGGCGCGCCGCCTCCCGGCGCTGCTCAACGCCACCGCGCGGTACGTCGCCCCGCTGCCCGCGGACGCCGGTCCCGGAAACGTGCCCGAGGTCGCGATCACCTTTCCGGACGGAAGCGAGTTGTCCAGCGGTGACGACGCTGTGCACGCCAAGCTGTCGGAATTGGCGGGACGTGAGGTGCGCCTGACCGCGCTGCCGCCCGCCGAGGACACCAGCCTGCACCGGCTAAGCAAGCACGAACGCGACAACGCGTCGATCGCCTCGCTGCGCACCGACTTCGGCGTCGATCAGGGTGAGAAGCTGCCTGATGTCTCGATGTTCCGGATCGCCGACCTCGCGATGTTCGCTCGCTTCTCGACGCCGCCGGGGATGTTCGTCGACCTCGCGCCGGTGCACGTGCTGAGTATGACGAGTCTTGCGACGGTCGGCGCCGACGTGGGCGGTGATCCTCTCGACGTACGGCGCTTCCGGCCGAATGTGCTTCTCGCGCTCGATGATCCGTCCGACGGGCTGCCTGAAGCGCAGTGGACCGGTGGGCATCTCACCCTGGGGGGCGCGGTGCTGGAGGTGACGATGCCGACGATCCGCTGTGTGGTCCCGAGCCGCGGACAGCCGGGCCTCGAGGTCGACCGCCGCATCACCAAGGCCGTCGCCGCGCGGGCACAGCGCTGCCTGGGCAGCTACTGCTGGGTGGACACCGCGGGGGCGGTGCGCGTGGGCGACGCGGTCGATCTGCGCGGGGCGGCTGTTCCCAAACGCGTGTTCGGTGATGCGGTCAGGCGGGCAAAACGGTTCACGTTGAGCCTCGCCGCCTCGGCCGCGGACCGGCTCGGCCGCTAGATCTTTCGTGCGCTCGCGGTGGCGCGGTCCAGTTCCCAGAAGGCCCTCAGCGCAACGATCTTGCCCTCGTCGTTGACGCGGTAGGTGAACACGCCCTCGGCCGTCACCTCGTAACCGGCGGACCGGATGACGATATGGCCGACGTTGGCCTCCTCGTTACCGCACTGGTACGTGGTCTCGAAGTTGAACTGCAACTCGCTGGGCGCGATCGCCATGTCGTAGAACTTCGCGATGGCTTCCTTGCCGCGATGACCTTTGCCCTCGGGGTCGAAGTGCGACGGCCCGATGGGGTCCTCCACGATCGCGTCGTCGGCGAAGTTGTCCAGCCAGGCCTGCTTGTCGTGGGCGATCGCCGCCTCGCGGGATCGCTTGCCCGCCAGGTGCACCGGAGCCTCCGGATTGGTGACGGTCATCGGGATCAGTCCTGCCAGCCCGAGTGGATGTAAGTTTCGGCGAAGCGCTTCATCGCGTCGAGCTTGGGTTGCAGCGGTGCGTCGAAGCCCAGTCCCTCGAACACCCATGGCATCACGATGTTGTCGGTGACGCCGGATTCGGCGAGTTCACGGTGGCCGTCGACGCCGAACTTGTCGATGCATACGGCCTGGAACTCGAACGGGTCGTCGGCCCGGCCGTATTCGGCGAGCAGCGCCTTCAGCTTGGCGATCGTTTCGGCCAGCTGCTCGCCGGTCATCATCGCGCTGGTCCATCCATCGCCGACGCGTGCCGCGCGCTTGAGAGCGACGTCGGTGTGGCCGCCGACGTAGAACGGGACCGGTTCGGTGGGCGCCGGGCTCATCTGAAGCTTGTCGAAGTCGTAGAACTCGCCGTGGAACTCCACCATGCCGCCGGCCAGCACGAGTTTGATCACCTCGATCATCTCGTCGACCCTCTTGCCGCGGCGCGCGTACGGCTGGCCACACCACTCGAACTCCTCGGGGGCCCAACCGATCCCGACACCGAAACCGAACCGGTTGTTGGTCAGGTTGGCCACCGAGCCGACCTGGCGCGCGAGCAGCAGTGGATTGCGCGAACCCAGCTTCATCACGTTGGTGTAGAAGCGCAGCGTCGACGTCACCGCACCCATCGCCCCTGCGGCGATCAGCGGATCGACCCAGGGGGTGTTCTCGTCCCACATCCGCGAGCCGTCCGGCGTGTACGGGTAGTCCGCCGCTTGCTTCTCCATGTAGAAGATGGAGTCCGGCAACGCGATCGAGGTGAAGCCGACCTCCTCGGCCGTCTTCGCGATCGCGGTCAGCTGGTCGATCTGACACATCGGCACCGCGCAGGTGTACTGCATACGGGACATGGTCAGGCCGTCGGCTTGTCGCTGGAGACCACCCACATCGAGTAGTACTGCGAGCCGCCGCCGTACGCGTGGCCGAGCGCCTTGCGGGCGCCCTCGACCTGGTGGTCGCCGGCCTTGCCCATCACCTGGATCGCTGCTTCGGCGAAGCGGATCATGCCGGAGGCACCGATCGGATTCGACGACAGCACGCCGCCGGAAGCGTTGAGCGGAATGCGTCCGCCGATCGCCGTCTCGCCCGCCTCGGTCAGCTTCCAGCCTTCTCCTTCCGTCGCGAAACCGAGGTTCTCCAGCCACATCGGCTCGAACCACGAGAACGGCACGTAGACCTCGGCGACGTCGATCTCGTCGATCGGGCTCTTGATCCCGGCCGCCTTCCACAACGCCGCTGCGGCATCACGGCCCGCCTGCGGATTGACCTGGTCACGCCCCGAGTACGCCAGTGGTTCGGTCCGCAGCGCCGTCGCATGAATCCAGGCGACCGGATTGCCTTCGGCGAGACGCTGATCGGCGATCTCCTCGTTGCCGATCACCAGGGCACAGGCACCGTCCGACGACGGGCACGTCTCGTCGAATCGGATGGGGTCCCACAGCATCTGGGATGACATCACCTTCTCCAGGGTGATGTCGGGCTGATGCAGATGCGCCAGCGGGTTCTTGGCGCCGTTGAGCCGGTCCTTGACCGCCACCATCGCACCGATGTGGTTGGGCGCCCCGGAGCGGCGGATGTAGGCGCGCACGTGCGGGGCGAAGTACCCACCGGCGCCGGCGCCGACGGGTTTGGTGAACGGCACCGGAATGCTCAAGGCCCACATGGCGTTCGACTCGGACTGCTTCTCCCATGCCATCGCCAGCACGCGCCGGTACTTACCGGACTGCACCAGGCTGGCGGCCACGACCGCTGTCGACCCGCCGACCGAACCGGCGGTGTGCACACGGATCAACGGCTTGTTCGTCGCGCCGACGGCGTCGGCCATGAACAGCTCGGGCATCATCACGCCCTCGAAGAAGTCAGGTGCCTTGCCGACCACCACCGCGTCGATGTCGTCCATCGTCGCGCCCGCGTCCGCCAGCGCCTTGTCGATGGCCTCGCGCACCAGACCGTTCATCGACACGTCCTGGCGCTTGGCGACGTACTTCGTCTGACCGGTGCCCAGTACCGCGGCCAGTTGCTTGTTGGATGCCATCAGTCGCGTCCCTCCAGAACGGCCACCAGATTCTGTTGCAGCGCAGGCCCGCTCGTCGCGTGGGCAAGGACCCGCTGCGCCGACCGGTCGAAGATGTGTTGTGCAGCGAAGCCGATGCGCTCGAGACCCGCGGAGAACATCGGGTTGGCGGACAGCGCCCCGCCCGAGGGGTTCACGTTGGTCTTGTCGCCCAGGCCGATTGCCTCGGTGAGGATCAGCTGCTGGTGGCTGAACGGGGCATGGATCTCGGCGAGGTCGATCGATCCGGTGTCACCGCCGGTCGCCGCTTGAGCGGACGCCGCGGTGGACGGCGACGTCGTCAGATCGCGGGCGCCCAGGATCGGCGTCTCGATGCGATGCTCGATACCAGTGATCCACGCGGGGTTCTCGCGAAGTTCGCGTGCCCGGTCCCCGGCGGCCAGGACGATCGCCGAAGCGCCGTCGGTGATCGGCGCGATGTCGTGGCGGCGCAACGGATCGGCGAAGTACGGCCGCTCGAGCAGCTCGTCGATTGACTTGGCCGGTTTCTCGCTGTCGGTGCGGCCCGCGGCCGTCATCGAGTTCAGCGCCACCTCGGCCATCTGCTCGGCGGTCCACTTACCGCCGTCGAGTCCGAACCGAGCCTGCAGGCCGGCGATCGACACCGAGTCCGGCCACAGCGGCGCGACACTGTACGGGTCGGTCTGCAGCGCCAACACGCGGCGCAGCACCCCTGCGCTCGACTTGCCGAAGCCGTAAACCAGCGCGGTGTCCACCTCGCCGGTGAGAATCTTGATGTACGCCTCGTAGAGCGCCCACGCCGCGTCCATCTCGACGTGCGACTCGTTGATCGGCGGCACCGCGCCGATCGAGTCGATCGCGGAGATGAACGAGAACGCGCGTCCCGCAAGGTAATCCGACGAACCCGAGCACCAGAAGCCGATATCGGTCTGCTTCAGCCCGAGCTCGTCGTAGAGCCGGTGGAAACACGGCATCAGCATCTCGACGCCGTTGGTGGTCCCGTCGGTGCGCCGCACGTGCGGCGCGTGCGCGAAGCCGACGACCGCTACCCCGTTTTCCGAAGTCATGAAGAATGAGCCCCTTTACAGGTGGTGCTTGTAGGAGTCGTAATCGGCGTCGGGCTCACCCGTCGGCCGGAAGTGGTCGATGTTGTCGATGCCCAGACCCCACTCCTCGCGCGGTTTCCAGATCGCTTCGACGCGCATTCCCATCCGCACCTCGGACGCCTCGATCTCGGTCACCAGGTGCAGGAAGGGGATGTCGGCGCCGTCGAGCAACACGTAGGCGGCGACGTACGGCGGTTTGATTCGCTGCCCGGCAAACGGGATGTTGATCACCGCGAACGTGGTGACGGTGCCCTTGTCCGGCAGCTCGATGAACTCGTCGAGCTCGAGGCCCGTGGCGGGGTCGGCCTCCTTCGGAGGGAAGTACACCTTGCCGGGCTTGCCGTCACGGCCGCGCTTGGTCCGGGCACCGAGAAGCTTGCCCTCCTCGAGCGCCCGCAGGAACGTGCTTTCGGGAAGCGATGCGGTGTGCTGGATCTCGATCGACGACGGTGCCACCTGAACGGTGACCGGATCGCGGTCGTCGGGCCGGCCCTCCGGTTCGGCGTCCTCCCCCAGCGCGAAGTAGGCGATGTCGGTGATGGCCCCGACCGGTTCGTCGACCCAGTGCGCGTGCACCCGTGCGCCGGTGCTGATCTTCTCCGGGGAGTCGGCGTCGACGGCGTGCAGCAGCGGGGTGTCGGCGCCGTCGAGTTTGATCAGCGCCCACGCGAACGGCCGGTCCAGCGGCTGTCCTTCCAACGGGGCCGGCTGCCAGGTCCACGAAACCACGGTCCCGACCGGGGCCACCGGTACGATTTCCGTCAATCGCTCGTAGGTCACGGGATCGAACTCGGCCGGCGGCACGTGCACCCGCCCGTCCGAACCGCGCACTCCGACGATGCGTCGCTCGCGCAGGGCGGTAAAGAACTGGGACAGGAGTGGTCCGACTGAACGGGTGTAGTCGAATGAGAGCTTCAGCGGCGCTGAGAGCGGCGGCTCATGCGGATCGATCTGCACCGGGCTGCTTTGGCTGGTGGTCACGGCATCGAGTAGAACAGGTTCTAAGAATGGTTTCAAGACACCGTTATGAGGTCTGCGAATGAAGCTCGGACTGCAGTTGGGTTATTGGGGCGCGCAGCCGCCCGAGAACCACGCGGAACTGGTCGCCGCCGCCGAAGAGGCCGGCTTTGACACGGTGTTCACCGCGGAGGCCTGGGGCTCGGACGCCTACACGCCGCTGGCCTGGTGGGGCCGCGAGACCAAGCGCATGCGGCTTGGCACCTCGGTGATCCAGTTGTCGGCGCGCACCCCGACCGCGTGCGCGATGGCAGCGCTGACGCTCGACCACCTCTCCGGCGGTCGGCACATCCTCGGGTTGGGCGTGTCCGGACCGCAGGTCGTCGAGGGTTGGTACGGGCAGCGGTTCCCGAAGCCGCTGACGCGCACCCGTGAGTACATCGACATCCTGCGTCAGGTGTGGGCGCGCGAGGCGCCCGTGCGCAGCGACGGCCCGCACTACCCGCTGCCGTTGACAGGCGAGGGGACGACAGGTCTGGGCAAGAACCTCAAGCCGATCACGCACCCGCTACGGGCCGACATCCCGGTCATGCTCGGCGCGGAAGGGCCGAAGAACGTCGCGCTGGCCGCCGAGATCTGCGACGGCTGGCTGCCGATCTTCTACTCGCCGCGCATCGCCGACATGTACAACGAGTGGCTCGACGAGGGGTTTGCCCGGCCCGGCGCCCGCCGCAGCCGCGAGGATTTCGAGATCTGCGCGACGGCCCAGGTGGTCGTCACCGACGACCGCGCCGAGATGATGGAGCTGATGAAGCCGCACCTGGCGCTGTACATCGGCGGAATGGGCGCCGAGGACACCAACTTCCACGCCGACGTGTACCGCCGCATGGGTTATGCGGAAGTGGTCGACGACGTGACGAAGCTGTTCCGCTCTGGACAAAAGGACGGCAAAGAGCGAGCGGCCAAGATCATCCCCGACGAGTTGGTCGACGACTCGGCCATCGTCGGCGACCTCGGTTACGTGCAGGAACAGATCAAGGCGTGGGAAGCCGCTGGCGTGACGATGATGGTCGTCGGCGCGCGTTCACCCGAGCAGATCCGGGATCTCGCCGCGCTTGTCTGATCGGGTAGACACTTCCTTGCTTGTTGTCTACCCGGCGTTCTAGATTGACGCGATGACCCAGCACACCATCGCGGGCACGGTGCTCACCATGCCGGTGAAAATCCGCAAAGCGCACCAGCACATGGCGATGTTCTCGGTGAACGCCGACGCCACCCAACGCATGATCGACTACAGCGGACTGAAGGTCTGCCGGTTCCTGCCGGGACGCGCGATCGTGGTGCTGATGCTGATGCGCTACGAGGACGGCGACCTCGGCCAGTACTACGAGTACGGCACGAACGTGATGGTGAACCCGCCGGGATCGGATGCGTCCGGGCCGCGAGCCCTGCAGTCGGCGGGCGCGTTCATCCACCACCTGCCGGTCGATCAGGCCTTCACTCTGGAGGCCGGCACCAAGATCTGGGGTTATCCGAAGGTCATGTCGGAGTTCACGATTCGTGACGGGCACACCTACTCTTTCGACGTCAGCATCGACGGCCAGTTCGCGGTCGGCATGGATTTCCGGCCCGGCTTCGCTGCTCCGTCGGCGTTCACGTCGAAGCCGCAGGCGCACCCCACCTACTCGTGCCGCGACGGGGTCCTGCGCCGGACCGTCGGCGAGATGAGGCTGAGCGACGTGCGCTACCGGCCGGGCGGCGCCCGGGTCCGGCTCGGCGAACATCCCTATGCGAAGGAACTGGCCTCGCTAGGCTTTCCCAAACGCGCGTTGCTCTCCAGTTCGGCTGGGAACGTGGAGATGTCGTTCGCGGATGCAGAGGAGCTTCGGTCGTGACTGTTACGGCACCGCAGACCAAACCGGACGTCGACCTCACCGACGGCGCCTTCTACGCCGGCGACTCGCGGTCGGTCTACAAGTGGATGCGCGATAACGAGCCGGTCTTCCGCGACCGCAACGGATTGGCCGCCGCCGCAACCTATGCCGCGGTGATCGAGGCCGAACGCAATCCCGAGTTGTTCTCCAACGCCGGGGGCATCCGACCCGACCAGCCGGGCGTCGAGATGATGATCGAGATGGACGACCCGCAACACCTGTTGCGGCGCAAGCTCGTCAACGCCGGCTTCACCCGCAAGCGGGTCAAGGACCTTGAGGGCTCGATCGCAAACCTGTGCGACACGCTGATCGACAACGTGTGTGAGCGCGGCGAGTGCGACTTCGTCTGGGACATCGCGGCGCCGCTGCCGATGGCCGTCATCGGCGACATGCTCGGGGTACGTCCCGAAGAACGCGAGATGTTCCTCAAATGGTCCGACGACCTGGTCAGCTTTCTGAGCAGCACCGCGGACCCGGAGCAGTTCCAACTGACGATGGACGCGTTCGCCGCCTACAGCGAGTACATGATGGGCATGATCGCGGCCCGCAAAGAAGAGCCGACCGACGATCTGGTCAGTGTGCTGGTGCACTCCGAGGTCGAGGGCAGCAAGCTCGAGGACCATCAAATCGTCACCGAGGTTCTGCTGCTGTTGATCGGCGGCGACGAGACCACCCGGCACACGCTGTCCGGCGGCACGCGGCAGTTGGTGCTGCACCCCGATCAGCACCGGCGGCTCGCGGCCGATCTGTCGTTGCTGCCCAACGCGATCGAGGAGATGCTGCGGTGGACGGCGCCGGTGAAGAACATGGCGCGGACCGTCACCGCCGACACCGACTTCCATGGGACCGCCCTCAAGGAGGGCGAGAAGATGATCCTGCTGTTCGAGTCGGCCAACTTCGACGAGGCGGTTTTCGAGAATCCCGAGTCGTTCGACATCGAGCGCTATCCGAACAACCACCTGGCGTTCGGCTTCGGCACGCACTTCTGCCTGGGCAACCAGCTCGCGCGACTCGAGCTGTCGATCATGCAGACCAAGCTGCTGCAGCGGCTTCCGGACCTGCGCCTGGCGTCCGACGGTGAATTGCCGTTGCGTCCAGCCAATTTCGTGAGCGGTCTGGAACAGATGCCGGTGGTGTTCACGCCGTCGGCGAAAGTCCTCAGCTGACACCTGCCGCTGGCGGCGCTCAGGGCGCCGTCTGTGAAACCACCGACGGAAGCCGGCCTGAACCGTCGTACGTTGCACAAACGGGCGAGGGCGCGGCCCGGCCCGACCGGCCCGCTGCGCTACTTCATCTGGAAGTTCGGGGCCCGCTTTTCCTTGAACGCCCGCGGGCCCTCCTTGGCGTCATCGCTGAGGAACACCGGGATGCCGTTGGCGGTATCGGGCTTGAACGCCTCGTTCTCGTGCATGCCCTCGGTCTCGCGGATGGTCTTCAGGATCGCCTGCACGGCCAGCGGGCCGTTGTTGTTGATCACCTCGGCGATCTCCAGCGCCTTGTCCAGCGCGGTTCCGTCCTGCACCACGTAGCCGATCAGCCCGTACTCCTTGGCCTCGGCGGCGGTGATGTGCCGCCCGGTCAACAGCAGATCGCACGCGATGGTGTACGGAATCTGGCGCACCAGCCGCACCGCTGAGCCACCCATCGGGTACAGGCTCCACTTGGCCTCGGAGATGCCGAACTTGGCGCTCTCGCCCGCGATGCGGATGTCGGTGCCCTGCAGGATCTCGGTGCCACCGGCGATCGCCGGGCCCTCGACCGCGGCGATCAGCGGCTTCGTCAGCCGTCGCCCCTTCAGCAGCGCGTCGATGCGCGACGGGTCGTAGCTGCCGTCCTTGAACGAGTCGCCCGGTGGTTTGGCCGTCGCAGCCTTGAGGTCCATGCCCGCACAGAAGTAGCCGCCGGCGCCGGTGAGGATGCAGGTGCGGATCTCGGGATCGTTGTCCACGCGGTCCCAGGCCTCGACCATGATCGAGAGCATCTCGGTCGAGAGCGCGTTGCGCGCCTCCGGCCGGTTCAGCGTCACGATCAGGGTGTGTCCGCGCTGCTCAATGAGGGCGTCGGGGCCCTTCTGGGGATCACTCACAGGGGTTCGCCTTCCAGCGTCGATGCCACAGACTTGTCTGGAAATGTAACACGTTCTAGTTTAGGTTCCGTGGCCCTGAACATCGCTGATCTAGCCGAGCACGCCATCGACGCTGTGCCAGACCGTGTCGCCCTCATCTGCGGCGACGACCAGCTGACGTATGCCCAACTGGAGGAGCAGGCCAACCGGTTGGCCCACTACCTGCTGGACCAGGGCGTCAAGAAGGACGACAAAGTCGGCCTTTACTGCCGCAACCGCAACGAGATCGTCGTTGCGATGCTGGGCATCGTCAAGGCCGGGGCCATCCTGGTCAACGTCAACTTCCGCTACGTCGAGGGCGAGCTGAAGTACCTGTTCGAAAACTCCGACATGGTCGCGGTCGTGCACGAGCGCCGCTACGCCGACCGCGTCGCGAACGTGCTTCCCGAGACCCCCGCGGTCAAGACCGTCCTGGTGATCGAGGACGGCAGCGACGACGACTTCGAGCGCTACGGCGGCGTCGAGTTCTACTCCGCCCTCGAACAGGGTTCACCGGAACGTGATTTCGGACCGCGCAGCGAGGACGACATCTACCTGCTGTACACAGGCGGCACCACCGGCTTCCCCAAGGGCGTGATGTGGCGCCACGAGGACATCTACCGGGTGTTGTTCGGCGGCACCGACTTTGCCACCGGTGAGTTCGTCAAGGACGAGTACGACCTGAGCAAGGCGGCAGCGGAGAACCCGCCGATGATCCGATACCCGATCCCGCCGATGATCCACGGCGCCACCCAGTCGGCGACCTGGATGTCGCTGTTCTCGGGTCAAACCACCGTGCTGGCACCGGAATTCGACGCCGACGAGGTGTGGCAGACCATCGAGAAGCACAAGGTGAACCTGCTGTTCTTCACCGGTGACGCGATGGCACGTCCGCTGCTCGACGCGCTGACCAAACTGCACGATGCCGGTCACGAGCCCGACCTGTCTTCGCTGTTCCTGCTCGCGAGCACGGCCGCGTTGTTCTCGACCAGTATCAAGGAGAAGTTCCTCGAACTGCTGCCCAACCGGGTGATCACCGACTCGATCGGATCCTCGGAGACCGGTTTCGGCGGCACCAGCATCGTCGCAAAGGGGCAGTCGCACACCGGCGGTCCGCGGGTGACGATCGACCACCGCACCGTCGTCCTCGACGAGAACGGCAACGAGGTCAAACCCGGCTCGGGTGTGCGCGGGTTGATCGCGAAGAAGGGCAACATCCCGGTCGGCTACTACAAGGACGAGAAGAAGACGGCGGAGACGTTCAAGACGTTCAACGGAATTCGCTACGCCATCCCCGGCGACTACGCGGAGGTCGAGCCCGACGGCACCGTCACCATGCTCGGCCGCGGCTCGCAGTCGATCAACAGCGGCGGTGAGAAGATCTACCCCGAAGAGGTCGAGGCCGCGCTCAAGGGGCACCCCGACGTGTTCGACGCCCTGGTGGTCGGCGTTCCCGACGAGCGCTACGGCCAGTGCGTCGCGGCGGTAGTGCACCGCCGCCCGGGCACCAACCCGACGCTGGCCGAACTCGACACGTTCGTGCGCCGTGAGATCGCCGGATACAAAGTGCCGCGCAAGATCTGGTGGGTCGACGACATCCACCGCACGCCGGCCGGCAAGCCGGACTACCGGTGGGCCAAGGACATCACCGAAGAGCGCGCCGCCGATGAGGTGCATGCCAACCACGTGGGGTCGGCGTCGTGACCGGGATGCGCACCGAACTCTGCGATCGGTTCGGCATCGAGTACCCGATCTTCGTCTTCACGCCGTCGGAGAAGGTCGCCGCTGCGGTCAGCAAGGCCGGCGGGCTCGGCGTGCTGGGCTGCGTGCGGTTCAACTCGGCCGACGATCTCGAAGACGTGTTGTGCTGGATGGATGAGAACACCGACGGCAAGCCGTACGGCGTCGACGTGGTGATGCCCGCCAAGGTGCCGCAGGAGGGCACAGTGGTCGACATCAACAAGCTGATCCCGCAGAGCCACCGCGACTTCGTCGACAAGACCCTTGCCGACCTTGGTGTTCCGCCGCTTCCCGAGGATGAGGCGCGCAACGAGGGCGTGCTCGGATGGCTGCACTCGGTGGCACGCTCACACGTCGAGGTCGCGCTCAAGCACCCGATCAAGCTGATCGCGAACGCTCTCGGCTCGCCGCCGAAGGACGTCATCGACCAGGTCCACGCCGCTGGAGTTCCCGTCGCGGCGCTGGCCGGCAGCGCCAAACACGCACAGCGGCACGTGGACAACGGCGTCGACATCGTTGTCGCCCAAGGGCATGAGGCCGGTGGGCACACCGGCGAGATCGGCTCGATGGTGCTGTGGCCGGAAATCGTTGACGCGCTTGATGGTAAGGCCCCCGTACTGGCCGCCGGCGGCATCGGCACCGGCAGGCAGGTGGCCGCTGCGCTCGCGCTCGGCGCCTCGGGTGTGTGGATGGGTTCGGCGTTCCTGACGTCGGCCGAGTACGACCTCGGGCATCGCAAGCCCGGCGGCATCTCGACGATCCAGGAGGGGCTGCTGCGGGCGACCTCGGCCGACACCGTGCGCCGCCGGATCTACACCGGTAAGCCCGCTCGCCTGCTCAAGACGAAGTGGACCGATGCGTGGGACGCCCCAGACGCGCCCGAGCCGTTGCCGATGCCGCTGCAGAACATCCTCGTCAGCGAGGCGCACCAGCGCATGAACGAGTCGGACAACCCCGACACCGTGGCGATGCCCGTGGGGCAGATCGTCGGCCGGATGAACGAGATCCGCCCGGTCGCCGACATCATCGCCGAGTTGGTGCAGGGCTTCGAGGAGGCCACCCGGCGCCTCGACGGCATCCGCGGCGACTAGGCCTCATCTCCGCGACGGGGCGGTCAGAAGCTCGCCTAGCTCTGGCGAGTGGGAATGCCGCGATCGTCAGTATTGGCAAGTCCCGTGCGCCGGCCGACGAACTCCTCGACGGCGTCGGCGGCAACGACCGCGCCGTCGCGGCGGCGGATCCGATCACCGATCTCGGCGGCGGCCTGCCGGTAGCGGGACTCGGCGAGCACCGACGTCACCGCGGCTCGAATGCGTTTGGGCCGCGCGTGTTTGCCGAGCAGCCGGCCCGCACCCGCGCGTGCCACCGCTTTCCCGACGCGTTTCTGGTCGATGAAGGGATTGGCCGGCATCACCACCACTGGGACCCCGAACGACAACGCCCGCATGGTGGTGCTGTGCCCGCCGTGGCCCACGACCGCCGATGCGTCGGCGAGCACCTCGTCATGGTCGAGCCAACCGTGGACGCTGGCGTTCGGCGGAATCCGCAGGCGTGAGGCGTCGATGCCGGGGCCGGTGGTGACGATTGCCTCGACCGGGAGCGGCGCCAGCGCATCGACGATGCGCTGGAGCATGCGTCGCTGTCCGGCGAACGCGCATGTGCTGAGGCTCACCAGGATTCGTGGTACCTCGGCCGGTCGCGACTTCTTCGGCGTGCCTTGCCACACAACGCCGACGTGACGGACCGACGGGTGACCATGCGCGGGATCGAGATGCGCGTCGGCGCTGACGATCTGCAACACGCTGTCATCCTCGGTGGGATGCGGTGCGACACCACGCAGCTTCAGTATCCGTCCGGCGGGGCTGGCCATGAAGTCTTGGACGGCCCTGTAGAAGCAGTGCACGAACACGACTGTCGGCAGTCCCGACTTCACGATTACCGCGATTCCGGCTCCGAAGAGCATGTCGATGACCACCGCATCGCTGCCGTGTCGGCGCGCCGCGTCGACGACGGCTTCGCCGATCCGGGGATCTCCCATCACCCGAACGAAGTCGATCATCATCGAGGCGAGCGGACGCTGGGTCGTGGAGTTCATGTCAGGTCCACGATCGAACTGCTCGAATGAGAGGCCTTCCTGCTCAGCGTATTTCCGTACGCCGGGATGGCCGACCACGAGGATTTGCGCGCCCCGCGCGCGAAGGGCGCATGCGACCCGCAGCTGGGGCGCGACGTTACCGCCGCCGTCAGCGATGGCGAAGAGAAGTTTCATGGGCCAGCACCGCCTCGGTCAGGAGCAGAATGCGATCGCGCACCTCGGGTACGGACAACTTGCGATCGCGCCGAAGGATCTTCCAGCAGTACACGTCGGTGGCGACCACCAACGCGTCGACGACCCTTGAACGCGTGTCGTGATCGGAGGGGAGGTGCTCGCCGAAAACCTCTTCCACCCACGCCCGGTGTGTCAGGCGGCCCGTGGCGTTCATCCGCCGGGCTCGCGCGTCACTGTCCTCCTGGGCGAGCATGGCGAGCACCACGTCGCCGAGCCGCTCGTAATGAGCGATGAGGGCGTCGAGTGCGGAATCGATGTCCCCCGGGGGCGACGTACGTTCGGCAATCGCTTCGTCGTACGCGCGCTGAAACGCCGCGTCGAGCAGGTCGTCACGACTACCGAAGTGTCGCAACACCGTCTTGACCGTGACCCCGGCCCGTTCGGCCACGGCGGCGAGCGTGACCCCGAACGAGCGTTGCGCCATACACGCCTGCACGCAAGCGTCGATGATCGCGTCGCGGGTGCCGAGTTTGGCCGCCTCGCGGGTGCTCATGTCGTACTTGCGCGTTTTCATGTCCATCCCAATGTACATCGAATGGGCATTCGTGTCCATAGCCAAGGACATCAATTACTGCAGTGTTATGCGCCGGCGGTCGCGGTCTTCGATCGAAGGCCGAACAGCATCAGCGCGGGATCGGATACACCGCGTCCGCGCAGTCGGTGCCTTCGGCCGACAGCCGCCGCTTGATCACCTTGAACGTCTCGGTGCGGGGTAGCGCCGCGCTCACACGCACGTACGACGGCCACTGCTTCGGGCCGAGATCGGGCTGCGACGCGAGGAATTCGCGGAACGTGTCGACGTCGAAATCTGCCCCCTCGGTGAGCGTCAACGCCGCCATGACCTGGTCGCCGACATCGGGCGCGGGTATCCCGTAGACCGCGACCTCGACCACGTCCGGATGTCGCAGCAGTACACGCTCGATGGGCGCCGAGCCGAGGTTCTCGCCGTCCACCCGCATCCAGTCGCCGAGCCTGCCCGCGAAGTACGCGTAGCCGTTCTCGTCGCGGTAGGCCAGGTCCCCGCTGTGGTACACGCCGCCGCGCATCCGCTCGGCGTCGGCCTCCGGGTCGTTGTAGTACCCCTCGAAACGCCCCGCATCCGAGGTATTCACGAGCTCACCGGTCACACCGGGCGGACACGGTTCACCGGTGTCGACGTCGATGATCTCGGTGCCCGGCGGCAGCGGCCCTAGTGAGCCCGGGGGAGTGTCGGGTGTGCGGGCGATCGCGATCCCGCCCTCGGTCGAGCCGAAGCCGTCCGTCACCACGGTGCCGAAACGCTTGGCGAACCGTTCGACGTCGGCCGGTGCGCCTTCGTTGCCGTACACCGCTCGCAGCGGGTTGTCGGCATCGTCCGCAAGCTCAGGTGTCGCAAGGACATACGACAACGGCTTACCCACATAATTCGCATACGTCGCCCCGAAGCGACGGACATCGGGCAGGAACTGCGAGGCCGAGAACTTGCGGCGCAACGCAAGCGAACTCTGCGAGGCCAGCGCCACGGCCCACCCGACCAGCACCGCGTTGGAGTGAAACAGCGGCATCGACACGTAGCAGACATCGCTGGGACCGAGGTCGAACCGTTGCGTCATGGTCACGCCGGCCACCGCCACCTTGCCATGGCTGCACTTGACGGCCTTCGGGTCCCCACTGGTGCCCGACGTGTAGATGAGCATGAACAGGTCGGCCGGGTTGGCCTCGCGCACCACGACGGGCTCGTCGGCGAACGCCGCCACCTCGTCGTCCCACTCCGGCGAATCGACGTCGATGTGATCGATCCCCTCGATCACCTCTCGCGCACCCGAATCGGCAAGCACGAGTTGGCAATCGGCATGGGCGATGTCCCGCTGTAGCGCGGGTCCACGCCGCACTGGGTTGAGGCCTACCGGCACGATTCCCGTCAAACCCGCGGCCGCCAGCACCGCCGAGAAGAACGGCGTGTTCTGCAGCAGCACCCCGACGTGCGGAGGGCGTCCGGGATCGAGGCGGGCGCGCAGCGCGGCGGCGATCGCCGCGGCATTGCGCAGGTGGTCGCGCCAGGGGGTGAACGTCTCCTCGAAGAGCACCCCGCGATCGTCGACGTCAACCAGCGGCGCCAGTAACTCGGCGACCGTCGGCAGCTTGGTCACATCACGCGGGCGTATCGGCCAACTCCCGGCCGATACGCAGCAGTTGCCCCGTCGCGCCGCCGACCGCGAACTCGGTCTGCTTGGCCGCCAGGAAATACCGGTGCACGGGGTGGTCGATGTCTATACCGACACCGCCGTGAACGTGCACCGTGGTGTGCGCGACGCGGTGCCCCGCTTCGGCGGCCCAGAACGCCGCGGTGTTGACGTCGACGTCCGCTGGAAGATCCTCGGACAACCGCCAGGCCGCCTGCGTCAGCGTGAGTCGAAGCGCCTTGACGTCGATGTAGCCGTCGGCCAGCCGTGACGACACGGCCTGGAAACTGCCGATCGGCCGGTCGAACTGCTCGCGTTCACGGGCATATGCCGCGGTGAGCTCGAGTGCGCGGTCGAGCACCCCGAGCTGAAAAGCGCTGCGGCCCAGCGTCGCCCGGGTGATCAGCCATGCGACCGCATCATCATCGCCGACCGCGCGGCCTGCGTCGACCTGAGTGCCCCGCAGTTCCACGTGTCCTGTGCTGCCGTGGCCGGTGGTGTCCAACGGCTCGACCGTCACGCCAGGGTCGCTCGCGGAGACGAGGAAAAGTGTGGGGCCCGAGTCTGTTTCGGCCGGGATCAGGAACGCGTCGGCGACCGGCCCGAAGGGCACTTGAGTACGAGATCCGGTGAGCCGGTAACCGCCCTCCGAAGATTGCGCCTGCACGGGCCCCTGACCCATTTCGCCGTCGAGCGCGACGGTGAGGATCTTGTCGCCCTTGATAGCGGGCACCGCCCACTCCTGTTGCAGCGCCTCGGGTCCGAACTCGGTCAGCGTGCCGGCGCCCAAAACGACCGACTCCAGATACGGCACCGCGGACAGCTGCCGACCGAGTGCGACCAGGATGGCGACCTGTTCGAGCACCCCGAACCCGCCGCCGCCCACCGACTCGGGAGCGGCAGCCGAGAGCACGTCGGCCTCGATCAGCTTTCCCCACAGCGTTTTGTCGAACCGTTGGTCAAGGCCGTCCAGTTCCCGCTGGCGTTCTGAGGTCACGACCGAATCGACGATGGTGCGCACCAGGCCGCCGAGGTCTTCGGACGCTTCGGTTGTCTTGAAGTCCATGGTGAGTCTTCCTATCGATTCACTCGGGGCAGGCCCAACGCGACCATGCCGATGATGTCGCGCTGAATCTCGTTGGTGCCGCCGCCGAAGGTGAGGATCAGGCAGCTGCGGTGCATCCGTTCGATCCGTCCGCGCAGCAGCGCGCCCGGCGAACCGGGACGCAGCGTGGCCGCCGTGCCGAGCACCTCCATCAGCAGGCGATAGGCCTCGGTCGCCAGTTCGGTGCCGTACACCTTGGCCGCCGATGCGTCGGCGGGGGAGGGCGCGGCCTCGTCGGAGGACGCCAGTTCCCAGTTGATCAGCTTGAGCACTTCGGCCTTGGCGTGCACCCGGGCCAGGTTGAGCTGTACCCACTCTGAGTCGATCAACCGTTTGCCGTGCACATCCTTGGTGTTCTGGGCCCACTCGCGAACCCCATTGAGCGCCAAAAAGATCGGCTGGGCCGATACGAGTGCCACGCGCTCGTGGTTGAGCTGGTTGGTCACCAGCTTCCACCCGGCGTTCTCCTCGCCGACAAGGTTGGTGACCGGCACCCGCACGTCCTGGTAATAGGTGGCGCTGGTGTCGACGCCCGCCATCGTATGCACCGGCGTCCAGGAGAACCCCTCCGCGGTGGTGGGCACGATCAGCATCGAGATCCCGCGGTGCTTCTTGGCCTCGGGATTGGTGCGCGCCGCCAGCCACACGTAGTCGGCGTAGGCGATCAGGCTGGTCCACATCTTCTGACCGTTGATCACGTAGTCGTCGCCATCGCGAACCGCGGTGGTGCGCAGCGAGGCCAGGTCGGTACCGGCGCCGGGCTCGGAGTAGCCGATCGAGAAGTGCAGTTCGCCGGCGGCGATCTTGGGCAGGAAGAATTTCTTCTGCTCGTCGCTGCCGAAGTGCATGATCGTCGGCGCGACGCTGTTGATCGTCAGGAACGGCACCGGCACGTTCGCGATCGCGGCCTCGTCGTTGAAGATCAACCCGTCGATGGGCGGGCGCTCCTGGCCGCCGAACTCCGTGGGCCACGACAGCGTCAGCCAGCCGTCCTTACCCATCTGCGCGACGGTCTCGCGGTACACATTGCCGCGGCCCATCTCACCGTCGTTGGATGCCAGAGCCTCGGCACGCTCGGGCGTCATGAGCTTGGTGAAGTAGGAGCGCAGCTCGCGACGCAGCTCTTCCTGCTCTGGGGTGTAGCCGATCCGCATCGCCTTGTCCTAACTTCTCTAGAGGCACGAAGTGGCATACCGGGAGTCAGCCCCGATTCCCTCCCGGTTGTAACACGTTCTAGTCTTGGGGTCCAGGCCGGTGCCACACTGGGCTCGGAGCAGCTTTGACCGCGAGGAGGTTGTGATGAGGGTGGAAGTGGATCGGGACCGGTGCGAGGGCAACGCCGTTTGCGTGGGAATCGCGCCCGACCTGTTCGATCTCGACGATGACGACTATGCGGTGGTCAAACTCGACCCGGTACCAGCCGACCAGGAGGAACTGGCCGAGCAGTCCATCGCCGAGTGCCCGAGGGCTGCGCTGCTTCGCCGAGACTAGAGGTATTCATAAATTGACGATGCACACGGGCATACGAGGAGCGGCATGACTACAGACCCCAACGACCTGTCCGGCCGCGTAGCGGTGGTGACCGGAGCGGCCGCAGGCCTGGGGCGCGCGGAGGCGATCGGCCTGGCCCGGGCCGGGGCCACCGTCGTCGTCAACGACATCGCCGCCGCGCTCGACAAGTCCGACGTGCTGGACGAGATCTCGGCCGCCGGCTCGAAGGGCGTCGCGGTGGCGGGCGACATCAGCGCACGCTCGACCGCCGACGAACTGGTCGAAACGGCCGACGGACTCGGAGGCCTCGGCATCGTCGTCAACAACGCCGGCATCACCCGCGACCGCATGCTGTTCAACATGTCCGACGAGGACTGGGATGCGGTGATCGCCGTGCACCTTCGCGGGCACTTCCTGCTGACCCGCAACGCCGCCACGTACTGGCGCGCGAAAGCGAAGGACAACAACGGCCAGGTCTACGGCCGCGTCATCAACACCTCGTCGGAAGCCGGGCTGGTGGGGCCGGTCGGGCAGGCCAACTACGGCGCCGCCAAGGCCGGCATCACCGCGTTGACGCTGTCGATGGCCCGGGCCCTGGAACGCTACGGTGTGCGGGCCAACGCCATCGCGCCCCGTGCCCGCACCGCGATGACCGCGGACGTGTTCGGCGAAGCACCGGAATTGAGCGAAGGCCAGATCGACCCGTTGTCACCCGACCACGTCGTGAACCTGGTGCGCTTCCTGGCCTCCCCGGCAGCCGAAGCGGTCAACGGTCAGCTCTTCATCGTCTACGGTCCTACCGTGACACTGGTGGCAGCGCCGACGGTCGAGGCGCAATTCAGCGCCGAAGCCGATGCCTGGGACCCTTCGAAGCTGTCCGCGACCCTCCAGGAGTACTTTGCTGGACGCGATCCGCAGAAGTGTTTCTCGGCCACCGCGCTGATGAATCAGCAAGACTGACGGTCTCGTTCGTTACGGCCGAGCTCGACTAGAACACGTTCTAGAATGAGCTGCGTCACACTTGCCCTGACCAGCACAAAAATCACATTTGTGACTCCATTTTCGGAGCTTTGACACTCCGAACGTGTTCTAGTTAGTATGATCCGGCTCACTGAGAGCAACGCTGAGCCAAGGGGTGGGAAGTCCGCCGTGACAACGTATTTCACCTCTTCGCCACGAAGACGACGCGCCGAACATCCCTTCCCCCGAGAACGGAGCAAAGGTTGATCAAACAGCTCACGGTCCCGACGCGGGCCGTGGGCGGCTTCTTCGAGATGTCCTTGGAAACGTTCCTCAAGATCTTTCGACGCCCCTTTCAATTCCGTGAGTTCCTCGAGCAAACATGGATGATCGCGAAGGTTTCGCTCGTTCCGACCCTGCTGATTTCGATTCCATTCACAGTGCTGGTCGCGTTCACCCTCAACATCCTGTTGCGAGAGATCGGTGCCGCGGACCTGTCCGGGTCCGGCACCGCGTTCGGCACGGTGACGCAGCTCGGCCCAATCTCGACCGTGCTCGTCATCGCCGGCGCCGGTGCGACGGCAATCTGCGCGGACCTGGGCGCCCGCACCATCCGTGAAGAGATCGACGCGATGCGGGTGCTCGGCATCGATCCCATTCAACGGCTGGTGGTGCCGCGCGTGCTGGCGTCGACCACGGTGGCGCTGCTGCTCAACGGTCTGGTGATCGCGATCGGCCTGGTCGGCGGCTATGTGTTCTCCGTACTACTGCAGGGTGTGAACCCCGGGGCCTTCATCAACGGCCTGACCATCCTCACCGGGCTCGGCGAGTTGGTGATCTCCGAAGTCAAGGCCCTGCTGTTCGGCGTAATGGCGGGACTCGTCGGTTGCTATCGCGGACTCACCGTCAAGGGTGGACCCAAGGGGGTCGGAGAGGCCGTCAACGAGACCGTCATCTATGCCTTCATCTGTCTGTTCGTGATCAACGTACTTATGACCGCAATCGGCGTTCGGGTGCTGGGCTGATGAGCTACGACGTGTCGCTGAGAATGCGGCGGGCGCTCGAACGGGTGCCCAAGGCCGTGGATACCTTTGGCGAGCAGGCGTTGTTCTACGCCGAGTCGGTGCGGTACATGCCGAACGCGGTGCGTCGCTACGGCAAGGAAACGACCCGGTTGATAGCCGAGATGACCCTGGGCACCGGTGCGCTGATCCTGATCGGTGGCACGGTCGGTGTCGCTGCCTTCCTCACGCTGGCGTCCGGCGGCGTCATCGCCGTGCAGGGCTACGAGTCACTGGGCAACATTGGCATCGAGGCGCTCACCGGGTTCCTGTCCGCCTATCTCAACGTGCGCATCGTTGCGCCGATCATCGCCGGTATCGCGCTCGCGGCCACCATAGGCGCAGGTACCACCGCGCAACTGGGCGCAATGCGCATCTCCGAAGAGATCGATGCGGTCGAATCAATGGCCGTGCACTCGGTGTCCTACCTGGTGTCCACCCGCATCGTCGCCGGCCTGATTGCGATAATCCCGCTGTATTCGTTGGCCGTGCTGGCCGCGTTCTTCTCGGCTCGCACCATCACCGTCTACGTCAACGGACAGTCGGGCGGTCTCTACGACCACTACTTCAATACGTTCCTGATACCGAACGATCTGTTGTGGTCTTTCGCTCAGGCGATCGTGATGGCGGTCGCCGTGATGCTCGTCCACACCTACTACGGCTACAACGCTTCGGGCGGACCTGTCGGCGTTGGCGTCGCGGTGGGTAAGGCGGTTCGGACTTCGCTGATCGTCGTCGTCATCATCACCTTGTTCATCTCCTTGGCCGTGTACGGTGCCACCGGCAACTTCAACCTGTCGGGTTAGAGGAGAGAGAAACCATGTCGAGAAAGTCCGCGATCAGGATCGCCGCCGCAGTGCTGGCGGCGATCCTCGTGGCCTTCTCGGTGTTCACCTATCTCTTTTACACCGCGGCGTTCACACCGACCGAGTCTGTGGTGGTCACCTCTCCGCGGGCCGGTTTGGTGATGGATCCCGACGCCAAGGTCAAGTACCGGGGTGTTCAAATCGGCAAGGTCGAAGACATCTCGTACACCGGCGATCAAGCGAAGTTGACGCTCGCGATCAACACGCGCGAGCTGCGCTTTGTCCCCTCGAATGCGCCAGTGCGTATCGCCAGTACCACGGTATTCGGCGCGAAGTCGGTGGAATTCCTTGCCCCCGATCAGCCGTCGGGAACGCCGCTGCGCGCCGGCGCCGTGGTTCAGGCCGAAGCAGTGCAGCTGGAAGCCAACACGCTGTTCCAGACCCTGATAGATGTCCTGAACAAGATCAACCCCATACACCTGAACGCGTCTATGTCGGCGATCGCGGAAGGCCTGCGTGGTCACGGTGACGATTTCGGCTCTACCATAGCGGGTTTGAATCAGTACCTCACCGAACTGAATCCGAAGCTGCCGCAAGTGGAGTCGGTTATCGGGCAGACGGCCACGGTGGCCAACATCTATGGCGATGCCGGCCCCGACCTGGTGACTGTGATCGACAACGTGCCGACCATCAGCGCGACGGTCGTCGATCAGCAGGAGAACCTGAACGCGACGTTGCTTGCGACGATCGGCCTGGCGAACCAGGGCGCCGATACTTTGGAGCCGGGGGCAGACGATTACATCGCTGCGATCCAGCGGCTACGAGCGCCATTGAAGGTGTTGGGAGACTATTCGCCGGAATTCGGCTGCATAATACAAGGAGTTGCGATCGGCAACGAGCGGGGACAGGCCGTCGTCGGTGGCCTCAAACCCGGCGCAATGGTCAGTTCCAGCTTCGTACTGGGCGTGCCGTCGTATACGTATCCGGAGAGCCTGCCGATTGTGAATGCAACGGGTGGTCCGAACTGCCGCGGCCTCCCGAACATCCCCAGCAAGATGTTTGGCGGCTCGTGGTTCAGGTCGCCGTTCTTGGTTACCGACAACGCCTACATCCCGTACGAGCCGTTCACCGAAGTGCAGGTCGACGCTCCGTCCACTTTCCAGTTCCTCTTCAATGGCGCGTTCGCAGAACGGGACGACTTCTGATGGGCCACCGCGGAACCCTGGCCAAGGTCAGCATCTTCGTCGTGGTCATGCTGATGGTTGCCGCAGGTTTGGTCGTGATCTTCGGAGAGTTCCGGTTCGCTTCGACCAACAGCTACCACGCCACGTTCAGCGACGCCTCGCGACTCGAGAGCGGCAGCGACGTGCGGATCTCGGGGGTGCCGGTGGGCACGGTCGAAGGTGTGAAGCTGAATCCCGACAACACCGTCGATGTGGCGTTCACCCTCGACAAGAAGTACCAGATGTATACGTCGACGCGGGCCGTGATCCGCTACGAGAACCTGGTCGGCGACCGCTTCATGGAGATCACCTCGGGCCCGGGCGAACTGCGAAAGTTACCACCGGGCGGTATGGTCTCCATCAACCAGACCCAGCCGGCGTTGGATCTCGACGCCCTGCTCGGTGGCCTGCGCCCGGTAGTCAAGGGCCTCAATGGCGAGCAGGTCAATCAGATCAGCAATGCGATTCTCGAGTTGCTTCAGGGCCAGGGCGGTGCGTTGTCTCAATTGCTCTCGGAGACAGGATCCTTCAGCAAGACCTTGGGTGATCGCTACCAGGTGATCTCTGAGGTCATCCGCAATCTCAACGAGGTGCTCGGCACCGTTGACGAGAAGAGCGTGGAGTTCGATGCCAGCGTGGACGAACTCCAGAAACTCGTCAGCGGACTGGCGGAGGGTCGAGACCCGATCGCCGGAGCGATTCCGCCGCTGGCGTCAGCGGAAACGGACCTCACCGACATGTTGGTCAAGTCGAGACGGCCGCTACAGGGCGTACTCGAGAACCTTCGCCCGCTGGCGACCGAGCTCGACGACCGTAAGGCCGAGGTGAATTCGGTCATCGAACCGCTGGCAGAAAACTACCTGCGACTCAATTCCCTTGGCGCGTACGGCTCGTACTTCAACTACTACATCTGCACGGTGAGGCTTAAATTCAACGGTCCTGCGGGCAGCGACATCTTCCTGCCGATCGGCGGCGTGCCGGATCCATCGAAGGGCAGGTGTTCAGACAATGGATAAGACGTTACGGGCGGGAATCTTCGGAATCGCGGTCGTGGTGTGTGTCTTGCTCGTCGCGTTCGGCTACAGCAACTTGCCGTTCTATCCGCAAGGCAAGTCCTACGAGGCGTTCTTCGCTGACGCCGGTGGAATCTCGCCGGGTAACGACGTCAACGTCTCCGGCATCACGGTGGGCAAGGTGACCGGCGTCGGCCTGGCCGGCGACGTCGCGAAAGTGACGTTCACCGTGGATCGAGACGTCAGGCTGGGGGATCAGACTATGGTGTCGATCCGGACCGACACTGTTCTGGGGGAGCGATCGCTCGGGGTCACTCCGCAAGGCAGCGGATCGGTGACGTCGATTCCGCTGGCCCGCACGACGGTTCCGTACACATTGAATATGGCATTGCAGGATCTCGGCCAGAACTCCGCTTCCCTCGACAAGAACCAGTTGACCCAGGCGCTGCGGGTCCTGACCGACTCATTTCGCGACGCGACACCTGAGCTTCGCCGCACGCTCGACGGGGTGGCGGAGTTGTCGCGCAGCATCAACGCCAACGATGAAGCGCTGGGCCAGCTGTTGGCACGCGCGAAGTCGGTGACCGCGGTGCTTGCCGACCGGGCCGGTCAAGTCAATCAACTCGTCACCGATGGCAATCAGCTCTTCGCCGCGCTCGATGAGCGGCGGGCGGCGCTGAGTAATTTGATCGCCGGCATCGACGACGTGTCCGAGCAGATTTCGGGGTTTGTGGCCGATAACCGCCGCGAGTTCGGTCCGGCGCTGAAGAAGCTGAATTTGGTTCTGGACAACCTACTTGAACGCCGTGAGCACATCAGTGAAGCGATCAAGCGGTTGCCGCCGTACGCCACCGCGCTCGGCGAGTCGGTCGGGTCGGCTTCCGGATTCATGGTCAATCTGCCCAATGCGGTACCGAACAATACGCAGACGGCCCTGCTGCTGGATCTTTACTTTCAGCCGGGCAAGATTCCCGACAGCCTGTCCGACATGCTGAAGGGGTTCATCAACGAGCGCCTGATCATAAGGCCGAAGTCACCGTGACCCGTTGGATGCGTTTCGCCGTCATCAGCGCACTGCTCGTGGCGCTGATCGGTGGCGTGTACGTGCTTTTGCCACGAGTCAGCACCTACACGGTGGACGGCTACTTCGCCTCGGCTGCAGGCGTGTATCCGGGCGACGAGGTCCGCATCGTCGGTGTTCCGATCGGCTCGATCGAATCGATCACGCCGCAGGCCGATGCCGTGAAGATCACCATGCGGGTGAAGGACGGCATCCAACTGCCCGCCGACGCGCGCGCGGTGATCATGGCGCCAAACCTCGTGGCAGCCCGCTTCATTCAACTCACCCCTGTCTACAAGCAGGGCCCGGCAATGGAGGATGGCGGCAGCATCGAGTTGGACCGCACTGCCGTGCCGGTGGAGTGGGATGACGTCAAAACAGAGCTGACCAGGCTCAGCCAGCAGCTCGGACCATCGGCGGGCCAAACTCACGGTCCGTTGAGTGAGTTTGTCAATCAGGCCGCCGACACCTTCGATGGCAATGGCGGCTCGTTCCGACAAGCCTTGCGCGAACTGTCTCAGACTGCAGGACGGCTGGGTGACTCGAGCCCGGACCTGTTCGGCACGGTGAAGAATCTGCAGATTCTGGTTGACGCACTTTCGAACAGCAACGAGCAAATCGTCCAATTCAGTGGCCATTTGGCCTCGGTCTCTCAGGTGTTGGCTGACAGCTCAGTGGGCCTGGACGACACGCTCGGCAGTCTCAACCAGGCCCTTTCGGACGTCCGCGGCTTCCTCAATGAGAACAACGAAGTGCTTATTGGCAGCATCAACAGGCTGGCTGACTTCACCACCATCCTCACAAACCAGACCGACGACGTCGAGCAGATCCTGCACGTCCTTCCGAATGCGATGGCGAATTTCTACAACATCTACAACCCGGCGCAGGGCACCGCGAACGGCCTCCTGGGGCTGCCGGAATTCGCCAACCCGGTGCAGTTCATCTGCGGGAACTTGGACGGCGCCGGAACGCCTGACTACGACAAGCGAGCCGAGATCTGTCGCCAGCGGATGGCTCCGGTGCTGAAGCGCCTGGCGGTCAGCTACCCGCCCTTCATGGCGCATGGAATCAATACGATCACCGCGTACAAGGGGCAGGTCATTTATGACACCCCTGCTACCGAGGCCAAGGCCAAGACCTACATCCCGTATCTGGAGTGGATACCGGCCGACGGGCGATTTCCGCCTCGTGCCGGGAACGAAGGCGACCCCAGTGCGTTGCTCCTGCCCCAGAACCCAGTTCCGGGCCCGCCGCCGCCGGCGCAGCCGTACACGCTTGGTCCGGTGGTACCGCCGCAGGGTCCGGCGCCTGGTCCTCCGCCTCTCGGTCCGGTTCCGGGGGCGCCGGCACCGGCCGCGCCCGGTCCGCTTCCGGCCGAAGCCGCTGTCTCGGGAGGTGGGGGATGACACGCCAGTCACGGGGAATGAAAGCCGGGCGCGCCGCCCGCCGGAGCCTGGCCATCAGTTCGGGTGCGGTACTGCTTGCCGGTTGCTCGTTCGGCGGCTTGAACTCGCTGAACATGCCAGGCACCGCGGGTCACGGTAAAGGCGCATTCTCGATCACTGTGGAAGTTCCCGACGTCGCCACGCTGCCACAGAATTCGCCCGTGATGGTCGACAACGTCACGGTCGGCAGCGTGTCGGGTATCGAAGCCGTTCAGCGGCCGGATGGCACTTTCTACGCGGCGGTGGAACTTTCGCTCGATCAAAACGTCAAGTTGCCGGCCAACTCAACTGTGAAGGTCGCGCAGACATCGCTGTTGGGATCGCAGCACATCGAACTAGCGCCTCCGGTTGGCCAGCCGCCGGTTGGCGAGTTGCGTGACGGGATTGAGATTCCACTGAGCCGGGGCAGCCGTTATCCGACTACAGAGGAAGTGCTGTCGGCGTTGGGTGTGGTGGTCAACAAAGGCAATCTCGGTGCGTTACAGGACATCACACAGGAGGTCTACAACGCGGTCGCCGGCCGTGAAGGCCAGTTCGCCGGTCTGATCCCGCGGCTCGCCGAGCTCGCCGCGTCGTTGAATCGGCAGACCGATGACATCATCGCGGCGGCCGAAGGCCTGAACCGATTCGCCGGAGTCCTCGCGCGTAGCAAAGACAGTCTGGGCCGCGCGCTGGACACCCTCCCAGGAGCGTTGCGGGTGCTCAACGAGAACCGTGCGACCATCGTCGATGCTTTCGCGGCCCTGCAGAGCTTCGGCACCGTCGCGTCGCGCATTCTGGCCGAAACCAAAGAGGATTTCGCCGAGGACATCGTCGATTTGTACGCGGTGATCAAACCGATCAACGACACTCGTGCGGACCTTGTGACCGCTTTGGACAGCTTGGCGACGTTCCCGTTCCCGGGCAAGAACTTGCATAGGGTGGCCAGAGGTGACTACTTCAACATCTACTCAACGTTCGACCTGACAATCCGTCGGCTCGGCGAGACCATGTTCACGACGTCATTTTTCGACCCGAACATGAAGCGCCTCGCGGAAGTCGTCAATCCACCGGAATTCCTTACCGGGGAAATGGCGAACCTGTCAGGCCAGGCCGCAGATCCGTTCAAGATCCCGCCGGGCACCGCGTCGGGTCAGGAGGTGCCGCCGGAGTAATGAGTCGAACTGCGCGAATTCAACTGTGGGTGTTCGCCGTCGTGACCGTGATCTCGGTCGGCGCAATCGCTCTGCTGTATGTACGTATTCCCGCCCGCCTGGGTTTGGGCACATATGACGTCACTGCGAATTTCGTCGCGGGCGGTGGACTGTACGAGAACGCCAACGTCACCTTCCGCGGAGTCCAAGCTGGGCGCGTCGAAGCCGTGCAGCTGACCGACGATGGTGTGTCCGCGCACATGCGGCTCAACAGCGATATCAAGATCCCGGAGAACTCCACGGCCACCGTCAAAAGCGTGTCTGCGGTCGGCGAGCAGTACGTGGATTTCGTTCCGCCCGCAGATCCTTCGACGGAGGTGCTGCGCAATGGTGCGACCATTCCGGAGGAGCGGACGGCGATACCGCAAGATGTGGCCGAGTTGTTGCGTGAGGCCGATCGATTGGTGAGCAGCCTTGACAACACCCGGCTCCAGGACCTCTTGCACGAGACCTTCGAGGCGTTCAACGGCGCCGGGCCCGAACTCGCGCGGTTGATTCAGTCCGCACGGGTGCTGATCGATGACGCCAACGCAGCCTGGCCGCAGACCTCGGCGCTGATCGACCAGGCTGGACCGTTCTTGGAGGCGCAGATACGGAGCGGCGAGGACATCCGGTCCCTGGCCGATGGCCTTGCCCGCCTGACCAACGAAGTCGCCGGAGCCGATACTCAGCTGCGTTCGCTGCTCGCGACTGCGCCCGGAGCGGCCGCAGAAGCCAGCGAAACGTTCTCGGGCATTCGCCCGTCGTTCCCGGTCCTTGCGGCCAACTTGGCCAACTTCGGCCGCGTCGGCGTCATTTACCGCAAGTCGATCGAACAGGCGCTCGTCATTTTTCCCGCGCTGCAGGCGTCCCTGCTGACGATCGGCGGCCAACTTCCCGCTGACGAGGGCGGCAAGCAGGACTTCAAGATCTCGATCAACGATCCGCCGCCTTGCAACACGGGGTTTTTGCCACCGTCGGAGATCCGCACGCCTGGCGACACGACATTGCGCGACCTCCCGACCGACTTGTATTGCAAAGTCGCGCAAAATGATCCGATGGTGGTGCGCGGGGCGCGGAACTACCCGTGCCAGGAGTTCCCCGGCAAGCGCGCGCCGACAATTGAGTTGTGCCGCGATCCGCGCGGCTACGTCCCGATCGGGAACAGCCCATGGCGCGGTCCGCCGGTACCGATCGGCACACCGATGGATGTCATGGAGGACGACACGCCCGAGGACGGACGAAATATCCTGCCGCCCAACAAGTTCCCGTACATACCGCCGGAGAACGATCCGGATCCGGGATATCCCGTCGCGCCGGGTTCGGTGCCGCCCGGGGTACAGACCGGCCCGGGACCGGCGCCGCATCAGCCTTGGCCGTATATCCCCCCACCGAACCAGGGGCCCCCGCCGCCACCGCTTACGGCCTGGATACCGCCGGCGCCCTACCCGAATGCGTGGCCTCCACCAGCCGTCCCGCCGGGGTGGGCGACTAACCCGCCGAACGTGTTTGCGGGGCCCTACGGTACGGTACCGCCGGCCCCCGCACCGCCTCCTGCACCACCGAACCCGCCGCAGGCCAGCGGAGCCGCTTACGGGACCTACGACCAGAACACGGGCGTCTTTGTGGACCCGGCCGGCGGCACCGGGGTCTACGCGCCCGGTGTCGCTGATATGCGGCCACAAGAGAATTGGGTGGATTTGATGCTGTATCCGGAGCACGTGTGATGACGTCCGCACCGACGTCCCCGGGGAAGCCCGTGCGCCGACGCGCTTCTCGACCTGCCGGTCCCGCCAACGGCACGGTGGCTGGGCCCACCGCCGTGCGCGTTCCAACAGCGGATTCCGTCGCTGAGACACATGTTCGCAAGGTCCGTAAAGCTGCGCCCCCGCCACGCCGGCCGCCGCACCGACGCTTGGTCGCAATCGTTGCACTGGTCGGCGCGTTCGTCGCGACCGGTGTACTTGGCGCCGCGGTGGCGGTACTGATCGTCCAGAGACAAGACGCAGAAGAAGCGCAAGCGCGCAACCAGCGGTTCGTCGACACCGCGACGCAGACCGTGGTGAACATGTTCAGCTTCAAGCAGGACACCATCGACGAGAGCGTGGACCGGTTCTACGAGAGCACCAGCGGGCCGTTACGCGACATGTTCAGCCAGAACAACAATGTCGAGAACCTCAAGGCGATTTTCCGGGACACCGGCGGCAGTTCGGAGACTGTGATCAACGGTGCCGCGCTGGAAAGCATTGACGACATCAGCAACACTGCAGCGGTGCTGGTGTCGGCGAGGGTCACTGCCAGTGACATGAACGGGAACAACAGGCCATCGCAACCCTACCGACTTCGCATCATCGTGCAGGAGGCCGATGACGGGCAGATGACAGCCTATGACCTCAACTACCCCAACGGTGGCAACTGATGCGTTTGATTGTGAGCGGCATTGCCGGTCTGGTGGCTGCTGCGTTCGTCAGCCTAGCCGCGCTGGGCGGCGGACTGTACTGGCAGCGGGTGGAGACGCGTGGTGAGCAAGCAGCGCGTAGCGAGCTGGGACCGCTTGCGCAGGAACAAATCCCGACTGTATTCACCTACGACTACAAGACCGTCGAGCGCAACCTCATCGATGCGTACGACCTGCTGACGCCCGGCTACCGCAAGGAGTTCGAAGACAGGGCGAAGTCCGACATAATTCCCCAGGCTCGGGCGCGCGAACTTGTAAGTCAAGCCAACGTGGTCGGCGTCGGCGTGATGGAAGCGCAGCGCGATTCGGCAGCGGTGATGGTTTACATCAACCGGACGGTCTCCGAGAAATCGAACCGTGACGAGCCAATTTATGACGGTGCGCGGCTGCGCGTGGATTATCGGCGCATCGACGGCAAATGGCTCATCGACTACATCACTCCGATTTAGCGTAGGCGGACTGCTTGTCAGGAGATCGCGTCGAGGCCAGCGCGTCGAGGAACGCCCGCGCCCACCGGTCGACGTCGTGTGCGAGCACCTGTCTGCGTAGCGCCCGCATGCGGCGCCTGCCCTCTTCCGGCGCTTGGGTCAGCGCGGCCTCGATGGCATCCTTGACGCCCTCGAGGTGGTGGGGATTGGCGAGGTAGGCCTGGCGTAATTCCGCTGCGGCCCCGGTGAACTCGCTGAGCACCAACGCACCGCCCAGATCGCTGCGACACGCCACGTACTCCTTGGCCACCAGGTTCATGCCGTCGCGCAAGGGGGTGACCAGCATGACGTCGGCGGCGACGAAGAACGCGATCAGCTCTTCACGCGGCACCGGACGGTGCAGGTAGTGCACGATGGGATGGCCGACCTCGCCGTACTCTCCGTTGATATGGCCGACCTGCCGCTCGATGTCCTCGCGCATCTCGATGTAGCTCTCGACGCGCTCCCGGCTGGGTGTCGCGAGCTGGACGAGCACGGTGTCCTCGCGGTTGGCCCGGTCCTCCTCGAGCAGTTCGGAGAACGCCTTGAGCCGCACGTCGATGCCCTTGGTGTAGTCCAGCCGGTCGACGCCCAACAGGATCTTTCGGGGGTTGCCCAGCTCGTGACGAATCTCCCTGGCGCGCTGGCGGATCGAGCGCGACTTCGCCTGTTGGTCGAGGGCCGTCGAGTCGATAGAGATAGGGAAGGCGCCAACCTTGACCGTGCGGAAGCCGACGCTCACCTCACCGAACCGCGACCGCACACCGATGGTGGCACGGGAGGTGTTGGCGCCCACCAACCTTCGGGCCAGGATGAGGAAGTTCTGCGCACCGCCGGGCAGGTGGAAGCCGACGAGGTCTGCACCGAGCAAGCCTTCGATGATCTCGGTGCGCCACGGCATCTGCATGAACAACTCGACCGGCGGGAACGGGATGTGCAGAAAGAATCCGATGGTCAAGTCGGGGCGCAGCATGCGCAACATCTTGGGGACCAACTGCAGTTGGTAATCCTGGACCCAGACCGTGGCGCCCTTGGCCGCGTGCTTGGCGGTGGCCTCCGCGAAGCGCCGGTTCACTTCGACGTAGGTATCCCACCACTCGCGGTGATAGATCGGCTTGACGATCACGTCGTGGTAGAGCGGCCACAGCGTCGCGTTGGAGAAGCCTTCGTAGTACCTGGCCACGTCGTCGGCGGACAGCTTGACCGGGCACAGGGTCATGTCGTCCTGCTCGATGGGCTGATCGTCGGCGTCCGGTACACCGGGCCAGCCGATCCACGCACCGCGCCGGCGACGCAGCAACGGCTCAAGGGCCGTGACCAGCCCGCCGGGGCTCCTCTTCCACGTGGTGCTGCCGTCGGGCAGCCGCTCCATGTCGATCGGCAGCCGGTTGGCCACCACCACGAAATCGGCGTTGCCGGAGCCGGCCCGCGGACCGTCCCCTGAACTCACTTACGCCTCGAGTTTCGAGGGCCCAATGCCGAGCATCGAGAGGAACACCCGGCACTCGTCGGCGTCTTTCGCGTACGCGGCGACGACGCGCCGCGCCTGGCGGGCAGTGCTGTCGGCGAGCGGTTCGACGTCGCCGAGCTCGGCGGGATCAGATTTCGCAGGCATACGACAACTGTATGCGAAAGGGCTGCCTCGCCGGTCGGCTAACCCCCTGACTAAGGGCTGTGGCTGAAGACGGGCGGCGGGGGAGCCGTCACCGTCTGCGCCTGGGCCTCTTCGGCCAGGCCGATGCAGCCGCCCTGGTTGTGGCCGATACACGGCACGCCCATGACCTCAGGGACGTCGGGGTTGCCGGCCGGCGTGCTGAACACCGAACCGGAGTTGGGCACCGTGTGGGGCACGCAGTTGCCGGTGAACTGGTCCGGCTCCTCCCCGCCGCTGCAGCCCTGAGCCTGCGGCGCCACCGGGGCGGTCGGTGCTGCGAAGACGGTGACCACCGGAGCCGCGGCGATCGCAACCGCAAAGCCACCGGCAAGGATCAGCCGTTGTACTGGGGACTTCAAGCTCGCCATGGTCACGCTTTCTGTGAGTGATCAACCGTGCCGTCGGCAAGAATTCTATGGAAGCTGCCAGCTTTCTGCACAGCTTCGCAGAGTTCCCTGCCGATTCCGGCTACGGGCTTGCGCTGATGGTCGAGCGCGGTTGCGCGGCCGGTCCGGCCGCTGCTTCGTTCTCGGCCAACCCGATACAGGCTCCGGCATTGTGGCCGATGCAGGGGATGCCCTGAATCTCCGGAACATCGGGATTCGCCGCGGTGACTTGGAAGAGGGGCGGCGAGGTCGGGACCATGAAGGGGACACAGGTCATGGTGAACTGGTCGGGCTCCTCGCCCCCCTGACAGCCCTGCGCCACCGCAGCGCTCGGTTCCGACGCCAAGTGCAGGCCGGCAAACGGTGCGGCCGCCGCTGCGGCAACGAAAACGCCGGTGAGAACCAGTCGCCGGAGCGGAGCCGAATATTTCGCCATTCCGCGATTCTAGGAGCCGACCGTCGATTCGTGCACTCGATACGCCGATGGCGCCGCGCTTACGGGCTCGAGCTGACCGAGGTATGCGGCTGCACGAGGGGTGTCTGGGCCTGCTGCTCTTCGGCCAGACCGATGCACTGTCCTGATTGTCGGCCGCCGCAGGGAATTCCGTCGATCGCGGGCAGGTCGGGATTTCCGGGAATCGTCGAGAACGGCGAGGACGAATTCGGTACGCACGCGGTGGTGTAGAGGTCTTCGGATTCTCCGGCGGCGCAGGCGACATGGGAGGTGTCGGGGGCGGCGGGCGCGGTGATCGTGGCGACGAGCGGCGCGGCCAGGGCCACCGCGGCGAATCCGCCGGCTGTCGCGAGCCGGATGGCAGTGGGCAGTTCGATCGCCATTTGTCTCTCCTTTTTGTTAGCTATACGCCGCAGTGAGGCGATCCGGAGCGGTGCGCCGATTGGCGCCAATCGTAGTACCGGTAACGGGATTACGCTCGGTCTATTGCGGCGGGGAGCCATATCTGTGAGTCCACTGTCCGATAGCTGTGGCACCGCTGAGTGAGCGTTGCGACGGGCACCGTAATGTGCAGGTGGTCGAACAACGCAAGCGAGGTGATCCGTGATGGCGAGCCCTGATCTGACGAGCGCCGGCGCCGGAGGCGGTGCGGCGCAACAGGTGACCTATGAAACCCTCGACGACGGTCAGATCGCGCGCATCTGGCTCAACCGCCCGGATGCGCAGAATGCGCAGTCCCGCACGCTGTTGGTGCAGTTGGACGAGGCGTTCGGCCGCGCCGAAGCCGACGACCGTGTGCGGGTGGTGATCCTCGCAGCGCGCGGCAAGAACTTCTCGGCCGGACACGATCTGGGATCAGAGGAGGCGATGCTGGAGCGTGCGCCCGGCGCGGCGCAGCATCCGACGTTCCAATCGCACGGCGCCACCGTGCCGGCCATCGCCGAGCGGACGTACCTTCAGGAGTGGCACTTCTTCTTCGAGAACACCCGCCGATGGCGAGACCTGCGCAAGATCACGATCGCGCAGGTGCAGGGCAACGCGATCTCGGCCGGCCTCATGCTCGTCTGGGCGTGCGATCTGATCGTCGCGGCCGACGATGCGAAGTTCTCCGACGTAGTCGGTGTCAGGATGGGAATGCCGGGTGTGGAGTATTACGCGCACCCATGGGAATTCGGCGCCCGCAAGGCGAAAGAGCTTCTGCTGACCGGTGATTCGATCGACGCCGACGAAGCGTACCGGCTCGGCATGGTGTCGAAGATCTTTCCGCGCAACGAACTCGAGGACAAGACGCTCGAGTTCGCCCGCCGTATCGCCGAGCGGCCGACGATGGCAGCGCTGCTCATCAAGGATTCGGTCAACGCCGCCTCGGACGCGATGGGCTTCACCGAGGCGTTACGCCATGCGTTCCACATCCACGAACTCGGGCATGCGCATTGGGCGGCGCACAACGAGAATCGCTATCCGGTCGGGCTTCCGCCGAACGTGCCGGACTGGCGCACCCTCGGCGCGCCGAAGCCCGCCCGCCGCGACGAGCCGTGACGTATAACTGGAACCTGTTCTAGCTACGGCGAAGGGGTCTGCGGTGGAGTTGTCCTTGACGGGTCGCACGGTTTTGGTCACAGGCGGCGGCAGTGGCATCGGCAAGGGTGTGGCGGCCGCGGTGGTCGCCGCGGGCGGTAACGCGATGCTCGTCGGCCGCAACGCCGACAAGTTGTCCGCAGCGGCCGACGAGATCAAGGCGCAGGGAGGCCCCGGCTCGGTGCTCTACGAGCCGGCCGATGTGACGAACGAGGACGAGGTGGTCCGCGTCGTGGAGGCCACGACGGCATGGACCGGTCGGCTCTACGGCGTCGTGCACTGTGCGGGCGGGAGCGAGACGATCGGACCGATCACGCAGATCGACTCCGAGCTGTGGCGGCGCACCGTCGATCTCAACATCAACGGCACCATGTACGTGCTCAAGCATTCGGCGCGCGAGATGGTGCGCGGCGGCGGCGGATCCTTCATCGGCATCTCGTCGATCGCAGCGAGCAACACCCACCGCTGGTTCGGCGCGTACGGCGTGTCCAAGGCGGGCATCGACCATCTGATGCAGCTCGCCGCCGACGAGCTCGGCCCCTCCTGGGTCCGGGTGAACTGCATCCGGCCCGGCCTGATCCGCACCGAACTCGTCGCCCCGGTACTCGAATCTCCGGAGTTGAGCGGCGACTACGCGGCGTGCACGCCGTTGCCGCGGGCGGGTGAGGTCGAGGACATCGCCAACGCCTCGCTCTTCCTGCTCAGCGACGCGGCGAGTTTCATCACCGGCCAGGTCATCAACGTCGACGGCGGCCAGCTGGTGCGTCGCGGCCCGGACTACTCGTCGATGCTCGAGCCGCTGTTCGGCGCCGAGGGTCTGCGGGGGGTTGTCGCCAACTAAGCACCCGCGCTCTGTAGGGCGCGCGGTAACGTCGGCCCGTGGTCACCTTGGACCGGCTGGTCAACGTGCTCGGCAGTTACGGCGTGCGCCTGCGCTTCTGCCCGGTGCCCCGCTCCACGGAGTTGGGCAGCGTGGTGATGCACGAGGTCATCGACGGCCGCACGGTCACCGGCGACGTCTTGCTGGCGATCGGCGCGCGAACGGTCAACGAGGCGCTGCGGTGGGCGGTTTCGGCGCGCGCCGTGGTCGTACTTCTTCGCGACGGCGACCATGACACCACGTTCGCGGGGATGGTCGAAGGCGTCGCGGTGATGGTCGTCGATCCGGCGGTGCCGTGGAGTGAACTCGCCGCGATCGTCTACGGGTTGGTGCTGGAGGGCCGCGAAACCGAATCCGGCCGGGGCCCAACGGATTTGTTCGCGCTCGCCGACAGTCTGGCCGAATCGGTGGGTGGTGCGGTGACCATCGAGGACCCGTTGTCGCGCGTGTTGGCGTATTCGACGATGCAGGAGAACGCCGACCGGGCCCGCGTTGCGACGATCATGAACCGGCAGGCGCCGGAATGGTTGCGCGAGTTCTTCGATTCCCGAGGCGTGTCCACGCATCTCGCATCGTCCGACGAGCCGATGTTCGTCGAGGCGGACGGCGACCACGGCGTGTCCGGCCGCATGGTCGTCGCCGTGCGCTCCGGCCGCGAACTGATGGGGTCGGTGTGGGTTTCGACCCCGAAGCCGTTGGTGGAGCCCGTACGCACGGCGCTGGCCGACGGCGCGAGGACCGTGGCGCTGCATTTGTTGCGGTCGCGTGCCAGTGCCGATCTCGAGCGTCAGGTCGAATCCGACCTGGTGCTGCGGCTACTCGACGGCAGCGCGGACGCCGCGGCGTCGGCGAGCAGGCTGGGGTTGTCGCAAGGTCCGGTGCGGGTCATCGCCGTGCAGGCGTCGATCGGCGCCGAACGTGACGCGGCGCTGTTGTTGGCCTTCGAGCGGGCGACCGCCGGCTTCGGCTGGTCGCGACCGGGCCGAAGCGCGCTGGCGGGCAACACGGTCTACACCCTGCTTCCCGGCGAGCAGGTTGCCGCCGCCCGCAAGTGGGTCGCCGGTTTACGGGCGGCCCTGCCCGACCGGGTCACAGTGGTGGCCGGTATCAGCAAGCCGGCCGTCGCCGTCGATCTGCCCGCGGCGCGGCAGGAGGCCGACGAGTGTCTGGCGCTGCACGAGGTCGGCCCGCTGGATGCCGTCCCGCCCGCCTACGACGAGTCGTGGCACGAGATCCTGCTGCAGCGCCTGCGCACCGCCGCCCGCTCGGGACGCACCCCGGACCGCGGGCCCGTCGCCGAATTGCGACGTCACGACCAGAGCCATGACACGGAGTACGTCTCGACGTTGAGGGCCTACCTGGAGGCGCTGGGTGATCCCGCCGGGGCGGGACACCGCCTGGGCGTACACGAGAACACCGTGCGGTACCGCCTACGCAAGATGGGCGAGATCACCGAGCTGCCGCTGGACGACGCCCGCAAGCGCCTGGCCATGATGATCGAACTTGCCGCGACCGACGCCTAGGCCGCTCCATCGGCGTTCGGGCCTTTGTCGGATCGCGACAACGGCGCAGCGAGGGATTGTCCCGCCGCGGCAACCCGGATCGAGCTCACTCCTCCCACCATGGGGACAACGAACTTTTCGAGGAATTTCCGAACTCAGCGATGGAGGTATTCCCCATGGTCGGCGGCGAGCGGATTGACGGTGGGCCGCGGTCTGCGATCGTGGTCGGCGCCGGCATCGTCGGCCTGTCAACGGCGTGGTTCCTGCAGGAGCGCGGTGTCGACGTCACCGTCGTCGACCGAAGTGGCGTGGCCTCCGGGGCGTCCTGGGGCAACGCCGGCTGGGTGTCGCCGGCACTGACGATTCCGCTGAACTCGCCGAAGACGCTGCGCTATGGCCTGCGCTCGTTGCGCGACCAGAACGCTCCCCTGCACATCCCGTGGAGCGTCGACGGCGCGCTGTGGCTGTTTCTGGCCCAGTTCGCCGCCAACTGCCGCGCGACGGCGTGGAATCGCGCGGTGGAGGCCAATGTGCCGCTGAACCAGGAGTGCATCGAGGCCTTCGACGTCCTCATCGCGAACGGCGTCGACGCCCCGGTAACGGACGCCCCGATCACCGCGCTGTTCCTCAGCACCGAAGACGCCGAGCAGATGATGCGCGAACTGCGTGTCCTCGAGCGGGCCGGTCAGGATCTGTTCGTGACGGGGCTGTCCGGAGAGGCGCTGCGGGAACAGGTGCCGCTGGCGTCGCATGCGGTCACCGCCGGCATCAACATCAACAACCAGCGCTTCGTCGACCCGGGTCGTTTCGTGCAGGCACTGGGCCGCGCGGTCGAGGAGCGCGGGGCGACGATCCTGACGCTCGATGTCCGCGGCGTGTTCAGCACCGGCAACGGCGTGGTGGTCCAGCCTCACAGCGGCAAGCATCTGAGCGCGGACACCGCCGTGATTGCCACCGGCGCATGGATGTCGCGGCTGACCGGCCACCGATTGCGCGTCCCGGTGGAGTCGGGCCGCGGGTACTCCTTCACCGTTCCCGTGGACCGCCCCATCCCCGGGCCTATCTACCTGCCGGACATCCGCGTCGCGTGCACGCCCTACCGCGGCGCATTGCGCGTGGCGGGCACGATGGAATTCCGCGACCCCCACGAACCCGTGATCCCCGAACGGGTGGGCGCGATCGTCGCGTCGGCGAGCAAGCTTCTCGACGGCGTCCGGTGGGCCGAGCGCAGCGACATCTGGGTCGGCCCCCGGCCGATGACTCCCGACGGCCGCCCCCTCATCGGCGAGATGTCGCGAAACGTCTACGTCGCCGGCGGCCACGGCATGTGGGGCCTGGCGCACGGACCGGTGACGGGCCGGCTACTCGCCGAACAGATCAGCACGGGCAAGCAGCCCGAGGCGTTGCGGCCGTTCGATCCGCTTCGCCGTGCGATCGCCTAGCCCCAGACCGACGGCGTCTCACTCCTGCCCTTCGCGGGGCACTGCGAGTCGTCAGGGGCGGCGCTACCCACAGCCCACGGCCCGCCCCTGACGGCAACCCTTTCGAGAAAGGACGAACATGACCAGCGCCGACCGCATCTGGATGACGCGACGTGCCTATATCCGACTGCAGGCCGAGCTGGCGGCCCTCCAGGCCCGACCCCGGTTGGAGGTACCCGACGACGCGGTGGCCGAGCCGGGCATGGTCGTGACAGTCCGCTACGACGACATCGGTGAGACACACGGCCCCCACCGGCAAGGAGCTGCGAGTGACGCTCCTGGCGGCCAAACCCTACGGGGCCGCCATCGATTCGGCGGCCGGCCGACTCCCAGCCTGACCACACGGAAGGACCGAACATGACCAGTGCGCAACGGATTTGGATTTCACGGGTCGCCTACGAGCGGCTGCAAACCGAACTGGCCACCCTGCGTGAACTCTGCGCGAACGCCGCCAGCGACGAAGAGACGGACGAGAACGCGATCGCGATAAAGCGAGCGCGGCAGGCGCGAATCCAGCAGATCCACGAGATGCTGATCAACGCCGTCGTGGGGGAGGACCCACCGGACGACGGGATCGCCGAGCCGGGCATGGTCGTCACCGTCCGCTATGACGACACCGGGGAGATCGAGACGTTTCTCCTCGGCGTGCGCAGCGCCGAGCACGGCGACATGGAGGTCTATTCGACGCAGTCGCCGCTGGGTGCGGCCATTCTCGGCGCCAAACCGGGTGAGCGGCGGGCCTTCAAGCTCCCTAGCGGCGGTGACCTCTCGGTCACGATGCTGACCGCGGTGCCGTACGGCATGCACAGCGGTGACGAGGAGCCGGTGAACGCGGCCGGCTGATCCGGCCGGCCGCGCGGCTTCGTCCAATGGCTTTCGGCGTGCGCGCAGGCTACCTACTATTGACGTCACGACGACCCCTCGCCGAAGGGAGGGTTCCGAAGTGACCGCCGAAGTGACCTCGGTCCCGAAGCTGCAGGCACGCCGCCCGTTCCCCGCGAGGATGGGCCCGCGAGGCAACCTGGTCTACAAGCTCATCACCACGACCGATCACAAGATTATCGGCATCATGTACTGCGTCGCCTGCTTCACCTTCTTCTTCATCGGCGGGCTGATGGCGCTGTTCATGCGCGCCGAGCTGGCGATGCCGGGGTTGCAGTTCCTGTCCAACGAGCAGTTCAACCAGCTGTTCACCATGCACGGCACGGCGATGCTGCTGTTCTACGCGACGCCGATCGTGTTCGGGTTCGCCAACCTGGTGCTGCCGCTGCAGATCGGCGCGCCCGACGTGGCCTTTCCACGTCTGAACGCCCTGTCGTTCTGGCTGTTCGTATTCGGCGCCATGATCGCCCTCGCCGGCTTCATCACCCCGGGCGGGGCCGCCGACTTCGGCTGGACCGCCTATGCGCCGCTGAGCAACGCCATTCACTCGCCGGGGGCCGGCGGTGACTTGTGGATCCTGGGCCTGGCCGTCGGTGGTCTGGGCACGATCCTCGGCGGTGTCAACATGATCACCACCGTGGTGTGCATGCGCGCACCCGGTATGACGATGTTCCGGATGCCGATCTTCACGTGGAACATCACGGTGACGTCGATCCTGGTGCTGATGGTCTTCCCGATCCTGACCGCCGCGCTTTTCGGCCTGGCCGCAGATCGTCATCTCGGGGCGCACATCTACGACCCGGCGAACGGCGGGCCAATCCTCTACCAGCACCTGTTCTGGTACTTCGGCCACCCCGAGGTGTACATCATCGCGTTGCCGTTCTTCGGCATCGTCACCGAAGTGTTCCCGGTGTTCAGCCGCAAGCCGATCTTCGGCTACACCACGCTGGTGTACGCGACGCTGGCGATCGCGGCGCTCTCGGTGGCGGTGTGGGCGCACCACATGTTCGCCACCGGTGCGGTCCTGCTGCCGTTCTTCTCGTTCATGACTTATCTGATCGCGGTCCCGACCGGTATCAAGTTCTTCAACTGGATCGGCACGATGTGGAAAGGCCAGTTGACGTTCGAGACACCCATGTTGTTTTCCATCGGGTTTCTCGTCACCTTCCTGCTCGGTGGCCTCACAGGTGTGATGCTGGCCAGCCCGCCGCTCGACTTCCACGTCACGGACTCCTACTTCGTGGTCGCCCATTTCCATTACGTGCTGTTCGGCACGATCGTGTTCGCGACGTATGCCGGTATCTACTTCTGGTTCCCGAAGATGACGGGCCGACTGCTCGACGAGCGGCTGGGCAAGTTGCACTTCTGGCTGACGTTCATCGGCTTCCACACCACGTTCTTGGTGCAGCACTGGCTGGGTGACGAGGGCATGCCGCGCCGCTACGCCGACTATCTGCCGACCGACGGCTTCACCGTTCTCAACGTCGTGTCGTCGATCGGCGCGTTCATTCTCGGACTCTCGGTGCTGCCCTTCGCGTGGAATGTGTTCAAGAGCTGGCGCTACGGCGAGCCGGTGACGGTCGACGATCCGTGGGGTTACGGCAACTCGCTGGAGTGGGCGACGTCGTGCCCGCCGCCGCGGCACAACTTCACCGAGCTGCCCCGAATCCGTTCCGAGCGGCCCGCGTTCGAGCTGCACTACCCGCACATGGTCGACCGCATGCGCGCCGAGGCCCATGTCGGAAGGCATGCGACAGCGGGTGAGTCGCAGTCCGGCTTCGGGCCGCGCACCGAGCCAGACCGTAGCTAGCGACCCAGCCCATCTGAATCAAATCGCCTATGCGCGAGCTTTGTTGCGCGCGAACAACGCCTGACTCGACGGTTGTCGGCGCGAGGCAATGCTTTGCCCCTTGTCTGCCCGCAGCATGGAAGGTGTTGCCCGGACCCCCGACGAAGTGGGTCCGGGCTCCATAGCGACGAGACCGAGTGAGGGCAAACAGACATGACCGCGTCGATCGAAAAAATCGGCGGCACGGCGGTGTTCACGCGATCACCGCAACGACCACCGACACGGCGTGAGACGCCGGGCAGTTCACCGAAACATGGCCTGTGGCGTGACGACGACCAGTGGCTTACCCAGGTGGCCATCCCACGTTGGGAGGCCGAGGGTGGAGCGCTTCCCAAAACCTAGCGGCGGCTGAGCGCGGTGAGTGCGCCGCGGCCCACCCACCGAGACCGACAGGAGTGAAAGACATGAACAGGCAACCCCGACATTGGACGAGTTGGGCGTCCCTGCTGATAGGCATCGCCGCCGTCATCGCCGCCGTCACCGCCACCTCGACCCCGGCCGGACGCGGGCTCACACTCGCATTCGGCGCCTTCGTCGTGTTCTTCGCCGCGCTCTCGCTTCTCGCGCGGGTCCGCACGCCCGGCAGCTGGGGCCTTGTCGCGATCGGGCTGGGTATGGCCATGTTGCCGTTCCTCGGGGCGGCTTTCTTCCCGGACCCCGGCGCGACGTGGACCGGTCTGGTGGCCGGCCCGCTGGTGATGACGCTCGGCGCGATCGGATGGGTGACCGGGCGGCCGCCCACGGTCACGGGCATCAGCCACTGGGGTCACCGCGACTCGAAACGCGATGCGACGGCGGCCCTGATCACCGGTGCCGCGTTGGTGATCGGCCTGGGCACCGTGCTGCTCGGTTCCCTCGTGGTCCGGTCGTCGGCGGCCGCGGTGGCGAGCACGGTCGGGTTGGGGGTCTTCTTGATCATCGTTGCACTGTGGTCGTGGACCGCGATCGACCCGACCCGCGACTACTTCATGCTGGCCGCTGTCGGTTTCGCGTTGTTCCTCGCACCGACCGCCGCGGGGTTCTGGAGCGATCCCGCCGCATGGGCGGCCTGGATTCCCGGCGCGGCCGCCACTGCGCTGGGCGTGACGGGCTACCTGATCGGGGATCACCGCGACCTCACCAGCAAGCTGCGCGAGAGCGCCGCCGAGCGATACCACAGGGCGTTCCGCGCGCAGCGATCGGGCGCGTGACGCCTCAGTCCGGTCCGTCCGGCACCCGCGGGGCGTGGAGGTCGAAGCGGACGCCGACCAGGCGGATGGTGAAGCAGACCAGCGCCCCGAACACCGCGGCCAGTGTGCCGCGGTAGCCGTAGGCGTCGGCGGCACCCACACAGGCTCCGCCGATCAGTGCGGGTATCGCGTTCAGCTCCTGCGTAGCACCGTCGGGATTCGGCCGATCAACACTCGCGGATCGTGCCGCCGCCCAATCCGGTGAACATGCCGAGCGTGATGACCCCGAAGATGTCGAGGCGTTCGGCGCGCACCGCCGTCAGCGCCCCGTTGAGCGCGAACGCGAAAGTGCCGAGCAGGTCGAGCACCAACCACAGCGGCGACGGACCCAGCATGACCGCAGGTATACCCGGCCGCCGGTGGTTACGGGACCGACTGCTGCGGTTCGAACGATGCGACGATCGCGTCGATCGGGGAGCGCCAGGTGATGCCGAGGTCCCCGGTGGTCGCGGAGTCGTCGGTCGGCGTCGCCGCGGTCAGCAGCAGCGCGGCCTCGTACGTCAGGCCGTCACCCAGGTCGACGACGCCGGACAACGCCTCCCCGACGATGCTGATACCGCGAAACATGCCCTGGCTGACGGGAATCCGCCGGAACCGGCGGTTCGCACCCCGCTCGAGCGCCGAAATCATCTCCTCGAACGTGAGCAATTCGCCGCCGCACACGTAGCGGCGCGGCCCGCGGCCGGGGGTGAACAGCGCCGCGTGGACGTCGGCGACGTCGCGGACGTCGATCATCTGCATGCCGCCGCGCAATCGAGGCGCGACGCCCCATCGCACCATCGGCGCCCATCCGCGCTCGGTGACGCCCGCCGCGGTGTGGAACGCCGGACCCACCACGCTGGACGGGTAGGTGATGACCACCGGCGCGCCCTCGTCCTGCAATCGCCGCGCCACCCGGTCGGCGTAGGCCTTGGTCTGCGCGTACGGACTGCGCCCTGGCGCGGTCGGCGTGTCGGGACCGATCACCCCGTTCGGCGGCGGGAACAGCGCGCTGTAGCTGCTGACCAGCACGACCGGATCCAGCCCGCCGGACGCCGCTCGGGTCAGCACCGCCTCGGTGGCGTTGGCGTTCACCTCCCACATCAGCTTGCTGCGCCGCTTGTCCGTGCCGACCACGCCGGCGCCGTGCAGCACCGCATCGCAGCCGTCAAGCAGCGCGTCCACCGTGGCGGTCTGGCGGATGTCGCCGCTCATCGTTTCGACCTCGCCGATCTCGGCGAGGCGGGCGAGAACCGGGGCGCCCTCGGCGTCCGGCGCAACAAGTAAACGCACGCGGTGGCCGGCTTCGAGCAGGGCGCGCACGCAGTGGGCGCCGACGTAACCGGTGCCTCCGGTGACCGCGATCAGCATGGTGCTCCTCGGATTTCGAAGAAGCGCCGATCGTATCGTCTCAGCGGGTGGGCTCGGCGCCGGACTCCCAATCCGCGACGGTGCTCAGCGCCGACCAGTCGAGCTCACCGCCGCCCCTGGCGATCAAGGTCAGGAACTTGTCGCGCACCAAACTGGCGATCGGCAACGGAACGCGCAGCTCTTCGCCCGCGGCCAGCGCCAGCCGGACATCTTTGAGCCCGAGTGTGGCGGCGAAGCCGGCGGGTTCGAACTCGCCTCGCGCCATCAGCCCGCCGTAGGTCCGGTACACCGGTGCGTCGAACAGCGTCGACGTCAGGATCTCCAGATAGTCGGGTTTGGTCACCGCACCCTTGACGACCAGGGCCATGGCTTCGCTGAGCGCCTCGATGACCGATGCGATCAGGAAGTTGCCGCTGAGTTTGATCAGGGTCGCGGCCCTCGGGGTCTCGGACACGACGAACGTACGCTGACCGATCGCGTCGAACACCGGTCCGGCGTCCGTCACGGCCGCCGCGTCGCCCGCTGCGATCACGAACAACTTCGCCGCGGCCGCCGCCTCCGGCCGGCCGAAAACAGGTGCCGATACGAAACGCTGGCCGGCGGCGGCGTGCACGTCGGCCAGCCGGTCGGTGAGTGCGGCGCTGATCGTGCTGCACGAGATGTGCACGGCGCCGGGAGACAGCGCGGACACGATGCCGTCGTCGGACAACGAAACCGCCTCGACCGCACCGTCGTCGGCCAGCATCGTGACCACGCACTCGCCGCGGCACGCGTCGGCGATAGAGGCCGCGGCCGTGGCGCCACGTTCAGCGAGTGTCGAGACCTTTTCCGCGGAGCGGTTGTAGGCCGTCACCCGGTGCCCCGCCCCGAGGAGATTGACCGCCATCGGAGCGCCCATGTTGCCCAGACCGATGAACCCGATATCCATGGCGTCCACGATGCCGGGTCGCGGCCGTCGCGGCAGGACTTAGGTCATCTCGGCCGCGCGATGCACGGCGTTGACGATCCCCTGATAGCCGGTGCACCGGCAGAAGTTGCCCGACAAACCCTCACGGATCTCTTCGTCGGTCGGATTGGGGTTGTCGCGAAGCAATGCGGTTATCGAGGTGACGAACCCCGGCGTGCAGAAACCGCACTGCAGGCCATGGCATTCGCGCAGCGCGGCCTGCACGGGCGACAGTTCGCCGTCCGCGCCGCCGATGCCCTCTACGGTGGTGACCTCCATACCCTCGGCCTGAACGGCGAAGAGCAGGCACGCGCGCACCGCGTCGCCGTTGAGCAGCACGGTGCATGCACCGCAGGCGCCGTGCTCACAACCGAGGTGCGTCCCCGTCAGGCCACACTTCTCCCGCAGGAAGTCCGCGAGCGTGATTCGCGGTTCCACGGTCGCTGAGAATGTGCGCCCGTTGACCGTCATCTCGACCGGCAGTTCATGCATCGATTGCCTCCGTTGTGGCGCGGGACCAGGCGCGGGCGACCATCGTCGCGCCGACCTTGGCCCGGTAGGTGGCCGACCCCTGCAAGTCGGACGGGATGTCCTCGAGGCCGGTCAGTGCGAGCCTGCCGACCTCCTCGGCGCTGAGCTCACCGACGGGGCGACCGGTGACGGCCTCCTCGGCGGCGGTGCCGCGCAGCGGCGTCGATCCCAGGCCCAACAAGCCTATGCCGCAACGGGTTACCCGGTCGTCGGTGCCGAGTTCGACCGCCACCGCAGCACCCGCGATCGCGAAGTCGCCGTGACGGCGGGCGAATTCCTCCAGCGCGAAACCGGATCGCTCACCCCACACGGGGAAGTGCACCGCGGTCAACATCTCCCCGGGCTGCAGCGAGGTTTCCCAGAGGCCGGTGAAGAAGTCCTTCGCCGCAATCTGCCGAGACCCCGTCGAGGACACCGCATCCATCTGCGCGTCGAGCGCCAACGCCACCGCCGCATACTCTGCCGCGGGGTCGGCGTGTGCGATGGCGCCACCGAGCGTGCCCCTGGTCCGGATCTGGAAGTGCCCGATGTGTGGCGTGGCCAGCGTCAGCAGCGGAACCGATTCCGCCACTTCGTCATCCATGCCGACGAACGAGTGCGGGGTGCCCGCTGCCACGCGCACCGCGCCGTCCACCAAGTCGATGCTGCGAAGCTCGTCGATGCGGGAGATGTCGATGAGGTTGTCGAAGTGCGTCAGCCGCATCGCCAGCATCGGCACCAGACTCTGCCCGCCCGCAAGGATTTTCGCATCCTCGCCGAACTCGGCGAGCATGTCGACCGCCTCCTTGACCGAGTCCGGGCGATGGTAGGTGAACGGAGCGGCTTTCATGACCGCAGCCGCTCCGTCGGCGAGCTGAGCAGCCTGGCCAATGCGGCCTGCAGGTCGTCTGCTAGCACCGCGGCCGGTGCCTTCTTGCGACGCCGGCCGATGAGGAAGCCGACCGCCAAGCCGCCGGCGACGGCGGCCGCGACCGGGGCGGCCCGCTTGGCCATCGGCAGCGCAACGACTTTGAGCATGTCGATGGAATCCCCGGCGTCGGCCTGGGCCGTCGCCGCGGCCGCCTCCGCCGTCGGGGCGGTGGTCGGCGCGGAGGCTCCGTTCGTCGCGCCGTCGCCGAGCACGCTGGCCTCCAGCGACTTGGCGAACTGGCCGATCAGGTTGGATGCCACGTCGGCGAGCACGCCGCGTCCGAATTGAGCGGCCTTACCGGAGATCGTCAGATCGGTGTTGATGTAGACGACGGTGCCCGCGGCCCCCTCGTCCTTGAGCTGCGCGGTGACGATGGCCGCGGCGTTGCCGCTGCCGCGGGTCTCCTTGCCCTCGGCCTTGAGCACGACGCGCTGGGCGGCGGCGTCCTTCTCCTGAAACGAGGCAACACCCTTGTAGGACACCGTGATCGGGCCGACCTTGACCTTCACCGCGCCAGTGAAGTCATCGCCGTCAACCGACAGCAGCGTGGCCCCGGGCAGGCACGGAGCGACACGCTCGACGTCGGTCAGCACCTCCCACGTCTTGTCGGCAGGCACCGCGACCCGAAACTCGTTGTTCAGTTCCACTTGATCCTCACTTCTGGGCTTTCTCGATAGCCTCGACGATCGCGGCCGGGCTGGCGGGCAGGCGGGTCAGGGTGACGCCGAGAGGTGCCAGGGCGTCGTTGATCGCGTTGATGACGGCGGGTGTCGAGCCGATGGCGCCGCCCTCGCCGACACCCTTGTATCCGCCGACACCGGGTCCGGGGATCTCGACGTGGCCGTATTCGATCGCGGGCACCTCGGTGGCTGTCGGCAGCAGGTAGTCGACGAAGGTGCTCGACAGCGGGTTGCCGTCGTCGTCGTAGGCCATGTCCTCGAGCAACGCCCCGCCGATGCCCTGCACCGTGCCGCCGGCGATCTGCCCCTCGACGACGTTGGGGTTGATCATCGGGCCGACGTCCTCGCTGACGATGTAGCGGGTCAGCGTGACTCGCCCCGTCTCGACGTCGACCTCACACGTGCACGCGTGCGTGGCGTTCGCCCAGTGGATCGGCGCCTGCGACGTGAACCGCGCGGTGGCCTCCAGCGAGGCCGACACGCCCGGTGGCAGCTGCCCGGGTTCGTAGTACGCGCGGTACGCCAGGTCGGCGAAAGTGACGCTCTTGTCCGGGTTTTCGCGCACCACCGCGCGCGAACCCGCCAGCTCGATATCGGACTCCTCTACCTCGAGGTGCGGGGCCGCCATCGCGATGATCTGCTTGCGCAGCATCGCGCCGGCCTCGGCCACCGCACCTGCGGTCATCGGACCGCTGCGGCTGCCCTGCGTGCCCGCGCCGTACGGCGTGACCGCGGTGTCGCCCTGGATCGTCGACACATCGGCGATGTCGGCGCCCAGCGCGTCGGCGGTCAGTTGAACCACGGTGGTCTCGATGCTGTTCCCGGTCGAGCCGCCGTTGACGTAGACGTTGATCTTGCCCGTCGGTTCCATCCGGATCGTCGCACCCTCGGATGCGAGGTGACCCGTCGCGGCACCCGTCGGCTCGATGTACGCCGAGAACCCGAGCCCGATGTAGCGACCGTCGGCCAGCGCCTCGGCCTGCTCCTTGCGGAAGCCTTCGTGGTCGAGGATCTTCACGGCCTGCTCGAAGGTGTCGGCGGGGGCGACGTGGTCGTAGGGCATGCCGTTGGGGTTGAAGTACGGCATTTCGTCGCCGCGCAGGATGTTGCGCCGGCGCAGTTCGACCGGATCCATACCGATCTTGCGCGCGGCGATGTCGAAAAGTACTTCGCGGGCAAGCGTTTCGTACTGCCAGGGCCCGCGGTAGGCGGCCAGCCCGGCGGTGTTGGAGAACACCGTCTTGTAGTTGAAGCTGGCCTTCGGCACCCGGTACGGGCCGGGGAAGAACATGCCCACCGCGGCGGTGGTCAGGACCGGGTACGGCGTGGGGTACGCGCCGACGTCGTAGGCGAAGTCGATGTCGACGGCCAGGATGGTGCCCTCCTCGTCGAGCGCCACCCGGGCGGTGCCGTCGACGTGGCGGGCCTGTCCGGCCGACATCAGATTCTCGCGGCGGTCCTCGATCCACTTCAGGGGTGCGGGAACCTTGCGCGCGGCCAGCATGATGCACATGTCCTCGCGCATCGGCACGACCTTCTGCCCGAAGCCGCCGCCGGTGTCGCGCATGATGACCCGCACGTTGTGCGCCGGGATGCCGAGCAGGCGGGCACAGAACGCGCGCAACTCGTGCGGCGTCTGCGTCGACGCCCACAGCGTCAGTTCGCCGGTCGCGGGTGTCCATTCCACGACCATGCCGCGGCATTCGATCGGCACCGGCGCGTAGATCTGCTGGTAGACGTTCGCCGATGCAACGCAGGCGGCGTTGGAGAAGGTCTCCTCGTCTGGCGGCGCGCCGCCCATGCCGCCGGCGACGTTGTCCGGATAGGCCTCGTGGACGACGGGCACACCGGCCTCGGCACCGCCGATCGCCTTGGTGAAATCGGCGACGGCAGGCAGGGGTTCGTAGTCGACGTCGACGGCATCGACGGCATCCTCGGCGAGGTAGCGGCTGTCGGCGACGACGAGCGCGATCGGATCGCCGACGAACTTGACCTCACCCTCGGCCAGCGGCGGCCGCGGGGTGTCCGGGATGTCCTTGCCGGCGACCGCGTGCCACGCCTCCTTGACGTCGGGATTGAGGTCGTCGGCGGTGAACACTGCATGGACGCCGGGCATGGCCAGCGCGGCTGACGCGTCGATGCCCTTGATACTGGCCCTCGCGAATGGGCTTCGCACGAAGCAGGCGTGCAGCATGCCGGGGCGTACGACATCGTCGACGAACGTTCCGCGACCGGTGAGAAGCCGGTTGTCCTCGACGCGCGCGACCCGGGTTCCTGCATAACGGGTCGCGACCTTCTCCGCTGAAGCAGAAGTCACGGTTCACCCTTCTCTTCGCCGTGTAAAGAGTGACGTTATCGCATTCGAGAACGACATTTCCATACGCGCTGTCTCATCGTTCGTGATGGATGCGCCCGTCGGTATCGCTGAGCGGTGCGCCGCCGCCACCCCACCTGCGGGCGATGATCTCCGCGGCGATCGAAACCGCGGTCTCCTCCGGGGTGCGGGCCCCGAGATCGAGTCCGATCGGGCTGGCCAACCGCGTCAGTTCCGCGTCGGTGAGCCCGGCCTCGCGCAAACGGCCCATCCGGTCGTCGTGGGTCCGGCGCGAGCCCATCACCCCGATGTAGCCGACCTCGGGCAGGCGCAGCGCGACCTGCAGCACTGGCACGTCGAACTTCGGGTCGTGGGTGAGCACGCAGATCGCGGTGCGGGCGTCGATTGCGCCCAGCTCGGCCTGTTCTACCAGGTAGCGGTCGGGCCAGTTGACGACGACCTCATGCGCGCCGGGGAAGCGGGCCGGCGTGGCGAACACCGGGCGGGCGTCGCACACGGTGACGCGGTATCCGAGCAGCGCCCCCTGCTGCGCGAGCGCGCCCGCGAAGTCGATCGCGCCGAAGATCAGCATTCGCGGCGGCGGCGCGTGGCTGGCGACGAACACCTCCATGCCGGTCTCCTGGCGCTGACCGTCGGGTCCGTACGACAGCACGCCGGTACGGCCGGCGGCGAGCAGCCCGCGCGCATCGTCGGTGACGGCGGCGTCCAGGCGCGCCGAGCCCAGCGAGCCGTCGACCGAATCCGTCCCGATCACCAGGCGGCGCCCGACCCGGTCGGGGTCGGGATGGGCGATGACGGTGGCGACCGCGATCGGCCGGTGGGCGGCGATGTCGTCGGCGATGGCCTGCAGCTGGGGGAAGGTGCCCTGCGACATCGGCTCGGCGAAGACGTCGATGATGCCGCCGCACGTGAGACCGACGGCGAAGGCGTCGTCGTCGCTGATGCCGTAGCGCTGCAGTTCGGGGCGGCCGGAGGAGACCACGTCGTTGGCCAATTCGTACACGGCGGCCTCGACGCAGCCACCCGACACGGAACCGGCGACTGAGCCGTCGGGGCAGACCACCATGGTCGCGCCGGGTTGGCGCGGCGCCGAGTGAATCGTGCGCACGACCGTGGCCACACCGGCGGTGCCCCCGTCCCGCCACACGGTCAGCAACTCGTCGAGCACCTCGCGCACGCTCGCAGTCTAAGCCCGCGACGCTGTGCGAGTGCTCAGCGGTGCGCGGCGCGATCGGCGGACGGCTCGCTGTTGTGGCTCTATCGTTGGGGAATCGCTTGGAAACTGCCCAAACAGCTCTCGATTCCGCGGCTGCCGTCGTTGCCCGCGTTGGCCTCGGCCGCGAACGTCCCGGAGGGCCGGATGGTGGAGCTCCCGGGTCGTGGCGCGACCTACGTCGTCGACTCGGGGCACCGGGACGGCCCCGTCTTCATCTTGTTGCACTCGGTGGCGTGCACGGGTGTCATGACGTGGTACCCCGCGTTGGACGCATTGCAGAACCTCGGGAGGGTCGTCGTCTTCGACCAACGCGGTCACGGTCAGGGCATCACATCGCATCGGTTCCTGCTCGAGGACTGCGCCGACGACGTCGCCGCCCTCGCTGATGCCCTGCACATCGACACGTTCGTGCCGGTCGGGTACTCGATGGGCTCACTTGTAGCCCAACTGGTTTGGAGGCGGCATCCAACGCGGGTCGACGGGTTGGTGCTGTGTGCCGCAGCTGCTGCCGTCAACCGCGCCAGCTACGAGCGGGTCGCGACCGGTCTCTTCGCCGCGCTGCTCGAATCGCTGAGCCCGCCCGCACGGCGACTCACGCCCGCCGCGATGGCGGCCGCCGGCGCTTTCCAGAACCATCAGTGGCTTCTCAACCAGGTGCGGAGCACGTCACCCGGCGCGATCACCCGGGCCCTGGCGGAGGTCATCCGGTTCGACTCGACGACATGGATTCACCAGGTCGATGTCCCGACGGCGGTGGTGGTGACGACACGCGACCGGGCCTTCGGGGTGCGCCGGCAGCGGTGGTTGGCGAGCCGGATACCCGACGCCGAAACCTTCGACGTGGACGCCGGACACGCCGGATGCACCTTCGCCTCCGACAAGTTCGTCGCCGCGCTCCTCGCCGCGGCTGAGTCGGTGAGCGGCCGCCTACCGCCGACCGGGCGTTACGAGACCGCTGAAGGTTAACGATATGAAGCGCCTCAGTGGTTGGGACTCACTGCTGCTGTCCAGCGAGACGCCGAACGTGCATCAGCATACGCTCAAGATCGCAGTGATCGACACATCGTTGTTCGAGGGGGAGCCGACGTTCGACGCGTTCCTCAAGACGTTCCGCGAGCGCCTGCCTGCCCTGGATCCGTTGCGGTATGAACTCGTCGACGTTCCTCTGCGCCTGCATCGGCCGGTGTGGCGCGAAGGTGCCGACATCGACCTCGGCTATCACGTCCGAAAAGTCGTCGTGCCGGACCCGCGCGGGCGTGCGGGGCTCGAGGCGCTGATCGGGCGGATCGCGAGCACGCCCCTGGACCGCAACCGGCCGCTGTGGGAGCTGTATTACGCCGAAGGGCTGGCCGAAAACCGCGTCGCGGTGATCGGCAAGGTGCACCACGCGTTGGCCGACGGCGTCGCGTCGGCGAACCTGATGGCCCGTGCGATGGAATGGCCAGGCGCCGAGACGCGGGACTACCGTCCTGGCCGCGACGCCGAATCGCCTTCAGCCGCACGTCTGCTCGCGTTCGCGGGACGGGACCACCTCCGCCAGCTCGCGGGCCTGCCCGGCGTCCTCAAGGAAGTCGCCGTAGGCGCCTACCGACTCCAGCGGCGAGCGCGTCAACGTCGTCATCATCCGGAACTCGCAGAACGATTCAGGCCTCCGCCGACCTTCCTCAACCGCAAGCTCTCGGCAGGACGTGCCTTCGCGACGGCGACGCTGTCGCTCGACGAGGTGAAAGCGACCAGCAAACATCTCGAGGCGACCATCAACGACGTGGTGCTGGCGATCGCCGCCGGCGGGCTGCGCACCCTGCTCATCGAGCATGACAGGAGCGCCGACGAGGCGCTCATCGCCTCCGTTCCAGCCTCGACCGACACCTCACCGGACCGGATCTCCGGCAACGAGTTGAGCACCATGCTGGTGTCCCTGCCGGTGCAGATTGCCGACCCCCTGGATCGGGTCCGCGTGATCCAAACAGCCACACGGATGGCCAAAGAGGACAACGAGCTGCTCGGCCCGGCCACCGTCGGCAAGGGTCTGCGATACGTTCCGCCCGCGGCGGCCCGCGCAATCTTCCGGTGGACGTCGCAACGCGAGGCGCCGAACCAGTTGTTCAACCTGATCGTGTCGAACGTTCCGGGACCCCGCCAACGCGGCCGAATCGCCGGAGCGGTGGTCACCGAGATCTACTCGGTCGGGCCGCTGGCCGCCGGTTCGGCGATGAACATGACGGTCTGGAGCTACGCCGATCAGCTCAACATCTCGGTGCTCTGCGACGATCTGGTGTTTCCCGACGCCCACACCGCGACGGACGCGTTCATCACCGCCTTCGCCGATCTACGCCGAGCCGGCGGCCTAGGGGACACGACCACCGACGTGTCGGGCGCCTTGCCGCGCGTCAGCGCGCGTCGAACGCGATGGGAAGCGTCGCCGGGCCGGTGATCCCGACCAACGGCTTCCACGTCGCGGGCCCGGCGCGCCGCAGATCGCGCATACGGTTGGACATCACGACGAGCGCCTCGGCCAGTTCGCGCCGGGCCAGATTGGCGCCGAGGCAGTAGTGCGCACCCGCCCCGAACGTCTGCATCGGCGCGGCGCCCTGCCTGGTGATGTCCAGACGCTCTGGGTCGTCGTAGGCGTTCGGATCCCGGTTTGCACTGGCCGTATTGACCAGCACGAAGGTGCCTGCCGGAATGGTCACGCCGTCGTAGGAGACGTCCTCGATCGTCATCCGCATCGCACCGAAGACCACAGGGTAGAACCGCATCACCTCCTCGACGGCGTTCATCGCGAGCTCGGGACGTTCGGCGAGCAACTCCCATTGGTCGGGGTGGTCGCAGAACACGTCCACCGCCGCGGCGAGCTGGTTGCGGGTGGTGTCGGTGCCGGCCATCAGGATGCCCGCCGCCAGCATCCGCAATTCCTCGATGCTCAACCGGTCGCCGTCGTCCTCGGCGCGGATCAACTCGGAGATGAGATCGTCGGTGAGAGAATCGCGACGTTCGGCGACCATCCCGTCGACGTAGTCGTCGAGCTCGGCCCAGGCTTGCAGAATCACCGGCTCGTGTTCGGCCGCGTTCCACTCGAACAGCTTGAAGAAGTCGTCGGCCCACTCGGAGAACAATTTCCAGTCTTCGCTCGGGGCGCCGAGCAGCTCGGCGATGACCGGCACCGGATACGGGCGCGCGATGTCCTCCACGACCTCGCAGCGCCCCGTGTCCGCCAGCGGGTCGACAAGACCGGAGATGATCTCGGTGATCGTCGTCTCGAGCCGCCCCACCGAGCGCGGCGTGAACGCCTTGCACACCAGGCGGCGAAGCCGGGAGTGGGTCTCGCCATTGACGCTGAGCAGTGTGCTGACCGCGCGGTCCCACAGCGGCCCCGAGGTGATGCCCTGAGCCTCGAGTCCAAGTCCCGGCGGCACGCACATGCGGTGGTCGCGCAGCGCCGCCCGGACCGTTTCGTAGCTCAACAGCTCGGGTCCGTGAGCGCCCATCACGACCGGTCCCGCGCTCCGTGCCTCGGCGATCCGCCGGTGCGCCTCGTGTGCGCTGGGGGCGTCCTCGTAGGAAACAGTAGGCAGGTCGGCCTCGAAAACGCTCGGACTGCGCCGATCGACCGAGGCGATGTCCGTGTCGAAGTTGGTGGTGACGCTCATGGGGGCCTCCTCGGCGTGACGACACTTCGATGCTCGGTTCCGCCGACGAAGCGGACTAGCGTAGGCGACTACTCCACTCCGGAAACGAGGCGCAATGCGTAGAGCCTGGGCGGGCCCGGCGGCGGCCGCTCTCGTGCTGACGTCGCCTGTGATCGGGACGGCCTCCGCGACGCCGGATGCGTCGGTGCCGCCGGTGTCCGATGCGGCTCGGGCGGCCGGGCTCATCGACGTACGCAGCGTCGTGCCCGACGCGGTGATCGACCTTCGGTATGCGACGGCAGACAACTTCGTCGGCGAGCAGCTGTATCCGGCCGACGCGCGTTGCCTGGTCCACGAATCGATGGCGCCCGGGTTGGCGGCCGCCGCCGACACCTTGCGCGCAGCCGGCGAGGTGTTGGTGTTCTGGGACTGCTACCGCCCGCACGACGTGCAGGTGCGGATGTTCGAGGCGGTGCCCGACCCGAGCTGGGTGGCGAGGCCGGGGACCGACGCCCGCAGCCACGAGGCCGCACTGTCGGTCGATGTGACGTTGGCCCGCGACGGTTCCCTCATCGACATGGGCACCGGATTCGACGACTTCACTTCACGCGCCCGCGCGTACGCCTCCGAAGGAGTCACACCGGCCGCGAGGGCCAACCGCGCGCGTTTACGGAAGGCGATGGCGGCGGGGGATCTCACGGTGTACGACGGCGAGTGGTGGCACTTCGACGCAGCGAGCGCAAACGGACCGCACCCGATACTCGACGTCCCTGTGAACTATTAGCCCGTCAGGCTGCGGCCGGATCCGCTGTCATGGCTTGGCAGTAGGAGCACAGGTTGGGCCCGAGTGTCGGGTAACCACATCCGCCGCAGATCGCGACCGCGGTGACTTCATCGGCTTCGGGCATGCCGGTTATTTACCCCCTTGCAATCCAATTAATCCCCGGATTGAGACAAGTCTGAAAAGCTGCCCCGTCATGGCTACTGCACAGCTCGCCCCGGTTAGCGACACCCACGGCACGCGGCGAGCCTGGGTGGCCGTCGCCCTCCTCGCGATCGTCGGCACGCTGAACTACGCGGACCGGTTCCTGCCCGCGGTTCTCGCCGAACCGATCGGGGCCGATCTGGACCTGTCCGACACCGCGCTCGGCGTGATCAACGGGTTCGGCTTCCTGGCCGTCTACGCGGTGCTCGGACTCCTGATCGCCCGCATCGCCGACCGCGGCGCCTTCGGACTGGTGGTGTCGACGTGCCTGACGCTGTGGGGCGCAATGACGATGCTGGCCGGGGCCGTGCAATCGGGCTTCCAGCTGGCGCTCACCCGGGTGGGCGTGGCGATCGGCGAGGCGGGCAGCACACCGGCGGCGCATGCGTACGTCGCGCGCAATTTTGCTCCGGAACGCCGCGCGGCGCCGCTGGCGGTGATAACGCTGGCGATTCCGCTCGCGAGCGCGGCCAGCCTCATCGGCGGCGGCCTACTCGCCCAATCACTGGGCTGGCGAATGGCTTTCGTGGTCATGGGTGCGATCAGCGTGGCCTTCGCGCCGCTGATCCTCATCGCGCTCGGGCGCAGGCAGTCGATGCCCGCCCCTGTCGCCGTCGACACCGGCGTCCCTGCCCGGGCGTGGGATCTGATGCGCAAAGGCAGCTTCGTCGGCGTCGTCGTCGGCGCGTCGTGCATCTCGGTGGCGGGCTACTCGCTGACGGCGTTCGCCCCCGCATATCTGGTCCGCACCCGCGGTATGGAGCTGGATGAGGTCGGTGTGCAATACGGCGTCGCCAGCGGGCTGACGGGAATCGTCGGCCTCCTGATCGTCGGTCGGGTCGCCGACCGGTTGTCCGCCCGCGATCCCCGGTGGCTGTTGTGGCTCGTCGCCGTGATGACCGCGGCGTTGCTCCCGTTCTCGGCACTGGCATTCACGGTGGACAACCGGACGTTGTGCATCTGGTTCATCTCGCTGAGTTACGTCGTCGGCACGGCGCACATGGCGCCTTCGATCGCGGCCATCCAACGCCTCGCCCGGGTCGAACAGCGCGCGACGGCCTCGGCGATCTTCCTGTTCTTCGGCGCAATCCTCGGTTCGGCCGGCCCGTTCTTCACGGGCGTGCTCAGCGATGCGCTGAAGGACGACCTCGGCGCGCTGTCGCTCGGGCGCGCCCTGCTGATAGTTCCGCTGTTCCAAGTGATCGCGCTTGTCTGCTATCTCCTCGCGAGTCGAAGGTTCACCCGCGAGATCGTCGAGGCGACAGACGCCCACAGCGGGGCGCCCATTGGGTAGGTTCGCGTCGTGGCCGAGCTGATGAATCGCCAAATCGTGTTGCGCCGCAGACCCGTCGGGCTGGTGCAGCCCGACGACACGGAGTTGATCAGCACGCCGGCACCGGAGCCCGCCGACGGTGAGGCGCTGGTGCGGACGACTTACATCGGCATCGACGCGGCGGCCCGCACCTGGTTGAACGACCAGCCGGGCTACCTGCCTCCGGTGCAACTCGGCGAGGTCATCCGTGCGGCGGGAATCGGCGAGGTGGTGGCGTCGCGCTGCGATGCGTACGCCGTCGGGGACGTCGTGACGACGCTGACCGGATTCCAGGAGTACGTCATCAGCCGCGACGACATCTTCACCACGCCGGTGCCCGGTCCGGACGTCGACCAACTCGCGGTGATGTCGGTGTACGGCCCGACCGGTGCGACGGCGTACTTCGGGATGGTCGGTATCGGCAAGCCGCAGCCCGGCGAGACGGTGGTGGTCTCGGCAGCGGCGGGCGCCACCGGTTCGGTCGCGGGCCAGATCGCGAAGATCGCCGGTGCCCGCGTGGTGGGCATCGCGGGCGGACCGGAGAAGTGCCGGGCCGTCGTGGAGGACTTCGGGTTCGACGCGTGCATCGACTATCGCGAGGTCAACCTGCCCGCGGCGTTGAAGGAGCACTGCCCCAGAGGTGTCGACGTGTACTTCGACAACGTCGGCGGCCCGATCCTCGACGCGGTGCTCGGCCGTCTGGCGCACAAGGCGAGAGTTGTGCTCTGCGGGGTCATCTCGAGCTATCTGACCGGTGAGCATCCCGGGCCAGCCAACTACGTCAACCTGCTGTCGAAAACCGCGTTGATGCAGGGGTTCAACGCGCTGGACGAATGGGGGCGCTTCGATGAGGCGTTCGGGCCGCTGCGACAGTGGGCGGCCGAGGGCCGACTGGTGCACCGCCAGACGATCTACGAGGGCATCGAGTCCTGTGTTGACGCGATGAACGGCTTGTTCACCGGCGCGAACATCGGCAAGATGCTGGTGAGGGTCAACCAACCTACGAACGGCTGATGTTCCTGATTGCGTGCGGGTCAAAGCGGGTATGACGAACGTCGCAATTTGGTGGCAGACGTATCGCAACACATAGGAGTGGTCGAATGGGCGCTCGTCGAATCGCTCGGATGCTTGGTCTGGTCGTGCCGGTAGCGGCACTCCTCGCCGCACCCGTCCCGCTCGCGGCGGCACAACCCCCTCCGCCCGCACCTGCGCCGGCCCCGCCGCCGGGTTGTCCCGACGTCCAGGTGGTGTTCGCTCGCGGGACACTCGAGCCGATCGGCGTCGGCGGCGTCGGACAGGCGTTCGTCGACGCGCTACGCGCTCAGGCGGGAGGTCGCACCGTCGACGTCTACCCGGTGAACTACCCGGCCAGCAACGACTTCGGCGACCGCATCCAGTTCGCCCGCACGGTCGTCGACGGCATCCGCGACGCGGGAACCAAGGTGGAGTCGACCGCCGCTAACTGCCCCGACACCCGGGTCGTGCTCGGCGGCTTCTCGCAGGGCGCGACCGTGGCCGGCTACGTGACGGCGGCCGAGATACCCGAGGAGATTCCGGCCGAGTACCGCGAGTACATCCCGAACCCGATGCCGTCGAGCGTGGCAGACCACGTCGCCGCGGTGGTGCTGTTCGGAAAGCCGTCCGAGCAGTTCATGCAGGACATCGGTGCTCCGCCGATCGTGATCGGCCCGTCGTACACCGGCAAGACCCTCGACCTTTGCGCCCAGGGCGACACGATCTGCAACGGTGCTCCCCCCGGGCTGCCGCCCATCGCGCACAACTCGTACGCCTTCAACGGGATGACGAACGAGGGTGCGGCGTATGCCGTGGCGCGGTTGAATCCCGACGCGACACCGCCGCCGGCGCCGGTCCCCGCGGCACCTCCGGCGCCCCGCGGGCCCGAGGTCTTCGCGGCTCCTGCGCCCGGGCCGCCACCCGCACCCGCACCCGCTCCTGCGCCGGCGCCTGCTCCGGCCGGCTGACGCCGCGAGTCTGGGTCTGCCACTCTCGTGTGGTGGACCGAGACGTGTATGACAAGGGCCGAGAGATCCGCACCGCGGTGCTCGGTGAGGCATATGTGCAGAATGCGACGGCTGGCGCGGACGACTTCACGGGGCCGTTCCAGGATCTGGTGACCGAGTACTGCTGGGGGGCGGTGTGGGGCCGCGACGCCCTGCCCCGCAAGACCCGCAGCATGCTTAATCTCGCGATGCTCGCGGTGTTGAACCGCCCCAACGAATTACGGACGCATGTCAGGGGCGCACTCACCAACGGCGTGTCCCGCGAGGAGATCCGCGAGATCTTCATGCAGGTCGCGGTGTACGCGGGTGTTCCCGCCGCGGTGGACGCCTTCCGTATCGCCCGCGCGACATTCGACGAGATCGAAGAGCGGTAGTACGGCATGGACGTCGGCTTCATCGGCCTGGGCAACATGGGATTCCCGATGGCGGCTCGACTTCGGGACGCCGGGTACGGGGTCGTGGTGTTCGACACCCGCCGGGAGGTGGTCGACAGGGCGGTCGAAGCCGGGGCTTCGCCTGCGGCCTCCGTCCGCGAGGTCGCCGATCGCGTGCCGACCCTGCTGGCCAGCCTTCCGACACCGCAAGCGTCAAAGTCGGTGGTCGCCGATGTCGCAGGTGGGACCGCCGTCGAACGATTCATCGACCTCTCGACGGTGGGAAGCCACGCGGCACAGCGCAATAGCACACTGCTGGCCGAGCGGGGGATCGCGACGCTCGATAGCCCCGTCAGCGGCGGCGTGCACGGGGCCGAGGCGGGCACGCTGGCCATCATGGTGTCGGGGCCGCAGGCACACTACGAGCTGTGTGTGCCCATCTTCGAAACTATCGGGCGGGCAACGTTCGTCAGCGAGAAGCCCGGTGCGGCGCAGACGATGAAACTCGTCAACAACGTGATCGCCGCGACGACGTTGGCCGTCACCGCCGAAGCGATGGTGGCCGGTGTGAAAGCGGGCCTCGACGCACAGGTGATGATCGACGTCCTCAACGCCGGTTCCGGCGGCACGCACGCCAGTCGGGACAAGTTCCCAAGGGCGGTGCTGTCGCGCACGTTCGATTACGGCTTCGCGACGGGGCTGATGGTCAAGGACGTCAGGCTCTACCTCGACGAGGCCAAGGCGCTGGGCCTGCCGACCGAGGTGGCCGATGCCGTCGCGCAGGTATGGGAGGCGACGATGGCGGCTGAGGGAGCCGAGTCCGACTTCACCGTGGTGGTGAAACCGATGGAGGACGCCGCCGGTGTGGTGGTCGAAGGGTGACCCGGTCGGGCCGCCGGTAGAGTTCGGCGGGTGAACACGCCCGGGTCGCGCGCACGTTGGGTGCGCGGGGGTCTGATCGGTGCGTGTTCGGCCGTGTTGACCGCGACCGCGCACACGTTCGCGGGTGGGCAGCTGCCGCGGGGTTCGGCGCTGATCGTTGCGATGCTCGTCTGTGCCACGGTCGGGGCCGGTGCCGCAAGGCCGGTGCTCGACGGGCGTCGCGCGCGGGTGATCGGCGTCGCCGGGGCGCTGAGTGTCGCGCAGGTCCTCGGCCACTTGGCGTTCGTCGTCGCGGGGGGACACGTCCACACAGCAATTGCGCTCGGGTTCACGCCCGCCATGGTGGCGGCCCACGTCGGGGCCGCGATCGTGCTCGGAGCGGTGATCGCCGCCGTGGAGTACCTGTACGTCGTCTGCGTATCCGTAGTGCGGTGGCTGCGCATCTTCGCCACGCTCGCCGTGCCTCCCCGTGCGCGCAGGCTGGACCGAGATGTCAAAACCGTTGTCGCCGAGTCAGTTCTAGGTAATTACGGGCTCGGCATGCGCGCTCCGCCGCGCCTGTGCACGACCGCGGGTTAGCCCGCCGCCGATCGATCGGCCGCGACCGTCGTCGCGGCGTTATTGAACACTCCGTCACCTCGAATTCGATCCGTCGAGCGTGCTCGGCGGGTCATTGGCTGAAGGCTCGCACACTCATGACAACGACCCCTACCCTCGGCATGCCCGCGCGTCAGCGACCGCGGGGCCTACGTCAACTTCTCCTCCGATTGCATTTCTACGCCGGCGTTTTCGTCGGCCCGTTCCTACTGATCGCCGCGATAACCGGACTGTTGTACGCCGTCATTCCGCAGATCGACGAGGCGGTCTACCGGCACCACCTCACCGTCGACCAGGTCGGTGAGCAACGGCTCCCACTGGCCGAGCAGATTCGTGCCGCGCGTGCCGCGCACCCCGAAGGGGTGGTGCAGCGCATCGGACCACCCGCTTCGCCCGACGAGACGACGCGTGTCGTTCTCGCCGTCGACGATGTGCCGCCCGACTATGCGCGGACGGTGTTCGTCGACCCGTACAGCGGTGAGGTCCGGGGCGCGCTGACCACCTACGGTCAGTGGCTGCCCGTTCGCGCCTGGTTCGACGAATTGCATCGCAACCTGCACCTCGGTGCACTGGGCCGCAACTACAGTGAGCTCGCGGCCAGCTGGTTGACAGTGATCGCGCTGGCAGGTCTGGCGCTGTGGTACATCCACCGTCGCGACACCGGAAAGCTGCGTCGCATCGCGCTACCCGACCGCGACAAGAAGGGCCGCCGGCGCACCCTGTCCTGGCATGGCGCCGTTGGCGTTTGGATCATCGTGGCGCTGCTCGGGCTGTCGGTCACCGGCATAACCTGGTCCCGGTACGGCGGTGAGACGGTCAATCTGTTGCAGGAGAGGCTGAACACCGCAGCGCCGTCGGTCGACACCGCGCTGACACGACCCCACACCGGGGCCCCGGCCGGGCATCAGCACGACCTGTCGCCCACGGCGGGCGGCGACGCAATGTTGCGCGGTGCGGACACCGCACTGCACGCCGCCGTCGGTGCGGGCTTGCGTGCGCCGATGTGGATGTATCCGCCCGCGCACGAGGGCCAGGGCTGGCAGGTCGCCGAGAACAAGCGTGACTGGCCCACCCGCCACGACGCGGTCTCGGTCGACCCTGCCACGGGCGTCGTGACCGATCGTGTCGACTTCTCCGACTGGCCCTTTCTGGCCCAGCTCACCGACTGGGCGATCGACGCCCACATGGGTGTGCTGTTCGGAGTGGTGAACCAGATCCTGTTGGCGCTCACGGCAATTGGGTTGATCGCGATCATCGTCCGCGGCTACCTCATGTGGTGGCAACGCAGGCCGACGAGGGGATCGTCCTGGGCGGCCGGACCCCCGCCCGTCCGTGGCGCGCTGCGCGGCCTGCACCCGGCCGCAGTCACCGCGCTTGTCGCCGGCGTGGCCGCGCTGGGCTGGGCGCTACCGCTGTTCGGCCTCAGCCTGCTGGTGTTCGTGCTCACCGATGTCGTCGTCGCAAAGGTCAAGAGACGCGGCGCGCCCGTGCGCTAGAACGGACTGCTGTTCTGCTGCCAGCGTGCTTCTTCGGGGCGCGGGCCGAAGCGGCGGACGTAGTCCTCGTGCATCCGCGCGTCCTTCTTGCGCCTGATCTCGTCGACCAGGTTCTGGTCGAGCCCGTGTTGGGCGAGGCGATGGCGGCGCCAGATCTTGTTGAGTGCCAGCGCCATCAGGATCGCCCAGATGTAGATCGGCGCCGTCATCTCCAGGTGTACGTAGAACGACGCCGGCAGCAGCCAGAAGGGAGCCAGAACCAGGAAGGGCGGTATCGCCATCCGGATCATGTGACGGCGGAGCGCGCCCGGTCCGGCCAGGTCGCGTGCGACCCACTCGCGCATGGAATCCGGCAGTCGGCGCCCGTACGAATAGGCGATGTACTGAATGATATTGGGGCGGGCCGCAGCCACGGATCCTCCTCGGGTAGTCAGGTGTCGAGTGCGCCCGCCGCGAGCGCAGCGGTGTTCACGCGGTTCAACACATTGCGGAGATTTTCGAGTTCGGAAAGGTCGACACCCAGGCGTTCGACGACGGCAAGCGGAATGTCGAGCGCACGTTTGCGTAAGTGCTCGCCCTCCTCGGTGAGGCGCACATCGGTGGCGCGCTCGTCGACGGCGCTGCGGGCCCGGGTGATCAAGCCGAGCGACTCGAGGCGTTTGAGCATCGGCGACAGCGTCGCCGAGTCGAGTTGCAAGGTGCGTGCGATGTCTTTGACCGAAAGCGGCTTCGTGGGCGGCTCGCCCGTGCCCGCGGTCTTGTAGTGGTCCCACAACGTCAGCATGACCAGATACTGCGGGTGGGTGAGGCCGAGTGGTTCGAGCAGCGGGCGGTAGATCGCCAGCACGGCCCTGTGGGTAACCGCGAGCGCGAAGCACACCTGCTGTTCGAGCGCCAGCGGGTCGACGCGGGACGGCGTGGAAGTGGTCACCTTTCCATCGTGGGCTAATAGTTAGCCCCCTAGCAATGTACTTCCCATCACACCGGGTTTCGTCGTGCGGCAAGTGGTCGATCCTGCTCGAATGTCAACGCAGAACGATCCGCCGGCCACGCCGAAGGACGCCACCAGGGTGACCGAGGAACAGCGCGCACTGCAGGACGATCTGGACCACCGGGACGACGATCCCGAGGCCCCGGGCGGCCATCAGGATCGCCACGACGTCGCCGACGAGACCTGATCAGGCGTTCGCGGGAACCCCAAAGGCGAGCACCGCTGCATCGTCTTTGACTCCGGGCCCGAAGCTGGTGAGTAATTCCTTCAAAGCGTTGACGATGGTGTCGGCCGTGGCGGGGGCGCGCTCGTCGACGAACGCAAGCAGGGCCCCTTCGTCGTCATAGCGCTCGTGCCCGATTCCCGTGTTCGCCTCGGTCAAGCCGTCGGTGTAGAGCACCATGGTGTCGCCCGGCGACAGATGGAATTTGTGGGCGACGAATCGCGCCTTGTCGGTGATCCCGGTGGCGTGGCCGCCGACGGTGTCGGCGTAGTACGCCGAACCGTCCGCGTTGAGGAGCAGTGGCGGCGGGTGGCCGCCGCTGGCGAGTTCCACGTCGAAACCGTTGCCGCACATGGTGAGGTTGCCGTCGATCACGGTGCACAGGCGGTTACCGCCGACCTCGACGTCCTGCATGAGCACCGAGTTGAGCACGCGCAGCGCCTTCACCGGGTCATGGTCGGCCACCGCGGCCGACCGCAGCACGTACCGCGCCAGGCCCGCGACGACAGCGGCGTCTACCCCCTTGCCGGCGACATCGCCGAGGAAGAATCCCCACGTCGTTCGCGAGAGCGGGAACAGGTCGTAGAAGTCGCCGCCGACGTCGTCCTCCGAGGCGGTGTGGTAGTAGGCGGCGGCATCCAATCCCGGCGGCGGCGCCAGGAGCGGCGGAAGCAGTGAGCGGCGCAGGGTTTCGGCGAATGCCTGCACGCGGCTGCGTTCGGTCTCGGCGCGCTCGCGTTGCGCGAGTAGTTCGCGTTCGTACGATCGCCGGTCCTTGGCGTCGACCGCCGTGAGGCGCAGCAGCTCCGGCTTGCCGTCGGCGTCGTACTTCACGTTGGCAGTCAGGAAGATGGGGATCCGGGTGCCGTCGGCGGTCAGGAAGTCCAGCGTGACTCCGTCGAGTTTGCCGCTCATCCGCAGGATCGCCCGGAAGTGGGTGTCGTAGTGCAGGCGTCCACCCACGGTCAGTAGGTCGGTGATCAGCTTGCCCTGCAGACCGTTTCGCTCGTAACCGAGCCAGTCGGCCAACGTTGCGTTGGCGCGGATGATGCGTCCGTTCGGATGTGCGATCGCGTTTCCGGACGGCGCGTTCTCCCAATGATCGCCGAGGTCCGACTCGGTCATGTCGAACATGCGAATTCGGCGATCGCTTCGGCCGTTTCGTCTGGGGCGCTGACGTGAGGACAGTGCCCGGTCGCATCGAGTGTGATCAGCCGACTGCCGGAAATGTGTTGATGCACATAGGCTCCGACGGTCGCCGGGGCGATCGCGTCTTCGGCACACTCCAGTATCAGGGTGGGCACCGAAACCTTCGGGAGGTCGGTGCGGTTGTCGGATAGAAACGTCGCACGCGCGAACACGCGTGCGCAGTCGGGGTTGGTTCGGCAGAACGACGCCTCCAGTTCCGCGGCCAGCTCCGGTCGGTCCGCGTTGCCCATGATCACCGGGGCCATGGCTTCCGACCAGCCGAGGTAGTTGAGTTCCAGTGACTCCAGCAGTTCGTCGATGTCCGCCCTCGAGAATCCGCCCCGGTATCCGTCGTCGTCGATGTAGCGAGGCGATGGTGTGATCATGACAAGTTTGGCGATCCGTTCGGGCTCGCTGATCACTGCGAGAACACCGATCATCGCCGCCACCGAGTGCCCGACGAACACCACATCGCGCAGGTCGAGGTCGCGCAGTATCTCGGCGATGTCGTCGGCGTAGCCGTCCAACGATGCGTACTTGGTCTCGTCCCACGCCTTCGGGTCCGATGCGCCGGAACCGACGTGGTCCATCAACACGATCCGGAAGTCGGCCTGCAACCGGCCGACGATGAGGCGCCACAAGTTCTGGTCGCAGCCGAACCCGTGGACTAGGAACAGAGTCGGACCGCTCTGGCGACCAACGATCTTGATGTTGTTCCGGGTCCAGACGTTCATGTCCAGCAGCTTAGAAGTCGCCGACCAGGCTCTGTGCGGCACCGCTGCAACCTCGGGCGAGGTGGAGGGTCGTTTCGGCTGGTCAACATGTGGGTATACGTGCTCGATCAGGTTCAGATCCGAGCCCGCCATTCCACTTCCTAGGGACGGATGTACCCGTGGCTGGACCCAATTCCGACTACTCAGACGTGACGGAGATGTTCCGTCACCTCAAGACCCTCGATGAGGGGTCGAACGCCTACCGACGGCAGCGCGACCTGATCTGTCAGCGCTGCCTTCCGCTGGCCGATCACATCGCGCGGCGCTATCGCAACCGTGGCGAGGCACATGAAGACCTGGTGCAGGCCGCTCGCGTCGGCCTGGTCAATGCGCTCAACCGGTTCGACATCGACAACGGGACGGAATTCCTGTCCTTTGCCGTGCCGACGATGATGGGCGAGGTCCGCAGGCACTTCCGGGACCACGCGTGGGCGGTGAAGGTGCCGCGCACCGTCAAGGACCTCCAGATGAGGGTCAATAAGGCGACTGCCACGCTGGCGCAGGGTCTGAACCGCGCGCCGACCGCGACGGAGATCGCCGAGCATCTCGGTGTCGACCGCGAGCAGGTGGTGCAGGCGGCGATTGCCGGCTCCAACTATTCGACGTTGTCGACCGATATCCCGGCGATGCGTGACGACGAATCGGCATCCATCGGCGACGGATTCGGCAGCGACGACGCCGGTTACGAGAAGGTGCTCGACGTCGAGACCGTGCGGCCATTGATCGCCGCCCTGCCCGACAAACAACGTGAGGTGCTGACGTTGCGCTTCTTCGATGACATGACGCAGAGCCAGATCGCCGCGCAGATCGGCTGTTCGCAGATGCATGTCTCGCGGCTGCTCGCGAAAGCACTGGAGGCCTTGCGAAGTGAGGTCAAGGAATCTGTCCTCGCTGCTGCGAGCTGAGCCTAGAGGCGCAGGCTAATGTGGTGCTCGTCTGCGTATCACTCTCTCGAGTGCTCGGATGTCCGATTCGATCTGCCGTGACAGCCAATATGCGAGCACGAAACCGGCGATTCCTCCGACGCACAGAACGCGGATCGCCACGATGACCTTCGCGATCTCGGCAGGAGTCAGGAAGGTCACGGCGACGACGCCGAACAACGGTACAGAGGCCGCAACCGCCAGATAGCGGGGTAGTCGGCGGTTGAGTGCTCTTAGCTCTTCGGCTTCTCCCGGGTTCGTCTGTCCGTGTGCGACCAGCTCCGGATAGACGCTGCGCACTATGTAAAAGGTGAACAGAAAGAACGGGTAGGCGATCGCGATAGCGCCACACATCGTGAGGGACCCGAAGAAGTGAATCGCAGACCTACCAGGTATCCCGCCCGCGGCGAACTGCATGGTCAACGGGAATGTCAAACCTGACAGCAACCACAAACCGAACACGATGAACACTGCCCGATCGCCTGCGACAAGACAGTCGTGGCGTGCGCGGGCCAAGGTTTCTGCGGGCGGCGCCAGCCCGTGTCGCAGGCGGCGCGGGACCAGGATGATGTAGCGATACCAATAGAGCAGCACCGCAGCGCCGAGCGGGAAGAACACCGCGTTGACAACCGTGGTGACCAACATGAACCGGCCCTGCGCCTGCTCGGAAAGCTGACTGACGATGAGCAGCTGATTGTGCTGGATGTTGTACGCGCTGGCCAACAGGTTGGGAATCATGATGGCCAGGAAGGCGATTGGCACAAAGAACGGTCGTAGTCGCAGCCGCCAGCTTCGGGCAAGCGGATCCACCAGGTCACGAGCTTGCGGATCAAGACAGAGTTGGAGCTGCTCGGCGAGTTCGGCGCCCGACGCCCAACGCTGATCACGATTGGCGCTCAACGCCTTCATCAGAACTCTCTGCAAAGCGGAAGGACAGTTCGCAGGCAGAGCTGCGAGTGCTGGTGGAGACACCCCCTGTGAGCGGGCTTTCAGCATGAGATCGAGGGCGGTGGTGTCGCCGATCGCTCCGTCCGCGCCTGCCCGCGCGGCTTGTGCTTCAGAATCGTCGAACGGCTTCTGACCGGTGAGTAACTCCCACAGCACGACAGCGAGGGAGTAAATGTCGCTGCGGGCGTCGAGGGCCGCCATTTCGGGGGTGTGTCCGGGCTGGCAAGCCAGGAGTTGCTCCGGGGACATGTACGACAGTGAGCCGCCGAAGTATTCGAAGGGGCTTGCGCCCGTTACGTTCCGAGCGAAGCTGATGTTGAAGTCCGCGAGTTTTGGCGTGCCGTCGGATGCGAGGAGGACGTTCGCCAGCTTGATATCGCGGTGAAGCACGCCTCGTGAATTCGCATAGTCCAACGCCTGAGCGAGCCGTTTCCCGATCCACGCGACGGTGTCGGGCCAGGGGAGCGAGGCGAGCTCGGCGCGGGTGGATGACTCCGTGGGACGGATTCCCCCTCGCGCCTCCAGTGCGTTGTCGACCGCGTCGAGCAGCGTCTGACCGGTTTCCGGGGGCTCAGTTCTCCGATGAATCGTCTCGACGACGTCGAGCAGTGTCCCGCCGGGCAGATACTGCATGTACAGCAGCCGCCAGTTCTGGTCGCGCAGGATGCGCTGGTCGAAAACTCGGACGATGTAGTCGTGATCCAGTTGCGCCAGCGCCTGCGGCTCATGGCCTTCATTCGCCGAGATCTTCACCGCCACCAGCCGTTGCATGGACCGTTGACGGGCGAGAAAGACTCGCGCGAATGCGCCGCTGCCCAGTTCGAGCAGCAGATCGAAGTCGTCGAGCTGCTGCCCAACCTCAATCTGTGTGATTCGGTTCGACGGGCTGACCGCGGCGAACGATGGCTCATATGTCCCGGTGCGAGTCACGTTTCCGCTCGCGCCGTCCGTCGGCGCCTGGGTTTGTGTGAATTCGAGCGGATAGTCGGCGGTCGAATCGGTCATGACAACCTCGTTCCAGGTTGTCTCATCGTATCGGCGGCGCGCCAGGCCTGGGACTTCTTGGGTGAATACCTGCTGGGGTGTGCGGCGATACCGCGGGCAGCGAGGGCGGGGCTCATTGAGATGCTCGACCGCCCCGCTCAGCAGCATGAACGCCATGGCAGCCGTACCGTGCATTTCCGGACAACATCACGCCGTAGAATGACCAGGGTTCTAGCGAGCCGGCCGCGTTAGCTCAGATGGTAGAGCATCGCTCTTGTAAAGCGAATGTCGAGAGTTCGAGTCTCTCACGCGGCTCTTCACTTGTCGGCCCTCCTGTTCAGGGTCGCGTCATGGCGACGTCCTGTCCGCGCTGCGAGTGCGACAGGGTGTAGCCAGAAAGTGTTCTGCTCCAATTCATGTCAGCACGCTGTTCAAGCCTCGCGCTAAACATCGACCACATCGATGTCGATGCGACGAAAATCATCGTGAGAATCTGCGGCTGGTGTGTCCGAAGCCGAACTGCGACAGTCAACTCCCGCCTATGAAGCGAAGAACCGAGGTAACGGTCGGTATTACCAGGGAGAGCGCTACGCCGACGGGTCGTCTTACTGAACGAGGCCATCTGAGTTTATCGGGTCGCCGGTTCGGGGAACTCCGCTGCCCGTGACTGTCAAGGACGATCTGCTCAGCGACTTCTCCGATGTGTATCCGGGCTTGCCCCGCCCGCGCGTGGAACGGCTGCTGGCGCTGCTCGACGAGAGCGCGAGCACTGAGGGGGGCCTCGGCCTCAGCATCGCCACCGCCATCAAGCCGCTGGTACCCGACATTGCCTCGCGCATCGAGTCCTACAAGAAGAGCGAAGTCGACGACTACGTCCGGATGCTGCGCGGCGCGACGGTGCTTTTGCTGCAGCGGTGGCAGCCCGAGGACCAACCGCCGACCCCGGAGAGCGTGTCAGAAGCGATTCAGACCATCGAAGCCGACGCTTGAGCTCACTCCTCGACGTCGATGATGCGCCGAGACGTCACCGTCCGTGACGACGACCGCGCGCGCGGCCTGCGTCCGGGCAGGGGAATCCGGTCGGCGATATTGCTCAGCGGGTTGACGACCTGGCTCAACGTCACGACCGCGTCGTGCAGCGCGTCGATCGTCGGGGCGAGCGCTTCGAGCCCCGGTGCCAACCGGTTCAGCGTGTCCGCGACGTCGGCCAGCTTCAGGAGCGGCCCGTCCGGATCGGTCAGGGTGTCAAGCAGCCCGCCTTCAGCAAGCAGTCGGTCCGCCACGCCGTCCTCGCGCAGCACCCGTTCCACCAGACCATCGTTGGCCAGCAGCTGGTCGGCGAGCCCGCCCGGCGCGATCACGCGCGACAACGCGCCGTCGTCGGTGGTCATCCGATCCGCGAGGCCGCCCTCCGCCAACAGCTGGTCCACCAGCCCACCCGGTGCCACGGCCCGGGCGACGGCGCCGTTCTCGGCGGTCATCCGGTCCAGCAGCCCGCCCTCGGTGGTCAGCTGATCGACCAGGCCACCCGGGCGCAGGAGCCTGTCCAGCGGGCCGTTGGGTGCCAGTGCCCGGCCCAACGGGGCGTCGTCGTCCATCAGCCGGGCCAACCGGTTCGCCCGCTCAACGGCGTCGTTGAGCCCGAGCATGGTCGCGAATGACGCCGGTCCGGCGCCGCCATCCCTGGGCTCGCCAAGCGTGCGCTGCGCCATGCTCACCGCGCCTGTCGCCATGGCGAGCCCCGCGTCGGCGACCGCCAGGGCGGCTTTCGCCGGTGCGGTCGCGATATCGGTCAGCGCTTTGCCGAAGTTCATCACCTCAGTCTATGGACGGCGCAAGATCAAAACTCACAGGAACTACACAGCTCGCTCGCAGGAACCCAACCAGTGAAGAGGCGGACAGTGATGGAGTGGCCATGCCTGCATTACCCGAGAACACACCGGAGGCCAAGGTCCTCGTCGTGGACGACGAGGCCAACATCGTCGAACTCCTGTCTGTCAGCCTGAAGTTCCAGGGGTTCGAGGTCTACACCGCCTCCAATGGACCCGCTGCGCTGGACAAGGCGCGCGAAGTACGCCCGGACGCCGTCATCCTTGACGTGATGATGCCCGGCATGGACGGCTTCGGCCTGCTGCGCCGGTTGCGCGCCGACGGTATCGACGCACCGGCGTTATTCCTGACCGCGCGCGACTCTCTCCAAGACAAGATCGCCGGGCTGACGCTCGGCGGCGACGACTACGTGACCAAACCGTTCAGCCTCGAGGAAGTGGTAGCCCGCCTGCGGGTGATCCTGCGCCGCTCGGGGCGCGGCGTCGAGGAGCCCCGCAATTCCCGGCTGACCTTCGCCGACATCGAACTGGACGAAGACACGCACGAAGTGTGGAAGGCCGGAGAGCCGGTGTCGTTGTCGCCGACGGAGTTCACGCTGCTGCGGTATTTCATCATCAATGCGGGGACGGTGCTCTCGAAGCCCAAGATCCTGGACCACGTCTGGCGCTACGACTTCGGCGGCGACGTCAACGTCGTCGAGTCTTACGTCTCCTACCTGCGACGCAAAATCGACACCGGCGAGAAGCGCTTGCTGCACACGCTGCGCGGCGTGGGGTACGTGCTTCGCGAGCCTCGGTGACGAAGAACGCCGACAATGGATAGATGATCGGGCGCGTGCCGCTGAGGGTAGGCCTGGTGGCGGCCACCCTCTTGCTGGTGGCGTGCGGCTTGCTCGCGTCCGGGGTGGCGGTCACCACGATCCTGCGCCACACCTTGAGCAATCGCGTCGACCAGGAGTTGCTCGACGCATCGCGCGGGTGGGCCCAGGCGCCACGCCGGGGCTCCACCGACGCGCTGGAGAGCCCGAACCCGGCCCGGCCGCCGACCAACTTCTACGTCCGCGGCGTCGGGGCCGACGGTCACATCTGGATCGCGGTCAACGACCGTGACGCGGAGCCGGCGCTGCCGCCGGACAACGACGTCGGCCCGGAACCGGTAACAGTCGGCTCACTCGACGGGTCGGGGGTGCAGTGGCGCGCGATGACGGTGCGCAGTCCCGAGGGTGTCGTCACGGTAGCAATCGACTTCTCCGACGTGCAGACCACGGTGCGTGAGCTGATGTACGCGCAGGTGGGTATCGGGCTGGCGGTGCTCCTGGTGCTCGGCGTGGCCGGTTATGCGGTGGTGCATCGCAGCCTGCGACCGCTGGTCGAGGTCGAGCAGACGGCGGCGGCGATCGCGGCGGGGGATTTCGATCGCCGTGTGCCGCAGCGTGATCCGCGAACGGAGGTGGGCCGCCTGTCCTTGGCGCTCAACGGCATGCTCTCCCAGATTCAGACGGCGATGGCGGCGTCGGAGGCGTCGGCCGAGCAGGCCCGCAGTTCCGAGGAGCGGATGCGGCGGTTCATCACCGACGCCAGCCACGAATTGCGGACGCCGCTGACCACCATCCGCGGCTTCGCCGAGCTGTACCGGCAGGGCGCCGCCCGCGATATCGAGATGCTGATGAGCCGCATCGAAAGCGAGTCCAGTCGGATGGGGTTGCTCGTCGAGGATCTGCTGCTACTCGCGCGCCTCGACGCCCAGCGCCCCCTCGAACGCCGGCGCGTCGACCTGCTGACGCTGGCCACCGACGCCGTCCACGACGCCCAGTCCATCGCGCCCAAGCGGACCATCACGATGGAGGTGCTCGAGGGGCCGGGCACCCCGGAGGTGCTCGGCGACGAAGCCCGGTTGCGCCAGGTGCTGGGCAACCTCATGGCGAACGCCCTGCAGCACACCCCCGAAGACGCCGGTGTCACGGTGCGGGTGGGGACGTCGGGCGACCGTGCCGTGTTGGAGGTCTGCGATGAAGGGCCGGGGATGACGTCCGACGATGCGCTACGGGTCTTCGAGCGCTTCTATCGCGCGGATTCGTCGCGGACCCGGGCCAGTGGCGGCACCGGCTTGGGGTTGTCGATCGTCGACTCGCTGGTTCTTGCCCACGGCGGAACGGTCGACGTAGCGACCGCTCCTGGACGCGGCTGCACGTTCACGGTCAGCCTGCCGCGGATCGCCGAGGTGACGGCTCAGGTCAGCTGAGCCAGCGCCGCCTTGATCTTGGCTTGGGCCTCGTCGAGCGATTCCGGCGACGGGTTGTGATCGGCGTTGGCGAACCCGAAGTCGGCGAGGTCGCTGGTCGGGAAGACGTGCACATGCAGGTGCGGCACTTCCAGGCCGGCGATGATCACGCCGGCGCGATCGGCGGGGAATGCCTTGACCACGGCCTTACCGATCAGCTGAGCGACCTCCATGACCCTGGCGAACACTGCAGGTTCGACGTCCTGCCAGTTGTCGATCTCGGCGCGGGGCACAACGAGCGTGTGGCCGTGTGTGATTGGCGCGATCGTCAGGAAGGCGACGATGTCGTCGTCTTCGTAGACGAAACGGCCGGGAAGCTCCCCGTTGATGATCTTGGTGAAGACGCTCGCCATGACCTCAAGCATGGCAGGAGCCCGTCGGCTTGTGTCGACCGGGGCGTGGGACCACCGAACCGCGGTATAGCGCGCGTCAGCGAATGCGCTCGTGGATCTCGGTGATCGACCACGGCGGACTGTCGTTGTGGTCACGGTAGGCGAGGATCGTCGGCGTCGGCCTGTCGAAGCGCCCGACGAACCCGCCGGCGGCGATGAAGATCTGGCCGGTCACGTCGGTGGCCAAATCGCTTGCCAGGTAGGCGTACGTCGGCGCGACGTATTCCGGCGGCGGAGCATCTAGGGCGCCGCGCATGCTGGTCTCGTCAAGCAATCCACGACGGTGTAGATCTGCGATCTGCGCTTCGTAGTCCGGTCCGGTTGAGATTCTCGTTCTGGCGCCGGGGCACACGACGTTCGCGCGTACCGCGTGCTCCTTCAGTTCGGCGGCGATCGCGAGTGTCAGGCCGTTCACGCCACCCTTGCCCGCCGGATAGCCGGTACCGCCGTAGTCACCCAGGAATGCGAACGAACTCGTGTTCACGATCGCACCGCCGCCTTGAGCGACCATCTTCGGTGCCGCCGCCCGACACGTTTCGAACGTCGTGGTGAGATGTGCATCGAGCAACTCGCGGAACTCACTCGAACTGATCGTGAGGATCGACGATCCGGCGGGTTCCGCGACGCCCGCACAGTTGATCAGGATGTCGATCCGCCCGAACTCCTGGACGCATGTGTCGATGAGTGAGTCCGCTACATCGGGATCGGCGGGCGAGCCGGCCACCCCGCGAGCATTTGGAACACGTTGCGCCGCTTGTGCTACGACCTCGGGATCACGGCCGTTGACGACGACCCCCGCCCCATGGGCGGCAAGCAGTTCCGCAACCGCCAGCCCGACACCTCGCGAACCGCCGACGACGACCGCGCCCCGCCCCCGCTGGGGGTACCGCCCGCCCGAAGGGTAGGGGGAGGACGGGCTACTTGCCATCCGTCGGATGGCCGCCCGCCTGGCCGAACTCCATCATGTCCATGTTCCAGTAGCCGCGCAGGTTGGTGAGCAGCCCGGCATCGTTGACCTTGTAGGTGAACACTCCGCGCACCGTGCTGGTCATCCCGTTGTCGAACCTGCTGCGCAGCACCAGGATATGAGCCACCTCGTGCGGAGAACTGGACGGGAACGTCTCCTCGCAGGTGATCCGCAGGTCATTGGAAGCGATGTTGGCGTCGTAGAAGCCGGACACCGCCTCCTTCCCGCGGATTCCCGTGCCGTCGGGGTTGGTGAAGGACTGCCCGATCGGATCCTCGATGACGACATCGTCGGCCATCAGACCCAGCCAGCCCTCCTTGTCGTGGGAGTGCACGCATTTCCACGAATTGTGGGACGCCGCCAAAGCCGGTGTCTTCTCCACAGTTTCGGCAGACACGCGCTTACCGGTCGTCGTCGGTGTAGCGAATGACGCCGCGGATGTTGCGGCCCTCGAGCATGTCGGAGTAACCGTCGTTGATCTGCTCCAGCTTGTACTGCCGGGTGACCATGTCATCGAGGTTCAGCTTGCCGGCCTTGTACATCGACAGCAGCTGCGGGATGTCGTAGTGGGGGTTGCCGCCACCGAAGATGGTGCCCTGCAGGTTCTTCTGCAGCAGGGTCAGCATCGCCAGGTTGAGGTTCACCTCGGTGTCGAGCAGGCTGCCGATGGCGGTGACCACGCAGGTGCCGCCCTTGGCGGTCAGGCTGAGGTAGTTCTCGATGTCCTTGCCGTGTAACTCGCCGACGGTGATGATCACCTTGTGGGCCATCAGTCCCCAGGTGACCTCGCCGATACCGGCCATCGCCGATTCCCAGTCCGGATAGGCATGTGTGGCACCGAATTTCAGGGCCTGGTCACGCTTCCACTCGACCGGGTCGATCGCGAAGATGCGACGCGCGCCCGCGGTGACGGCGCCCTGCAGAGCACCCATGCCGACGCCGCCGACGCCGACGATCGCGACGTCCTCACCGGGCCGGATGTCACCGCTGCGGACGGCCGAACCGTAGCCGGTGGTGATGCCGCAACCGACCAGGCAGGCAACCTCGAACGGGATCGACTCGTCGATCTTCACCACCGAACTCTTGTGCACGACCATGTAGGGCGAGAACGTGCCCAGCAGGGTCATCGGGAAGACGGGTTGCCCCTTGGCGTGAATGCGGTGGGTGCCGTCGGAGACCGCGGTGCCCCCGAGCAGACCGGCGCCGAGGTCGCAGAGGTTGCGCATGCCGGCCTGACACGACGGACAGTTGCCGCAGGACGGGATGAACGACATCACGACGTGATCGCCGGGCTTGAGGTCCTCGACGCCCGGACCGACCTCGGTCACGATGCCCGCGCCCTCGTGGCCACCGAGGACCGGGAAACCGGCCATCGGGATGCCGCCGGTCACCAGGTGGTGGTCGGAGTGGCACATCCCCGACGCTTCCATCTGCACCTTGACCTCGTCCTTGACGGGGTCCCCGATCTCGATCTCCTCGATCGACCACGGCTGGTTGAACTCCCAGATGAGAGCGCCTTTTGTCTTCATTCGAACGTGCCTTCCGCTAGTACCGGTGACCTCAGACTAGAGGCAGTAGTTAGGTAGGTCACACCCACCCCCAATCAACTGCTTGGCCGGGTCACCAGATCGGTACCGGGGCCTGGCCGAGGGGGTAGTAACCGGGCAACTTCTCCCCGGCCAGGGAGCGCTCGATGCGCTTCTGCATACCGGGCGACAGGTCGCCGGACTCGATCAGCTTCGCGTACCCCTTGGCGACGTGGCCGAAGTCGAAGAAGTCGCGCTGCCACTCGATTTTCAGGTCTTCATCCAACCGGAACCAGCTGCCCCCGATCCCGTAGATCTCGTCATTGGTGCCGTCGGACTTGTTCGCGATCTGCTTCCAGAAGCCGACAATCTCGCCCTGCTTGTCGTCGACGAGCACCTTCTGGTACTCGTACACCCAGTTCTCGAGGCCCTCCATCTCCAAGCCCAGGGCGACCTCGCGGATCTCGTCCTTGCCGACGCACATCACGTCTTCTTTGGGCCCGATGTTCCAACCGTAGGTCGCATCATCGGTGTAGAACTCCGCCAACGGCTTCCAGTCGCCGTTGCGCTCGGCTTCCCGGTTGGCCTCCAGCCATTGCTCGACCCATTTCTCGAGCGCTTCGCGGGGTAGTGACGGCATTGTCAATCTCCTATTTCTCGGATGGCCAGTGCCTGGGTTGGGCACATGTCGACGGCGTTCTGAATCTCGTCGCGGGCGTCGTCGGGCGGTTCGGCGTCAAGAATCTCGACCTTGCCGCGTTTGGGCACCCTGAAGTAGTCGGGCGCCTCGAGCTCACACATCGCGTGACCTTGACACAAGTCAAGGTCTACTTCGACTCTGTAGCATCCCATTTCGATCTCTACCTAGTCCGCCTGCGGTACCGCGCCTTTGCCGGCCGCTGCAGCTGCACCACCATCTTGGAATGATCGTTACGATAGCTTTCGGCGGGCTGGGCCATCTCGAACTCGTACTCGCGCAACAGCACCGAGAAGATCGCCTTGATCTGCATCTGGGCGAACGCCGCGCCGACGCAGCGATGTCTGCCCGCGCCGAACGGGATCCACGTCCACCGGTTGGCGATGTCGGCTTGTTCCGGCTTGTTGTAGCGGTCCGGGTTGAACGCATCGGGTTTCGGGAAGTCCTCGGGGATCCGGTTGCTGATCGCCGGCGAGGCGGCCACGAAATCGCCCTTGTGAATGGGGAACCCGGCCACCTCGAACTCAGCCTGCGCCACCCGCATCAGGATGATCAGCGGGGGGTGCAGCCTCAGCGTCTCCTTGACCACGTTGTCCAGCAAGGGGATCTGGCGCAGGGCATGGAAGCTCACCTCCTGGCCGTCGGCATAGAGCTCGTCGAGTTCGGCCTGCACCTTCGCGTAGATCTCGCGGTGGCGGATCAACTCGATCAGCGTCCACGCCGACGTCCCCGAACTGGTGTGGTGCCCGGCGAACATCAGCGAGATGAACATGCCGGTGACCTCGTCGGCCGAGAATCGCGGGTTGCCCTCTTCGTCCTTGATCGACACCAGCACGTCGAGCATGTCGCGGTCGGACTTGTCCTTCGGCGGATTGGCCAACCGCTGATTCATGATCTCCTGCACCAGGCCAACGAGTTTCACCCTCGCTTCGTCACGGCGACGGAAACTTTCGATCGGCAGGTACGGGTCGACGTAGCACAGCGGGTCGGTCCCGCGCTCGAGGTCGTGATAGTACTCGGCGAACCGGTGGTCGAGCTGGTTACGGAACTTCAACCCGATCAGGCACGCCGTCGACGTGTAGATCGTCAGCTCGGCGAAGAAGTCGAGCAGCTCGATCTCGCCCTCGTCGCCCCAGTCGGCGATCATCTTCTTGACTTCACCCTCGATGGTGGTCGCGTGGCCCTTCATGTGCTCACCGCGCAGCGCCGAGTTGTGCAGCATCTCCTTGCGCCGCTCGGGGCTGGCGTCGAAGACCACGCCCTTACCGAAGATCGGCGTCATGAAGGGATAGGCCTCGGCCTGGTCGAGATCCTCGTCGGCCGAACGGAAGAAGAACTCGTTGGCCTCCGCGCCGGAGAGCAGGATGACGTGCTTGTCCACCAACTGGAACCAGCCGACGTCGCCACATTCCTCCCGGACCCGCTTCATCAACCCGATCGGATCGGTGCGGAATTCCTCGAGGTGGCCGTGCTCTTCCTCGCCGCCGGACACCCGGGGCACGATCGCCGTCGTCATGACTTCATGTTCTCCTCGTTCAGCTTCAGCTGCTGGCGTTCTGCGGGCGCACTGGTCAACGGGGCTTCCGGCTGAAGCTCCATGTTCGCGATGAATCCGCCACGCGGGGTCTCCGCCACGAATGCGATGGCGCGGGCAAGGTCGGAGGCCCGCAGGAAGTAGTCGTGCCGGGCCTGACCCCACTTGGCCCAATCCTCGAGGGCCGGGCCGATCTTTTCGGCGGGCAGGCTCCAACCCATGCTGGTCTTGGTCGGGCCCGGGTGCACGATCGAGGCGCGAACGCCGGTGCCCTCCAATTCCATCTGGAAGTTGTGGACCATGGCCAGCAGCGCCGCCTTCGCCGCGCCGTAGGCGCCCATGTGCGGCCGCTGGCGCAGCGCCACATCGGATCCCACGAATATCAGGTCACCGCGCTGGCGTTCCAGCATGCCGGGTAGTACCGCCGCCGCCAGACGATTGGCGCCGACAAGGTGAATCTGCAGCTGGGACTCGAACTCGTCGGTGGTGATTTCGGCGAGCTTGCCGAAGTAGGTGTCACCGGCGCCGGCCACCAGCACTTCGATGTCCCCGAGCGCCTCGACCGACTGCGCGACGAAGGTTTTCACCGAGTTGGGGTCGGTGACGTCGAGGTGGAACCCGACGGCCTCGCCGCCGTCGGCGTTGATCTTGCCGACGATGTCTTCGAGCTTCTCGACGCGGCGAGCGCCGAGTGCAACGGGAAAGCCGCGCGCGGCCATCTCGATTGCCGTCGCCTCGCCGATTCCGGAGGAGGCGCCCGCAACGATGACGGGGCGCCGTTCGGGCAGGGGGTCGAACCGGGGCATCAGACAGTCTCCACAGTGATCGGAAGGTGAGCGAATCCGCGGACATTGCTCGAATGGACGCGGACGGCGCTGGCCTCGTCCACCTCGTATCCGCGGATTCGCTTGAACAACTCGGTCAGCGCGACCCTCGCCTCCATACGCGCCAGGTGCGCGCCGAGGCAGAAGTGGGCACCGCTACCGAAACTCATGAGCTTGGAACCGATTTCGCGACCGATCACGAATCGGTCGGGATCATCGAACACCCGTTCGTCGCGGTGCGCCGATCCGGGCAGCAACAGCAGGACATCACCGTCGGGGATGGTGGTGTCGTACAACGTCAGCTCACCCGCGACGGTCCGCGCGAGGATCTGGCTGGAGGTGTCGTATCGCAGCGTCTCCTCGACCCAGAGCGGCACCCGATCCAGGTCGGCGTAGACGGGCGTCACCTGGTCCGGGTTCTTGTGACCCCAGAACGCCGCGTTCGCAAGCAGTTTCGTGGTGGTCTCGTTACCGGCTATCACCATCAGGAACATGAAGCCCAGGATCTCGTCGTCGGTGAGCCGATCGCCGTCGATCTCGGCCTCGAGCAGCGCGGTGGTCAAGTCGTCGGTGGGCTTCTTACGGCGCTCGGCCACCATGCCCTGGTAATAGACGATCAAGTTGATCGACGCCTCGACCGCCGAGGGCGGCACATCGGTGACGCCTTCGTCCCGGTGCATCACGCCGTCGGCCCAGGCGCGTACCTGCGTGCGATCCGCTTCGGGCACACCCATCAGTTCCGAGATGACGTCCATCGGAAGCTTGCCGGCGAACTCGTCGACGTAGTCGACTGTTTCGTCCGAGCGCGCCTTGTCCAACATGGTGTCGAGGTGCTGCACAGCGATCTCGGTGACCCGTGGTTCCAGCTCCCGAATTCGTCGCGGCGTGAAGCCCTTCGACACCAGGGTGCGCAGCCGCAGATGGTCCGGGTCGTCCATCGCGAGGAAGGACATGGTCTTCGACGCATGCGGTCCGCGCGACGCCGGATCCAGCGACACCCCGAACTTGTTCGACAACGTCGTGCTGTTGCGAAAGCCCTGTAGGACATCCTGGTGCCGCGACAGCGCCCAGAAGCCGAGCTCGTCGTTGCGGTACAGCGGCGCCTCGTCGCGCAACCGCTTGTAATACGGATACGGATCCTCGTGGAAGTCGTAGTCGTAAGGATCAAGCACGATTTCGCTGACGGTCACTGCTCGTCTCCGGCGCTTCTGTTCATTGATCCTCTCCGAGGATGAGGCCGACGACATAGCTGAGCCGGTCGGCGATCTGGTGATAGGTGAAGACCCCGCTGCCCGCGTTGACCAGTGCTCCGAAGAACGTCATCTCGAGCGCGGCCAACGCTCGCGGGTCGGCCTCGGGACCCATGGCCGACCGGATACGGCGGTGGATCTCGGTGCCGATGCGGTCGCGCACCGCACGCACCGCCGCATCGCTGCCACTCAGAAGCGCCGTCGTGCACGCCGCGGCGACCTCCGGTTCGTCGGCGACCATCAGCGCCATGGCCCGCAATGTCTTCTCGACGCGGGCGACCCTGCTCTCGTTCACGTCGGTGAAATACGGGACCTGGCGCATCAGGTCCAGGTACACCTCGGCGATCAGATGGTTCTTCGACGAGAAGTAGGTGTACGCGGTGGCGGGCGCGACCTTGGCTCGGGCGGCCACGGCACGCACGGTCAGATCGGCATACGAGGATTCGCGCAGCATCTCGACGCCGGCGCCGAGCACCTTGCGGAACGTCTCCTCCTGGCGGCGATTCCGCGGTGTCTCGCCGGTACTCGCAGACATCGAGGTTGTGACCGCAACCACGGGTTCGCTGGACACCTGTCCAAGTTATCGGACCATCCTTACGGTCCGCAAGTACGCAGCTAGAGAACCATATGCTTGCCAGTCGCCAGGCCGGGCGACTATCGTTCGGTCCATCTATTCGGACAGTTGTCCAGCAATGGTGAACGGAGACGGCATGGCGGTGCTGGCGAATCGGGAAAGTCTGCTGCTCATCGACGGCAAGCTCGTCGCGGGCGGCGGCGGGTCGTTCGAGACCGTCAACCCGGCGACGGAGGATGTGCTCGGAGTCGCGGCCGACGCCACAGCCGACGACATGGGCCGCGCGATCGACGCGGCCCGCCGGGCGTTCGACGAAACCGACTGGTCGACCAACACCGAGCTGCGGGTGCGTTGCCTGCGTCAACTGCAAGCGGTGCTCAAGGAGCACATCGAGGAGCTGCGCGAGATCACGATCGCCGAGGTGGGCGCGCCTCGGATGTTGACGTCGGCGGCGCAACTCGAGGGGCCGGTCGAGGACCTGAGTTTCTGCGCCGACACCGCCGAGTCCTACCAGTGGGTCACCGATCTGGGGGAAGCGTCGCCGATGGGCATCAAGACCCGTCGCCGTATCGCCCGTGAGGCAGTCGGTGTCGTCGGCGCCATCACACCGTGGAACTTCCCGCACCAGATCAACCTGGCCAAGCTCGGCCCGGCGTTGGCCGCGGGCAACACCATCGTGCTCAAGCCGGCGCCGGACACCCCGTGGTGCGCCGCCGCGGTCGGGGAGTTGATCGCCGAGCACACCGATATCCCGCCGGGTGTCGTCAACATCGTCACCTCCAGCGACCACGGGGTCGGTGCGCTGTTGTCGAGAGACCCTCGGGTGGACATGGTTTCGTTCACCGGGTCGACGGCTACCGGGCGCAGTGTGATGGCCGACGGTGCCGCCACGATCAAGAAGGTGTTCCTCGAGCTCGGCGGCAAGTCGGCGTTTCTCGTGCTCGACGACGCCGATCTCGCCGGTGCCTGTTCGATGTCGGCGTTCACCGCGTCGATGCACGCGGGGCAGGGCTGCGCCATCACCACCCGACTGGTGGTGCCGCGGGCCCGCTACGACGAGGCGGTCGAGGCCGCTGCGGCGACGATGGGTGGGCTGAGACCGGGCGACCCCCAGGACGCCGGAACCATCTGTGGCCCACTCATTTCCGCCCGCCAGCGCGATCGCGTCCAGGGTTACCTCGACTCGGCGATCGATGAGGGCGGCAAGTTCGCCGTCGGCGGCGGCAGGCCGGCCGACCGTGACACCGGATTCTTCATCGAACCCACGGTTATCGCGGGACTTGACAACAGCGCCAAGGTCTCGCGTGAGGAGATCTTCGGGCCGGTGCTGACGGTGATCGCCCATGACGGTGACGACGACGCGGTCCGCATCGCCAACGATTCGGCCTACGGCCTTTCCGGCACTGTGTTCTCGGCCGACGAAGAACGCGCGAACCGGGTCGCGGCGCGGATGCGTGTCGGCACCGTCAACATCAACGGCGGCGTCTGGTACTCGGCGGACATGCCCTTCGGCGGATACAAGCAGTCCGGAATCGGTCGGGAGATGGGGCTGGCCGGATTCGAGGAATACCTGGAGATCAAGGCGATCGCCACGGCGGTTTGACCCCGCCGAACGTGGTTCACCAGCACGCGGAAGTCCGCAAAAACGTGCATCAACGCCACGCTCGGCAGAGGAGAGGATAGGTACATGGGGCAGTTCAACGACAAGGTCGCGATCGTCACCGGCGCAGGCGGCGGCATCGGACAGGCGTACGCCGAGGCGTTGGCCCGCGAGGGCGCCGCCGTGGTGGTCGCCGACATCAACACCGAGGGTGCGCAGAAGGTTGCCGACGGAATCAAGGGTGAGGGCGGTAACGCGCTGGCCGTGCGGGTCGACGTATCCGACCCTGAATCGGCCAAGGAGATGGCGGCGCAGACGCTTTCGGAGTTCGGGGGCATCGACTACCTGGTGAACAACGCCGCGATCTTCGGCGGCATGAAGCTCGACTTCCTGATCACCGTTGACTGGGACTACTACAAGAAGTTCATGAGCGTGAACATGGACGGCGCCCTGGTCTGCACCCGAGCGGTGTACAAGAAGATGGCCAAGCGCGGCGGCGGGGCCATCGTCAATCAGTCCTCGACCGCGGCGTGGCTCTACTCGAATTTCTATGGACTGGCCAAGGTCGGCGTCAACGGGTTGACCCAGCAACTTGCCACCGAGCTGGGCGGGCAGAACATCAGGGTCAACGCCATCGCGCCGGGACCGATCGACACCGAGGCCAACCGGACCACCACGCCTCAGGAGATCGTCGCCGACATCGTCAAGGGAATTCCGTTGTCTCGCATGGGACAGCCGGAGGACCTGGTCGGCATGTGCCTGTTCCTGTTGTCCGATCAGGCGAAGTGGATAACCGGACAGATCTTCAACGTCGACGGCGGACAGATCATTCGGTCATGAGTGAACAAACCAAGCTCGGCTACATCGGCCTCGGCAACCAAGGCGCTCCGATGGCGAAGCGTCTGGTCGACTGGCCCGGTGGTCTGGTCGTGTTCGACGTGCGCACCGAGGCGATGACGCCGTTGGTGGAGTTGGGGGCCAGCCCGGCGGGGGATGTCGCCGAAGTTTGTGAGGCAGACGTCATCAGCGTCACCGTGCTCAACGACGAGCAGGTGCGCGACGTCGTCGGTCGGCTCGCCGAACACGCGAAACCAGGTACCGTCATCGCGATCCACTCGACCATCGAGCCCAGCACGGCACCGGAATTGGCAGAACAATTGCGCCCGAGGGGTATTCATATCGTCGACGCGCCGGTCAGCGGGGGCGCGGGAGCCGCCGACAAGGGTGAGCTGGCAGTGATGGTCGGCGCCGACGACGAGGCCTACGCCGCGGTCAAGCCAGTCTTCAAACAGTGGGCCTCGCTGGTGGTCCGCGCGGGCGAGCCCGGCGCGGGCACCCGGATGAAGCTGGCCCGCAACATGCTGACGTTCATCGGATTCGCCGCGGCCTGCGAGGCGCAGGTGCTCGCCGAGGCCGCGGGCATCGACCTGCAGAAGCTGGGACGCGTGGTGCGGCACAGTGATGCGCAGAGCGGTGGACCCGGTGCCATCATGTACCGCGACGACACCAAACCGCTAGCCGCGGACCACTTCCTGCACGACATGTTCGTTCACACCCGCGGTCTCGGCGAGAAGGATTTGCGCTTGGCGCTCGCATTGGGCAAGGCCACCGATGTCGAACTTCCACTGGCCGAAGTCGCGCTGCGGAATCTCGCCGCCGGACTCGGCGTGCCACACACGAAGGAGTGAGTCTGATGGACGAATTGCGCCGCAAGGGCCTCGAGAAGATGAACGAGGTCTACGGCTGGGAGATGCCGAACATCGAGGGTGACCCGTACTTCGACCTCACCGTCGACCACCTCTTCGGCACCATCTGGACACGTCCGGGCCTGTCCATGCGGGACAAGCGAATCATGACGCTGACCGCAGTGACCGCCGTGGGGAACTCCGACCTCGCCGAGATCCAGGCCAACGCCGCGCTGGCCAACGGTGAGATGACCGAGCAGGAGCTCAAGGAGATGGCGGTCTTCTTGACCCACTACCTCGGGTTCCCTTTGGGCTCGAAGCTGGACGGTGCGGTCAGCAAGGTCATCAAGAACCGCCAAAAGGGCAAAGGCGGGGACACGGCCGCAGAAAGACGAGCGAACGTCAACGCCGCGGTGAAGATGCATTCCGGCGGGACGGTGCACGACGAGCATGACAAGTAGGTACTCATCGCTGTCGCGTGAGCAGCTCGCGGTCCTGGTGCGCGAGCTGCTGCTGATCGGTCAGCTGATCGACCGCTCCGGAATGGCCTGGATCATCAGCCATTTCGGTCGCGAGGAGATGCTGCAGGTCGCGATCGAGGAGTGGATGGGCGCCAGCCCGATCTACACCAAGCGGATGCAGAAGGCCTTGAACTACGAGGGCACCGATGTCATCACGATATTCAAGGGTCTGCAGCTCGACATCGGGGCGCCACCGCAGTTCATGGATTTCCGCTACACCGTCCACGACCGCTGGCACGGTGAATTTCATCTCGACCACTGCGGCGCGCTGTTGGACGTCGAACCGATGGGCGAAGAGTACGTGCGCGGCATGTGCCACGACATCGAGGACCCGACGTTCGACGCGACGGCCGTGGCGACCAACCGCCGAGCCCAGATCCGCCCGATCCACCGCCCGCCGCGCACACCCGCCGACCGGCACCCGCATTGTGCGTGGACCGTGATCATCGACGAGTCCTACCCCGCGGTGGAGGACCACCCGGTACTCGAGGTCGTCGCCCGGACACGTGCCGCCCGAACCGAACTCGACCCCATCGACACCGGTGACCAAGGTCAGTCGGACTACTCCGGACCGTTGGTCTCGGACTTCGACTTCGGCGCGTTCTCGCATTCGGCGCTGGTGCGCATCGCCGACGAGGTGTGTCTGCAGATGCACCTGCTCAACCTGTCGTATGTCATCGCCGTCGGGAAGCGGGCCGGTACGAACACCGAACTGGCGACCGAGATCTGCACCAAACAACTGATCGGGCTGGCCGGTATCGCGGCCGAACGCATCCACCGCGCGCTGAAGTTGCCCGGCGGAATCGAGGGCGCGGTGCGCACGCTCGAGTTGCATCCGATGCTCAACCCCGTGTCCTACGTCGACGCCGAATTCGGGCCGGACACCGTGCATCTGCGGCGTTCACCCGCTCACGAAGACGGAGCCTGGATCTCGCTGGTGTCGCCACGGGAGCGGCGCCCGCTGCAGGCGATCGTCGCCGCGGTGGACAAGCGCCTCGATGTCGAGGTGAACGGATCGGCGCAGGAGTTGACCGCGCGCGTCATCGAAACCGACACCGAGGCCAAGGAGTTCTCCGAGGTGTCGGTTGTCAGGGTCAGCGGCGGATCGACGTGGGAGTTCGAAGACCGCAAATCGCTGCCGCTGACGGTGCTCTGATCCGAGCACTCTCACAGCCCCAGTCGGCCCAGCTCCTCGTACTCTGCGCCGAGTGCGCGCATCCGGGCCGCGATGGCCGCCAGATCGCGGTGGCAGCGTTCGATGACCTCGGCGACCTCGCCGGCGCCCTTGCTGACCACCGGCCACAGCATCCGGTCGCCTTCCTGGGTCGCGGGGACCGTCGCCGCGGCATCGACGACCCACTGCCGCACGGCGTCCAGCTCACGGCGACCGGCGCGCACCACGTCCGCCGACCGGTTTACTTCCGCCGCGAGTCGGCGGTCCAACTCGGCCATCGCGCCGAGAGTCCTTGCCTGGCGCGCGTTTTGGTCGCGATAACCCTCGGCGCCCGAACCCGTCCAATCTGATCCCGGCCCTGCCGCCTCCACCTCGGCGCGTAGGGACTCGAAGAGGGCGCTGTTGTCCAGCCCGGCGCCGTCCTGCGGGGTGCCCTCACCGAACGTGGCGCGGGCCCGCGACCACGTCGAAAGGAAGGCGTCGACGACACTCACGACGGTGAGTTTACGGGCCGGCCGACGGCCGACTGAGCACTAATTCTGTCCTCAGCGCGCCGTCGTGGGGGCCGCCACGGAGGCGCCGACCCAGCGCCGCAGATAGTCCCGCAGTTCCGCGCCGCGACGCGACGGACGTCCCGGGTCGATGATGAACGACTGAATGATCCGCAACAGGTGCTCGGCCAACTCGTCGAGGTCGTCGTCGGCGAAGCCCAGCGCGGCCCACTCCACGTCGAAGCGCCGCAGCATCGAGTTGGCGAACTCCAGAGCGACGTCCGAGGTGACCGTCTGGCTGAAGGCGCTGGCCCGCGCGGGCATCAGCAGCAGGCCCATGTGCTTGTCCCGGGGCAGCCATTCGAGCGCGGTGGCAATACCCTCGGCGACCGCCTCCTGTGGGTCGGTCAGCCCCTGCAGATGATCGGCCAACCGGTCCAGAAAGCCGGTGGCCGCGCGCTGCGCCGACGCCTGCAGCAGCGCATCGGTGCTGGGAAAGTACCGGTAGACGGTCTGCCGGGTGACTCCGAGCGTGCGTGCGACGTCGGTGATGGAGAACTCCGCACCGCGGGCGTCGATCGCCTTGCCCGCGGCGTCGAGGATGCGGGCGACCGCCTCCTCATCCGTCGACGGCGCCGAGCCCGACCAGCCGTGGGTGCGCACGGCGAAATCCTACTCAGCCGGCCTGGTCAACCCGTGTAGGAGACCTGCAGGTCCTTGACGCCGTTGATCCAGCCCGACCGAAGACGTTGTGGTTCACCAAGTTTGGTGATGTCGGGAATCTGGTCGGCGATCTCGTCGAAGATCAATTTGATCTCCATGCGGGCCAGGTTCGCGCCGATGCAGTAGTGGGCGCCGTTGCCGCCGAACCCGAGATGGGGGTTGGGGTCACGCAGGATGTCGAACCGGAAGGGCTGGTCGAACACCTCTTCGTCATAATTGGCCGAGCTGTAGAACAGCCCCACCCGCTGCCCTTCCCGGATGGTGACGCCGCCGAGTTCGGTGTCGGCGAGCGCTGTCCGCTGGAAGCAGTGCACCGGGGTGGCCCAGCGCACGATCTCGTCGGCGGCGGTTGCCGGCCTGTCGCGCTTGAACAGCTCCCACTGATCCGGATTCTCGAAGAAGGCGTTCATGCCGTGGGTCATCGCATTGCGGGTCGTCTCATTCCCGGCGACCGCCAACAGGATGACGAAGAACGCGAACTCCACATCGTCGAGCGACTCCCCGTCGATATCGGCCTCGATGAGGCGGGTCACGATGTCGTCAGCCGGACAACGACGGCGCTCCTCGGCCATCGTGTAGGCGTACCCCATCAGCTCCGCGTTGGCGGCGGTCGGATCGCTGTCGAAGTCGGGGTCGTCGGTGTTCATGATGGCGTTGGTCCAGTGGAACAACTTCTCGCGATCGGCCTCGGGGACTCCGATGAGATCGGCGATCGCCAAAAGCGGCAGGCGCATCGCGACGTCGTCGACGAAGTTGCCGCTGCCCTTTTCCCTTGCCGCGGCGACGATCTCACGCGCGGCTGTCGCCAGCCGTTCCTCGAGCGTCGCGATCGCCCGCGGGGTGAACAAGCGCGACACCAGCTTCCGCAACCGGGTGTGCTCCGGCGCATCGTGGTTGATCAGCAGCGCCTTGGTGAGCTCGAGCTGTTCGGAGGTGACTCCTTCGGGCAGTCGCATCACCGCACCCTTGCGGTTGGTCGACCACAGCTCGCCGTTGCGCGAGATCACCTTGATGTCCTCGTGCCGGCTGATCACCCAGTAACCGCCGTCGTCGAAGATCGACTCTGGCTGCTCGTTCCACCACACCGGCGCGGTCTTGCGCAGCTGGGCGAACTCCGCGACGGGGATCCCGCGCAGCAGCACCTCGGGGTCGGTGAAGTCGTATCCCCGGGGCAGGCGCATCGCGTCTTGGGGACCGGCACCGTCGGGTCCGAACGGGCATGTGGCCTGGCTCATACACTCGACCATACAATGTCGTGTCAAGTGTATGGCCTAACTATCGCCGCGGTCAGCGGGCGGGCGATGCGTCGTCGTCGAACCGAGATCGGCTGTGCAGTTAGGGTGAGCAGTTGTGCGAGTCCTGGTAATCGGATCCGGTGCCCGTGAACATGCGTTGCTGCTGGCGCTGCGGCGTGACCCCGAGGTCGAGAGTCTGGCGATCGCGCCGGGCAATGCGGGTACCGCCGGGATCGCCGACCAGTACGACGTCGACATCACCTCCGGGGAGGCGGTCGCCGACCTGGCGCGCAAGCTCGAGTCCGACCTCGTTGTCGTCGGACCGGAGGTGCCGTTGGTGCTCGGTGTCGCCGACGCGGTGCGCAGCGCCGAGATCGCCTGTTTCGGGCCGACGAAGGATGCGGCCCGCATCGAGGGTTCGAAGTCGTTCGCCAAGGACGTGATGACGGCCGCCGGTGTGCGCACCGCTAGAAGCGAGGTCGTCGACAACCCCGCACGCCTGGATGCCGCGCTCGACCGGTTCGGCCCGCCCGGCGGTGAATCCGCGTGGGTAGTCAAGGACGACGGTCTGGCCGCGGGCAAGGGTGTGGTGGTGACCACCGACCGTGACGCCGCGCGTTCGCATGCCGCGGGCCTGCTCGACGCGGGACATCCCGTGCTGCTCGAGTCGTTCCTCGACGGACCCGAGGTGTCGCTGTTCTGCGTCGTCGACGGCGAGACCGTGGTGCCTCTGTTACCGGCTCAGGACTTCAAGCGGGTCGGTGACAACGACACGGGCCCCAACACCGGAGGGATGGGCGCCTACGCGCCACTGCCGTGGCTGCCCGACGGCGTCGTAACCCAGATCGTCGACGATGTGGTGAAACCCGTTGCCGCCGAACTCGTTGCGCGCGGCAGCTCGTTCTCGGGACTGCTGTACGTCGGGCTGGCGATCACATCGCAGGGGCCGGCGGTGGTCGAATTCAACTGCCGCTTCGGCGATCCGGAGACGCAGTCGGTGCTGGCTCTGCTGGAGACCCCGTTGGGACGGCTGCTGTATGCGGCCGCAACCGGCCGCCTCGCCGACGAGCCCGCGCTGCAGTGGCGCGACGGCGCCGCGGTGACCGTCGTACTGGCGGCGGAGAACTATCCGGGTCGTCCACGGGTCGGCGACGTGATCACCGGGTCCGAGGCCGACGGCGTCTTGCACGCAGGGACCAGTCGTCGCGACGACGGTGCCGTGGTCTCATCGGGCGGACGTGTGCTGTCCATCGTGGGCGCCGGCGCCGACCTGTCGGCGGCGCGCGACGCCGCGTATGCGTTGATCAAGTCGATTCGGCTGCCGGGCAGTCACTTTCGCAGTGACATCGCCCTGGCCGCGGCGGAAGGTCGCATCGCCCTCTAAGCGGTCAGCAGCGGTGCCAGCCAGGCCAGCTCGCCGGGCAGCTGCGAGCTCCAGAAGCCGGCGTCGTGCCCACCGGGCGAAAACCCGCCTGCGGGCGGATTCGGCAGCTGCGCGATGAACTCTTTCGTCGCCGAATAGAACGGATCGCCGGTCCCGCAATCGATCCGGATCGGAATCGATCCCAGCGCGGGGAGCCCCCAGACACTGTTGGCCGCATAGTCTTCCGCGCTGTCGAATGCACCGGGCGCGGCGGCGCCGGAGGACGTCCACAGCGCCGGGCTGACCGCGCAGATCGCGGCTGTGCGGGCGGGCCCGAGCCGCGCGCCGAGCAGCAGCGCCCCGTAGCCGCCCATCGACCAGCCGAGGAAACCGACGCGCGAGGTGTCCAGGCCCTGCGAACCCAGCAACGGGATCAGCTCGTCGAGCACCATCGCGCCGGAGTCCTCGCCGTCGGCCCGCTTGTGCCAGTAACTTCCGCCGCCGTCGACCGCGACGACAGCGAAGGGCGGCAGGCCCGCGGACACGGCCTCGGCCAGCCCCTGTTCCACACCGCCGGCCATCACACCCGCGGCGTCCTGCCCCTTGCCGTGCAGGGCGATGACCGGACGCAGCGGCGTGCTCTGCCCCGGCGGCCGCGCGATCGCCCAGTTGGTCGTCTGCCCTCCGCGTGCCGCGGAGACGAACGACCCGTCGACGTAAGTGGGTGCCGCGGGCGCGGCGGGAACCGCGGGTGCCATCCGCAGCGCTGCCGCACCGGCCGCCGCGCCGACACCGAGGCGCAGAAGCGATCGGCGACTCAGCTCGGGCATGGCGGCCATGATGCCATCGGCGCTTCATCACCGCCGAGCGGCGGTCGCCCGTCGCACCAGAAACGCCAGCCCCGACTTCGTGAGTAAAGCCTGACGATTAGCCGAAAGCGCGATGGGAGGGCCGCCCGACTGGCAGCATGCTAAAGGTGACGGCAGCGGTCACTCCCAAGGGAGAGCGTCGACGATTTGCGCTGGTCAGCGCTGCCGCCGATCTGCTGTGCGAGGGCGGCTTCGACGCGGTCCGGCATCGCGCCGTGGCGCGCCGCGCCGGCCTCCCGCTGGCGTCGACGACGTACTACTTCTCCTCGCTGGACGATCTGATCGCCAAGGCCGTCGAATACGTCGGTGAGCGCGAGGCCGAGCAATTGCGCGCCAGGGTTGCGATGCTCTCGCGGCGCCGGCGGGGCGCGGAATCGACCGCCGACATCTTGGTCGATCTGTTGGTCGACGATGTGGCGGGGCAGCGGGTCAGCGAGCAGTTGATCTCGCGCTACGAGAGGTACATCGCGTGCGCGCGCCACCCGGGACTGCGCGAGATCCAACGGCGGATCATGCGACAGCGCACCGACGCGGTGATCGAGGTCATCGAACGTTCGGGTCGCTCGGTGCGGGCCGAGTACCTCACCGCGTTGGTCAACGCCGTCGACGGTGCGGTGGTGGCTGCGCTCGTCGCCGAGGGCGACGGCCCTCGCGCAACAGCACGCGCGACCTTGATCGACGTGATAGACGTGTTGGCACCAATCGATGAGCGAGTGGCGCAGGTGTAAGTGCCACCAGGAGGGCACCGATGAGCGCTTGCGCGAAGAGCAAAGGGCACCGATGAGCGCTTGCGCGAAGAGCAAAGGGCACCGATGAGCGCTTGCGCGAAGAGCAGACGATGATGAGTACGCCGACGGACAAGCAGCCAGAGCTTCGGCGGGTCATGGGTCCGGGGTTGTTGCTGCTGTTCATCGTCGGCGACATCCTCGGCACCGGTGTCTACGCGCTGACGGGCCAGGTCGCCGGCGAGGTGGGCGGCGCGGCATGGTTGCCGTTCCTTCTCGCATTCGCCATCGCCACCATCACGGCGTTCTCGTATCTGGAACTCGTCACCAAATACCCGCAGGCGGCCGGGGCTGCGCTGTACGCGCACAAGGCTTTCGGGATCCAGTTCTTCACCTTCCTCGTCGCCTTCGTGGTGATGTGCTCCGGCATCACGTCGGCGTCGACCGCGTCGCAAGCGTTCGCCGCCAACATGATCAAGGGTCTCGGCCTGGACTGGGGCAAGGCGGGTGTCGCCGTCATCGCGCTGCTGTTCATGGCCGTCTTGGCCGCGATCAACCTGCGCGGTGTGAGCGAGAGCGTCAAGCTCAACGTCGGCCTGACCATCATCGAGATCACCGGCCTGCTGCTGGTGATCTTCGTCGGTTTATGGGCATTGACCCAGGGCGGTGACCACGACTTCTCCCGCATCGTGATGTTCGAAAGTGGTGAGGAGCGAAGCACATTCGTCGCGATCACCGCGGCGACGTCGCTCGCCTTCTTCGCCATGGTCGGCTTCGAGGACTCGGTCAACATGGCCGAGGAGACCAAGGACCCGGTCCGGATCTTCCCGAAGGTGTTGTTGACCGGGCTGAGCATCGCCGGACTCGTCTACATCCTGGTGTCGATCATCGCGGTGGCCCTGGTGCCGATCGGCGAGCTCAAGGCCAGCAGCACCCCGTTGGTGAGCGTGGTGGAGGCCGCGGCACCGGGGCTGCCGATCGATGAGCTATTCCCGTTCATCACGATGTTCGCGGTATCCAACACCGCGCTGATCAACATGCTGATGGCCAGCCGGCTGATCTACGGCATGGCTCGGCAACGGGTGCTGCCGCCGGTTCTCGGCTCGGTGCACCGAACCCGCCACACCCCCTGGGTGGCAATCATTTTCACGACCGTGATCGCGTTCGGTCTGATCTTCTACGTGTCGGCCTTCGCGAGCAGCAAGGCGGTGTCGGTTCTCGGCGGCACCACGTCGCTTCTGCTGTTGGCGGTGTTCGCGATGGTCAACGTGGCGGTGCTGGTGCTGCGTCGCGACGTTCAGAAGGACGGTGCGCATTTCCGGACGCCCACGTTGCTACCCATTCTCGGTTTCATCACATCGCTGTATCTGGTGACACCGCTGTCGGGCCGCCCGGGAACGCAGTATCTGCTCGCCGGAATCCTGATCGTGATCGGCATCGTGCTGTTCCTCGTCACCATGGTGATCAACAAGCGACTCGGCATCACCGACGCCGGGATCACCGATCCGACTCAGCTGGCTCAGACGCCGGACTGACTAGCCGCCCAACTGTCGGCGTATCTCGGTGAGTTCGCGTTGCGCCCGCTCGATCAGAAGCTGAACCTGCTCCAGGCGCGGCAGCACGTCGCCGGGCCCGGGGGCCGACACCGGGCGACCGCGAGGGGCGGGCGTCAGCCCGGGTGGCAACGCGGGTGTGACGATGTAGCCGTCGTCGCGGTCGCCGTAGATCATGACGTCCTCGCGTCGCCGTTCGAAGTACAGCGCGACGTACGCGCAGAGCACGGCGTCGACGGGATCCTCGCAGGCGTTGAGCTGGAAGGCCCGGGCACCGGCTTCGATCCGCTTGCGGAGTTCGAGCCACGCCGGACTGCTCCGGACGCGAAGTCGCGGGTTGGCGTCGTTCAACCCCTCGATCAGCTCCACCATCTTGAGCAGTTCGTCCTTGCGTTTGACGACATCCTTTGCCCGCCGCTTGTACTTGAGCGTCTTGCCGAGTTTGAACAGCGCAATCGTCGCGGCATGCGGGTAGACCTCGATCGCGCGGCGGTCGGCGCGTGACTGCGGGTCGGTGTCCAGGTACAGCCGCTCGCAGAGGACCTCGGCGCGGGGCGGGTCGAAGAGCGGGTTACCGGTGTTCGCGGGCTGCGCGGTCGCCTCGAACGGCGCGAAATCCCGGTTGTACAGCGTCTCCCCGAGCCGGTAACCGGTCGGATTCCTGACGATGAGCGGTGCGTCGATGGCGACGACGCAGGGGCCGTCGACATACGGCGCGACGGCCGCCGCGATATCGTCGTCGCTGACCGCCGTGCCGACCTGCACGAGCCGTCCGTCGCCGTCCAGAACGGCCACACCGGTTTGGTTTCCTTCCGCCCAGGCGAGATCGAGCCCAACGAAGTACATGGGACCAGCCTGCACTACCCGAGTCGTAAGCTGAGTGTTTGTGACGATCCCCAACGTGCTGGCCACTCGGTACGCCAGCGAGGAAATGGTGGCGATCTGGTCACCGGAAGCCAAGGTCATCGCGGAGCGCAGGCTCTGGCTGGCGGTACTGCGCGCCCAGGCGGAACTAGGGGTCGACGTGCCCGCCGGAGTGGTCGACGACTACGAGCGGGTGCTCGAACAGGTCGACCTCGAGTCGATCGCGGCACGGGAACGCGTGCTGCGCCACGACGTCAAGGCGCGCATCGAGGAGTTCAACGCCCTGGCGGGCCACGAACACGTCCACAAGGGTATGACCAGTCGCGACCTGACCGAGAACGTCGAACAGCTGCAGATCCGGCGCTCGCTCGAACTCGTGCACTCCCATGCGGTGGCGGTGGTGGCCCGGCTCGCCGAACGCGCGGTGCTGTATCGCGACCTGGTGATGGCCGGCCGCAGCCACAACGTCGCGGCGCAGGCCACCACGCTGGGTAAGCGGTTCGCCTCGGCGGCCGAAGAGCTGTTGATCGCGCTGCAGCGGCTGCGCTCGTTGATCGACCGTTACCCGCTGCGCGGTGTCAAGGGCCCGATGGGCACCGCTCAGGACATGCTGGACCTGTTCGGCGGCGACGCGTCGCGGCTGGCCGAGCTCGAGCGTCGGGTCGCCGAATTCCTGGGTTTCACCGAGATTTTCACCAGCGTGGGGCAGGTGTATCCGCGCTCGCTGGACCACGACGTCGTCTCCGCGCTGGTGCAGGTCGGCGCGGGTCCGTCGTCGCTGGCACACACCATCCGGCTGATGGCCGGCCACGAACTGGTCACCGAGGGCTTCGCACCCGGACAGGTGGGCTCGTCCGCGATGCCGCACAAGATGAACACCCGCTCGTGTGAGCGGGTGAACGGGCTGCAGGTGGTGCTGCGCGGCTACGGCTCGATGGCCGCCGAACTCGCTGGCGCGCAATGGAACGAGGGCGACGTGTTCTGTTCGGTGGTGCGCCGCGTCGCGCTGCCGGACGCGTTCTTCGCCGTCGACGGGCAGATCGAGACGTTCCTGACCGTGCTCGACGAGTTCGGCGCCTACCCCGCGGTGATCCAGCGCGAGCTCGACCGCTACCTGCCCTTCCTGGCGACGACGCGAATCCTGATCGCCGCGGTCCGAGCCGGGGTGGGCCGAGAGACCGCGCACGAGTTGATCAAGGAACACGCCGTCGCGGTGGCGTTGGCGATGCGCGAAAAGGGCCAGGAGCCCGACCTTCTGGACAGGTTGGCGGGCGATTCCCGGCTGCCGCTGGACCGGCCCGCGCTCGATGCGGCGCTCGCCGACAAGCAGGCTTTCACCGGCGCGGCAGGCGACCAGGTGGACCGCGTGGTCGAAGCGGTCGACGAGTTGGTGAGCCGCTATCCCGAAGCGGCCAAATACACTTCGGGTGCCATCTTGTGACGCTGGCCGGGATCGACTTCACCGATCTGGACAACTTCGCGAACGGGTTTCCGCACGAACTGTTCGCGCTGCATCGGCGCGAGGCTCCGGTGTACTGGCATGAGCCGACCGAGCACACGCCCGACGGTGAGGGGTTCTGGTCCGTGGCCACCTACGCCGAAACGCTTGCGGTGTTTCGTGATCCGGAGATCTTCTCATCTGTGACGGGTGGACCCCGGCCCTACGGTGGCACGCTGCTGCAGGACCTGGCGATCGCGGGTCAGGTGCTGAACATGATGGACGACCCACGACATTCGCAGATCCGCCGCTTGGTCAGTTCGGGCCTCACACCGCGGATGATTCGCCGGGTGGAGGATGATCTGCGCGCGCGTGCGCGGCGGTTGTTGGATGCCGTCGAACCCGGGGTGCCCTTCGATTTCCTGGTCGACGTGGCGGCCGAGCTACCGATGCAGATGATCTGCATCCTGTTGGGAGTTCCGGAGTCCGAACGGCATTGGCTGTTTCAGGCGATCGAGCCGCAGTTCGACTTCGGCGGTTCGCGGAAGGCCTCGGTTGGCCAGCTCACCGAGGAAGAGGCCGGTTCGCGAATGTATGCCTATGGTCAGGAGTTGATCGCGGCGAAACGCGCGTCGCCGACCGACGACATGTTGTCGGTGGTCGCGAACGCGTGCATGGATGACACCGTGGACGACGGTGCGCTCGCTCCGCCCGTCCTTTCGGAAATGGAGCTCTACCTGTTCTTCAGTTTGTTGTTCAGCGCGGGCGCGGAGACGACGCGCAACGCGGTCGCCGGCGGGCTGCTCGCATTGATCGAGAACCCGGATTCGCTGAGGGCTCTGCGCGACGATCTGACGTCGCTACCATCGGCGGTCGAGGAGATGGTGCGCTGGTCGTCGCCGTCACCGTCCAAGCGGCGCACCGCAACTCGGGACGTGACGCTGGGGGGATGTCAGATCGAGACCGGTCAGAAAGTGCAGATCTGGGAGGGTTCGGCCAACCGCGACGAGGCCGTGTTCGCCGACGCCGACGTGTTCGACATCGCCCGCAAACCGAATCCGCACCTCGGCTTCGGCCAGGGTGTGCACTACTGCCTCGGGGCCAACCTGGCGCGGCTCGAACTGCGTGTGCTGTTCGAGGAGCTGCTGACGCGGTTCTCCGATGCCCGGCTCGTCAAGCCCGTCGAATGGACGCGCAGTAACCGGCACACCGGCATCCGGCATCTCGTCGTCGAGCTGCGGTGAGCGGCGGGCGGTGAGGCCCGACGCGTTCGCGTTCGTAATGGCGACCGGCATCGTGTCGATCGCCGCGGCCGACCACTGCTACAACTACATCAGCGGTGCGCTGGCCGTGTTGGCCGTTCTCGGGCTGCTGGTTCTCATTGTCGTAGGAGCGATCTCGTGGTCCCGACAGCGCCTGGATCTGTCGGATCCGGACGTCACGATCGGGCTGTTCACGTTCGTTGCGGCCTGCGCGGTGCTCGACAGCCGGCTGATGTCGATCTCGGCGGTGTTGTGGACATTGGCCGCGCCGGCGGCGATGGTGTGGCTGGCGTTGGTGGTGCTGACGGCGCGCAACTTCGCCCGTCGGACGTGGACGGCGTTACAGCGACGGGCGCGAGGAGCATGGGAACTGTGCAGCGTCGGCACCTCGGGTCTGGCGATCGTCGCGGTGGCGCTCGCCCACGACACGGGGTGGCATGTGCTGTTGATGGCCGGTGTGGCGATCTGGGTGTCGGCCCTTGCGTTATATGCCGTCATGACCACGCTGATTCTGGCGCGAGCCTTTTCGGCGCGGCTGGATCCCAGCGGGTTCGAGCCCGACGCGTGGATCTTGATGGGCGGGCTCGCGATCGCCACGCTGGCCGGTGATCACATCCATCGGGCCGGCATCGACGGCGTTCGTACGGTAACGATCACGACGTGGTGCCTGGCATCGCTGTGGATTCCGCCGCTGGTGTACTTCGGTGTCCGTCACATCGAACGCGCGGAGGCGCGGCGTTTCGCCGGGGTGTGGTGGGCGATGGTCTTCCCGTTGGGCATGTATTCGGCGGCTACCCACGCCATGGCGATCGAGACCGGATGGTCTGCGCTGCCCACGATTTCGCAGGTCTTCTTTTGGATCGCATTTGCTGCCTGGATCGTTGTGTCGATCGGAGCGGTGTTGCGGTTGAGGACCGTCGGCGTGCGCGACCTACTCTCGGGGCATGGACACCGATGACGCGAACATGCGGGTTTCGGACGTAGACCGCGAGCACGTGAGGCAGCAGCTCGAACGTGCGGTCGGCCAAGGCATGCTCACGCTCGACGAGTTCAGCGAGCGGTTCGACGTCGTACTGGCCGCGCGCACCCGCGGAGAATTGCGCCAGGTGTTGGCCGACTTGCCCTCGACGGATGCGCTGCGACCGGTGGCGCCTGGTGGCAGCGAACCGATACGCGGCCGGATGTCGTCGATCTCGCGGCGGGGACCGTGGGCGGTGCCGTCGCGCATCGATCTGAACACCAGGATGTGTGACACGACGCTCGACTTCACATCGGCGAAGCTGCAGGGGTCCACCGTCATGCTGGACATCGACGACTACTTCAGCTCGACGGAACTGATCCTGCCCGACGGCGCGACCGTCGACCTCACCGGCGTCGAGACGTTCGCGGGCAGCACCACGCTGAAGGTGCCGCACGGTCCCGCGTCGGATCGGCTACACCTCGTGGTGCGCGGCCGGGTGCGGTTCGGGTCGGTGACGGCGCGGTATCCGTTCGGCCACACCTTGCGGCGCATGCTCGGATGACGGACTCTGGCCCGTCGCGGCGGAGATCTCGGCGATCACCCGCTGCGGATACGCCGTGAGGTCAAGCCAGGTGAAGCGCAACACCTTCCAGCCGTGCAGGGCGATGATGTTCTGACGGTTACGGTCGATCTGGAACACGTCGCTGTCGGTGTGAAACGCCCAGCCGTCGACCTCGATCGCGACCTTCGCCGCCAGGAAGGCGACGTCGACCCTGTAGCCGGCGACGGGGTGGTTCGTCTTCCAGCCGGTGAACCCGGCGTCGCGTAGGAGCTTGACGAGAAGCCGCTCGGCCTGGGAACGCGCACCGTTCTGGGCGCCACGCAGGAGTCGCCGGGCGGCGGGTGAACCGTGTCGACCCTTGTTACGCAGATGCGCACGCCACAGTTGGGCGAGCTCGACGTGACGCTGCAGGGCGGTGTCCATCAGTTTCGGCCCGCCACCGCGGCGGACCGCGGCTTCGACGACCGTCAGCGGCAACGCCGTGACTTGCAGCCCGTCGCGCTCGACGACGTCGCGGGGCGACAGGTCGCGCCTTCGCGCATTCATGCCCGGCCTCGGCCGGAAGTTGCTCACCCTCGGGACGGTGACTTCGACGACCTCGGGAGCGAACTTCGTGATCCCGTGCCACCACGCCGCCGCCAGTCCGCTGGCCGCTGCTCGCGGACCGAACGACCAAACCGAAGCCCTGATACGCGCGGCGTCGCTGAACGGACGATCGTTTACGAAGAAGACGCCAGGCGAGCATCGCCGCCAGTGGCCCGAGCGCACGCGGCGGTTCACCGCATGCCTACTGAGGCCGCACTGTCGCGCTTGCGCCAGCGTGATCACACCGTCGTGACGCCGGAGATGGTCGTCGAGCATGCTCTTTTTCGACGCATCGGCGCCTGCGAATGGTTCCCTCCATGCGATTTGTGCACATTCGCGAGCGGTGAGCGCTCCCGGATGTGCACAAATCGCGGAGATTAGAGGCGGCGGGCGACGCCCGAGGAGCGCAACTCGAGCGCGGCGAGTCCGCGGATCGCGTCGTGGTCGTGCATCCGCCACGCCCCGACAGGGTCGGCGTGGACCGCGACCAGCTTCGCCAGCGGCCGATTGGCCAGTGCCCGCAGCGCCAACAGTTGCTCGCCCGCGGGTGTGCGGGCCAGTGTGAGCGCCGTCCACTTGCGGCGGAAGAACCGCAGCCGCAGGTACAGCCACGGCATCGCGACGAACAGGATCGGCGGCGCGGCCACCGCCAACGCCAGCACCCAGGCCAGCCACGACGCCGTGGTATCGAGGCTGTGGCCGGCGCCGGCGATGTCGAGCGCGGCCTCGCTGGCTGCCCGCAGCGGCTTGCTCAGCGCGTCGCCGATCAGCGGGAAGGAGTCGGTGCGCTCACCCGCGGAGTCGAGGTTGTCGGCCACGCCGTTGGCGCCGGTCTCCACCTGGCGGCCCACGGTGGCGATGGTCGAGACCGCCGAGTGCACCGCCATGCCGACCAGCACCCACACCGTGGTCCAGACGACCACGACGGCGTCGCTGACGAGCTGGGCCATGATGCGCGACGGTGTCGTGGCATAGGGGATAAACCGCGAAGTCATGGCAGTAGATGCTGCCCGATAGGCTGGCCCGATGCGCCCCGCTCTGTCCGACTACGAATATCTGGCCAGCGGCAAGGTTCGCGAACTGTATCGCGTGGACGACGAGACGCTACTCTTCGTGGCCAGCGACCGTATCTCCGCCTACGACTACATCCTCGACTCGCAGATCCCCGATAAGGGCCGCATCCTCACCGCGATGAGCGTGTTCTTCTTCGACCTGCTGAGTCGGACCGCGGGCACACCCAACCATCTCGCCGGTCCTCCCGACGACGAGCGCATTCCCGCCGAGGTGCTGGGCCGCTCGCTGGTGGTACAGGAACTCGAGATGTTGCCGGTGGAGGCGGTGGCCCGCGGCTACCTCACCGGTTCGGGGCTCATCGACTACCAGAAGACCGGAGCGGTGTGCGGTATCGCGCTTCCCGCCGGGCTGGTCGAGGCGAGCAAGTTCGACGAGCCGCTGTTCACCCCGGCGACGAAAGCCGAACTGGGAGAACACGATGAGAACATCTCGTTCGACGCCGTGGTCGAGCTGATCGGTTCGCAGCGCGCCGAGCAGCTGCGGGACCGGACGCTGGAGACCTATCGCCGCGGGGCCGAACACGCGCTGACCAAAGGGATCATCGTCGCCGACACCAAATTCGAGTTCGGTGTCGACAAGGACGGCGAACTGCGACTCGCCGACGAGGTGTTCACCCCCGACTCCAGCAGGTACTGGCGCGCCGACGACTGGAAAGAAGGCGTCGTGCAACAGAGCTTCGACAAGCAATTCGTCCGCAATTGGCTCACGGGTCCGGAGTCGGGATGGGACCGCGCCGGCGGCGCAGCTCCGCCACCGCTGCCCCCAGACGTCGTGCAGGCCACCCGTTCCCGTTACATCGAGGCGTACGAACGTATTTCCGGGCTGAGTTTCGACGATTGGATCGGGGCATGAATCCGCCGGTGGCCAAGCGCGTCGACACCAAACGTGAACACCACGGCGACGTCTTCTGTGACCCCTACGAGTGGCTGCGCGACAAGAACGATCCCGATGTGATCGCGTATCTCGAGGCGGAGAACGCCTACACCGAGCACGTCACCGACCACCTCGCACCACTACGACAGGCCATCTTCGACGAGATCAAGGCCCGCACCAAGGAAACCGACCTGTCGGTGCCGACCAGGCGCGACGCGTGGTGGTACTACGGCCGCAGCTTTGAGGGCAAGCAGTACAGCGTGCACTGCCGTTGCCCGGTCGCCGATCCGGACGACTGGACACCTCCGGTGCTCGACGAGAACACCGAGATCCCGGGCGAGCAGGTGCTGCTCGACGAGAACGTCGAGGCCGAGGGCCACGAATTCTTCTCGCTGGGCGCCGCTTCGGTCAGCCTCGACGGCAACATCCTGGCCTACTCGGTGGACGTCAAGGGCGACGAGCGGTACACCCTGCGGTTCAAGGACTTACGCACCGGTGAGCTATACGAGGACACCATCGTCGGTATCGGCCCCGGTGCGACCTGGGCGGCCGACAACCGCACCGTCTACTACTCGACAGTCGACGAGGCCTGGCGTCCTGACACCATCTGGCGCCATCGACTTGGCTCGGGCCTGCCCGCGCAGAGGGTCTATCACGAACCCGACGAACGGTATTGGCTCGGCGTCGGCCGGACGCGCAGCGATAAATACGTCATGATCGCTGCTGGAAGCGCCGTGACCTCCGAGGTGCGCTACGCCGATGCGACCGACCCGGAGGCCGAGTTCGCCGTTGTGTGGCCGCGCCGCGACTTCGTCGAGTACTCCGTCGAGCACGCCGTCGTGGGTGGTGAGGACCGGTTCCTCATCCTGCACAACGACGGTGCGGTGAACTTCACCCTGGTGGAGGCGCCGGTCAGCGATCCGACCGCGATCCGCACGCTGATCGCGCACCGCGACGACGTCCGCCTCGATTCGGTCGACGCGTTCGAAAAGCACCTCGTCGTCAGCTATCGCAGTGAGGCGCTGCCGAGAATCCAGCTGTGGCCCCTGTATCCGAGCGGCGAGTACGGCCACCCCGAGGACTTCACGTTCGAGTCTGAGTTGACGTCGGCGGGCCTGAGCGCCAACCCCAATTGGAGCGCTCCCAAACTGCGCATCGGCGCCACCTCGTACACAACACCCGTACGCATCTACGACGTCGATCTCGCCACCGGCGATCGGACGCTGCTGCGCGAGCAGCCCGTCCTCGGCGACTACCGGCCCGAAGACTATGTCGAGCGTCGCGATTGGGCGATCGCGCGCGACGGTGTGCGGGTACCGATCTCGATCGTTCACAAGATCGGGCTGCAGTATCCGGCGCCCACGCTGCTGTACGGATACGGCGCCTACGAGGCTTGCGAAGACCCGCGGTTCTCGATCGCGCGGCTCTCGCTGCTCGACCGCGGGATGGTGTTCGCGGTGGCCCACGTGCGGGGCGGCGGCGAGCTCGGCCGGCCGTGGTACGAGCACGGCAAGATGCTCGAGAAGAAGAACAGCTTCACCGACTTCGTAGACGTCGCAGCGCATCTCGTGCAGACCGACATCACCCGTCCTGAGAACCTGGTGGCGTACGGCGGCAGCGCAGGCGGTCTGCTGGTCGGCGCGGTGGCCAACATGGCGCCGGAGCTGTTCGCCGGCATCCTCGCTGTGGTGCCGTTCGTCGATCCCCTCACCACGATCCTCGACCCCTCGCTGCCGTTGACTGTCACCGAATGGGACGAGTGGGGAAACCCGTTGGAGAACAAGGACGTCTACGAGTACATGAGGTCCTACTCGCCGTACGAGAACGTCGAAGCCAAGGACTACCCGCGAATTCTCGCGATGACGTCGTTGAACGACACCCGCGTGTACTACGTCGAGCCGGCGAAATGGATTGCCGCCCTGCGCCACACCAAGACCGACAACCATCCCGTGCTGTTGAAGACCGAGATGAATGCCGGCCATGGCGGTATCAGCGGACGCTATGAACGCTGGAAGGAAACCGCATTCCAGTACGCCTGGCTACTGGACGCTGCCCACGCCGATCACGAGCGCCGCCCCTAGAAAGACGATCTGCTCGGCGGTACGCAGATCCAGCCGGGTCGTCATCGACTTCGGCGGGTTCGGCATCCGTGACGCGTAGATGTTGGCCGGGAACATCGCGATCATCAACACGAAGAGGCAGAGGGCCGCGGTTACCCGGGTGGGCGGATAGAGCAGGCCGACCGCGCCGGCGATCTCGAGCACCCCGGTGAGGGTCACCAGCGACGCCGGGGCGGGCAATCGCGGCGGCACGATCGCGATCATGTCGCGGCGCAGCGGATTGACGAAGTGGGCGAACCCGGTGACCACGAACATCGCGGCCAGCCCGACGGCGACGGCGGACGGCCAGCTGTCCACGTATTCCACGCCCAGCCAGCCGACCAGCCGTGCGCCGAGCGTCCCCAGTATCAGCGTGACGATGACGGCCATGATTCACTCCAATCTTGACAGTGACAAGTTCCAACGGTAGGCAAGAAACTAGGCACTGTCAAGATTTCCGGTACGATGCCCGAATGAGCAGGACGTCCTATCACCACGGCGACCTGAAGGCCGTCATCCTCGCCGAAGCGGCAAGCCTGGTGGCCGAACGGGGTGCCGACGGAATCTCGCTGCGCGAACTCGCGCGGGTAGCGGGGGTGTCGCACGCCGCGCCCGCGCACCACTTCACCGATCGCCGTGGGTTGTTCACCGCGCTGGCCGCCGAGGGCTGGCGCATGCTCGCCGCGGCGCTGTCCGAGGCCGGCCCGGAATTCATCGACGCCGCACTGGCATACGTGCGCTTCGCGCTCGACCACCCCGGCCACTACGCGGTCATGTTCGACCGGGCGCTCGTCGACCCGGACAACGCGGAGCTGAAAGCCGCCCAGGATGCGGCGGGGGCGGAACTGCGGCAGGGTGTCGGCACCCTCGACGATCCGCGCGCCGCGCAGGACCCTCAGGCCGCCGCGTTGGCGGCCTGGTCTCTGGTACACGGATTTTCGCTGCTGTGGCTGAACAAGGCGATCGACGCCGACGGCGATGCGCTGGCGACCGTGCACCGGGTCGCGGGCATGCTGTTCGAGACCGGGTAACGTGCGGGCATGACCGACACTCCGCTGACCGATATCGCTGTGACCACGCTCGACGGCCGCCAGACCACGCTCGGCGAGCTGGCCGACGGCGCCGCACTGGTGGTCAACGTCGCCTCGAAATGCGGTCTCACACCGCAGTACACAGCGCTCGAACAGTTGGCCAAGGATTACCGAGACCGCGGGCTCACGGTCGTCGGCGTGCCGTGCAACCAGTTCATGGGTCAAGAGCCCGGCACGGCCGAGGAAATTCAGGAGTTCTGTTCGACGACGTACGGCGTGACGTTCCCGTTGCTCGCCAAGACCGATGTCAACGGCGCCGACCGGCATCCGCTGTATGCCGAGCTGACGAAGACACCCGACGACGGCGGCGAGGCCGGCGACATCCAGTGGAACTTCGAGAAGTTCCTGCTCGCGCCGGGCGGCAAGGTCGTCAAGCGGTTCCGGCCCCGCACCGAGCCCGACGCACCCGAGGTGATCGCGGCCATCGAAGACGTCCTGCCGCGCTAGCCCGTCGGCTGCCTGACGTCGTAATGGCATCCGCCGCTTGGCCCGTCCCGCTAACGTGGCGGCCATGGCAGATGCTGACGTCATCGTCGTGGGAGCCGGGCTGGCGGGTCTGGTGGCGGCCTGCGAACTCGTCGAACGCGGCCGACGCGTACTGATCGTCGACCAGGAGAACGCCAACAACATCGGCGGTCAGGCGTTCTGGTCGTTCGGCGGGCTCTTCTTCGTAGACAGCCCGGAGCAACGGCGGATGGGCATCCGCGACAGCCATGAGTTGGCGTTGCAGGACTGGCTGGGCTCAGCGGGATTCGACCGCCCGGAGGATCACTGGCCGCGGCAGTGGGCTCATGCCTACGTCGATTTCGCCGCGGGGGAGAAGCGCGGTTGGCTGCGCGAGCGCGGCCTGCAGACGTTCCCGCTCGTCGGGTGGGCCGAACGCGGTGGATACGACGCGCGCGGACACGGCAACTCGGTGCCGCGGTTCCACATCACCTGGGGCACCGGCCCGGCGATCGTCGACATCTTCGCGCGCCGCCTCACCGGGCGAGCCCGGTATGCGCACCGGCACAGGGTCGACGAGCTCATCGTCGAGAACGGCGCCGTCGTCGGCGTGCGCGGAACGGTGCTCGAGCCGTCTGGCGTGGCCCGAGGTGTCGCCACGTCGCGAGAGCCCGTCGGAGAGTTCGAGTTTCGCGCACAAGCGGTGATCGTCGCCAGTGGCGGCATCGGCGGCAACCACGACCTGGTGCGGCAGAACTGGCCCAAGCGGATGGGCCGGGTACCCGAACAGTTGCTGTCCGGTGTGCCCGCACATGTCGACGGTCGAATGATCGGCATCACCGAGGCTGCGGGGGCACGCGTGATCAACAGCGACCGCATGTGGCACTACACCGAGGGCATCACCAACTACGATCCCATCTGGCCGCTGCACGGCATCCGCATCCTGCCCGGGCCGTCGTCATTGTGGTTGGACGCCAACGGCAATCGCCTGCCGTCCCCGTTGTACCCGGGTTTCGACACGCTCGGCACGCTGGAGCACATCGCGCAGACGGGCCAGGACTACACATGGTTCATCCTCAACGCCCGGATCATCGCCAAGGAGTTCGCGCTCTCGGGTCAGGAGCAGAACCCGGACCTGACCGGTCGCAGCATCCGCGACGTGTTGTCGCGGGTCCGCCCCGGGGCGCCGGCACCGGTGCAGGCGTTCGTCGACCGCGGCGTCGACTTCGTCAGCGCGGATTCGTTGCGTGATCTGGTCTCGTCAATGAATGCCGTCCCGGACGTGCTGCCGCTGGACTACGCGACGGTCGAGGCCGAGGTCACCGCGCGTGACCGGGAGGTCGCCAACAAGTTCACCAAGGACATGCAGATCGCCTCGATCCGCGTCGCACGCAACTATCTCGGTGACCGGGTGAGCCGTGTCGTCGCGCCGCACCGGCTGACCGACCCCAAGGCCGGACCGCTGATCGCGGTGAAGCTGCACATCCTGACGCGAAAGTCGTTGGGCGGATTGGAAACCGACCTCGACGCCCGCGTGCTCAAATCCGACGGAAGCGCGTTCGACGGGCTATACGCCGCAGGCGAGGCGGCGGGATTCGGCGGCGGCGGCGTGCACGGCTACCGATCGCTGGAGGGCACCTTCCTCGGCGGCTGCGTGTTCTCCGGACGGGCCGCGGGCCGCGCCGCCGCGCGCGATACGGCCTGATTCAGAATTCCGTGCCGTTCTCCGGTTCGAGCACCTGGAAGTCGGTGTCGGTCATCTCCGTCAGGCGACCGTAGAAGATCCCGCGAGCACTCGGGTCGATGATGCCCTGGTGGATGGGCACCGCATGCGTCGGCGCCACCGCGCGCAGGTAGTCCACCGCCTCGGAGATCTTCATCCAGGGCGCCGCGGCGGGCGTGGCGAGCACGTCGACGGGTTCGCCGGGCGCGAACAGTGCGTCGCCGGGATGCATGAGCCGGGCTCGATGGGTGCCGTCGTCCACGAGGTAGGAGATGTTGTCGATGACCGGAATCTCAGGGTGGATGACCGCGTGCTTGCCGCCGACCCCGCGTACGGTGAGGTGATCGATGGTGAGGACGTCGCCGACGCTGACCGCGCGCCACGGCTCGCCCAGCTGTGCGGCGGTCTGCGGGTCGGCGTACAGGGCGGCCTGCGGGTTGGCCTCGAGCAGCGCGGGCAGCCGGTCGGTGTCGGCGTGGTCGGGGTGCTGATGGGTGATCAGGATCGCCGACAGGCCGGTGATGCCTTCGAATCCGTGCGAAAAAACACCCGGGTCGAACAGGATCGTCGCTTCACCACCGGATTCGCCCTTGAAATTGGCCAGTAAGCATGAATGTCCGAAATGGGTCAATTGCATGCCTATATTGTGGCGGCGCAGGCCGTCTTCAGGGGGTACTTGAGTCGTGCGATTGGTGCTTGCGGTGGCCCTCGCGACGTTCGGCCTGGCGTTGACCGCCGGCCCCGTACCCGCCCCGTCATCGCGGGCGGTGCCGGGCGTGTGCCCGCCGATCTGCGACGCGATACCCGACGTCGCGTGGCCGCAATCCGACGCGCTTCCCCTGTTTCCGGTGTACCGCTGGCCGGGGCTGGCGGGTCTGGCCGTCAACGCGCCGGCGCCGCGGTTCATGTTCGAGGAGCTCTGCGCCAGCCCGCCGCTGCCGGGCGACCCGCGCGACTACGTTGTGGCGTCCCGTGCGCAGGTCAACAATCCCGCTGGTCAGTGGCAGTTGCGGGCGCAGGTGCTGCACTGGCGCGGCGATGTCGCGTACAACGGCCCGCTCACAACGTCGGTGCTCGATTCGGCGCAGAGTCGTCTGCGAACGTGTCAGCTGACCGCCCCGTTGGTGTCGCCGTCGATCACGACGGCCGAACCCGACCGGATGGCGGCGGTTATCAGCGTCGCCGGCCAGAGAGTGGTGCGCCAGTACCTGCTGGCCCACCCGACCAGCGGCAGCATCGTCGAGCTCGCGCTGTGGTCGACGCTACCTCTGCAGGTGCCTTGGCCCGCAGTGTCGGACGCGCAGGTTCTCGACGCGCTGGCGAGCCCGTTGTGCGAGGCCTACCTCGGTTCGTGCCGGTGAGTCGCGCGCGCTCCAACCGCCGGTACAGTTGACGCGTGGCAAGGGTGGTGGTGCACGTGATGCCCAAGGCGGAGATCCTCGATCCGCAGGGGCAGGCGATCGTCGGCGCGTTGGGTCGTCTGGGCTTCAACGGCGTCTCAGATGTACGGCAGGGCAAGCGTTTTGAGCTCGAGGTCGATGACAGCATCGACGACGCCACCCTGGCCGAGATCGCGGAGTCGCTGCTGGCGAACACCGTGATCGAGGACTGGTCGGTGAGTAGGGAGCAACCATGACCGCTCGTGTGGGCGTCATCACATTTCCGGGCACGCTCGACGACGTCGATGCGGCGCGCGCGGTCCGACTGGCGGGCGCCGAGGCCGTTCCGCTGTGGCACGCCGACGCCGACCTGAAGAACGTCGACGCCGTCGTGGTGCCCGGCGGCTTTTCCTACGGCGACTATCTGCGCGCGGGCGCGATCGCCAAATTCGCGCCGGTGATGGGTGAGGTTGTCCGCGGTGCCGAGCGTGGTATGCCAGTGTTGGGCATTTGCAACGGTTTTCAGGTGCTGTGCGAGGCCGGTCTGCTGCCGGGCGCGTTGACCCGCAACGTCGGGCTGCATTTCGTGTGCCGCGACATCTGGCTGGAGGTGGCGTCGAACACCTCGGCGTGGACGACGCGATTCGAGAAGGGCGCCGATCTACTGATCCCGCTGAAGTCCGGCGAGGGCCGTTATGTCGCTAGCGACCAGGTGCTCGACGAACTCGAGGGTGAAGGCCGGGTGGTGTTCCGCTATCGCGACAACCCCAACGGCTCCCAGCGCAACATCGCGGGCATCAGCTCGGCCAACGGCCGCGTCGTCGGCCTGATGCCGCACCCCGAGCACGCCACGGAGGCGCTCACCGGACCATCCGACGACGGCCTCGGCCTGTTCTACTCCGCGCTGGACGCGGTGCTGACACCCGCCTGACGTCATCACATGCGCGCTCGGCGGCCAGCGAGCGTGCGCAAAGCGTCGAAATTCCGCGGCGTGTCGTGTGCAAACACGCACGCTCGCGTCATAAGGGCTAGGGCGTCAGGGCGACCGAGGCTTCGGCGGTGTAGCACAGGAACGTCAGCGTCTCCTCCAGATACAGCTGGACGGAGCCCGCATCGTGCGACAAGTAGCCGATCGACACGTCCGTGCCCAGCTGCAGGTCGAAATCGCCGCCACGCGTTGACAATACGAACGCGCCGTCGATCGCCGGCGCCCAGATGATCTCGCCGTCGACCAGCCGGTTGAGGTGCTCGCGGATCGGATAGCCGTGCTGTGTCGTCTCGCTGACCTTGGTGTACACATCGGCCGACAGGAGCACCGAGTACGGTCCGTCGACACCGCTGAGCCGCAACTCCGACAACGCCTGGGAGATGACGTCGGGGATGTCGCGCTCGTCGTCGGGCAGTGCGAGCGCGGTGTTCGAACTGCAGGCCCGGATGCCTTCGATCGCCGCCGCCTCGTACCCCTCGAAGATCGCGCGGTCCTCGGCGAACGCCAGTTTCATTGCGGCGTCCTTGACCGGGTCCCAATCCGAATCCTGCGAACCACGTTCCACATCGTCGATTGCTGTGCGAGACACCGTGAACGGCACGCGCAACCGGACCAACGGCTTGGCCTCCCGCAGATGCGCCACCACACCGTCGCCGGGCGGTGTCACGTCGCGCAGATGGCCCGTGCTGACCGCGGCGGTGGTCGGTCCGCCGGGCTCGCTGACATCGACCACGCGCCGACCAGCGATGTGGCGCTTGAACGTTCGTGCCGCTTCGAGTTCGATCTCGGCCCACGCCTCCTGAGTGATCGGTGCCAGATCGCGGTACAGGTTGTTCATCAGCGGGTTCCTTTCAGGCTGCCGATGCCGAGCGAGCCCTCGTACTCGGCGGGAGTTGTCACGGTCGCCGTCGGTGCGCCGTCATCGTCTGCGACCGAACCGGGCAGTGGGGGAGGATCGTCGAGGAAGTCGACGGTCGGAGTGAAGAACATGCTGCCGGTCAACGCGGTCGAGAAGTCCAGGATGCGATCGGTGTTCCCCGGCGGGTCGCCGATGAACATGTTGTCGAGCATCCGTTCGGTGACCGACGGCGTGCGCGAATAGCCGATGTAATAGGTGCCGAACTCGCCCTTGCCGATCTCGCCGAAGGGCATGTTGTGTCGGATGATCTTCAGTTCGTTGCCGTCGTCGTCCTCGATCACGTTGAGCGCGACATGCGAATTGGCCGGTTTGACGGCGTCGTCGAGCTCGATGTCGTCGAGCTTGGTGCGGCCGATGACCCGCTCCTGCTCTTCCACCGACAGCGAGTTCCACGCCGCCATGTTGTGCACGTACTTCTGCACGTGCACGTAGCAACCGCCCGCGAAAACGGGATCCTCGTCGGCAATCTGGGTGGCCGCGCGGGCGAGCGGACCGTCCGGGTTCTCGGTACCGTCGACGAAACCCATCAGGTCACGGTTGTCGAAGAACTTGAAACCGTGAGTCTCGTCGACGATGGTGATCGCGCCTTCCATGGCCTCGACCAGTTTGGTGGCCAGTTCGAAACACACGTCCATCGATTCGGCGCGGATGTGGAACAGCAGGTCGCCCTCGGTGGCCGGCGCGTGGTGACGGTCGCCGCGAATCTCGACGAACGGATGCAGTTCGGCCGGCCGCGGACCGCTGAACAGCCGGTCCCAGACGTCCGAACCGATCGACGTCACCGCCGACAGCCGCTTGGCCGGATCGCGGAATCCGATGGCCCGCACCAGCCCCGAGATGTCCGGAAGCGCATCGTGCACGGTCGCCTCCCCGCCGTCGACGATGGTCGCCACCAGGAAGACCGCCGCAGGCGTCAACGGTTCGAGCACCGGTTGCGGTTGAATCTCGGGCACAACAGGACCCTATCGCCAAACGATCTTGAATCACCCGCAAAGATGAAGAGATGGCAGCTAGCCCCCAGAGCCTGTGCGAGTTCATCGACGCGTCCCCGTCGCCATACCACGCCTGCGAAACGGCGGCGGCCCGCCTGCGCGACGCGGGTTTTCGCGAGCTCGCCGAAGCCGACACATGGCCCACCCACGGCGACTTCTTCGTCCTGCGAGCCGGATCGCTGATCGCCTGGCGGACGAAACCGGCCAGACGAAACGCGTCGTTCCGCATCGTCGGCGCCCACACCGACAGCCCGAACCTGCGCGTCAAACAGTACCCCGACCGGTTCGTCTCGGGATGGCGCGTCGTCGCGCTCGCGCCGTACGGCGGTGCGTGGCTGAACTCGTGGCTGGACCGCGACCTCGGCATCAGCGGGCGGCTGTCGGTGCTCACCGGCAGCGGGTTGGAGCATCGGCTCATCCGCATCGACGAACCGATCCTGCGGGTGCCGCAGCTGGCCATCCACCTCGCCGAGGACCGCAAGGCCGTCGAGCTCAATCCGCAGCGCCACGTCAACGCGGTGTGGGGTGCGGGCAGCGGACCCCGCTCCTTCTCCGCCTTCGTCGCCGAGCGTGCCGGGGTGGCCACCGACGACGTGCTGGGCGCCGATCTGATGACACACGATCTGACACCGTCGCGGCTCGTCGGCGCTGACGGCGACCTGGTCAGCGCGCCACGGTTGGACAACCAGGCGACCTGCTACGCCGGGCTGGAAGCGTTCCTGGCGGCCGACCCCGGCGCGCACACACCGGTGCTGGTCCTGTTCGACCACGAAGAGGTCGGCTCACAGTCCGATCATGGCGCCCAGTCCGATCTGCTGTTGACCGTCCTCGAGCGCATCACGCTCAGCGAGGGCGGCGGCCGCGAGGACTTCCTGCGTCGGCTGCCCGGCTCCATGGTGGCGTCCGGCGACATGGCCCATGCCACGCATCCGAACTACCCGGACCGTCACGAGCCGGGGCACCTCATCGAGGTCAACGCCGGTCCGGTGCTCAAGGTGCAGCCGAACCTGCGGTACGCCACCGACGGACGCACCGCAGCCGCGTTCGCGTTGGCGTGCGCGCAGGCCGGGGTCCCGTTGCAGCGCTACGAACACCGCGCCGATCTGCCGTGCGGGTCGACGGTCGGACCGATGACGGCGGCCCGCACCGGAATCCCGACCGTCGACGTGGGCGCACCGCAGCTGGCCATGCATTCGGCGCGCGAGGTGATGGGCGCCGAGGACGTCGTCGCTTACGCCGCGGCGTTGGCGGCGTTCCTGTCGCCGCGCTGATCTAGGGTCGGCGCCATGACCCTCGCCATGGTGAACGTCACCTTCGACAGCACCGACCCCGACCGGCTCGCCGAGTGGTGGGCCCGCGCCCTTGGTGGGCAGGTAAACCCGTTGGCACCAGGATTTTTCGTCACCGTCTCCCGTCCCGACGGCGGTCCCGGTCTCGGCTTCCAGAAGGTCGACGACCCAACGCCGGGCAAGAACCGCGTCCACCTCGACTTCGGCTCCACCGACGCCGAGGCCGAGGTCAAGCGGCTGGTCGAACTCGGCGCCACCGAAACGGGACGGCACAGCATGGGCGAGTTCGGCTGGGTGGTGCTCGCCGACCCGGACGGCAACGCATTCTGCATCGGTTCCGCCGACCATCCCTGACCGATCCGGTCCGTCGCCGGGTAGCGATACCGAACCGCTGGAAAGATCGCCCGCGTGCTGCTCTCACTGATCGCCGTCTCGGCGGTGCTGGCCGCGTGGGCGCTGGGTGCCAAGCGCCTCGAGCAATGGCGGCTGACTGCGCCGATGGTCCTGGTGCTCGCGGGCATCGCGGTCGGCTTCACCACCAGCGACGGGCTCGCCGATTCGCTGAACACCGAGGTGGCTCAGCACACCGCCGAAATCATCTTGGCGATCCTGCTTTTCGTCGACGCGACCGACATCCGCGGCGGCCTGTTCGGCAGGGACCCGCGCGCCGCGATGCGGCTGCTGTTCATCGCGCTGCCGCTGAGTTTGGCCGCTGCGCTCGTCCTGGGCCTGTGGTTGCTGCCCGAACTGCCTTGGGCGGTGCTGCTGGTCCTCGCGTGTGTGGTGGTGCCGACGGACTTCGCGCCCGCGGCGTCGATTCTGCGCGACGAGCGGGTGCCCGAACGGGTGCGCGATGTGCTCAACGTCGAAGCCGGCTACAACGACGGCATCATCTCGCCGCTGTTCATCTTCGCCCTCGCCGTGGTGGGGGACCGGTCGCACGCCTCGACGCCCATGGAGGCGTTGGCGTCGGCCCTGCCCCAGGCGATCAAGGCCATCCTCGTGGGCGTTGCCGTCGGCGCCGCGCTGGCCCTACTCACCAACCTCGCCGAACGCCACGGCGCGATGACCGACCGCAGCAAGCGGCTGATTCTGGTCGCCGCACCGATGCTCGCCTTCGGGCTGAGCCTGGCCGTGGACGGCAACGGATTCGTCGCCGCGTTCGTCTGCGGTATCGCGTTCCACTACTTGCGGCGGTCGCCGGCACTGCAGGCCGAACTGGCCTTGGTCGACGACATCGGATACCTGCTCACCATCGTGATGTGGTTCGTCGTCGGCGCCACCGCGGTGCTGGCGCTCACGCTGGGCATCAGCTGGTCGTTGGTGCTGTACTGCTTGCTGGCGTTGACGGTCGTGCGGCTGGTGCCGGTCGTGATCGCGCTGTTCGGCTCGCCGTTCACCTGGCCGGAGCGGCTGCTGGTGGGCTGGCTCGGCCCGCGCGGCACCACTTCGATCGTGTTCGGTCTGCTGGCGTTCAACGTGCTGCTCGGCGAGGCGGAACGGGAAGTGCTGATGGCCGTCGTCGTCGTCGTCCTCGGCAGCGTCGTGCTGCACGGCGCCACCGCACCCGCCGCCGCCCACGCGTTTCGCAGGTCACAACCTAGAATGGCCTCGTGACGTCGGAGCTAACCCACACCCTCGACACCGTCGACAGAGCCGCCGCCACTCCCGACCACCCCCAGCCGTTCCGCGAACTCGGCCTCAAGGACGACGAGTACCAGCGGATCCGCGAGATCCTGGGTCGCAGGCCCACCGACGCCGAACTGGCGATGTACTCGGTGATGTGGAGTGAGCACTGCTCGTACAAGTCGTCGAAGGTGCACTTGCGGTACTTCGGCGAGACCACCACCGAGGCGATGCGCAAGACGATGCTGGCCGGCATCGGAGAGAACGCCGGCGTGGTCGACATCGGTGACGGTTGGGCCGCCACCTTCAAGGTCGAGTCGCACAACCACCCGTCCTACATCGAGCCCTACCAGGGGGCCGCGACCGGCGTCGGCGGCATCGTGCGCGACATCATGGCCATGGGGGCGCGCCCGGTGGCGGTGATGGACCAGTTGCGGTTCGGTGCGGCCGACGCGCCCGACACCCGCCGAGTCGTCGACGGGGTGGTGCGCGGAATCGGCGGCTACGGCAATTCCCTGGGGCTGCCGAACATCGGCGGCGAGACCGTGTTCGACGCGTCCTACGGCGGCAACCCGTTGGTCAACGCGCTCTGCGTCGGGGTGCTACGCAAGGAGGATCTGCACCTGGCGTTCGCCTCCGGCACCGGTAACAAGATCATCCTGTTCGGCGCGCGCACCGGTCTGGATGGCATCGGCGGCGTGAGCGTGCTGGCCAGCGAGACGTTCGGCGGCGACGAGGGCGGCTCGGCCGGCCGCAAGAAGCTGCCCAGCGTCCAGGTGGGTGACCCGTTCATGGAGAAGGTGCTCATCGAGTGCTGCCTGGAGCTGTACGCCGCCGACCTGGTCGTCGGCATCCAAGACCTCGGTGGAGCCGGACTCTCCTGTGCCACATCGGAACTCGCGTCCGCTGGCGACGGCGGCATGCGCATCGAGCTGAACGCCGTCCCGTTGCGGGCGGCGAACATGACACCCGCCGAGATCCTATCGAGCGAGTCGCAGGAGCGCATGTGCGCGGTCGTCACGCCCGAAAACGTCGAGAAGTTCATGGCCGTCTGCCGCAAGTGGGAGGTGCTGGCCACGGTCATCGGCGAGGTGACCGACGGCGACCGGCTCCAGATCACCTGGCACGGCGAGACGGTCGTCGACGTGCCGCCGCGCACCGTCGCCCATGAGGGTCCGGTCTACGAGCGTCCGGTGCAGCGGCCCGAGACGCAGGATGCGCTCAACGCCGACACCTCCGCCAAGTTGCCGCGGCCGTCGACGGGCGACGAGCTCAAATCCACTTTGCTTGCGCTGCTTGGCAGTCCGCACCTGTGCAGTCGCGCGTTCATCACCGAGCAGTATGACCGCTATGTGCGCGGCAACACCGTGCTGGCCGAGGACGCCGACGGCGGCCTGCTGCGGGTGGACGAGGCCACCGGCCGCGGTATCGCGATCTCGACCGACGCGTCGGGTCGCTACACCGCGCTCGACCCGTACACCGGGGCACAGTTGGCTCTGGCCGAGGCGTATCGCAACGTCGCGGTCACCGGAGCCACACCGGTCGCGGTGACGAACTGCCTGAACTTCGGCTCACCGGAGGACCCCGGCGTGATGTGGCAGTTCAGCCAGGCCGTGCGTGGGCTGGCCGACGGCGCTGCGGCACTGGGCATTCCGGTCACCGGCGGCAACGTGAGCTTCTACAACCAGACCGGCACCACCGCGATCCTGCCGACCCCGGTCGTCGGCGTGCTCGGTGTGATCGACGACGTCAGACGGCGCATTCCGACCGGATTCGGCGACGAGCCCGGTGAGACGTTGATGCTGCTGGGCGAGACCGGCGACGAACTGGACGGATCGATCTGGGCCCAGGTCACCGCCGACCACCTGGGCGGGGTACCGCCGAGGGTGGACCTGGCGCGCGAGAAGTTGCTCGCCGAGGTGCTGACCGCCGCATCGCGCGACGGCCTGGTCTCCGCCGCGCACGACCTGTCCGAGGGCGGGCTGATCCAGGCCGTGGTCGAGGCCGCGCTGCGCGGCGAAACCGGTTGCCGCATCGTGCTTCCCGAGGGTCTAGATCCTTTCGTCGCGCTGTTCTCCGAGTCGGCGGGCCGGGTGCTCGTCGCGGTGCCGCGCACCGAGGAGAGCCGCTTCCGCGCGATGTGCGAGGCCCGCGGCCTGCCCGCTACCCGCATCGGCGTGGTGGACCAGGCCAGCAACGCAGTCGAGGTCCAGGGCCTGTTCACCGTCACTTTGGAGGACCTGCGCAGCATGTCGGAAAGCGTGCTGCCCGGGTTGTTCGGGTGAGTGAGCCGACCCGACAACGACACCCCCTCTACGTCTGGGCGTGGAGCCTGGTCCGCCTCGACTTCGTCGGAATCGCGTTCAGTGCGCTGCTCTTCTGCCTGTCACTGACCCCGTCCCTGCTGCCGCGCGACTGGCTGTTCGCCGGGCTCATCGGCGGCATCAACGCCGCCATCGGCTACGGCATCGGCGTTTTCGTCGCAAAGATGTTGCGCCGCTTCGTGTTGCGGCGCCGTGCCTGGTGGCCGCCGTCGAGGCGCGTGCTGTGGACGGCCGAGGCCGTGACGGTGCTGCTCGCGCTCACGGCGTGCGTTCTGATGGTGATCCCCGCCGCGGCGTGGCAGCGCCAGGTATCGGCGGTGATGGGGCTGGAGGGCCCCACCACGCTCGGGTATCTGCGCACGCTGGTGCTCGCGGCGTTCGTCGGCGCTGTCTGTGTGGCCACCGCGCGAGTGCTGCTCGACATCATCAAGACGATGGCCCGGTACTTCATCCGGCGGTGGCACCTGCACGACGAGGTGGCGTTGTTCATCGGCACTGCGATCGTCGTGGTGCTCGCCATCACGCTGATCAACGGTGTCCTGGTCCGCGGTTTCCTCGCCGGTGCCAACCGGGTGTTCCAGCCGCAGAACACCACGACCAGGGCCGGTATCGTTCAACCGCTTGAGCCCGAAAGGTCAGGTAGCCCAGAGTCGTTCGCGGCGTGGGACACCCTTGGCTATCAAGGCCGCAATTTCGTCGCGACCGGTCCGCACGCCGACGAGCTCACCGAAATCAACGGCGCGCCCGCCAGGGAACCGATCCGGGTGTACGTCGGACTGCAGACCGCCGATACCGACGAGCAGCGAATGGCGGTGCTGCTCAGCGAACTCGAGCGCACCGGCGCCTTCGAACGCAAACTGCTGGTGATCATCCCCACCACCGGCACCGGCTGGGTCAACCCCGTGGCGGCCCGGTCGCTGGAGATGATGTACAACGGCGACACCGCGCTGGTCGCTTCGCAGTACTCGTTTTTGCCGAGCTGGATCTCGTTCCTGGGCGACCAGCAGAAGTCGATGGAATCCGGGCGGATGATGATCGACGCGGTTCACCAACGCTGGGAACGACTTCCGGAGGACCGACGGCCCAAACTCGTGTTGTACGGGGAGAGCCTGGGCTCGATGGCCGGCCAGGGCGCCTTCGAGTGGCTGCCCGACATCTCCCGGATGGGCTTCTCGTCGGTGCTGTGGGTGGGCCCGCCGAACGCCAGCCCGCTGTGGAGGGCCATCACCGAACGCCGCGATCCTGGAACCCCGGAAGTCGAACCGCGCTACGACAACGGTCGCACCGTGCGCTTCTCCCAAGGCACCGATCCGCGCGAGATCGCGAAGGTGACCGCGAAGCCATGGGAGGGCACGCGCGTGCTGTTCATGCAGCACCCGTCCGATCCGATCGTGTGGTGGTCGCCCGACCTCCTGTTCACCCGGCCGGACTGGCTACGCGAACCGCCCGGGCGCGACCGCACCGCGTCGATGAGGTGGTACCCGATCGTCACGTTCGGACAAGTGGCCGCCGATATGACGAACGCGAGCTCGGTGCCGGACGGGCACGGCCACAACTACGGCGATCTGGTCCTCGACGGGTGGGCCGCCGTCGCACCTCCACAGGGCTGGACGCACGAGGACACCGAGCGGATCCGCACTGCACTGACCAAGACTCAGTCCGAGGACGGGCCCGAATACTGATGGCCTGGCCGAGGTTTCGCGCCGTCGCCATCGCGGCCGCCCTGGTCGCGTGGAGTTCCGTCGCGCCGCGCGTGCGGTTCCACCCGGTGTGGAACGCCGCCCTGGGGGCCGTCCTCTACGCGCTCGTGCGTCCCCCGCTGGGGCTGCGACCTCCGGCCCTGTGGTCCGGCTTGCGCTACGGCCTCGCCGCTGCGGCTCCGATCGCGCTCGGAGTGGCCGTCGCGACGGCGATCCCGCCGGTACGACAGGGAATGGCCGCGCGTGACCTGCCCGACCATCCCCTGCGATGGATGGCGTGCGACATCCCGATCGGCACCGTCTGGCCCGAAGAGGTCGCCTACCGGGCGTTGTTGGGTCACGCCGCCGAGTCCGCGTTCCCGCCCGTCGGCGGACGGCTGCTGCAGTCGGTGGCGTTCGGCTTGTGGCACATCATGGACGCCCGCATCACCCGCAACCCGGTATTGGGCACGGTCGTGTTCACCGGTGTCGCAGGATGGATGTTCGGGTGGCTGCACGCGCGGTCGGGCAGCGTGATCGCACCGATGTTGGCGCACCTGGCCGCCAACGAAGCCGCGGCATTGGCGGCCCTGACCGTTCAGCGGCGCATAGAGTCCCAAGCATGAGCACATCCGGACGCGCCCATTCGCGAACTTTCGTCGTGACCGGTGCGGCATCGGGCATCGGCATGGCCACCGTGCAGCGGTTGCTGGCCGAGGGCGGCACCGTGATCGGTGCGGACGTGGCCGAGCCGCACGAGAACCCCGGCGACGGTTTCGAGTTCATCCGTACCGACGTCACCGACGAGGCCGCAGTGGGTTCGTTGTTCGCCGTCGTGGGTGGGCGCCTCGACGGTGTCGTACACGCTGCGGGGGTGGCGGGCGGCGGGCCGGTACACCTGCTCGACCGCGCCGAGTGGGACCGCGTCATCGGGGTCAACCTCACCGGGACGTTCCTGGTGGCCAAGGCCGCGCTGGCCAAGATGATCGAGCAGCCGCGGGTGGACGGTGAACGCGGGTCGATCGTCACCCTGGCCAGCATCGAGGGGCTGGAGGGCACGGCAGGAGGCAGCAGTTACAACGCGGCGAAGGGCGGCGTCGTGCTACTGACCAAGAACATCGCACTCGATTACGGTCCCAGCGGTATCCGGGCGAACGCCATCTGCCCCGGCTTCGTCGACACCCCGATGCTGCACAGCGTGATGGGTCTCGAGGGCATGGAAGGGCCGCTGCAGTCGATCACCGAGGAGCATGCGCTGCAGCGCCGCGGCAGGCCCGACGAGATCGCCTCGGTGGCAGCATTTCTCGTATCACCCGATGCGTCGTTCGTGACCGGCCAGGCGATCGCGGTCGACGGCGGCTACACCGCCGGACGCGACCACGGCGTGGTGAAGCTGTTCGGCTTCCCTGACTGAGGTGCTCACGGGTTGATCGTGAGCTCGCCGATCTGGCGGCCCCACACGTACTCGATGAACAGCGGCTGGCCGAATTCGAGGTGGTTGTACGGGGCGATGCTGGCGCCGGTGTCCATCACCAGATACGGCGCCGGATACAGGTCGCGGGTGATGTCCTGCCAGCACCCCGGTCGGCCCTCCGGCCCACCCGTCGCGTTGACCCGCGGCAGGTTGTCGGGGTAGATGTACGGATTGCCTGCGCCGGCCAGGATGCCGCCACCGCCGGTCAGCGAGAATCCGTTGCCCCCCAGGGTTTTCGCGACTTTGGGCTGCACCTCGGCGTACTTGCGGATCGAGCAGAGGATCGCGGGGCTGTGGTAGTCGAGAAGTTCCGAGGTCGGCACCAGGTCGGCGGCGCCGCGCACGAGGTACGGTCCGGCGCGTTCGAAGGTATCGGCCGCCTCGTCGGCGAAGCCGAGCGCCGCGATCAGGGCGGCGTCGAGTTCGGCCTGGTGTTCGTTCAACGTGCGCGCCGACGTCACCGCGTCGCGCAAGCCGTCGAACAGGTCGCCAGAGGCCTCGGCGTACATCTCGGCGAGATCGGCCAACAGGCGGGTGTCGGTGCGAAGCGGCTGCATGCGCGGGTTGAGATCGTCGAGGATCCGGTTGCCGTTGATGAGCGACTCGCCGAAGGCGTCGCCACCCACGCCGTTGAGCGCCGCCGCCGTCGCCGCCAACGTCTGGTTCAACTTGATCGGGTCCACCTTCTCGGCGAGCGCGATCACCGTCTCGAACACGGTGTTGAACTCCGTCGTCACCGCCGATACCTCGATGACATCACCCGGCGAGATATGATGGGGGGAAGCGTCTTTGGGTGACTCGAGCGAGATGTACTTGTTGCCGAACACCGTGGTGGCCCGAATCTCGGCCGTCACGTTCGCCGGAATGCGTTCCAGGTAGCGCGGATTGACGTCCAACGACAGCTGCGCCCGCTGACCGTCGGTGGTGTCGACGTGGGTGATTGCGCCGACGCGCCCGATCTCGACGCCGTTGTAGGTCACCTTCGCTCCCCGCTCGACGACGAGGCCTGCGCGAGGTGAAAGCAACAGCAGCTGCGTCTTACGGCTCAGGTCACCGCGGAACTGAAGGTAGAGAAGCGTCGCCGCCACCGTGGCGACGACCAGCAGCACCGCACCGGCCACCTTGTACGGCGGCTTGTTGCGGTCGACAAACACTTTGAGACAGTAGATTATGGCCACCACTCGAAGGGCCCGTACGGCCGATCCGGTGAAGACCCGTGCCGCGGTCGCGAAGCTGGTCGCATGGTTGCGCGACGAGTCTCAGGCTGAACCGTCACGCACCGAGGTCGCCGAAGCGGTGCGGTTGACCGCGCGCTCCCTCGCGGCGGTGGCGCCGGGCTCGAGCGTGGAGGTCCGTGTCCCGCCGTTCGTCGCTGTGCAGTGCATCGAGGGTCCGGCGCACCGCCGCGGTAACCCGCCCAACGTCGTGGAAACCGATCCGCGGACGTGGCTCTTATTGGCCACCGGCCTGACGACCATGACCGACGCCGCGGCGAGCGCAGCGCTGGTTCTGTCGGGCTCGCGCGCCGGCGAGATCGGCGACTGGCTGCCGCTCGTCGACCCGGGGCCGGCGCCGGTCATCGAAAGTACGGATAGTCCTGAACCCAGTTGAAGCCACGGGTGCGCAGGGGGAAGACGTTCAGATCCATCCGCTGCAACGACATGACGACCGGCCTGCCGTCGAGGCGACCGTCGAGACGCAGCTGGTCCTGGTTGAGCCGTTCGACGCTGAACGTGGCCGTCCCGGGCAGTTCGAGCTTGAGCGTCGTGTTGTCGAAAAGTGCTGGTGCCGAAACCAACTCGCCGTCCATCCGCTGATACGTCAGTATCTCGGGCTCGTCGAAAACCACGCGCTGCCACCCTAGCTCGTCGGTGATCATCGGTGCCCGCGGCTTTTTGTCGAGCCGGAACTCGGTGACCGACCAGATGCCGTACGCATCGTGCTTGGCGCGTCCACCGCCGTAGGACTGCCAGCCATGCCAGCTCAACATCACGCAACCGATCAGCACCCAGATTCCCAGCAGCGCCTGCACCTTCGCTGCGATCCGGTTGGCTCGTGGCGCATCGAACAACGACGGATATGTGACGGGCTCCACGCCCAGGAAGATTTCGTACGGGTAGGAACTGCCGACCTGAAGCCACAGCACCGAGGCGGGGCTGTGGTCACCGTACGGCTGTAGCAGGGCCGACAGCGACGGTGCCGGCATCTGCGTCGGGCCGCTTGGTCGCCACTGCCTGAGTCCACATGCACCACCGCGTCCACCCCGAACACGTGCCGGCCGACCCACTGTGCAATCGGCGCGGAAGGCGATGCGAGTGCCCAGGTGCCACGGGCGCCGCTCAGCGTCGTCGGTGTGCTGGAGGCTCCCGCATCCGCCAACGGCCCCCTTGGTCGCGGTCACGGTCTGTCCACCCATCGTTGGCTCGGATGTTCGAGCCGCCACGATAGGGGTTGGGTCCAGGGCCGGAAAGCGAATAACCCGGCGACGTCGGCAGCAGCGTGTCCCACGACACGCTCCGCGGCTTCGTTTCCGGTCGCCGATACCCGTAGACTCGTGGCATCAGCCGTCCTCCCCCCGGAGCAGCCATATCGTGACCGGCGAACAGACCGATCCAGAACCCCGCGAAGAGTGTGGCGTATTCGGCGTCTGGGCGCCGGGTGAAGAAGTCGCCAAGCTCACCTACTACGGCTTGTACGCCCTGCAGCACCGCGGACAAGAAGCGGCGGGTATCGCTGTGGCCGACGGATCGCAGGTCCTGGTCTTCAAGGATCTGGGCCTGGTCAGCCAGGTGTTCGACGAGCAGACACTGGCCGCGATGGAGGGCCACGTCGCGATCGGGCACTGCCGCTACTCCACCACCGGTTCGACAACCTGGGAGAACGCCCAGCCGGTGTTCCGCAACACCTCGGCCGGTACGGGCGTCGCGCTCGGGCACAACGGCAACCTCGTCAATGCGGCCGAACTGGCGGCCCGAGCGCGTGAGGCCGGACTGCTCGACACCCGTGGGGCTCCCGCGGCGACCACCGACTCCGACATCCTCGGCGCGCTGTTGGCCCACGGTGCAGCCGATTCGACGCTCGAGCAGGCAGCGCTGGAACTACTGCCCACCGTGCGCGGCGCGTTCTGCCTGACGTGGATGGACGAGAACACCCTGTACGCGGCCCGCGACCCGTACGGGGTGCGGCCGTTGGCGCTGGGGCGGTTGGACCGGGGCTGGGTCGTGGCGTCGGAGACCGCGGCGCTCGACATCGTCGGCGCCTCCTTCGTCCGCGACATCGAGCCCGGCGAGCTGCTCGCGATCGACGCGGACGGGGTGCGTTCCACCCGCTTCGCCAGCCCCGAGCCCAAAGGCTGCGTCTTCGAATACGTCTATCTCGCACGGCCGGACAGCACCCTGGCGGGCCGATCGGTACATGCGACGCGCGTCGACATCGGGCGGCGGCTGGCCAGGGAGATGCCGGTCGAGGCCGACCTCGTGATCGGCGTCCCGGAGTCGGGCACACCCGCCGCGGTGGGCTATGCGCAGGAGTCCGGAATTCCCTACGGCCAGGGCCTGATGAAGAACGCCTATGTCGGGCGCACGTTCATCCAGCCGTCGCAGACCATCCGCCAACTCGGCATCCGGCTCAAGCTCAACCCGCTCAAGGAAGTGATTCGCGGTAAGCGCCTGATCGTCGTCGACGACTCGATCGTGCGCGGCAATACCCAGCGCGCGCTGGTCCGGATGTTGCGGGAGGCCGGAGCGGTCGAGGTGCACGTCCGCATCGCATCCCCGCCCGTCAAGTGGCCGTGCTTCTACGGCATCGACTTCGCCACACCGGCGGAGCTCATCGCCAACGCCGTCGACGACGAGGACGAGATGCTCGAGGCGGTGCGTCACGCCATCGGCGCCGACACGCTCGGATACATCTCGAAGCAGGGCATGATCGCGGCCACCGAACAACCCGCGTCGCGCTTGTGCAGCGCGTGCTTCGACGGCAAGTACCCGATCGAGTTGCCAGGCGAATCGGCGTTGGGCAAGAACGTGATCGAGCACATGCTCTCGACCGCCGCCAAGAGCGGCATTCCGCTGCAGTCCGACAACGACAACGTCTCGGCGCTGCGCCGGCCCTGACTACCGCCCGACGTGCGCCCAGTGTGGGTCGGTCGGTAACGGACCCCGCTGCAACGCCCGCGCGACGGCGTCGCGGTAACCGGTGAGGCCGCCTGCCGGCGGGGCGATGACATCGTCGATGTCGTTGCCGGCCATCACTGCGTCGCATTCGAGCGACTCCACCAGCGGCCGCGCCAACCCCCCGGGCAGCGGTGTCACCAACCCGATCCACCAGCTCGCGATCGTCGGTGTGAGCCAAGGCAGTACGACCATGACGCGCCGTCGCCGCCCCGACACCTCGGCGTACACCTGCATGGCCTCGCCGTACTCCATCACGTCGGGGCCACCGATGTCCCAGGTGCGCGACGTCGGCACCGACGCCGTGGCGGCCTCCGCGAGATAGTGCAGAGCGTCGTCGATCGCGATCGGCTGGATTTTGTTGTGCACCCACTTCGGCGTGGTCATCGCCGGGAGGCGGTTGGTCAGGTGGCGGATCATCTCGAACGACGCCGAACCCGCGCCGATCACGATTCCGGCCTGCAGGACCACGGTCTCGATGCCCGACCCGATCAGGATCTCGCCGACCTCAGTGCGCGATTGCAGGTGCGGGGAGAGGTCGACTCCCGAGGGGTGCAGCCCGCCCAGGTACACCACGCGCTTGACGCCCGCGTCGCGGGCGGCTTCGACGACGTTGCGGGCCGAGCGCGCCTCCTCTTCGACGAAGTTCGGGGAGGTGCCCATCGAGTGCACGAGGTAGTAGACGACATCGATGTCGGCGAACGCCTTACGCAGCGAGTCGGTGTCGCCGAGATCGCCGCGTGTCACCTCGACGCGGTCGCGCCAGGGCACGCCGTCGAGTTTGTCGGGGTTGCGGGCCAGCGCGCGCACGGCGTGACCCCGGTCGAGCAGTGCGGGCACCAGACGTCCGCCGATGTAGCCGGTCGCTCCCGTCACCAAGCAGCGAATATGGTCAGTCACCCCGCCGGGATCACCGGTTTCGGTGTCAGGCAAACCCGCAACCGGGATCGGGCATGTCCACCGACAGCGGAGTGCCCGCCGGTTTGATGAAGAGCACCCACATCACCAACGGCGTGGGCCCGAGGTTGCGGCCGATGTGCACGTTGCCCGGCCCGCTGGCCTCGGTGATGGGCGCCCCGGGCGGATAGACGCCGTCGGGCGCGCAACCGGCCGCGGCGTCGTGGGTCAGCGTGCCCTCGCGGATCAGCCCGTACACCCGGCCGTCGTGATAGTGCCAGCCGGTGCTGCCGCCGGGGGCGATGGTGATCTCGCGGGTGACGTAGTCGACCCCGTCGACCGTCGACTCGGCAAGCGTCCTGGCCTCGACCCCAGACGACGGTGTCGCGGACGCGCTGGCCGATCCGAGCACCGCCAGCGCGAGCGCCGCGGACGCGCATATCGCCGTCGCGTCGCGGCGAACTGCTGTCATGAGCGGTCAGATTGTCACACTGCCGGGGCTCGCGCGACATCTCAGCTGGAGTGATACCTTCCGAGGCGGTTACCGCGGCGCGGCGAACACCGGTAGCCTTTACCGCGATGACCGAACGCGCCGAACCTGCCGGCATCTCCTACGCGTCGGCCGGGGTCGACATCGAAGCCGGTGACCGCGCCGTCGAACTCCTCAAACCGCTCGCCGAGAAGGCGACCAGGCCCGAGGTGCGCGGCGGCATCGGCGGATTTGCCGGACTGTTCGCGCTGCGCGGCGGCTACCGGGAGCCGGTGCTCGCCTCCTCCACCGACGGAGTCGGCACCAAGCTGGCCGTGGCGCAGGCCATGGACAAACACGACACGGTCGGGATCGACCTGGTCGCGATGGTGGTCGACGACCTCGTCGTCTGCGGCGCCGAACCGCTGTTCCTGCAGGACTACATCGCCGTCGGCCGCACGGTCCCCGAACGGATCAGCGAGCTCGTGGCCGGCATCGCCAACGGATGCCTTCAGGCCGGTTGCGCGCTGCTCGGCGGTGAGACGGCCGAACATCCCGGTCTGATGGCTCCAGACCACTACGACATCTCGGCCACGGGCGTCGGCGTGGTGGAGGCCGACGACGTGCTCGGCCCGGATCGGGTCAAACCCGGCGACGTGCTGATCGCGATGGCCTCGACCGGTTTGCACTCCAACGGCTACTCGCTGGCGCGGAAGGTGTTGCTGGAGATCGACCGGATGAACCTGGCAGGCCACGTCGAGGAGTTCGGCCGCACGCTGGGCGAGGAGTTATTGGAGCCGACCCGCATCTATGCCAAGGATTGCTTGGCGCTGGCGGCCGAGACGCAGGTGCGGACGTTCTGCCACGTCACCGGCGGCGGGTTGGCCGGCAACCTCGAACGCGTGGTCCCGCACGGCCTGGTCGCCGAGATCGACCGCGGCACGTGGACTCCCGCGCCCGTGTTCGCGATGATCGGGCAGCGTGGCCGGGTCGAGCGCGCAGAGATGGAGCGGACCTTCAACATGGGTGTCGGCATGGTCGCGGTGGTCGCACCCGAGGACACCGACCGCGCGTTGGCGATCCTGACCGCGCGCCACCTGAACTGCTGGACGCTGGGAACGGTCAAAAAGGGCGGTAAGGACGGCCCACGAGCCAGGCTCGTCGGGCAGCACCCGCGCTTCTAGAGGTCAGCGACGCCAGTCGTCCTCTTCGACCCAGTCGTCGGCCACCGCGTCGGTGCCCGCCAGGTCGTTATCGGAAGCGCCCGACAGCTCGCGCTGAAGCCGCTCGAAGTCGGTCTGCGGTGAGCTGTATTTGAGCTCACGAGCAACCTTGGTCTGCTTTGCCTTTGCCCGGCCGCGGCCCATGGGGGGACCCCCTCGCGCAATAACGGAGCGGCCCGATTAGCAGGCGGCTCCGATCTGATCTGTCTTTTATCGTCCTGCCAACACTTTACCGTGCCTGGCTGCGGTCTGCTGCCAGGCCCTCGGCGATCAGCGGGTTCCGCCCCGCAGCTGTTCGACCGCGCGACGCCCCGCACCTGCGACGTCAGGCGGTGGCATCGAATCGGCGTCGATACCGGCGGGCACGCCGTCAACGGTCAATTCGGTGTCCGCAGGCAGCCCGCGCTTGAGTAGCGCCAGCGCGATCGGCCCTTCGTCGACGTGGTCGACCACGGTGCCGAGGCGGCCGACCACCCGTCCGCCGGCGAGCACTTGGGCGCCGGTCGTCGGCCGGTCGGTCGATCCGTCGAGGTGCAGCAGGACCAGCATCCGGGGTGGTTTTCCCAGGTTGTGCACCCGCGCGACCGTCTCCTGGCCCCGGTAGCAGCCCTTGTCCAGGTGCACGGCGGGGCCGATCCAGCCCACCTCGTGCGGGATGGTCCGCTCATCGGTGTCCACGCCGAGGCGCGGTCGCACGGCGGCCACGCGGTGGGCTTCGTACGCCCAGACTCCGGCGGGCCGCACCGCGGCGTCAGTGAGCCGGCGCAGCCACGACTGCACCTGGTCGCGCGGAACGACGAGGTCGAGCTCGATCCCGTCGGTGTCGAGACGACGCACGAACCCGCCGTCGGGGAGCGCGACCGCGGTCCGTTCGGCCGGTAGCGAACCGATGCCGAGCGCCTCGAGCACGGCGGGCTCGCCCGACCGCGGCCCGACCAGCGACAGCACCGCCAGGTCTGCCGGTGTTACCGCGACATCGGACCAGAACACCATCTTGCGCAAGTAGGTCACCAGCGGCTCGCCGCGCGAGGGTTCGGTGTCGAGATAGGTGACGTCGCCGAGTTCTGTTTGTACCCAGTGATCTTCGACACGACCCTGCCCGTCGAGGCTGAGATTCTCGGTGACGGCGCCGTCGGGAAGCTCACTCACGTGCTGGGTGGTGAGGCTGTGCAGCCACGTCTTGCGGTCAGCGCCCGTCAACGTGAGGACGGCGCGATGGGAACGGTCCACGACGACGGCCTCGTCGGCGGCCGCCCGCTGTTCGCCGAGCGGGTCGCCGTAATGCCAGACTGCGCCGGCGTCGGGTCCGGTGTCGGGGGCAGGCACAGCAGTCCCAGAGGGTGTCACAGGTCAACTCTACGTTCGGCGCCCGGCGGCCCCGCGGCTACGCTTTGGGCCCATGGCTGGCGAACCCGGCGTCGTGGTGACGCTCGACGGGCAACTGCACGACCCGACGGCGCCCCTGCTACACGCCGACGACCTTGCGGCCGTCCGCGGCGACGGTGTCTTCGAGACGCTGTTGATCCGCGACGGGCGGCCATGCCTCCTCGAGGCGCACCTGTCCCGGCTCACGCAGTCCGCGCGGATGGTCGACCTCCCTGACCCCGACCTGCCGCGCTGGCGCTCGGCGGTGTCCGTCGCGGTGACGCAGTGGACCGCGACGACGCGGGAGGAAGGCGTGCTGCGGTTGGTCTACAGCCGCGGGCGGGAAAGCGGTTCGCCACCGACGGCGTTCGCCACGATCGGCGCACTGCCCGGGCGAGTGGGTGAAGTGCGTCGCAACGGCCTTGCGGCATTGACATTGGCGCGCGGGCTCTCCGCCGACGGCATCGACGCGATGCCGTGGCTGCTGGCCGGTGCGAAGACGTTGTCCTATGCGGTGAACATGGCCGCGCTGCGGCACGCCGAGCGAAACGGGGCCGGTGACGTGATCTTCGTCGGCTCCGACGGTTTCATCCTCGAAGGGCCGCGTTCGACGGTGGTGATCGCGGCGGAGTCCGAGCCGGGCGCGGGCGACATCGCGTTCTTCACCCCTCCGCCGTGGTTTCCGATCTTACGCGGCACCACGCAGCAGGCGCTGTTCGAGGTCGCCAGGGACAAAGGATACGACTGCGATTACCGAGCGCTGCGGCCGGCGGATCTGATTACCGCGCAAGGTGTTTGGTTGGTGTCGAGCATCACACTGGCTGCGCGGGTGCACACCCTCGACGGGAAGCCGCTGTCGGCGAGCCCGTTGGCGGCCGAGTTCTCCGAACTCGTCGACGCCGCGATCGTGTGTGATCGCTGAACGCTGAACCGCCGGCAATTCGGTTGTCGCCTCTTGCGCGCGCGAGTACCGTCGCTCGTACACAGGAGAGGAGGTGGTCCGAGATTTTGAGTGACTTATGGACTTGTGAGGTGGCTGCGAGCTAGCAGCGCCGGGGATGAGCTGACGGCTCTTCGCGTACTGCGCGCGCTGGCGAATTCCCCGCAGCCACCCGGCCCCCGAGCCCCTCGGTTTTGTCCGCCAGGAACACACGGCTCGGGGGCCGTTCCATGTCCGGTGGTCGATATCAAATGGCGGAATCGGTAGCGAACCGTTGCACGCCCGGACTGGCGCGTCACTGGTGCGCCGGGCGATGATGCGCCCCATGCGCATCGTCAGGAAGCTCGGCGTGCTGCTGGTCGCCCTCGCGACCGTGACGGCCTGCGCACCCACCGCCGAGCCCTACAGCGCGCCGCGCCCCCAGGACTGTCAGAGGGACAGGCTGGCGACCCTCTACAAGGGCGTGTTCACCTTCGGTACCGACCAGCCGGTGTACCCGCCGTGGTACATGGGCGACGACCCGGCCAGCGGCGAGGGGTTCGAATCCGCGCTTGCCTACGCCATCGCCGATCGGCTCGGCTACGCCCAGAGCGACGTGCGTTGGGTGCGGGTGCCGTTCAGTGAGGCCATCGCATCGGGCCCGAAGACGTTCGACGCCAACCTGAACCAGTTCTCCATCACCGAACAGCGCAGGGCCGCCGTCGACTTCACGACTCCCTACTTCGATGTGAACCAGGCCGTCGTCACCGTCAGGGACTCACCCGCGGCGGGGGCGAAAAGCCTGGATGACCTCAAGGCACTACGGCTGGGCGCGCAGGTCGGCAGCACCAGCCACACTGCGGCGTTGGCAGTCGGGGGACAGAAGACGGTCGAGGTGTACAACACGACCGGCGATGCGAAGCTCGCGCTGAGCACCGGCGAGATCGACGCGCTGGTCGCCGATTTACCGACGGCGTTCACGGTCGCCAGCGAGCTGCGCAACGGAATGATGGTCGGCCAGTTGCCTGCCGACAACGACGCCGCGGAGCAGTTCGGTGTGGTGCTCGCCAAGCGCAGCGGGCTCACGGCCTGTGTGTCCTCGGCCGTCGACGCGCTGCGCGATGACGGCACGTTGGCGCAGTTGCGCAGCGAGTGGTTGGCCGAGGCGGGCAAGGCCCCGCAGCTGGCTTAGCCGTCTAGCCGGCGGGGCCCGGAGCGAACGTGGCGCACGCCTGCATGGCCTCGTTCCAGACGCCGGGGTCGACACCGGCGGGCGGCCCGGCTGGACCGGGCGCGGCGGGGACGCCGTGGTCGGTCAGACACTGCGCCAGCGACCCGTGGCCGGACGGCGTCTCCGGCGCGGTGGGCTGGGCGGGGGCCTCGGTGGTGTTGGTGGTGGTCTGCGCCGGCGTTCCCGTCGCCGTGGTCGGCTCCTCGGCAGGCGGTTCGGACGAGCAACCCGCCAGGGTTGCGGCCGCGGCGAGTCCCGCGGCGAACACGATCGCGCGCATCAGCCGACGAACCTCGACAGTCGGGCGGACAGGTGGGGGACGAGGCCGCCGTCGGCGTCGACGCGTTCCTCGACGTAGGCGAGATCGCCACCCTCGATGATGCCGTACAGCCGTTTGGCGCCGCCGACCAGCATCCCGGACTTGCTGCGCGCCAACGCGTCGGTGACCAGCTCCCACGACGACTGGGTGAGGGGCCGGCCGTAGAACAGCTCGATGTATCCCGCGGAATGAGCCAGGAGCAGCTCGATGGCCTGCGACTCAGACGGGTCTGCGGGGTCGTTGACGAAGCGCCAGTAGCCCGACTCGCGCAGTGACGGCTGTTCGTAGTCGCCGGACTCGGTCAGCCGCCAGGAGCGAGCTTCCCAGATCAGGTAGTCCCCGCCGTCGTGCGAGACGACGATCTGTTGGCCGAAGCGGTAATCGCCGTCGCTTCCGCGGCCCTCGCCCTCACCGCGCCACACGCCGACCAGCGGCAGCAGGGCGAGCAGCGCGTCGTGGAGGTTCACCCCTTCGCGGAGATTGGCGGTATCGGCAGGTGCAGGCAGGTCGCCGAATACCGGAATGTTGCGCGCCGCGGTCGTTTTCGCGCGTTCAGCCGCGGCCGCTACAGCGTCGTCGCCGGATGTCACGACTCGTCGGTGATCAGCCGGTACAGCGCGTACAACGCGAACCAAGTGATCACCACGACGGCTGCCACCAGCAGGATCTCGTAGAACAACACCACGGCCACGAGTCTAGTCGGCCGCGGAACGCCGAGCGCACCAGCCTCTGCATGGCCTCACGCACGGCCTCATGCACCGAACGTGAGCTTGTGGGGGAGATGTGCGCGGATCATCGAGCACAAGCTCACGTTCGAGCCAGCGGGTCTCAGGCGACCTTGACGTCGACCTCGTGGATACCGGCACCGGACGGCGCGACGACGGCGTCGCCGTTGCCGACCTTCGACAGCGCGCGCAGCGTCCACGTGCCCGGCGCCGCGAAGAACCGGAAGTCGCCGGTGGCCGACGCGACCACCTCGGCGGTGAATTCGTCGGAGCTGTCCAGCAGGCGCACGAACGCGCCGCCGACGGCCTGGCCCGATCCGTCAAGGACGCGGCCGGTGATCACCGTCTCCTTCTCGAGGTCGACGCTGGCGGGCAACGTCAGGCCTTGTTTCGGTGCAGAGCACATATCAACTTCCCAACTCGATCGGGGCACCCACGAGGGAGCCGTATTCCGTCCAACTGCCGTCATAGTTCTTGACGTTCTTGTGTCCGAGCAGTTCCTGCAGCACGAACCAGGTGTGCGACGAGCGTTCTCCGATGCGGCAGTACGCGATGGTCTCCTTCTCGCCGTCGAGACCGGCCTCGGCGTACAGCTTCGCCAGATCCTCGTCCGACTTGAAGGTCCCGTCGTCGTTGGCCGCCTTGCTCCACGGAACGTTGATGGCGCCGGGGATGTGCCCGGGCCGCTGGCTCTGCTCCTGGGGGAGGTGGGCCGGCGCGAGGATCTTTCCGGAGAACTCGTCGGGGGAGCGCACGTCGACGAGGTTCTTGTTGTTGATCGCCGCGATCACCTCGTCGCGGAAGGCGCGGATGCTGTTGTCGGGCGCCTTGGCCGTGTAGCTGGTCGCGGGTCGCTTGACCTCGTCGGTCGACAGCGGGCGCCCGTCGAGCTCCCACTTCTTGCGGCCGCCGTCGAGCAGCTTCACGTCCTGATGCCCGTACAGCTTGAAGTACCAGTAGGCGTATGCGGCGAACCAGTTGTTGTTGCCGCCGTAGAGCACCACAGTGTCGTCGTTGCTGATGCCACGTTCGCTCAGCAGTTTCGAAAACTGTTGCTGGTCAACGAAATCACGACGGACCGGATCCTGCAGGTCAGTCTTCCAGTCGATCTTCACGGCGCCCTCGATGTGGCCGCCGTCGTAGGCGCTGGTGTCCTCGTCAACCTCGACGAACACGATGTTCGGCGCGTTGAGATTGCTCTCGGCCCAGTCGGCCGTGACCAGGACGTCGGAGCGTGCCATTGATCAAAGTCCTTTCGTTGCTTCGGTTTTGAAGTTTTATGCGGGTGAGGATGCGCGCGCGCCCTTGCGGAAGCGCGCGACGAGCGGATAGAGCTGGCAGCCCAGGCAGATGCCGAAGGCCGCGTTCAGGAAGGCCGCCACCAGCGCGAACGCGGTGGCGATCAGTCCAACGAGAGACAGGCCGGCCGCGAAGCCGACCACACCGAGCACCGCGAACACGAGGCCGACGAGCTGGGCGAACTGCAGGGGCGCCACCGGTTCCTTCTCGGTGACTGGCCCCAGGCGTGGGGCGATGAGGCGCGCGAAGATCAGGCCGTAGGGATGGGAGCGCGGACCGCGCCAGGCTCCGACGGCGAAGACCATGGCCTGCGCGCCCAGCACGACCGCCGCGGCGACCGGGCTCACCGGCCACACCAGCAGCGTCGCCACCAGGACGGCGGTTGTCAGCCAGGCGGCGAATCGTGGGCCGCGCACATCCACCTGGTCGGCCGTCTTGTTCTGGGTTCTCGACATATTTGTCGTTGACATTCATGTGCTCCTGTTGCGGTCATCGGGTCGGGCTGGGCTGAGAAAGGAAAGACCACAGGGGGCCGTTCCCGAGTGCGGCGCGAAGAAAAGGCGCGGCTACTCAGCAGCTACAACAACAACAGCAGCAACCCGCGACGCGGCACAGATCGACTGCGCGGCGCTTGGTGAGCATCGGCTCGAGGCGGGCGGACACGCCGGACAGCTTACCAATCGACACGGTGATCAAGCCAACAGCGGTTCCAGCGCCGAGCGCAGGTCAGCGGCCTTGGGAACGCCGTGGGTCCGGTAGCGGGGCCGACCGTCGCGGTCGAACACGATGGTCGTGGGAAGCGACAGCACCGAAAGCCGCCGCGCGGCTTGCGGGTTGGCGTCCATGTCGATCTCGACGTGCGCCACCGCGGGCAATTCCGCGCAGACCTCGTCGACAACCCTGCGCACCGCGCCGCAGGGGCCACACCACTCGGCGGAGAAGTGCACGACGGTCGGTCCGGTCGACGACAAGCCGAGATCGCTGGTGTCGACATTGGCCGCGTCCTCACTCGCCTTGAGCAGGCCTGATCGGAGCGCGAGCAGCCGACCGATCACGTACGCCACGCCCAGCGCGGCGACGAGCACAGTAATCACCAACACCCATGAAGAGCTCATGACAGGTGGAACTCATCCAGCGCGACGGATACTCCCTCGGCGATGCCTTCGATGATGATGTCGGAGCCGCGCGCACCCTGCGCCGTCGGCGCCAGCCGGAACGGCAGCTTCTGACCGGGCACGATCCCGGTGAACGCGGCCAGCACGGCGTCCCTCTTGTCCCCGGGAACCTCCTGGTCGGCGGTGCCGGGGCCGGTCAGGACGCCGGTGGCCGTCATCACCAGCGTCGTCTGCTCCGGCCCGGCCATCTCGAGGTCCACCGCGATACTCACCCTGTCGTGGAAATCGGCTTTGGCGGGCGTCCCGGTGAACACCACGCCCTTGTTACTGGAGATACCCGATTCCGTGGTGCCGCCGGTCGCGTCGTTGCTCTCCCGCGTCGGGGCCTCGACCAGCAGGTCCGGGATGTCCAGGTAGCGGCCCAGATGCGTCGAATCGACGATGATCCGACTCTCGGCCTTGCCGACCCGCAGCGTGGCGTCGGGCTGGACCAGCCACGAATCGCCGGGCAGGTCGATGTCGTGCAGGGTCGCTTCCAGCGAGGCCTTACCCACCACCCGGTTGTCGACGCCGTTAGCCCGGATCTCCACCTCGTCGTAGCGACTGTCTGCGGCCTGGGTGATGAACGGGAACCCGAGGATCGCCACCGAGGGATCGTTCTGCAGGTCAGCGGCGGTGCGCACGCTTCTGGCCAGCCTGTATTCGGCGTAGATCGCCGCGCCGAAGTCGGCCCCGACGGCGCAAACGGCCACCGCGAGCACCGTCGCCAACACCCCGATCAGCAGCTTGCGCACCCGCACATTCTGGCCCACGGCGGGGCCGTCGTACCGTTCGGCGCAGCTCTGGGGCGGGTTGCGGGTTATCGTTAGAAAACCATCGGCCCGGTAACGGGCGTATGTCGAGCATGAATCTGGGAAGTCACCGACCGACAAAGATGTCCAGGCGTGGTCCCTATGGCTGTTGGAGGGCCAGTTGGATCTACTGCTACTGACAGTCGACCCACACCCTGAGTCTGTGCTGCCATCGTTGTCGCTGCTCGCTCATACCGTGCGGACCGCGCCGACCGAGGTCTCGTCCCTTCTGGAGGCCGGTAGCGCCGACGTCGCGATCGTCGACGCCCGAACCGACCTCGCCGCGGCCCGCGGGCTGTGCCGGCTGCTGGGCACCACCGGAACCTCGGTCCCCGTGGTCGCCGTCGTCAACGAGGGCGGCCTGGTGGCCGTGAACGTCGAGTGGGGCCTCGACGAGATCCTGCTGCCCAGCACCGGGCCGGCCGAGATCGATGCGCGGCTGCGCCTACTCGTCGGCCGCCGCGGCGGGGTGGCGAACCAGGAGAACGTCGGCAAGATCAGCCTTGGCGAGCTGGTGATCGACGAGGGCACCTACACCGCGCGGCTTCGGGGCCGACCGCTGGACCTGACGTACAAGGAATTCGAGCTGCTCAAGTACCTCGCTCAGCACGCGGGCCGGGTGTTCACCCGCGCTCAGCTGCTGCAGGAGGTCTGGGGCTACGACTTCTTCGGCGGCACCCGCACCGTCGATGTGCACGTGCGACGGCTGCGCGCCAAGCTCGGTCCGGAGTACGAATCGCTGATCGGCACCGTGCGCAACGTCGGCTACAAAGCGGTCCGCCCGGCGCGCGGCCGGCCATCCGCCACGGACGCGGCGGCGGTGCCCGACGACATCGACAGCCCGGACTACGAGGCGCCCGACGGTATCGCCGAAGCGCTGGCCGACCCGCTGCGAAGTCCGTGACGGACCTTTCCTGGCGCACCGGACTGTCCGGCGACCAACAGCGTCGCATCCGCGAACTCATCGAAGCCGCCACAGCGGCCGACGGTGTCGCCCCGGTGGGCGAGCAGGTGCTGCGGGAGCTGGCCCACGACCGCACCCGCCATCTGGTTGCCCATGAGGACGGGGGCATCGTCGGCTATCTGAACCTCGCCGCCGACGAGGAGTCCGCGATGGCGGAGGCGGTGGTGCACCCGGGGTCCCGGCGACGCGGGATCGGTGCGGCGCTGGTGCGCGAGGGCCTCGCCCAGGGCGGCGACGACGCCAGGGTGTGGGCGCACGGCAACCTGGAGGCGGCGCGCGCCACCGCGGCCTCGCTCGGGCTGACCGTCGTGCGTGAACTGCTCCAGATGCGACGTCCCCTCACCGATCTGCCGCCGACGCCGGCGCCCGATGGTATCCGCGTCACGACCTATTCCGGTCCCGCCCACGACGCCGAGCTGCTGCGCGTCAACAACGCGGCCTTCGCCTGGCACCCCGAACAGGGTGGGTGGACAGACTCCGACATCGCCGAACGTCGGGGCGAGGCGTGGTTCGACCCCGAAGGGCTGTTCCTCGCGGTCGACGAGGACACCGGTGGACTGCTCGGATTCCACTGGACGAAGATCCACGGCCCCGATCTGGGCGAGGTCTACGTCGTGGGCGTCGATCCCGCGGCGCAGGGCCGTGGGCTGGGCGGCCTGCTGACCTTGACCGGCCTGCACCACCTCGCCGAGCGGCTGTCGTCGAGCTCGGCGCCCGTCGTGATGTTGTACGTGGAGGCCGACAACGCCGCAGCGGTGAAGACGTACCGCAAGCTCGGTTTCGAGGTCGCCTCCGTCGACGCCGCCTACGCGCGGAGTGCCCCGAGCTGACTGGGAAACCGCGGTGAACCAACTGAACGTGTTCACCGGTCGTTCACCTGTCATCCGCGATCCGTTGACCGGCGCCGCATACCTTGCCTGGAGTTCAGGCGCTCCGATGCGAAAGTGGGATCAGTGAACCTCAACCTCGGCAAGTCGACGTTTCTGACCACGTTGTCGGTGGGCGCGATCGCGGTGCTGACGCTGTCCGGGTGCGGAAGCGACAACAACGTCGCCGTGCCGTCCGGCGACGGCTCGGCGTCCGCGGAATGTGGTGGTAAGAACTCCGTCACCGCCGAGGGTTCGACGGCCCAGCAGAACGCGATCGGCGAGTTCAACAAGGTCTGGGGTCAGCGATGCCCGGGCAAGAACCTGTCGTACAACCCCACCGGTTCGGGCGCGGGCCGCGAGCAGTTCATCGCCGGTCAGGTCGACTTCGCCGGGTCGGACTCCGCACTCTCGGGTCAACAGATCCAGCAGGCCGCACAGCGGTGCGAGGGCAACCCGGCGTGGAACCTGCCGCTGGTGTTCGGTCCGGTCGCCCTGGCCTACAACCTCGAGGGCGTCGACACACTGGTGCTCAACGCCGACCTGCTCGCCAAGATCTACCAGGGGCAGATCACCAGATGGAACGACCCCGCGGTCGCGGCGCTCAACACCGGCACCCAGCTTCCCGATCTCGCCATCACGCCGATCTACCGCTCGGACTCCTCGGGCACCACCGACAACTTCCAGAAGTACCTCGCGGCCGCGGCGCCTCAGAGTTGGACCAAGGACGCCGGCAGCGAATTCCAGGGCGGCGCGGGTGAAGGCGCGCAGAAGTCCGCAGGAGTCATCCAGGCCGTGCAGGCCACCGACGGTGCGATCGGCTACGTGGAGAAGGGATTCGCCGATCAGGCCGCAATCCCGTTCGCCCAAATCGACAGCGGCGCAGGCGCGGTCGAGTTGACCGACGAGTCGGCCAGAAAGGCCATCGACGCCGCTGAATTCGCCGCAGCAGGCAACGACTTGGCGCTGAACCTGGATTCGTTGTACGGAACGAAGCAACCCGGTGCCTATCCGTTGGTGCTCGCCACATACGAAATCGTCTGCTCGAAGGGCTATGACCCCCAAACCTCCGCCGCCGTCAAATCGTTTCTCACCATTGCCGCGAACGACGGCCAGCAGAACCTCTCGTCGGCGGGTTATGTGCCGCTCCCGGACCGCTTCAAGCAACGACTCCTGACATCCATCCAGGCGATTGCCTAGTTTCATGGCGCGCCGGCGCGGATACGGTGAGGATGGGTCCTGGGACCGATGACCGATAGGCTCGAATTGACAATCCCCAATCCGTCCGACGCGGGATCGGGTGAAGCGCTCGCTTCCCCCTTTCCCGAGCCGACGCCGATCTCCATCAACCCGTCGAGGAACGCCAAAGAGCGTGTCGGCGACCGCATCTTCCGCGGGTTGGCGCAGGGCTCGGGTGCCTTCATCGTCGCTCTGATCGCGGCGATCGGGGCGTTCCTGCTGTGGCGCGCGATTCCGGCGCTGGCGCGCAACCAGGAGAACTTCTTCCTCTACGGCGGCACGTGGAAGACCACCGACACGTCGGCGATGCATTTCGGCATCCTCGACCTGCTGCAGGTGACCGTGTTCGTGTCGATCTTCGCGCTCATCCTGGCGATGCCTGTGGCGCTTGGCATCGCGATCTTCTTGACTCAGTACGCCCCGCGACGGGTCGCCGGACCGCTGGCCTACATGGTCGACCTGCTGGCAGCCGTCCCGTCGATCATCTACGGCGTGTGGGGTCTGTACGTCCTCGCCCCGGTGCTGAAGCCGATTGCGTTGTGGCTGAACGAGAATCTCGGTTGGCTCTTCCTGTTCAAGACGGGAACGGCCTCGGTGTCGGGTGGTGGCACGATCTTCACCGCGGGAATCGTGCTTGCGGTCATGATCCTGCCGATCATCACAGCCGTCACCCGTGAGGTGTTCGTTCAGACACCGCGAGGTCAGGTCGAGGCGGCACTCGCGTTGGGCGCCACTCGTTGGGAGGTGGTGCGCACGACCGTGCTGCCGTTCGGCATGTCCGGCTACATCAGCGGCGCCATGCTCGGCCTCGGCCGCGCGCTGGGTGAGACGATCGCGCTGCTGATCATTTTGCGCGGAACGCAGCAGGCGTTCGGATGGTCGCTGTTCGACGGCGGGTATACGTTCGCTAGCCTGATCGCCGCTACGGCAAGCGAATTCAACGACCAGTACAAGGCGGGCGCCTACATCGCGGCCGGCCTGGTGCTGTTCGTCCTGACGTTCGTGGTGAATTCGCTGGCGCGTGCCGCGGTGGCCGGGAAGGCGCAGAAATGACGTCGACGCTGGACCGTCCCGTCAAGGCGACCACCTTCCAAGGGGTGAGCCTACGGCGCAAGATGGCCGACAAACTCGCGACGGTTCTGGTCACGCTCAGCGTCCTCGTTGCGCTGGTGCCCTTGTTGTGGGTGCTGTACTCGGTGATCGTCAAGGGATTCCAAGCCCTGACGTCGCCGCAATGGTTCTGGCATTCACAAGCGGGCATGACGGCCTTTGCGGCCGGCGGCGGTGCGTACCACGCGATCGTGGGAACCCTGCTGCAGGGCCTGGTGTGCGCGGCGATCTCGATACCGATCGGAGTGTTCGTCGGGATCTACCTCGTCGAGTACGGCGGTGGTACGCGTTTCGGCAAGATCACGACGTTCATGGTCGACATCCTCACCGGCGTACCGTCGATCGTCGCCGCGCTGTTCATCTACGCGCTGTGGGTGGCGACGTTCGGGTTCCCCCGATCGGGCTTCGCGGTGTCGCTGGCCCTCGTGCTGCTGATGATTCCGGTCATCGTGCGCGCTACCGAGGAGATGCTGCGCATCGTCCCGATGGATCTGCGGGAGGCCAGCTATGCGCTCGGTGTGCCGAAGTGGAAAACCATTGTCCGCATTGTGATTCCGACGGCGTTGTCCGGCATCGTCACCGGGATCATGCTGGCGTTGGCGCGTGTCATGGGCGAAACGGCGCCGCTGCTGGTTTTGGTCGGTTACTCGCAGGCGATGAACTTCGACATGTTCGACGGCTTCATGGGTTCGCTGCCGGGCATGATGTACGACCAGACCTCGGCTGGTGCGGGCGCGAATCCCGTTCCCACCGACCGGCTATGGGGCGCCGCACTGACCCTGATCCTGCTGATCGCCGTGCTCAACGTCGGGGCGCGGTTTCTCGCGAAGATCTTCGCCCCCAAGAAGGTTTAGGAGCTTTCGATGGCCAAGCGCTTGGATCTCAAGGACGTCAACATCTTCTACGGTGCGTTCCACGCCGTGGCCGATGTATCGCTGGCGGTTCCGCCCCGCAACGTGACCGCCTTCATCGGTCCGTCAGGCTGCGGGAAGTCGACGGTTTTGCGGACGCTCAATCGCATGCACGAGGTCATTCCGGGCGCGCGAGTCGAGGGCTCGGTGTTACTCGACGGTGAAGACATCTACGGTGCGGGGGTGGATCCCGTCGGCGTGCGCAAGACCATCGGGATGGTCTTCCAGCGGCCGAATCCGTTCCCCACCATGTCGATTCGCGACAACGTGGTCGCCGGTCTCAAGCTGCAGGGTGTGCGCAACAAGAAGACGCTCGACGAGGTGGCTGAACGCTCGCTGCGCGGCGCCAACCTGTGGAAAGAGGTCAAGGACCGGCTCGACAAGCCCGGCGGCGGCCTCTCCGGTGGTCAGCAGCAGCGCCTCTGCATCGCCCGCGCGATCGCGGTACAACCCGATGTGCTGCTGATGGACGAGCCGTGCTCCGCGCTCGACCCGATCTCCACGCTGGCCATCGAGGACCTGATCGCGACCCTGAAGCAGGACTTCACGATCGTCATCGTCACCCACAACATGCAGCAGGCGGCGCGGGTCAGCGATCAGACGGCATTCTTCAACCTCGAGGCGACGGGAAAACCTGGTCGGCTCATCGAGATCGACGACACCGAGAAAATCTTCTCCAACCCGTCTCAGAAGGCCACGGAGGACTACATCTCCGGACGCTTCGGCTGAGGCTTTCACTCGCGCTGGGTCAGCGCGGCGCGGGGATGTCCTCCTCGGCGGGATGCTTGCCGGTGACCTGGAAGATCACCCGGCGAGCGACCTCGACCGCATGGTCGGCGAAGCGTTCGTAGAAGCGGCCGAGCAGCGTCACGTCGACCGCGGCGGCCACGCCGTGCTTCCACTCGCGGTCCATCAGGACGGTGAACAGGTGCCGATGTAGGTCGTCCATCGCGTCGTCCTCTTCGCCGATCCTGGCGGCCTTCTCCGGATCCCTGGTCACCAGCACTTCCTGCGCGCTGTTACCGAGTTCGACCGCGAGACGGCCCATTTCGGCGAAGTATCCGTTCACCTCTTCGGGCAGCGCGTGCTGCGGATGGCGCCGTCGCGCGATTTTAGCGACGTGCAATGCAAGCGCGCCCATTCTGTCGACATCGGCGACGATCTGGATCGAACCGACAATCGCCCGGAGGTCGCCCGCCACCGGCGCCTGCAGCGCGAGCAGGACGAACGCCGCCTCCTCGGCCCGTCCGCTCATCGCGGCGATCTGTTCGTGGTCGGTGATGACCTGTTCGGCCAACACCAAATCGGCCTGCAGCAGGGCCTGAGTCGCGCGCTCCATCGCCGCGCCCGCCAACCCGCACATCTCGCCGAGCTGGTTGGTCAAGGCCTCCAGCTGCTCGTGGTACGCAGTACGCATACATCCACCCTACGGGCATCGTCACCGAAACGGCATGAAGCGAGCGGTGAACGAAAGGTGAACCTCACCTGCCCAAACGCTGTGCTCGGCGGGCCTACTCGCAGGTGACGTCGGCGGCGTTGGTGACCGACAGGTCCTCCGGGAGTTCGGTCGGCGTGCTCTTGGTGCCGCGCACGACGTGTACTTGGACCGGGGATCCGCTCGGCTCGGGAGGCGTCACGTTGTGAAAGTCGCTACCCAAGACGACGCGGACGGTGTCGCCCATGCCCGAGATGCGCTCGATCTTGGCGTTGGCGAAGGAGGAGGCAACCGTCGCGGCCGCTTTTTCGTTGCCGGGCGAGAAGAACACCGTCGTCGAATCCAGCGGACCCGGGTAATCGTCGGGCGACGTGACGTTGAAGCCGTGGGTCTGCAGTTCGCTGGCTGCGGTCGCGGCGAGACCGTCCTCACCGGTGGAGTTCGAGACCTGGACCGTGATGTCGGCGGGGTCGGTGGTGATCGCGTCCACGAGCTCACCCGAGGGTGCCGAATCGTGGGTCGGCGCGGCCGACTCGGGCTCGGTGGTCGACGACTCGGGTGTGCCGGGCACGGGGGTGTTGTCGGCGTTCTTCTCCTCAGGCAGAGGATCATCGTTGATGATCGCGTCGAAGATCGCCCGGGTGTCGTCCTCGCGGAGGTGCTCATTGCCGTACTCGTCCATGTAGCCCGTCGTCGGCACCGTCAGGAACGTGATGCGGCCCGCCGCGATGCCCTGGACCGACTGGCCCAACGTCACCAGATCCTTGGTGTCCATGTTGTCGACGAAACTGTCGTTGATGAACATGTTGACCACGTTGTTGAGCTTCGACAGCGAGAAGAAGACTTCCTTGGAGATCATCGACCGCAGCAGCGACGACAAGAACAGCTGCTGGCGCTTGATGCGGCCGTAGTCGCCGTTGGTCTCGGTGGTCACCTGGCGGGCGCGCACATACTGAAGTGCGGTGTGCCCGTCGACGATCTGACGGCCCGCCTGGGGCAGCACCGTGCCGAGTTCGTAATCCTCCAGCGGGGTGGTGCTGCACACCTCGACGCCGCCGAGGGCGTCGACCATCTTCGAGAAACCTGCGAAATCGACTGCCATGAACCGGTTTATCGACAGCCCGGACATCTTCTGGATTACCTTGACCAGGCACTTGGGGCCGCCGACCGCATAGGCCGAGTTCAGCTTGTACTCGGTGTAGACCTCGTCGGCACCGTACATCGGCGAATCGGGGTCGGTGATCGGGCCGTAGTTGCCGGTCTGCGGGTCCCACGGTTCGCACTTCATCGGCTCGATGGCGAGGTCACGCGGAAACGACACGGCGACAACACGTTCGCGATTCGCAGGGATGTTGACCAGCATCACGGTGTCCGACCGCGCGCCCGCGGCATCGTCGGTGGTGCCCGCGCCCATGTCGCTGTTCTCGCCGATGCGGCTGTCGACGCCGACGATCAGGAAGTTCTCGTCACCGAACTGCGCGTTGGGGTCGAGGATGTCGCGGGAATCGGGGTCCAGCGCCGAGATCCGGTTCAGCATGTTGTTCTTGGCCGACTGCCACTGCCAGGCCCCGCCGGTCAGCGCGAGCGCCAACACGGCGATCAGCGCGGCGACCGCGCGCCCGGCGATCAGCGTTCTGCGCCGGCGACGCCGGGAGGGTGCAGGCTTGCGCACGGTCGTCGAGTGCGCGGCGGGCACCCGGCTCGGCCTGCGGATGAGCGCGAGGTCGGGCAGCTCCGCATCGGCGTGCGCGACCGGCAGAACCTCGGTGTCGAAGTCGTTGGCGGCGCCGTCGGCGGAGATCTCCGGCTCGTCAGGGAGCTCCGATTCGGCGAACGTCGCGTCGTCCGGAATTGCCGGGTCGTCCGGCACCGGTGGTTCGTCCGGCACCGCCGCAATGATCTCCGTGGGCGGTGCGGGCGGCTCTGGCGGCGGGACGGGTTCTGCGGGCTCGCGGCGGCGCCGTCGGCGCGGTTGCGGGGGTGCCGCGGTGTCGCCGTGCAGTTTGGCGATCAGGTCGGCGACGGTGACGCCGTCGGTGTGGTTACCGGTGGGCTCGGCCGCGGCCGGGTCCGACGGCTCGGGTTCGGCGGATCGGCGAGGGAACTGCGCACGCTCCCACGGGGCCGCTCCCGGAGCCCGGCGCTGGCTGCGGGTCAGCCACCGGTTGTCGTCCCCGCCCGTGGGGTCGGGAGGGCCAGGAGTGGCGTTATCGCCGTCACTCATGTTCCTAGCGGCCTCCGACTCTCAACACGTGCAGCTCAGGGGCGAACACGGCGCCGCGCGCCATTGCTACGGCACCTCGGTGACTCCGCGACGGGAGCGCATTGCAAACGAGACTCATATCGTACTGAGACATTCTCAGAGATGTGATGTCAGAGTCGTCTCAGGACGGAGACGACTGGGAGACGGCTGATAGACGGCCTAACCTCCGGAGTGCATGACCTCGGCACCCGCGGGCACCGTGCAGTCGTCCGGGTCGGCCAACCAGCCCTCCGGCAGCGCGACCGACGCCGCCGAGCCCTGGCGGCCACGCGGACCCGTTGCGGCCTCGGGAAACGGCACATCGGCGTCGAGCCTGCCGAGCAGCTCCTCGAGCTCGGTGAGGGACTTGACCAGCGCCAACGACCGGCGCAGGTCGGCGCCGGCGGGAAATCCGTGCAGATACCAGGCCACGTGCTTGCGCATGTCGCGCATGCCCTTGTCCTCGCCGAAGTGCGCGGCCAGCAGCTCACCGTGGCGCAGGATGATCGACGCCACCTCACCGAGCGTGGGCGGCTCCGGCGCGGTACTCCCGGTGAACGCCGCCGACAGTTCAGCGAACAACCAGGGTCGGCCGAGGCAGCCGCGACCGATGACCACGCCGTCGCACCCGGTGGCCGACATCATCGCCAACGCGTCGGAGGCCTCGAAGATGTCGCCGTTGCCCAGCACGGGCACGGCCGTCACATGCTCCTTGAGCGCTGCGATCTGCTCCCAGTCGGCCGTGCCGGAGTAGCGCTGGGCCGCTGTGCGGGCGTGCAAGGCGACCGCCGCGGCGCCTTCCTCGGCGGCGATCCGGCCGGCGTCGAGGTGGGTGCGGTGCTCGTCGTCGATGCCGATGCGGAACTTCACAGTCACGGGGATGTCCGTGCCTTCGGTGGCGCGTACCGCCGCGGCGACGATCTGGCCGAACAATCGGCGCTTGTATGGCAGGGCAGCACCCCCGCCACGCCGCGTCACCTTGGGCACCGGGCAGCCGAAGTTCATGTCGATGTGGTCGGCGAGCCCCTCGTCGACGATCATCTTCGCCGCGGCATAGGTGTTCTGCGGATCGACCGAGTACAGCTGAAGCGAACGCGGATTCTCGTCGGGCGCGAACGTCACCATGTGCATGGTCCCCGGATGACGCTCGACGAGCGCCCGCGCGGTGACCATTTCGCACACGTAGAGCCCGCTGACCGTGCCCGCGCGCGCCAACTCGAGTTCGCGGCACAGGGTACGGAACGCGACGTTGGTCACACCGGCCATCGGCGCCAGCACGACTGGGCTGCGGAGCCGTATCGGGCCGATCAGCAGTTCGCTCCTGTCGGCCAGGACCGTCATGAGGTCGAGGAGGCCAGGACCTTCTTCGCGGAAGCCTTCTCGGCCTTGCGTGCCTCGCGCTCGAGGCGACGCTGCTTGGATTCCTCGAACTTCTGCGAGGCCTCCTCAAGCTCCTCGACCAGCACGCCGAGGTCGTCGCGCATGCGCGCGGCCTCGCCGGTGAAGTCTTCGCGTTCGAAGATCCGCCACTTCTTCAGCACCGGCATCACCACATCGTCGAGGTGGATCCGGGGATCGTAGACGCCGCCGACGGCGATGATCACGGCCTTGCGGCGGAACTCAGGAACCGTGTACCCGGGCATCTTGAAGTTGCGCAGCACGCGGTGCAGCGAGTGCATCGCCTGGTCGGGCGCGATCTCGAAGCCGGCCTCGCTGACGTCGCGGTAGAAGATCATGTGCAGGTTCTCATCGGCCGAGACCCGCGCGAGCAGTTGATCGGCGACGGTCTCGTTGCACGCCTTACCCGTATTGCGGTGCGAAACGCGGGTGGCCAGCTCCTGGAAGGTCACGTAGATGACCGAGTCGAAGAGGCTCTCGGCGAAGAGGTCGCCCTGCTGGTTCTGGCCGGGCGAGAAGCCGCGGGTGACCTGTTCGATGCGCAGCTGCTCGAGCTGCACGGGATCGACCGCACGCGTCACGACGAGGTAGTCGCGCAGCGCAATGCCGTGTCGGTTCTCCTCGGCGGTCCACCGGTTGACCCACTGGCCCCAGGCGCCGTCCATGCCCATGTTCATCGCGATCTCGCGGTGATAGGACGGCAGGTTGTCCTCGGTCAGCAGGTTCTGGATCATCGCCACCTGCGCAACCTCGGACAGCTGCGACTGCTCGGGATGCCAGTCCTCGCCGCCCAGCGCGTAGTAGTTCTTGCCGTCCGACCACGGGATGTAATCGTGCGGGTTCCAGTCCTTGCGCATCGTCAGGTGCCGGTTGAGGTACTTCTCAACCACAGGTTCGAGCTCATGCAGCAGATGTAGGTCAGTCAAGTTCTCGTGCATTGATCCTTACTCCTTCTCGCGTGCGAGAGCCCACCCGGTTAGTTATCTGTACCCGTTGGTTGCACTCAATATATCTGTGTACCCCGGTGACATTCAAGTTCCGGCAACCGTGTCACATCAGCCCCATCAGACGCATCTGTCGTTGTAGTATCCCGTCGGGCAAACACCGACGCCCGAAATTCGGCATCACTGCAGACTCGGAGGACGGGCGTTGCTCACGTTTCGCCATCTTTTGGTAGGCGTCATCGCCGTGGCGGTAGCGGCGGGCGCCGCGCTCGTCGGCGCGGGTCAGGCGGGGGCGGTGCCCGACGTCGTCGACCGCCCCTATAAGGACGCCAAGAAAATCATCCAGCAGTACGGCGGCAACGCTGTCGTCGCGACACGGGTCGGCAGCAGCGCCGACGAAGGTGACTGCCTGGTGACGAACGCGTGGGACGCGGCCGTGCGCAGGCCCAACTCGCGTGGACGCCCCATCGCGAACAGCGATGTGATGGTTGCGCTGAACTGCAACGGCGCGCTGGCCGCGCCCGGGGTGCCGGGCAACTCGGCGATGAGCCCGGTGGGCCGGGACGCCAAGGCCCAACAGCAACGCCGGGAGGCCAAGGCCGCACGCGAAGCGGCCGCCCTGGAGGAGCAGGAGTTGACCGCTCCTGTGACACCGGACAACTGAGGGTTCGCCTCGAGGCTATCCGCCTTCCTCCGGTGGCGGTGTATACCGAACCGCAATAGACTGCGGCCAGCGTTTACACGGCGGTCATCGCCCGGACACGGAGGTTGGGGCACGTGAAGAGGGTCATCTCGATCGGCTGCATGTCGGTGATGAGCGTCGCGGCCACGTCGGCCGTTCTGCTGGGTTCGGGCATCGCCTCCGCCGCTCCGAGCGTGGTGGGTATGAAGTACTCCGACGCCCAGGAGGAGATCGAGAACGCCGGAGGCAAGGCGGTTGTCGCCGCTCGGGTGGGCGACAAGCTCGACCTCGGCGACTGCATTGTCACCAACATCTGGGACTCGTCCTTCCTGCGTATCGATCAGGCCGACTCGAGTGAGATGTCCGTCGCACTGAACTGCGCCGGCGAGTACGCGACCGCCACGAATCCCGGTGCGTCGGTGGCAGATCCGCTCGGCCGTGCGGCAAAGTCGAAGGCCGAAGAGGAAGCCGCGAACCAGGAACAGCAGGAACTGGAAAACCCGGTCACGCCCGACGAGTAACGCAGTCTTCATAACGCGCAACGATTTTCACTCGGCGTCAACGCTACCGCATCACCGCGTTCACATGACCCCGTGAGGGTGGCGTGGAATCCGTGCCGGGGTGGACGGCCGCACGCCGCACCCGTCCCGGCGCACACTCATGGAGGCGAGCAGAGCATGCGAATGCGAGTGCTGGGGGTCGGCGCTGCGGTGTCGATGGCGCTGTTGAATACGGCACTGATCACTACGGCGCTGTTGACTACCCCGAAGGCGACGGCCGCTCCCGACGTCGTCGGACAGACCTACTCCGATGCGGTGTCGGCCATCGAGGAGGAGGGCGGCATGGCGGTGGTGGCCGCCCGAGTGGGGGACAAGCTCGACCAGGGCGACTGCATCGTCACCAACGCCTGGGACGCGTCGTTTCTGCGCATCGACGCCTCCGGCAGCCAGGTTCATCTCGCGCTGAACTGTGCGGGCGGTTACGCGACGGCGACCAATCCTGGTGCGTCGGTTGCGAATCCGCTCGGGCGCGCCGCCAAGTCCAAGGCCGAAGAGGAAGCCGAGAACGAGGAAGTCGAGGAGCTGGAAGCGCCGGTCACGCCCGACGAGTAGGGCCGTTCAGTAGCTCGAGACCCGGCCGAGCAGCATCTCGACGCAGTAGTCGATGAAGTGCTCCCGCGTCACGGTCAGCCTGCCTTCGAGGTAGGCGATGAACAGCGCGGTCAGGGCGCCGATCAAGCCGGTGGCAGCCATCGCCGCCCGATCCGGATCGGTGATGTGGGTGAGCTTGCGGTGCAGCAGCTCGATGAAGCTGGGCATCCATTCGGCACCCGAGCGCGTCAGCACCGGCTCGCTGGTCGGCGCGAGCAGCAACACCCTGCCTCGTGTCGGGTCGTCGACCATCAGGGCCACGAATCGTTCGACGGCGTCGCGTGGTGTCTGCGCAGAAGACAGCGTCTCCATCGCTTTGGCGCACACATCGTCGTAGACCGCGCGGACGAACTCGTCGCGATCGGCGAAGCTTTCGTAGAAGTAGCGCTCGGTCAACCCGGCCGCCCGGCATACGGCGCGGACGGTGAGGGACGGGCCCCCGGCGGCGCCGAGAAGCCCTACCCCTGCGGCGATGAGTTCGTCGCGGCGGAGCACCTGACGGTCCTGCAGCGGCACGCCGGACCATCGGCCCCGTCTTTGACCGGACGGCACAACCCTCCTAAGCTCGGCATGACAACGCCCGTAGTCAGAATCTGATCCAGCCGGACGGAAGTACACCAGTGACTCAAGATACGTCGGAATCATGCCCCGTGTCCTGGGAGCACCCCTCGCCCGCCGAGCAGGGGGCAGCGTCAGGAATGGCGGCCGGCTGTCCGGTGACGTCCGGCGGATACGACGCGCCCCCGCTGCCGCTTGGGCCCGACTCTCTGACGTGGACGTACTTCGGCCAGTGGACCGGCCTGTTCCAGGGCACGTGGGCCGGATCGATGCAGAACATGCACCCGCAGCTGGGTGCCGCCGTCAAGGAGCACTCGATCTTCTTCATGGAGCGCATCCCGCGGCTCCTGCGCTCGATCTACCCCATCGGCGGGGTGGTCTTCGATGGTGACCGCGCACCGAAGACGGGTGCGGAGGTCCGTGATTACCACATCGGCATCAAGGGCACCGACGAGCGCGGCCGGCGATACAGCGCGCTCAATCCCGACGTCTTCTACTGGGCCCACGCGACCTTCTTCAAGTCGACCCTGCTGGCGGCCGAGAAGTTCGGCGGCGGGCTGACCGAGGACCAGAAGCGCCAGCTGTTCGACGAGCACATCACCTGGTACCGGATGTACGGGATGAGCATGCGTCCGGTGCCCAAGACGTGGGAGGAATTCCAGGAATACTGGGATCACATGTGCCGCAACGTCTTGGAGAACAACTGGGCGGCCCGCGAGGTGATGGATCTTTCGACCATGCCCAAGCACCCCTCGTTGAAGTGGATCCCGGATCCGTTGTGGCAGTTGAATTTGACGGTGATGCAGCGCTTTCTGACATTCATGACCGTGGCGCTCTACGACCCGCCGGTGCGGGAGCTGATGGGCTACACCTGGTCACCGCGGCAGGAGTGGCTGCACCGCCGCTTCTGCGACGTCGTCACGTTCGCCACCAAGGTACTGCCGAAGCGGTGGCTGATGCACCCGCGCAAGCGTTCGGCGATGGATCGCGCGACGGGTCGACTGCCCGCCGACACGCCGCTGGTCGAGACGCCGGCACGCAACCTGCCACCGGTCGAGTACCGCGGGCAGCCCCAGTTCTATTGCCCGCAGGTGTAGTTCGGCGTCCGATCACCGACACCAGGTGCGGTGGTCGTCGCGCAGGAACCCGGCGCAATCGGCCGCCCTCGCCTTGGGGAACACGACGTAGGGCGGTTCACCCGAACCGGTGAAGTAGTAGTAGTTGCGGTCGTCCTGACCGTAGACCCACCAGTCGCCCGAACCGTCGTTCATCTGTATGGGCGTGAAGCGCCACGGCGACGATTCCGCGGGAATGTCATACGCCGGCTCCGTCACGACGAACCAGGCATTGGATGCGATCGGCGTTGCGGCGATGACGACGATGCCCGCCGCAACCACCAGCGCCGGCAGGATACTGATCAATCGGACACGGCGACGTGTCATGGCGAAAACTTACCTCGGTGCCCCCACCAGGGCTCGAACCTGGGACCTGCGGATTAAAAGTCCGTAGCTCTACCAACTGAGCTATAGGGGCGCGATGCACAGAATACTGGGTGCCGTTGGGCGACCTCGTTTGAGGATTCGGGCATCGGTACCCTAAGCTACTGAAGCTCCCAACGTCATCGCGTTGCGAGTACCCCGGAGAGATTCGGCTGGCCCCCTTCGTCTAGCGGCCTAGGACGCCGCCCTTTCAAGGCGGTAGCGCGGGTTCGAATCCCGTAGGGGGTACACGCAGCGACCCGTACGATGGGACGCACAGCAAGGCCCTGTGGCGCAGTTGGTTAGCGCGCCGCCCTGTCACGGCGGAGGTCGCGGGTTCAAGTCCCGTCAGGGTCGCCATTGCGGCGAGGCATCTGGGTTACGCCCGACCGGTGCCTTCCGGGCCAGGTAGCTCAGTTGGTACGAGCGTCCGCCTGAAAAGCGGAAGGTCGCCGGTTCGATCCCGGCCCTGGCCACCACGGCGTCTCGTCGACGCCCTCCTTCCCACAGAACGCGACCGGCGGCTCCGGTCTCCCGAAGCCGCCGGCTTTCCGACATCATGCCGCCGCGCTCATACGGGTTGCGGCACGCTCACCTTCCCCCCGCCGGTGGGCACGACATCGACCGGAGCCTGGTCGGCAACCGGAACCGTTTCGTCCCTCCCCGCGGTCCGCCTCGCCAGGGCTGCCGACAGGCCCGCGGCCAGCGCCAGGACGGCCAGCGCCGCGACACCGGCCACCGCCGAGACCGTCCAGGCCCCGTTCAGCAGGAATATCGCCGGCACCGTGCAGGTCGGGATCCCGAGCAGGATCAGCACCCAGCCGGTGAAGTGACCGAGGTCGAAGGACCGAACTCGGGTAATCCCGAGACCCAGCAACACGAAAAACAGCGTCCACATGATCGCCCACGTGGCCCAGATGACCGCGAAGACGGGGTCGGTGCCGATGTTCTTGACGGCGTAGAACGCCGCTATCGCGGCGACGAACACGCTGTACCAACCGAACCCCTGCGGCTCCAGATCGAAGATCTGTATGAGTCCGAACCACAGATAGGTGAATCCGAACAGCAGGCTGGGCCACGTCCCGTTCACGATGCCGGCGTCGCCGCCCGCCTGGACCAGGACCAGCGTGGGCAGGATGACCTGCGCCGACCCGACGAAAAGGTTGAGCGGCGCGGCGCTTCTGGGCCTGACGATCCCGATGGAGACCAGGCCGTTGACGAACAGAACGACGCCGACGAGGAGCAGACCCACGTGTCCCATCAGCGGCTCACCCACTCCACGAACTGGTCCGACGAGATCACCGGCGCGAAGAAGTCGTTGATGCGCTGAAAGGCCGCCGGCTCCTGGTCGGGGCGCACGGCGCCGGTCGCGTCGCCGACGATGATCGGCAGCAACCCGTGGTCGCGCGCCGCCCGGGCGTTGCCCTCGATGCACCAGTCGAGGTGGATGCCGGTGATGACGACGACCTCGACCTTCTGCCGAATCAGCGCGCCCGGCAGGTCGGTGCCGACGAACGCGGTCTGCAGCGCCTTCTCGTAGAGCTCGTTGTCACCCGGCTCGACAAGCTCGCGCAACTCGTCGACAAGCGCGTTGTCCCAGGCGATCTGCTCCGGCGTCGCGTCGATGTGGCCGGTCCAGCTCTCATACTGGACGCGGTCGAAGTCGGTTTGCGGATAGTCCTGCCGGAACACCGAGAAGCCGATCCAGTTGAACGACACGAAGTTCGGCGCGCTGCGCGCCGCCTTGACCGCCTTCACCGTGGCCTCGAGGCTTCCGCGCAGGGCATGGCCTTCGGCGTATTGCACGCCGCCCGGCTTGTAGAGCGAATTGGACTGGCTCACGGACAGGAAAGCGGCGGGCCGGCTCAAGATCTCGCGAAAGTCGAGCTTCTGCCACTGCTTGGCAAGCGGCGGGATGGAACCGACGTTGGTCGGCGGGAAATTCGTGGGATCGAGTTCGACCGGTTCCAGGGGAGTCGGCCGCGACGGGGCGTTGATGGTGGCGGTCAATCTCGTGACTTTCTTCTCGGGGGACAGGTGTTTCGGGGCGGCGGTGAAATGTCCACGGCCGCCTGTGTTTACACGGAGGAAACGTGTACGACCGAAGCGTCCCACGGGGTCAACGCCGGAGAGACACTTAGAATCGGCGCGAGTCCATCGCACTAGGGGGCGACACCGCGCAACGATTGTGCCGCCAAGCCACCCTTGTCTTCTGCGGTACCAGCGCGTACCGTACATCGGTACCTCGGTGTACCAGGAAGGCGGTTCATGGCCGAAGCGACGACCGACCCGGTGCGGCTCCCGCCCGGACCCCGGCTACCGAAGGCGGCGGTCGGGCTTGGATTCCTCGCCGGCCGGCACCGCGCCCTTACGGCGATCGGTCGCAGGTACGGAGGCGCGTTCAGCGTGGACCTGCCCATCTTCGGCGATGCGGTCGTGATCAGCGACCGGGACCTGATCAGGGAGTTGTTCACGACGAACAGCGACCTCGTGGCACGGGCCTCGAACCTCGGTACCGTGCTCGGACCCGGGTCGACCTTCAGCCTCGACGGCGCCGCACACCGCGAGCGCCGCAAGCTGCTCGTGCCACCGTTCCACGGCAAGCGGATGGCCGGATACGAAGCGATCGTCGAACGGGAGGTGATGCGCGAGATCGCCACATGGCCAGAGGGCCGCGAGTTCGAGTCGCTGCAGCCGATGATGCGTATCACCTTGAACGCGATCCTGCGCACCGTGTTCGGCGCCGAGGGCGGCGCATTGGACGAACTGCGCGAACTGCTTCCGCCGATGGTTCCGCTGGCGTCGAGGCTGGCGGTGCTGCCCAAGGCCTTGCGGCGCGATCTCGGGCCGCGGAGCCCGTGGGGCCGCGTCCAGCGGTCGCGGCGACGCTACGACGACATCATCACCACCCTGATCGCCGAGGCGCGCGCGGACGTCGCCCTCGCGGACCGCACCGACATCCTGGCCCTGCTGTTGGCGGCCCGCTACGAGGACGGCTCTCCGATCGCCGACGCCCACGTCGCCGACGAGCTGCTCACCCTGCTGGCGGCCGGGCACGAGACGACGGCGACGACGCTGGCGTGGGCGATCGAGCGGCTGCGCAGGCATCCCCGGTTGCTGTCGCGGTTGACCGCTGAGATCGACGCCGGGGGAAGCGAGTTGACGCAGGCCACGGTGTGGGAGGTGCAGCGAGTTCGGCCGGTCGTCGAGGCGACGATCCGGGTGACCCGCGAACGGCTGCGCTTGGGACAGTGGGTCGTCCCGAAGGGGCACACCGTCATCGTCAGCATCGGGATGGCGCATCAGTCACCGCGCCACTTCACCGATCCCGACACGTTCAACCCCGACCGCTTCCTGGGGACGAGCCCCGACACCTACACCTGGATCCCTTACGGTGGCGGAATTCGCCGCTGTATCGGCGCCGCGTTCGCGAACATGGAGATGAACGTGACGCTGCGAACCCTGCTGCGAGAGTTCGAATTCGGCACCACCACCGCCGCGGGGGAGGGTCGGCACTCACGCGGGGTGGCCACCGCCCCCGCACGCGGCGGTCGCGCCGTCGTGTTCCGGCGGACCTGGGCTCGCGACGCAAGTGATACACAACGGGCGATCGCCCCTGAGCGCTCGACAACGAAGGAGTCAGTGTGAGCAAGCAGCGCAGAGTCATCAGCGGCCGGACCGCGGTCATCACAGGCGCGGCATCCGGTATCGGACGCGCACTGGCGCAGCGGCTTTCGTCGTACAGCTGCCCAGTCGCCATCGCCGACGTCAACGAACAGGGGCTCAAGGAGACCGAGGCGTCGCTGCGGGGTCCCGCGCTGCTACGGGTGCTCGACGTCAGCGACGCCGATGCACAGCGCGACTTCGCCGCCGAAGTGCGCGAGTGGGCGCCGCAGCCGATCGGAGCGGTGTTCAACAACGCCGGCGTCGCGCTCGGCTCCACCGTCCTCGACGCCGTCGTCGAGGACGACGACTGGTTGTGGAACATCAACTTCCATGGTGTGGTGAACGGCACCAGGGCGTTCCTGCCTATCCTCGTCGAACAGGACGAGGGCGTGATCGTCAACACCTCCAGCGTCTTCGGCCTCGTCGGCATGCCCGGCCAAAGCGCTTACTGTTCGGCGAAGTTCGCGGTGCGCGGGTTCACGGACTCGCTACGCCAGGAGTTGCGGGGGACCGGTGTGTCGGCCGTCAACGTGCACCCCGGCGGGGTGAACACCAACATCGTGCGCAACGGCCGATTCCGCGAGGAGCCGGGCGGGCCGACCAAGGAGCAGGTGGCCAAGGAGTTCGCCGCGATGACGCGAACCCAGCCCGACAAGGCGGCGGAGATCATCCACCGTGGTGTGGAGGCGGGCAAGGCGCGAATCCTCGTCGGACCGGACGCCTACATGTTCGACGCCCTCGCGCGGATCACACCGTCGCGCTACTTCGATGCGCTCGAGCGCGTGGAGACCTTTCTGCGCAAGCGCGCCGCCAACAGCTAAGCGGTCTCCTGCGCGTACTTCAGCAGTCCCGGATCGTGCGCGCACAACAGCAACAAATCGGGATCGCCGCGGCGGTACAACTCGGTGAGCCGAGCATGGTTGTCGCGCACCTGTTTCCGGTCGAAGGCGGCGACCTTTTCGAACGCGCTCAGCACCGGCGGAATCCGGGGTGGGCCGCCGATGGTGTCGGGATGGTAGAAGGCGTCACCGCAGTGCAGAAGCCACCGGTGCCCCGCGTCGACCGCGACGCAGGCGTGTCCGCGGGTGTGGCCGGGCAGCGATATCAGCGCGATGCCCGGCGACACCTCGGTCAGTTCCTTGGCCGCCGCGAACCCGCGCCACTTCTCGCCGTCGGGGGTGTGCTCGACGATCTTGGGTACGTGTTCCCACTGGGCCGAGCGGAACCGGAAGCGTTCGGCCCGCGTGGGCGGATGCATCGCGCCGAGCACTTCTGCTGCGGTGCAGTGGATTTCGGCATCGGGGAAGTCGGAGAGCCCGCCGATGTGATCGACGTCGAAATGCGTGACCACGATGTGGCGGACGTCCTCGCGGTGAAAACCCAACCGCTCCACCTGGCGGACCGCGGTCTCGTCTCGGTCGAAGAACGGCCGGAAGAAGCGACGGGTGGGGCCTGTCCGGCTCGCCGGATCGTCACAGTCCGCCAACCCGTACCCGCTGTCGACGAGCACCAGACCGTTGTCGGTCTCGATGAGCAGCACATGGCAGACGAGGACGGGCACCCCCCATGGATGCATCGACCCGCAGTTGAGGTGGTGCACCTTCACGAAGCGCCTCCGGTGAGTAGCTCCGTGCGACCGATCTGCGACACCAGGCTCGCCGAGTCGAAGTAGATGCGCTCGTTGACGATGCGGTCGTCGTCGAAGAAGAACACCGCGGCCACCGGCACGCGGAATGCCTTACCCGTGGGGGGCAATCCGTAGAACTCGCCGAGATTGGTTCCCAGCAAGTCGAATTCGACGATGACCGAGTCGTCGGCGACGTGGAACCGGACGTTGTCGTGGCGTTGATCCGGGAACGCGGTGCGCGTGCTGCGGTAGTAGGCCATCACCTCGTCGTCGCCGTCGAAGATTTGGCCGGTGGCCATGATCTCGTAGTGGGGACGTCCGCCGGACTCGTTCTTGAACGTCGCGAGGGTGGCGTCGAACTCCTTGGTGACCTCGGTGTCCATGTGCACACGGATCACGTCGAGTCGGCGTTGGCGCAGCGCGTCGGTGATCATGCACGCACTGTACGGCCGCCGGGGTTGTCAGGCTGGCGACTTGACCTCCGCGAGGGTCTGCTGATGCCGGTGCTGCCGCTCGATCGTCGCGAGGTAGAACGCCCACGCGAACGCCGAACTCGCGAACAGGATGAAGCCCAGATACAGCCACGCGTGCTTCACACCGCGCCTGCGGCCGTCCACGAGCAACCAAGCGGGGAACAACAGCAGGCTCATGATCGTGTAGTCCTGGCTGGCCGAGCTGGCGGCCGGATTGTCATAGCCCAGCGCGATGAACTCCGACCAACTGCCCGGCCCCCAGACGAAGTTGTGCAACCCGCCGTGCGGGGCGTACTCGGCGACGAACTGGTTGTTGAAGTAGTAGCCGAGAATGACCGACGCGACGCCCGCAACGTAGTAGAACAACTCGAGCTTGGTGACTCGGGGTCCTGAGGAGTAGCGCGCGAAGATCGCGGGGTTCGCCTTGACGATCACGGCCAGCGTGGCGAACCCGAGTACGAGGTGGATGATCAACGAAACCATGTCCGGAGTTTCTCATCACCGAGCCCAGTTTTGTCAATATTGACACAACTGATGTCAGGTACGTTCAACCACATGCCCCGTCCGGCCCAGACCGCACGCAGCGAGCGCACCCGCGAAGCGCTTCGGAAGGCGGCGGTCGTACGGTTCCTCGCGCAGGGCGTGGAGGAGACGTCGGCCGAGCAGATCGCCGCCGACGCCGGCGTTTCGTTGCGCACCTTCTACCGCCACTTCGCGTCCAAGCACGATCTCCTTTTCGCCGATTACGCCGGGCTGGACTGGTTCCGCTCGGCACTGGCCGCCCGTGATTTGAGCGAGTCGATCATCGACTCGGTGCACGGGGCAATCATGGCCCGCCCGTATGACGACTGGGCCGTCGCGCAGACCGCGGCACTGCGGGCGCAGGAACTCGAACCCGGCCGGGTGGTGCGGCACATGCGCCAGGTCGAGGCCGACTTCGCCGAGGCGATCGCGGACCATCTCGCCGAGGGCCTTGCTTCGAACGCCGCCATCGACGAGCGAATGCGGATCACGGTCACCGCCCGGTGTATCGCCGCCGCCGTATTCGGGGCGATGGAGGTCTGGATGCTCGGTAACGAGCGCTCACTTCCGGAGTTGTCGCGGCTCACCGGAGAGGCTCTGCGCGCGTTGTCCGGTGGCATCACCGGCTGAGTTTTGTCATTATTGACAAAACTTTCCGCCCATGCCAGCCTCAGCGAATGACTGACTTCGACGCCATCGTGATCGGTGCCGGGCACAACGGGTTGACGGCGGCCACGCTGTTGCAGAAGGCAGGCCTGCGCACCCTATGTCTGGACACGAAGCTCTATGCCGGGGGCATGGCCTCCACCGTCGAGCTGTTCGACGGGTTCCAGTTCGAGATCGCCGGCTCGGTGCAGATCCCCACCTCGGCGGTGGTCAGCCGAGAACTCGGGCTCGACACCCTGCCGACCGTGGACCTCGACGTGATGTCGGTGTCGCTGCGCGGCGTGGGCGACGAACCCTTGGTCTACTACACCGATCCGGTGAAACTGCTGACCCACATCAACGAGGTGCACGGCGCCGAAGCAGTCAATGGCATGGCCGGCCTGATGGCGTGGTGCCAGGCGCCCACGCGCGCGTTGGGCCGTTTCGACGCCGGCCGGCCGCCCAAGACGCTCGACGAGATGTATGCCTGCGCGACAAACGAATTCGAACGCTCGGCCATCACCGACCTACTGTTCGGATCGGTCACCGATGTGCTCGACCGCTTTCTGCCGGACAAGGAGAAGAACGGCGCGCTGCGCGGCATGCTATCGCTGCTGGCCTGCAACACCACCTACCGCGGACCGGCCACCCCGGGCACGGCCGCCGCTCTGGCGTACGGGTTCGCTGTTCCCGACGAGAACGCGTTGCTGGTCAAGAAACTGCGCGGAGGTATCGGAGCCCTCACATCGCATCTGTGCGACGGCTTCACCGCGAACGGTGGCGAACTGCGGTTGCGGAGCAAGGTCGTCGAGGTGACGGTCGCGGACGGCCGAGTGACCGGCGTGCGGCTCGAGGACGGCACCTCGCTGTCGGCCCCGATCGTCGTCTCCGGCGTCGCGCCCGACCTCACAGTCAACGGTCTCGTCGACTCCAACGCGGTGCCCGCCGATGTGCGGGATCGCTTCTCGCGCATGGACCACCGGGGCAGCTATTTGCAGATGCACTTCGCGCTCGACGGAGTCCCCGAGTTCGCAGCGCCTTACGAACTGCTCAACGACCCCGCAATGCAGTCCAACATCGGCATCTTCAGCACGCCCGAGGAACTCCAACAACAGTGGAAGGACGCCCGGCGCGGGATCGTGCCCACCGATCCGTCGATCGCCCTGCAGATCCCTTCGGTCAACGATCCGGGCCTGGCGCCGCCCGGTAAGCACGCGGCGTCGGCGTTCTCACTGTGGTTTCCCATCGAGGAGGGCGAGCAGGGCTACGGCGAGATGAAAGCCGAGATGGGCAAGCGGGTCATCGAGAAGATCACCCGGCTGGCGCCCAACTTCGAAAGCCTCATCCTGCGCCACACCACCTTCACGCCCAAACACATGGGCACGATGTTCGGAGCGCCCGGCGGCGACTACTGCCACGGATTGATCCACCCCGACCAGATAGGTCCGAACCGACCCGGGCCCAAAGGCTATGTCGATCAACCGATTCCGATCGACGGCCTGTACCTGGCCAGCGCCGGCTGCCATGGCGGGCCCGGCATCACGTTCATCCCCGGTTACAACGCGGCCAAGCAGGCGCTGTCCGACATGTCCTGAATCCGTTTCCCCACCCCTCGCACCGGGAATGCGGCGGGCATGGGAATCACGGTGGCGGTGACAGGGCCGACGGGCGAGATCGGCAAGTCGGCGGTGCAGGCACTCGAGGACGTCGCCGAGGTCGACGAGATCCTCGGGATGGCGCGGCGGCCGTTCGACCCGGCCGAGCACGGCTGGACGAAAACGACGTACCTGCAGGGCGACATCCTCGACCGTGAGGCCGTCGACGCGCTGGTCGGGCGCGCCGACGTCGTGGTCCACCTGGCCTTCATCATCATGGGCTCGCGGGAGGAGAGCGCGCGCATCAACCTGGCGGGCACCCGCAATGTCTTCGAGGCGACGGTGGCCGCGGAGCGCCCGCGGCGGCTGGTGTACACGTCATCGGTCGCCGCCTATGGATATCACTCCGACAATCCGGTTCCGATCACCGAGGACGTGCCACCGCGGGGCTCGCCCGAGCACTACTACTCCGAGCAGAAGGCCGAGTGCGAGGCGGCGCTTGCCGACATCGTGGGGGGCTCGTCGCTCGAGGTATACGTGCTGCGGCCCTGCATCGTCGCGGGCCCGAAGGCGCCCGCACTGGCCGACAACATGCCGTGGACCCGGCTGCCCGGACCGGTCAAGCGTCTCTCCGACGCCGTCCCGCTGTTGAAGACACCCGTTCCGGATCCCGGCATCCCGTTGCAGTTGGTCCATCACGACGACGTGGCGACCGCGATCGCGTTGGCTGTGACAACATCGGCGCCGCCGGGTGCGTTCAACATCGCCGGCGACGGGCTGATTTCGCTGTCGGACGTGGCCCGCGAACTCGGCGCCCGAGGCGTGCGCGTGCCAAAGGTCGCGGCGACCGTGGCGTCGGAAGTCGTCGCCCGGTTGCCGTTCGTCCCGTCGGCGCTCGAGTGGTTGCACGTCGGCCGCACCTCGGTGGTCATGGACACCACCAAGGCAAAGACTCAGCTCGGCTGGGAGCCGAAATACACTGCTGCGCAGACACTACGGGAGTTGGCGCACTCCCTGCGCTGAATTACTGCGTGGGATCCCCGGTGTCGGCGGGGCCGCTCGGGGTCGCGCCTCCCTCATCCGACCAGTCCACGCCTTCCTGTTCGGAGTCGTCGGTGCCCCTGGCGGGGTCGCTCTGCACGTCGTCGTCGGCGTTCGCGGGCCCCGCGTCGGTACCGGCGGTGCCGGGATTGTCCTTCTTGTCGTCACTCACAGCGGCTGGATACCCGCTGGACATCAAATTCAGTCGCGGCGCCCCCGCAGCTGGGCCATCCAATCGACGGGGACCCTGCCGCGCGGGCCGGGCGCGGTCTGGCCCTCGGGACGGGACTGGGGCGGGGCGAGCGGCGGGCCGTCGTAGTACTCGCTCGTGGCGTAATTCCAGAACCAGTCCTCACCCGGTTCGAACGACCGGATGATCGGATGGCCGGTTTCGCGCCAGTGTGCCGACGCATGGCGCGCCAAGGAGTCGTCGCAGCACCCGATATGACCGCATGCCGCGCATCGGCGCAGATGGACCCACCACCCGTTCACTGCGTCGCATTCAGCGCATCCGGTACCACTGGGCGGCACCGACGGGTCCACTGCAGTGTCCACAGCCGGTGAGCCTACCGATCGCGGCGAATCTCGCTGGCAAGACAAAGACTCAGCTAGATCCGATCTCGATGAAGGAAACCAAAGCCATTGGTGCGACCAGCGAATCCTGCATGTTGACGAGTAAGTTTGCCCGCCCACCCCCGTTGACAGCTAACACACCGTCTCTTAGCGTCCCGCGCAGTCTGACGACGACGGGGATGGCGACATGAAATGTGTACCGGAGCGCTCGCGCGCGGCGATGATGCCGCTCCCGTCGTCATGTGCGCCCGACTCTCGACCGACGAGGTGATCCGGTGCAGCAGTTGGTCGGTCGCCGATCATGACGGGGCCGGCCTGGTCCAGGCCAGCCGTCGCCATGGGCGACTTCGTGGTGCTGGCGGGCGAGACATTCGCGGCGATGTTTCGCACGCCGTTCGCCTGGCGTGAGTTGATCGACCAGATCTGGTTCGTCGCGCGGGTGTCGATCGTGCCCACCCTCGTGCTGTCGATCCCCTACACGGTGTTGATCGTGTTCACCCTCAACATCGTGCTGATCGAGGTCGGGGCGGGTGACCTCTCCGGGGCCGGCGCTGCGCTGGCGTCGGTGACCCAGGTGGGTCCGGTTGTCACGGCGATCGTCGTGTCCGGTGCCGGATCCACCGCCATGTGCGCCGATCTGGGCGCCAGGACCATCCGGGAGGAGATCGACGCGATGAAGGTGATCGGCGTCAATCCCGTTCAGGCGCTGGTGGTTCCGCGCGTCATCGCCGCGACATTTGTTGCGCTGATGCTGTATTCGGTGGTGGCGGTCGTGGGTCTGATAGGTAGTTACTTCTTTGTGGTCTTCATTCAGCACGTCACTCCCGGTGCGTTCGTCGCGGGAATGACGTTGTTGACCGGCCTGCCGCAGGTGATCGTCTCGCTCGTCAAGGCGCTGCTGTTCGGCCTCTCGGCGGGCCTCATCGCCTGCTACAAGGGTCTGCACGTCGGCGGCGGACCGACGGCGGTCGGCACCGCGGTCAACGAGACCGTCGTCTTCGCGTTCATGGCGCTGTTCTTGATCAACATCCTGGCCACTGCATTCGGTGTGAAGGTCGCGCCGTGAGCGAGGTCGTGAGCGGGCCGCCGGCGGCGAGGACGACCGAGGCCGTGACCAATTCACTCACCAGGGTCGTCGACACCGCGCGCAGGCTCGGGGAGCAGACCGCGTTCTACGGCCAGGCGCTGGCGTCGACCCCCGACTCCATACGGCGTTATCCGACCATGGTGCTGCGCCAGATTGCCGGCATGGGGATCGGAACCGGCGCGCTCGCCGTCATCGGCGGCACGGTGGTCATCATCGGGTTCCTCACCCTGTCCACGGGAGCGCTGATCGCGGTTCAGGGTTACAACACGCTGTCCAACGTTGGCATCGAAGCCCTCACCGGATTTCTGGGCGCCTTTCTCAACGTCCGGTTCATTGCGCCCGCGACGGCGGGAGTGGCGCTTGCCGCGACCATCGGGGCGGGAGCCACCGCCCAGATCGGCGCCATGCGGATCAACGAAGAGATCGACGCCCTCGAGGTGATGGGCATCCGGGTCATCACGTATCTGGCCTCCACCCGCATCGTCGCCGGCGTGGTCGCGGTCATCCCCATCTACACCGTCGCCGTGCTGATGTCGTTCCTGGCCACCCGCTTTGGAACGACCGTGATCTACGGCCAGTCCGCGGGGGTATACGACCATTACTTCTCGACGTTCCTGCATCCGACCGATTTGCTGTGGTCCTTCGTCGAGGCGGTGACGATGGCGGCAGCGGTCATGGCCGTCCACACCTACTACGGCTACACCGTGACCGGCGGACCGGCCGGGGTCGGTGAGGCCGTCGGCCGCGCGGTGCGCATGTCGATCACCGCCGGTGTCTTCATCCTGCTGACCATCACGCTGTCGGTGTACGGGCAGTCCGGCAACTTCCACCTGTCTGGGTGATGCCATGAGCGACAGCAGGATCAATTCATCACGCCGCGGCGAGGTCGACCCGATCTGGTGGGCGCCCGTGCTGTTCCTCGTTGCCGCGGCCCTGATCGCGATGACCGCCCTGTTGTTCTCCGGCTCGTTGCGTCGATCGGTGCCGCTGACTTTGATCTCCGACCGGGCCGGCCTGGTGATGGAGGACGGCGCGAAGGTAAAACTGCGCGGTGTTCAGATCGGCGAGGTTCGCACAATTGGCGTCGAGACCATGTCGGATAGTGACGCCTCGAGGCTGGCTCTCAAGATCGACCCCGGCCCGTTCGCCTTGCTGCCGAGCAACGTCGAAGCGCAGATCAAGGCCAGCACCGCGTTCGGCGCGAAGTACGTCGAGCTCTCCATCCCTTCCGATGCGAGCACCGATCCCCTGAAGCCGGGTTCGGTTCTGCGCTCGCGCAACGTCACCGTCGAGGTCAACACGGTGTTCGAGAACCTGCAATCGGTGGTGCAGTCCATCGATCCGGCCAAGCTGAACGCGGTGCTGCTCGCGGTGGCCGAATCCCTGCGGGGTAAGGGCGACGTCATCGGACAGGCTGTCAGCGACTCCAACAACGTCCTGCTGGCGGTGAACCCGCGGATGGACACGGTCCGGCAGGACTGGCAGCTGTTCGGGAAGACGGCTCGGGCGTATTCCGACGCCGCACAGGACATCCTGTCCATCCTCGATTCCTTCACCACCACCAGCGCCACGATCTCGTCGCGCGCGGACGCGCTGGACCAGTTGCTGTTGTCGGCCGTCGGATTCTCCCGATCCGGCATCGACACGGTCGGTGCGAACGAGCCCGCCCTGGTCCGGGCCGTCAACGTCATGGCCCCGACCACCGCCCTGCTCGAGAAGTACTCGCCGACGTACACCTGCCTGTTCATGGGCGCCCAATGGTTCCTCGAGAACGGCGGACGAGACGCATTGGGCGGCAACGGGAAGTCGGTGATCATGGACGCCGCGCTCCTCGCGGGCGATGACCCCTACCGCTATCCGGACCACCTTCCCCGGGTCAACGCCAAAGGTGGACCCGGCGGCAAACCGAGCTGCGGTTCCCTGCCCGACGTCGGCAAGAACTACCCGGTGAAATATCTCGTCACCGATACCGGATTCGGCACGGGTCTGGACGTACGGCCCAATCCCGGAATCGGATTCCCGGGTTTCGCCAACTACTTCCCGGTGACCAAGGCGATTCCCGAACCGCCGCGGATCCGCTATCCCGGGGGACCGGCACCGGGCCCGCTTCCGGCTTACCCGGGCGAACCGCCCTACGGAGCACCGCATTTCGCGCCCGACGGGTCGCCGTTGCTCTATCCGCCTGCCGGTCCACCGGTGCCCGCGGCCCCTCCTCCGGGGGGACAGCCATGAGGCGCAGACGAACCGGGCAGGTGCTCACGCGGGTGGTGTTGTTCACGGCGATGTGCCTCGCGTTCATGTTCGTCCTGACGACGGTCTTCGGTCAGTTCCGCTTCGATTCACGGGCCACCTACAGCGCGGCGTTCACCAATGTGTCCGGGCTCAAAGGCGGCAACTTCGTGCGCATCGCGGGGGTCGAGGTCGGCAAGGTCAAAAAGATGACCCTGCACAAGGACGGCACGGTCACCGTCGAGTTCGCGATCGACAAGGGGCTCACACTGACCGAGGGCACCAAGGCCGCGGTGCGCTACGAGAACCTGATCGGCGACCGGTACCTTTCGCTCGAGCAGGGTGTCGGCTCGGTGCGCAAACTCCACCCCGGCCAAACGATTCCGCTCGCGCGCACCTCACCCGCACTGGACATCGATGCACTGCTCGGAGGCTTCCGGCCGTTGTTCCGTGCGTTGGATCCCGATCAGGTCAACGCGCTGTCCGGCGAGCTGCTCCGGGTGTTCCAGGGCCAAGGCGGCACGATCGCGTCGGTGTTGGCGCACACCTCGACGCTGACGTCGACACTGGCCGGCCGCGACGAGCTCATCGGTCAAGTCATCGACAACCTGAACACCGTGCTCGGTACGTTCGCGGCCCGCGACGACCAGTTCTCCGCAGGGCTGGACAAACTCTCGCAGCTCGCCGAGGGGCTCGCTTCGCGCAAGGCCGACATCACAACCGGGACGGCCTACATCAACGCCGCGGCCGGGACGGTGGCCGACCTGCTGACCGAGGCCCGGCAGCCGATCAAGGACACCGTCACCGAGGCCGACCGGTTCGCCGCGCAGGTACTTTCCGACCACGAATACTTCGACGACTTACTCAAGACCCTACCGGACGCCTACCAGGTCCTCGCGAGACAGGGTCTCTACGGCGACTACTTCGGCTTCTACCTGTGCGACGCGATCTTGAAGGTCAACGGAAAGGGCGGCGAACCGGTGTTCGTCAAGCTCGTCGGACAAAGTACCGGACGGTGTGAGGCCAAATGAGTCGAATCGTATTGCGGCGTCCAAGATTCAAGCCACTCGCCGAACGCAACAGGCTGGCCGTCGGTTCGGTCGGCATCTCCGTCGTCGTCGCCATGGTGGTCGCCGCCTTCTTCTACGACCGGATCCCCCTCGTCAATGGCACTTCGGACTACGCCGCCTACTTCGCGGAGGCCGGTGGCATCAAGCCCGGCAGCGACGTGCGCGTCTCGGGCCTTTCGGTCGGCAGAGTCTCCGGCGTCCGGCTGGAGGGCACCAAGGTCGTGGTGGACTTCACGGTGCGCACCGGCGTCGAGCTGGGCGACCGGACCGAGGCAGCCATCAAGACCGAGACCGTGCTCGGCAACAAGATGCTGGAGATCACCCCCCGCGGGGATGGCGAGCTGTCCGGCGTCATTCCCCTCGACCGCACCACGTCCCCCTACGACCTGCCAACGGCGCTCGGCGATCTCACGACGACCATCAGCGCGCTGGACACCACCCAGCTGTCCTCGGCGCTGACCACGCTGGCCGACACGTTCTCCGACACCCCGCCCGAGCTGAGGGCGGCGCTCGAGGGTGTCGCCCAATTCTCCGACACGCTCAACACCCGCGACGCGCAGTTGCGACACCTACTGGCCGACGCCAACAAGGTGACCGCCGTGCTCGGCAAACGCAGCGACCAGATCGCCGGCCTGGCTGTCAACGCCAATGCACTGCTGCACGAGGTTTTGTCCCAACGCGACTCGGTCGACGCGTTGATGACCAACATCACCGCTGTGTCCCAACAGCTCTCGGGCCTCGTGGACGACAACCGCTCGCAGCTCAAGCCCGCGGTCGATAAACTCAACGGTGTCCTGACGATCCTGGACAACCGCAAGGCCGAACTGCGGCGCGTGCTCTATCTGTTGCGCAGGTATGCGATGTCGTTCGGCGAAGTGCTCGGCGCCGGACCATTCTTCAAGGCATCAGTGGTCAACCTCGCACCCGGCCAATTCGCCCAGCCGTTCATCGATGCCGCGTTCTCCGACCTCGGGCTGGACCCGAACGTGTTGTTGCCGTCGGAGCTCGTCGACCCCGGCGCCGGGCAACCCGGCACGCCGGCGCTACCGGCGCCGTTCCCCCGGACCGGCCAGGGAGGCGACCCTCGGATGACGGTGCCGGACGCGATCACCGGAAATCAGGACCCGAACCTGCCCGCCCAGTTTCCGGGGCGCTACCCGTATCGGGAGCCGCTGCCCGCACCGCCGCCCGGCGGACCACCACCCGGCCCGCCCGCCGCGGGTCCCGCGCCCGGTGAACTTCCTGCGCCGACGGTCGGTCCGCCGGTACCCGAACAGGGCGCGGGCTGATGACGATGCAGCCGGGCGCGCTGCGCGCCATCCGGATCGCAACCGCGGCAGTGCTTTCCGTGGTGCTCGTCGTTGCGGTCACGGTAGTGGCCACCCCGTGGTGGGATCGGGTGGCAAGGGACACCTTCATCGCTTACTTCGCCAACGCGAACGGCCTCTACACCGGCGACGAGGTCCGCATCCTCGGCGTCGAAGTCGGTACGGTCGAGGCGATCGACCCGGAGCCGGACCGCACCAAGGTCACGTTCTCGGTCGACAATAAATACCCGGTGCCCGCCGACGCCCGTGCCGCGATCCTGTCGCCCTCCTTGGTCAGCGCGCGGGCCATCCAGCTGGTCCCCGCCTACGACGGAGGACCGAGACTTGCCGCGGGAGCGACCATTCCGCAAACCCGGACCGCCGTGCCCGTCGAGTGGGACGACTTCCGTCAACAGCTGGAGAAGCTCACCGAGTCACTGCAGCCCACGACGCCGGGCGGTGTCAGCGCCGTCGGCGAGTTCGTCAACGCCGCAGCGGACAACCTGCGAGGCAACGGCGCCACCGCGCGCGACACCGTGCTCAAGTTGTCGCAAGCTGTGTCGGCGCTGGGGGACCACAGCACCGACATCTTCAGCACCGTGCGCAATCTGCAGTTGTTGGTGTCGGCGCTCTCGTCGAGCAGTGATCTGCTCGCACAGTTCAACACCAACCTCGCCGACATCACCACCGTGCTGTCCAATACCCCCGACGAGGTCGCCGACGCGACCAAGGGACTCGACGCGGCGGTGGCGGATCTGCGGGGATTCGTCGCCGAGAACCGCGAAGGGCTCGGCGTGACGTTCGACCGCCTCGCCTCGATCACCACCGCCCTCAACGACAGCCGACAGGACGTCAAGCAGGTGTTGCACATCACGCCGACGGTCTTCCAAAACTTCATGAACATCTATCAACCGGCCCAGAGTTCGGTGACCGGCATCCTCGCCCCGGTCAACTTCGCCAACACCGTCCAATTCATCTGCAGCGCAATCGAAGCGGCGGCTCGTCAGGGATTCGAACACTCGGCGAAGCTGTGCATGCAGTATCTGGCGCCGATCATCAAGAATCGTCAGTACAACTTCCCCCCGCTGGGCGTCAATCCGTTCGTCGGGGCCTCGGCGCGCCCCAACGAGATCACCTACAGCGAAGACCGGCTCGACCCCAATCTACCGCCGCTGCAGGCTGCCGCCGCCACCCGCAGCCCGCCAACACGAACACACACAGCAGCGTCGATACCGCGGCCCGTGCGTGCCTCACGGCGTCCCGTCCGGCGGAATCATCATGCCGGGCAGGCCCAGGCTCGGATCGGTTGGCGTGGCGGGGGCTGAACTCGCTGCCGTTGCCGGGAACGGAGGGGGGTGGCCCCGGTTCCTACACCATCCAGGCGCAATTACCCGATGTCGTTGTCATTCAACAGAACACGCGGGTGCGGGTGGCCGACGTCAACGTCGGCAATGTGACCAGGATCGAGGTCCAGGACTGGCATGCGCTGGTGACCATGCGCATCGACGGCGATGTCCACCTACCGGCGAACAGCACCGCCAAGGTCGGCACCACCAGCCTGCTGGGTTCGATGCACATCGAGCTGGCCCCACCGACCGATGAGCCGCCGCGCGGCGAGCTCAAGGACGGCTCGGTGATATCGCTGTCGTCGGCCGCTACATACCCGACGACCGAGCAGACGCTGGCCGCCGTTTCGGTCCTGCTCAACGGTGGCGGACTCGGCCAGTTGCAGGAGATCAACCAGACGTTCGCCCGGGCACTCGCGGGCCGGGAAAGCGAGATGCGCAGCTTGCTGACCCAACTCGACATCTTCATCGGCCGACTCAACGAGCAGACCGACGACATCATCACGGCCACCGAGAACCTCAATGCGCTGGCGGGGCAGGTCGCGGCGAAGAACGAGGCTGTCGACAAGGCGCTGATCACCATTCCGCAAGCCATTGCGGTGCTGGCGGCTTCGCGCGAGAAACTGGCCAACGCGATCGACGCGCTCGGTCAGTTCAGCGCGATCACAACCTCGACGGTCAAGCAGACCAGGGAGTCGCTGGTCGGGAACCTGCGCAGCATCGCCCCCGTCCTGCGGGAACTTGCCGACGCCGGCCCGGCGCTGACCAGGGGCCTGGACTTTCTGTCCACCTATCCATGGGTGAAAAGCACCGTCCCGAACTGGTTTCGCGGCGACTTCGCCAACATCACGCTCGTCATCGACCTGACCCTGAGCCGCATCGACGCCGGCGTGTTCACCGGAACCAGGTGGGAGGGTGACCTCACCGAACTCGAACTTCAGTGGGGCCGCACGATCGGCCAGAAGCCCAGCCCGTATACCGCGGGCAACCCGTTGGTGGTCCCGTACCGGTGGGGAGCCTACTGACATGGTGCGGTTACCACGCACGACGTGGATCCAGCTGGCTATCCTCGCGGCCGTCACGGTGATCGCATGCAGCATCATGTCTTTCACCTTCGTCAAGGTTCCCGCTCTGCTCGGCATCGGTCGATACAACGTGACGCTCGACCTGCCGTCGTCGGGCGGTCTGCATCCGTCGTCGGTCGTGACCTACCGGGGCTCGGAGATCGGCCGCGTGACGTCCGTGGACGTGACTCGGGACGGTGTCCGGGCGGTGCTGAAACTCGACTCGTCCACCAAGGTGCCCGCCGACGTTTCGGCGGAGGTTCACAGCCGCTCGGCCGTCGGCGAGCAGTTCGTGGAGTTGACACCGACCCCGGGCACCGACGCCGCGACGGCCCTCGCGCTGCGCGACGGAAGCGTGATCCCCTCGGGGCGGGTGCGGGTTCCACCGGACATCGCCAACCTGCTCGATGCCACCAACACTGCGCTGCAGGCGATTCCACAGGACAATCTGCGCACGGTCGTCGACGAGGCGGCCACCGCGGTCGCGGGCCTGGGGCCGGAGCTGTCACGCATCGTCGACGGATCGACCGCGTTGGCGATCGACGCCGGCAAGACCGTCGGCCCCATCACCACCCTGATCGACCAGTCGCCACCAGTTCTCGATTCGCAAGTGCGGACCGCGGATTCGATCCAGGTATGGGCCAGTCGGATGGCGTCGATCACGGGACAGTTGAAGGCGCAGGATGTGGCGTTCGCGGGTCTGCTCGAGTTGGGCGGACCCACGCTGGAGGAGGGCCGCGCGGTGTTCGACCGCATCGCATCCCCATTGCCCTTGCTGCTGGCCAACATGGTGAGCCTGGGCGACATCGCGATCGCCTACCGCAACGACATCGAGCAACTGCTGGTCTTGTTTCCGCAAGGCACCGCGGTCATGTCGGCGATCATCCTCCCGAACGCCAATACCAAACAGGACTACAAGGGCATCTATCTCGACTTCAACCTCAACCTGAACCTGCCGCCGCCGTGCAACACCGGCTTCCTGCCGGTGCGCCAACAACGATCGCCGTCCGAGCAAGACGCCCCGGAGCGCCCGGCGGGCGACCTCTACTGCCGCGTACCGCAGGATTCCGACCTCAATGTCCGCGGTGTGCGCAACATCCCGTGTGAGACGGTTTCGGGTAAGCGGGCCCCGACGATCGAGATGTGCGAGAGCGACGAGCAGTACGTCCCGCTCAACGAGGGCTACAGCTGGAAGGGCGATCCCAACGCGACGCTCAGCGGTCAGGGTGTCCCGCAGTACGCGCCCGGACAGGACCCGCGTGCGCCTGCGCCGATCGCGGCGGTGCCCTATGACCCCTCGACCGGCGAGTACATCGGCCCCGACGGCCGTCTCTATACGCAGGCCGACCTCGCGCCTCCGCAGAACAAGACGTGGCAGTCGATGCTGGTGCCGCCGGGCTAGCGGGCCATCGTCGAATTCCGCGCGCTCCAATCGGTGGAGACGAACCGGTGCCGAATCAGCCACTCGTCGCCGACCCGCGCGAACACATCGCGGTAGCGGCCGTAGTGGTCGAGGCCGATCTCGGTGAACACCGTGAAGTAGCAGGAGACCCGCGCCTCGTCGGGCGTCACCTCGGTGAACCGGATGTTGGTCACGTTGTGGCGCACGATGCGCTTGACGTTGGACTTGGATGCGGCCGCGTTCGGCGCTGCGACGGCACCGCCCAGATAGCCGACGATCGCCGCACGGCCCCGCACCGGCTCGGTTCCCCGTACCTCGAGGACCCCGTCGTCACAGAACGCGGCGGCGAGTTCGGGAAGGCGCATCGCGTCACCCGACCAGTTGTACTGCGCGAGGGTGTCCCTTACGCGTTCCCGAGCGCAAAGCTCCCAAAGCTCCATGCGGACAACCGTAACGGGGCTAGGGTCGCGCCATGGCTACCAGCGATTCCCGCGAGGTCGTGATCGACGCGAGCCCGGCCGAGATCCTCGACGTCATCGCCGACGTCGAATCGGCGCCGGATTGGTCGCCCCAGCACCAGGGGGCCGAGGTACTCGACAGGGACGCCAACGGCCGGCCCGGCCGCGTGCGGCTGAAGTTGAAGACCATGGGCATCACCGACGAGCAGGTCGTGCAGTACACCTGGGGTGACAACACGGCCGGCTGGACGCTGATCGAATCCAGTCAGCTCAAAACCCAGAGCGCGTCGTACACGCTCACCCCCGACGGCGACAAGACCAAGGTCCGGTTCGAGATCACGGTCGACCCCGCCGTACCGATCCCGGGCTTCGTGTTGAAACGCGCCATGAAAGGCGGGCTGGAGGCCGCCACCGACGGCCTGCGCAAGCAGGTCCACAAGGTCAAGCGCGGCTGACCCGTTTCGGAACGCGCGGGGCTGGCAATCACTCCGGCATGGCTGTCACCGAAACTCGCGAAGTCCTCATCGAGGCCACTCCTCAGGAGATCCTCGACGTGCTGACCGACCTCGAGTCGCTGACCGATTGGTCGTCGGCCCATCAGAAGGTCGAGGTCCTCGAACGCGACGACGAGGGGCGGCCTAGCAAGTCACGTCAGATCGTCAAGATCGTCGGCGTCTCCGACGAACAGGTGCTCAACTACACCGTGCACGACGACGGGGTGAGCTGGACGTTGGAGAGCTCGAAACAGCAACGCGCACAGAGCGGTCGCTACACGTTGACCCCCGACGGCGACTCGACGAAGGTCCATTTCGAGCTGATGGTCGACCCGCTGGTGCCGCTGCCCGGCTTCCTGATCAAGAAGGGCGCCAAGGGATTGATGGAGACCGCTACCGACGGGCTGCGCAAACGGGTGAAGCAGGTCAAGGGCCGTCAATAGACTGCTGATCGAGTTCGTCGGGTTCGGCGATCGTCAGCACGGCGTCCACGATGTAGGGGTCGGCCTGCAGTTGCGTCTCCAACCGCCGCAGCGTCTCGGCGACCCGCGACTCGACCGCGTCGCCTCGAAGGTCGACGCTGGCCACCAGGAACAGCTGCTTCGGACCGACGAAGACCAAGCGCACGAACCGCACCGCGGCCACATCGGGTAACCCTCGGATCCTATCGATCGCGGCCTCTCGCACCCGCGGACTCGCCGGCTCGCCGACCAGGAAACGCCGGTTGCGGTCGATCAGGATCAGCGCGATCACGCCCAGCAGCAACCCGACCAGGATCGACCCGATCGCATCCCACGCGGCGTCACCCGTCAGCTGATGCAACCCGATTCCCGCTGCGGCGATGAGGATTCCGATCAGTGCCGCTGCATCCTCGGCGAACACCGCCCGCGTCGTCGGATCCGACGTGTCGAGAACGTGGTCGAGAAGGTCCTTGTCATAGCGATGCGCCTCGGCCCGCAGCTGTCGCACCGCCTGAATGAGCGAGACCGATTCCAGGGCGAATGCGACCGCCAGCACGATGTAGGCGACCAGGTAGTTCTCGGGTCCCGACTCCCCGTGCCGCAGTTCGGTGACGCCGTGCCACACCGACAGGGAACCACCGACGACGAACAACCCCACCGCGGCCAACAACGACCACACGTATGCCTCCCGGCCGTAGCCGAACGGCCGTTCGGCGTCCGGCGGTCGCCGGCTGCGGCGGTTCGCGACGGCGAGCAGGCCCTGGTTGCCCGAGTCGGCCCACGAGTGCGCGGCTTCGGCGGTCATCGACGCCGACCCCGTGATCACGGCGGCCACGGTCTTGGCGACGGCGACGGCGAGGTTGGCGCCGAACGCGATCAAGACGGTCAGCGTGCTCTCGCCGGAGGTCGCTTCGGTCGGGTCCTGTGTCTCGGCCATCTGACTAGTGTGCGACTCATGGCTACAGCGGGACCCCTCGCGGGGGTGAAGGTCATCGAGCTCGGCGGTATCGGCCCCGGACCTCACGCCGGGATGGTGCTGGCCGATCTCGGCGCCGACGTGGTTCGCGTGCGCCGACCCGGCGGCCTGCAGATGCCGCCGGAGAACATCGACCTGCTACACCGCGGTAAGCGCGTCGTCGACCTCGATCTGAAGAGGGAGCCCGCCGCGCTGTTCGGGCTCATCGCCAAGGCCGACGTTCTGATCGACGCGTTCCGGCCCGGCACGTGCGAACGACTCGGCATCGGGCCCGACGACTGCGCGGCGGTGAACCCGCGACTGATCTTCGCCCGCATCACCGGCTGGGGCCAGCATGGCCCACTGGCGCAGACCGTGGGCCACGACATCAACTACCTCTCGCATACCGGCGCGCTGTCGGCCATCGGATCCGCGACCGGCCGCCGGTGGTGCCGCTGAATCTGGTCGCCGACTTCGGTGGTGGCTCGATGTTCGTGCTGCTGGGCATCGTGGCCGCGCTGTACGAACGGGAACGCTCCGGACAGGGTCAGGTGATCGACGCGGCGATGGTCGACGGCGTATCCGTGCTGGCGCAGATCGCGTGGACAATGAAGTCGACGGGCACGCTGCGCGACGAACGCGAGTCGTTCCTGCTCGACGGCAGCGCACCGTTCTACCGCACGTATGAGACCGCCGACGGCAAGTACATGGCCGTCGGCGCAATCGAACCGCAGTTCTACGCGCAACTGGTTGCCGGGCTCGGTCTCGACGCCGACGAACTCCCACCGCAAATGGACCGCGAGGCGTTCCCGGAAATGCGCGAATTGTTCGCCGAGCGGTTTGCGCGCAAGACCCGCGACGAGTGGACCGCGATCTTCGCGGGCACCGACGCGTGCGTCACGCCGGTGTTGACCTGGAGTGAGTCCGTGCAGAGCGAGCACCTGCGAGCACGGTCAACACTGGTGCAGGCCAACGGTGTCGACCAGGCGGCACCGGCACCACGGTTCTCCAGGACCCCGGCCGGACCCATCGGCGCACCGCCGCAAGCTGCGACTTCGCTAATCGATATTGATTGGTAATAAGTATTTGCTGGAAAGGGCTATGCACTAGGCAGTCGAGTTAGCTACGATTTGCCGCATGGCCGTGCAGGCATCGAGGGAAGTGGTCTTCGAGGCGCCCAAAGACGTGATCATGGATGCACTCGCCGACATCGACGCCGTGCCCACGTGGTCGCCCGTGCACAAACGCGCCGAGGTGCTCGATCGTCATCCCGACGGCCGCCCGCACCACGTCAAGGCAACCTTCAAAATCATGGGTGTGACCGACAAGGAGCTGCTCGAATATCACTGGGGTGATGACTGGGTGGTCTGGGACGCCAAGGCGACGATGCAGCAGCGCGGACAGCACGGCGAGTACAACCTCACCCCGATCGGCGAGGACCGCACCCGCGTCCGCTTCGACATCATCATCGACCTCGCGGCACCGATTCCGGAGTTCCTGTTGCGTCGCGCCAAGAAGATGGTGCTCGACGTCGCGACCGAGAACCTGCGGCGCCGGGTGATGGCCGATGACAACGCTTCTGATCGGGCGAAGTAGGACGGAATAACTCTCGGCCGAGTGCCGGTTGCGTCTGACATGGCCACCGGAATCGTGCTCTTCGCAAACCCGAACGCCGACAACATCGTCGACGACCTCATCGCTCAAGCGCGACGGGCGCACGATCTCGGAGTCCGACAGGTCTGGCTTCCACAGCGGTTCGATTACGACGCGATCGGCGTGGCCGGGGTCATCGGTGCGGCGGTGCCGGGGTTGGGCGTCGGTACATTCGTCGTGCCGTTCAACCCTCGTCATCCCCTGATCGTCGCGTCGCAGGCGCAGACGGCGCAGGCAGCTGCGCATGGCAGGTTCACACTCGGTTTGGGACTCGGGGCGCACGAAGTCGAGCGCCGGGCGTTCGGCACCGCGTGGCCCCACACCATCGCTCGGCTGCGTGAGCATCTGACCGTGCTGCGGTCGATCTTCGACTCCGGCGTCGCCGACTTCCACGGCGAAGAGTTCACGGCCAATCCCGAATGGCCGGTTCAGGTTCCGGGCGGCACGCCCGTTCCGCTCTACGTTGCCGCCATGGGCCCGAAGGCCTTGCAGGTGACCGGCGAGCTGGCCGACGGCACGCTCCCGTATCTGGCCGGTCCGCGCACCATCGCGGATTTCATCGCGCCCACCGTGGTGCGAGCGGCTGCCGACGCCGGGCGGCCGGCCCCGAAGATCGTCGCCGCGGTGCCCGTGGTGGTGTCCGACGATGCTGGTGCGGGACGGCGGCGGGCCGCCGAACACCTGAGCTTCTACGAGCAGATCCCGTCGTATCGCCGGGTTTTGGAGCGCGAGGGTGTCGACAGCGCGGTTGACGTCGCCGCCGTCGGGCCGGCGGAAGCGGTGACCCGGCAGCTCAAGAACTACCTCGAGGCAGGCGCGACAGACGTCGTGCTCAGCGCCGTCGACGGCATCGATCCCGCACAGCGGGAAGCCATTTGGACGATCGCCGCACAGCTCTAACCGCGCAGCACGCCGAGGCGGCGGATCGCCTCGTCCAGCGTGTCGTCGCGTTTGCAGAAGGCGAAGCGCACCAGATGTTTCCACGCACCCGCGTGCTCGCCACCTCCATCGCAGAACGCCGACATCGGGATTGCGGCCACCCCCGCGCGATGCGGTAGCTCGGCGCAGAACGCGGCGCTGTCGCTGAAGCCGAGCGGACGCGGATCGGCGCACAGGAAGTACGTGCCGAAGCTGTCGTGTACCTCGAAGCCGAGATCGTCCAGCGCCGTGCCAAGACGGTTCCGCTTGTCCTGCAAAGACTCCCGTAGCGCGGTCACCCACTCGCCCTCGTTGTCGAGCGCGTGCGCGACCGCGGGCTGGAACGGCGCGCCGCCGACATAGGAGAGGTATTGCTTGGCCGCCCGCACCCCTGCGATGAGATCGGCCGGGCCACACGCCCAGCCGATCTTCCAGCCGGTGACATTGAACATCTTGGCGGCGCTCGAGATCGTGACGGTGCGGTCGGCCATGCCGGGATAGGACGCGAGCGGGATGTGGCGGCGGCCGTCAAAGACGAGGTGCTCGTAGACCG
>NZ_LZMD01000047.1 GCF_001668575.1 Mycobacterium sp. 1164985.4
GCACCGCGGCCGCGGCGTACCCCTCGGCCACCTCGCGCGCGATATTCGGCCCGGCCAGGATGCCGGCCGGATGCCCGACCAGCAACTCGCCGCCGACCTGGCACGGCTGTTCCGCACCAAGCGGTTTCGCACCTACACCACCGATGATGTGGTCGGCGTGGAGATGGCCGGGGCGTTGAAGAACGTCTACGCGATCGCCGTCGGCATGGGCTACTCACTGGGCATCGGCGAGAACACCCGCGCGATGGTGATGGCCCGCGCGATCCGCGAGATGTCCAAGCTCGGTGAGGCGACCGGCGGGCACCGCGACACGTTCGCCGGCCTGGCGGGCATCGGCGACCTCATCGTCACCTGCACCAGCCAGCGCAGCCGCAACCGGCACGTCGGCGAGCAGTTGGGGGCGGGCAAGCCGATCGACGAGATCATCTCGTCGATGAACCAGGTCGCCGAGGGCGTCAAGGCCGCGAGCGTCATCATGGAATTCGCCGATCAGTACGGCATTTCGATGCCGATCGCTCGCGAGGTCGACGCCGTGGTCAACCACGGCTCCACCGTCGAGGACGCCTACCGCGGCCTCATGGTCGAGAAGCCCGGCCACGAGGTGCACGGCGCCGGATTCTGACGACCCAACGGCTCGCCGAGCGTCGCGAAGGTGCCGGTTTCCGGGTGATTTCCGTTATCGATACGACGCTCGGCGCCCGCTATCAGTTGAAGAACGGGTTCGTGCCCTCGGGCCGTTCCAGCAGCGGATCTCGGCCGCCATTGATGATGTAGCTGCCTGCCGGGCTCAGCACGAACCCGGACTGGTTGCGGCTGTCCGAGCACGTCGTGACGTCGCCATCGCTCCCGCAGCTGACGGTCTGGAAGCTGATCCGCGAGCCGGCCGGAAGCGGGTTGGCGTCTCCGACGACGGCGAACACGTCGCCCGTCGTCGAGGAGAACTGCGGAACGCCAGGGCCGCCGCTGACGAAGTTGGCACCGTTCGGCGCACCGGGAAGCGCGCCGCTGCACCCATAGCCACCGTTGCGCTGCAGCACGCACGTCAGCCCATCCGGGGTCTTGAACGCGTACCAGTTGCCGTCCATCTTCGCGAAATCCGACAGCTTCACCGGCGCGAGCGCATTGACATTCGGCGCCGGTGGCGTCGGCGGCTCAGACGGCTGGGCCGCGGCGATACCCTGCGCGCCGACGAGGGCCGCCGCCGCAGCTCCGATGACACCGATCAACGCCCTGTTCAGCACGGTTCACACCCTAAGGGGTGACGGCAGTAATCGCAGCACACGACTGTCATCGCCGCAGGTCGGCGGGTTGTTACCGGGTGATTTCGGTGCACTACCTATCGATGGGCGACAGGTAGCGCACCCAAGTCGACAAGATCGATCAGTAGTAGCCCGGTCCCCGGCCGGCCATCGACTCCAGGCGCGCGATGCGGTCGCCGATCGGCGGGTGCGTCGAGAACAGCTTGCCGATCTTCTCGCCGGCCCGGAACGGGTTGGCGATCATCAGGTGCGCCTGATCGGCGAGCTTGGGGTCGGGCGGCAACGGCGCTTGCTCGACACCGACGCTGATCTTGCGCAGCGCGCTGGCCAACGCCAGCGGATCGCCTGTCAGCTCGGCACCCGACTGGTCGGCCTGATACTCCCGCGAGCGTGACACCGCCAGCCGGATCACGGTCGCGGCTATCGGACCTAGCATCGAAACCAGCAGAATCGCAAAGGGATTCGCGCCGCCTTCGCGGTTACCGCCGAACAGCGTCGCGAAGTAGGCGATGTTGGCCAGCGCGGTGATGACCGCAGCCATCGCGCCGGCGACGCTCGAGATCAGGATGTCGCGGTTGTAGACGTGCGAGAGTTCGTGGCCCAGCACCGCGCGCAGTTCGCGTTCGTTGAGGATCTGCAGGATGCCGGTCGTACAGCACACCGCGGCGTTGCGCGGATTGCGGCCCGTGGCGAACGCGTTCGGGGCATCGGTATCGCTGATGTACAACCGCGGCATCGGCTGACGCGCCGTCGTCGCCAGTTCGCGCACGATCCGGTACATGACCGGAGCCTGCATCTCGGTGACCGGTTGGGCGTGCATCGCCCGAAGCGACAGCTTGTCGCTGTTGAAGTACATGTAGGCGTTCATGCCGACGGCGAACAGCACCGCCAGGCCGATGAGCGCGGTATTGCGGAACAGCGAGGCGATGAACACGATCAGCGCCGAGAACCCCACCAGCAGAGCGAACGTCTTGGCGGTGTTCGCGTGCGGATGCCAAGTCATCGCTTCCTCCTTCAGACCCAGAGACTCCGATGAGTCAACGGCTAGTCAGGCTCCGCAAGTTCCGGCTGTTCAGCCGTGCCGGTTCACGGTGTAGTCCACCAGCGTCGCCAGGGCCTGGCGACCGGGTCCGTCGGGCAGCTGCGCGAGCTCCTCGCGGGCCTGCACCGCGTACTGCGCGACCGTCTCCTTGGCCTTTGTCATGCCGGGCGAGGCGCGCAGCAGCCGCAGCGCCTCGGCCAGGTCGTCGTCGTTATCCACCGGCCCGGCGAGCAGCTCGCGCAGCCGGTCGGCGTCGGGGCCGTCGCCGCGCAGCGCGTACAGCACCGGCAGCGTGTGCACGCCTTCACGCAGGTCGGTGCCGGGCACTTTGCCTGACTCCTCCGGGTCGCTGTCGATGTCGATGATGTCGTCGGAGATCTGGAAGGCCGTTCCGACGATGCCGCCGAGGCGGCTCAACCGCTCGATCTGCTCCTCGTCGGCGCCCGAGAACGTCGCCCCGAACCGTCCGGAGGCCGCGATCAGGCAGGCGGTCTTCTCGTAGACGACCTTGAGATAGTGCTCGACGGAGTCGACGTGCTCGGCCGCGCCGCGGGTCTCGCGCATCTGACCAGTGACCAGCTGGGCGAACGTGTCGGCGATGATCCGTACGGCCTCCGGGCCCAGCCGGCTGACGAGGCGCGACGCGGTGGCGAATAGGTAGTCGCCCGCAAGGATCGCGATGTTGTTGCCCCAGCGGGCGTTGGCGCTGTCGGCACCCCTGCGGACCTGCGCCTCGTCCATCACGTCGTCGTGATAGAGCGTCGCCAGGTGGACCAGTTCGATGACCGCGCCGGCCACGGTGACCTGCCAGGCGTCCGGGTCCGGGCCCAGCCGGGCCGAGAGCACCGTGAACAGCGGGCGGAACCGCTTGCCGCCGGCCTGGAACAGGTGTTGCACCGCCTCGGCCATCAGCTCGTCGGCTTTGCCGAGCTCAGTGGCCATCAAGTCCTCGATGCGGGCGACCCCGTCGCGCACTTCCTGCGCGAATTCGGGATCTCCGAAGTCCACCCCGGCTACCACCGTCGCTGGCGTCCTCACCCTGCCAACATACTGGGAACCATGGACTTACCGGCGGGTTGGGCCCACGGCCGAAGGCGAGGGGAGAGCGATGGGCCCACGCCCGGAGGGCAGGGGACGACCGGGGGATCGATGAAGGCGGACGTGGTCGTGGTCGGGGCCGGGCCCGCGGGTTCGGCCGCCGCTGCGTGGGCGGCGCGCAACGGCCGCGAGGTGCTCGTCATCGACAAGGCGCAGTTCCCGCGCGACAAGGCCTGCGGCGACGGGCTGACCCCGCGCGCAGTGCTGGAGATGCAGCGGCTCGGCCTGGGTGCGTGGCTGGACGGGCGGGTGCGGCACCGGGGTCTGCGGTTGTCCGGCTTCGGCGCCGACGTCGAAATCGCGTGGCCGGGCCCGTTGTTCCCGTCGACGTCGAGCGCCGTTCCACGCACCGAACTCGACGACCGCATACGCATGGTCGCCGTCGACGAGGGCGCCAAGATGATGCTCGGCGTGAAAGCCGTTGACGTGCACCATGATTCCTCCGGCCGGGTGGAGTCAGTGGTGCTCGACTCGGGCGCCGAGATCGGATGCGCGGAGTTGATCGTCGCCGACGGCGCCCGCTCGACTCTGGGCCGCGTGCTGGGCCGCGAGTGGCATCAGGAGACGGTGTACGGCGTGGCGATCCGCGGCTACATCGCCACGCCGCGGGCCGCCGAACCGTGGATCACATCTCACCTGGAACTGCGCTCGCCGGAGGGCAAGGTGCTGCCGGGATACGGCTGGATCTTCCCGCTGGGCAACGGCGAGGTGAACATCGGCGTCGGCGCGCTGGCCACGGCGAAGCGACCGGCCGACGCCGCGCTGCGGCCGTTGATGTCCTATTACACCGGCGTGCGTCGCGAGGAGTGGGGCTTCGTCGGGGAGCCGCGCGCCCCGCTGTCGGCGTTGTTGCCGATGGGCGGCGCGGTCTCGGGTGTGGCCGGGCCCAACTGGATGCTGATCGGCGACGCTGCGGCCTGCGTCAATCCGCTGAACGGCGAGGGCATCGACTACGGGCTGGAGACCGGACGGCTGGCGGCAGAACTGCTGGGCACCGGCGATCTCTCGCGGGCGTGGCCCGCAGTGCTCTCGGCGCACTACGCGCGTGGGTTCTCGGTCGCCCGCCGGCTCGCGTTGCTGTTGACGTTCCCGCGGTTCCTGCCGTCGACGGGACCGCTCGCCATGCGGTCGGCGGCGCTGATGAACATCGCGGTGCGGGTGATGGGCAACTTCGTCACCGACGAGGACGAGGACTGGACCGCGCGGGTGTGGCGCGGGGCCGGCCGGCTGTCGCGGCGTATCGACGAGCGGGCGCCGTTCGCCTAGTCGCCCTGGCCCCGTTCGAGCAGCTTCACCGCGACGCCGGGCTTCTCGTTCGTCTGGGTAGATGCCGTGAGCCCCAAGGCAATCAGGACATCGGCGGTCGTGATGAAGAGCCCGATCCAGTACGCCCACCTCACCGTCGGATCCGGCTGGGACGTGAAGTACATGATGAGAAAGATCGGCCCGACGATGCCGAAGACGAACATCATGCCCTGAAACATCAGGTAGCGCTTGAACGTCTCCATATCGCAGGCAGAATAACGCGGATGGCCGCCGTGTACCGGGCTCCGATGCGATCCCGCAGTGACGACATCGACCCGCAGACGTCACTCGACAGGGCGCTGGCGACGGGCGTCGTCGGTTTCGGTGACGTGGGTTTCGGCGAGCGGCTGGCTCGGCGTATCGAACGGTTCGCGGATGTCGAAAACGGCGCGTTCGTGTGGACCCGCGACGCCGACGGGCTCTACTGGCTGGGGCGCATCGACGGCCCATACCGCCGTGACGACGACCCAGACGCCGTCGCGGTTGACCTGGTGCACGTTCGGCCGTGCCGCTGGCTCGGCGAACCGATACTCGAACCCGACGTTCCCCCAGCGGTTCTCGCGACCTTCGGCCGCGGCGGACGAAACTTTCAGCAGACGCACGACCCCGGCGTCGGGCCGCAGACGGAGCGACTCTGGGCCACCCGGAGCGACGAGGATTCATAAGCAGGCTAACTGTAAGCCCAGCTAGATTACCTATTTTCAGCGTCGCGCAGGGATTACCCTGAAGCGCAACGGCGTTCACACAGGCATCGGCGGAAGGAAACCAACGATGCTCGCTCTCACGGTTCGGCCGGCGGTCGCGGCGTTCGCGCTCGGCGCTGCCGCGCTGTTCTCTGCCCCCGTTGCGCCCGCATTGCCGCAAGGACCGTGTCAGGACGTGCCTTACATCGGGGTGTGCACACCGTATCGAGGTGCGACCGGAAAGCCGTCGTCGAATGCCAAGTCCGAACCGCCCCTACCGGCAGTCAACAGCGCTCCATCGGGCAACGGCGGCCAACAGGCCGCGATCGCGGCCGACGAGGATTAACCCAACGATTTCGCGAATCCGCTGACGTCGCGGATGGATGCGTCGAACACCTCGGGCATGTAAGCGCCGCAGAGCAGGTCTCCGCCGTGACAGGTGCCCGCGACCACTCGACCCACCGCGGGTACGCCGGCCCGCACCAAGCGGCGGTAGTACGCCAAACCCTCGTCGCGAAGCGGGTCCAGCTCGTTGACCGAAATAACATGGGGCGGTAAACCGTTGAGCTCCTCATCGCTGGCCACGGACGCCCAGCACGTCGCGTCGTCGGCATGGGAACCGTCGGGGTTGTAGATCGAACCCAGCAGCGCGAGCTGTTGGCGACTGACGAAGTACTCGTCGTTCTCGGCCAGCGACGGCAAATCATCACACTCCTCGAGCCAGCGGTTGGAAATGTATGGGCACTGCGCGTAGAACCCGGCGATCTCGTCCAGCCAGCCCTCACGTTTGGCCTTGTGCGCGACGGTCAGTGTGAGGTTGCCACCGCCGGACTCCCCCGACACGATCAGATGGGCGACACCGAGTTCGGCGCGATGGGCGGCCACCCAGCGCACCGCGGCGGCACAGTCGTTGAGACCGGCCGGGAAAGGATGCGGACCGAGTTCGCCTCCGGAGTTGCGGAACTCGACGCCGACCACGACGAGGCCGGTGGCGGCGAGGCATTCGCGGATCCTGATGTAGCCGATGTCGGCCGCGCTCCCGAGCGCCATCCCGCCTCCGTGCAGATGCACGACCGCGGGCAGCGGGTCGCTCGCATCGTCGGGGCGGCTGACGTAGAGCGTGATGTCGTTGCCGTCGGGCCCGGGGATCGTCGTCGTCGACGTGGCCACGCCGGACACCTCGGGCAGATCCTTGGCCATCGCTTCGAGGATCGCGCCCATTCCCTGCTCGCTCATGGTCGCGAACGCGATGCGTTCCTCGAGCGGTGAGTCGACGGTCAGCGGCGCGGCCGGCAGCCGGCCGTCGAGGCCGAACTGTGCGAACGCCTTGACCATTCGCGGGTCTGCGCGGGGATCGGTGGCGAGGGTGGAATCCGGGTCGACCAAACGTCCGTGCATGCCCAGACCGTAGCGCGCCGCCGCGGTGCCCGACCGGCAATATCAGCGCAGGGGTTTGGTGGCGGCGTGCAGGGCGACGATGCCGCCGGTGAGGTTCCGCCAGCGCACCGACGACCAGCCGGCGTCGGCGATCTGATGCGCCAGCTGCGTCTGGTCGGGCCATGCGCGGATCGACTCCGCCAGGTAGACGTAGGCCTCCGGGTTGGAGGACACCGCCCGGGCGATCCTCGGCAGCGCCTGCATCAGGTACTCCTTGTACACCGTCGCGAACAACCTGTTCGTCGGAGTGGAGAACTCGCACACCACCAACCGTCCACCGGGCCGGGTGACGCGCGCCATCTCGCGCAGACCGGCCACGTGGTCGACGACGTTGCGCAGGCCGAAGCTGATCGTCACCGCGTCGAACACACCGTCGCCGAACGGCAGCCGCGTCGCGTCGCCTGCGACCTTCGGCACGTCGCGTTCGGCCCCGGCGGCCAGCATGCCGACGGAGAAGTCCGCGGCCACGCACCACGCCCCCGAACTCGCCAACTCGACCGTCGACACAGCGGTGCCCGCCGCGAGGTCGAGGACCTTGTCCTGCGGCCCGATGCCCAGTGCGGCCCGCGTCGCTCGCCGCCAGAACCGGTCCTGACCCAGCGACATCACGGTGTTGGTCAGGTCGTAGCGCCGCGCCACCGCATCGAACATCGACGCCACATCGCGAGGGTTCTTCTCCAGCGTCGCGCGGCTCATGAGGCCACCGTAGCTGTGAAGATGCTTCAAGCGGGAATGCAGAGCCTGCCGACAGGGGATATACGAGCATGAGCGAAAAGGTTTGGTTCATCACCGGGACATCGCGGGGCTTCGGACGCGAATGGGCGATCGCGGCGCTGGAGCGCGGCGACAAGGTCGCGGCCACCGCCCGCAACGTCTCCTCGCTGGACGATCTGGTCGAGAAGTACGGGGACGCGTTGCTGCCCTTGGCGCTGGACGTGACCGACCGCGGGGCGGACTTCGCGGCGGTCAAGCAGGCCCACGATCACTTCGGCCGGCTGGACATCGTCGTCAACAACGCCGGCTACGGCCACTTCGGCTTCATCGAGGAGGTGACCGAGCAGGAGGCGCGCGACCAGATCGAGACGAACGTCTTCGGCGCGCTGTGGATCACCCAGGCCGCGCTGCCGTATCTGCGAGCGCAGCGCAGCGGGCACATCATCCAGGTGTCGTCGATCGGCGGGATCGTCGCTTTCCAGAACGTCGGCATCTATCACGCGTCGAAGTGGGCGCTGGAAGGTTTCTCACAGGCGCTGGCCCAGGAAGTGGCGGCGTTCGGCGTGCACGTCACGTTGATCGAGCCGGGCGGCTTCGCGACGGACTGGGCGGGCTCGTCGTCGCGGCGGTCGACGCCGCTGCCCGACTACAAAGAGGTGCACGAGGAAGCCGACCGTATCCGCAGCCAGCGGGTGACCAAGCCGGGCGATCCGCAGGCGTCGGCGCGGGCGCTGCTCAAGGTCGTTGACGCCGAAAACCCGCCGCTGCGGGTGTTTTTCGGTGAGTTGCCGCTGCAGCTGGCCAAGGCCGACTACGAGAACCGGCTCAAGACGTGGGAGGAATGGCAGCCGGTCGCCATCGAGGCGCAGGGCTGACGCTCGCGAGAGTTATGCGACGCGGCGGTGCCGTAGGCCGATGACGGCCTCGTAGTGCGCCAGGAGTTCATCGCAGACCGACGGCCAGGTCCGGGTCAGCACGCTGCGGCGCGCGGCGATCGAATAGCGTTGCCGCTCGTCAATCAGATGATCGACGGAGTCGGCCAGGCGGTCCTCGAACTCGGCGACCTCGAGCAGCAGCCCGGTGCGGTAAGGAGCGATGAGGTCTCGCGGTCCGCCGGCGTTCGGAGCGACGATCGGCAGCCCCGACGCCATCGCCTCCTGGACGGCCTGACAGAAGGTCTCATGTTCACCGGGATGCACGAACACGTCCATGCTGGCGTACGCTGCGGCCAGCTCTGCGCCGTAGAGCGCACCGGTGAAAACAGCTGAGGGAAGAAGCTTTTCGAGCTTCGACCGGTCGACACCATCGCCGACGACGACCAGCTGCAGATCGTCCCGGCGTGCCAGCACCGCCAGGCGCTCGACGTGCTTCTCCGGGGCGAGCCGCCCGACGAACCCGACAATCGGCCTGCCGAGGGGCGACCACCGGTTCCGCAGGGCGTCGTCACGCGCCGAGGGCGCGAACCCGGTGATGTCGACACCCCGTCCCCACGGGTACACCCGCGGAATGCCGTGCGTCGTCAGGTCTTCCATCGCGGCGGTGGACGGCGCGAGGGTCCGGTCGGCGCGGCTGTGCAGGTGCCGCGTCCACGCCCATGCGGCGCGTGCGGTGAAACCGACGCCGTAGCTCTCGGCGAATCCCGCTACGTCGGTCTGGAATACGGCCACGGTCGGCACGCCGAGGCGGCGAGCGGCGTGCAGGCCCCCGTAGCCGAGCAGCGCCGGCGACGCCAGATGCACGACGTCGGGCTCGAATCCCCGTAGCACACCGACGATCCGGGGCCGCGGCACGCCGAGCGGCAGCGACGTGACTTTTGGGAACATTCGCGACGGCACACGGTGCACGCGGACGCCGTCGTGCACACGGTCCGCGGGCGGCTGCCCGCGCGGGTTGTCGGGAGCGATGACGAGGCTTTCATGCCCGGTGCGACGCAGGTGTTCGATCACCCGCAGCACCGAATTGGTGACACCGTTGACATTCGGGAGGAACGATTCTGCGACGATTGCCACGCGCACGCCGGAATCGTCTCAGCGCGACCTGTCGCGGAGGTTGCACACAGGCATCTGGCACACGAAAAGCTGGTGCGCCAACGGGCGCTGCGAAGCATTCCCGTCGAGTATCGTGCGGACCAGAGAAAGGGCGGTTGACATGCGAATCTCCCGGGCACTAGCGGCCGTGGCGTTCATCATGGCGCTCGCCGCCGTCGGCTGCACCAGCCACGTCGCAGGTACCGCACAGCGCGATCCGGCGCAACCTCCGCTGAAGGTCAGCGAAGACGGTTACGGCGTTGTCGCCGGTTTCGACGACGCCCCGGCCCGCATCGAGATCTTCACCGAACCGCAGTGCAGCCATTGCGCCGACCTGCAGGCCGATTTCGGCGACCAACTCGCTTACTACATCGGCGTCGGTCAACTGAACGTCACCTACCGTCCGTTGATCTTCCTCGACGAAGTGAGCCATGGGTACTCGGCGCGGGTGAGCAACGCGCTGTTCCTCGCGACCGGAAGCGGTGCGACGGGCACGCAGTTCCAGCGGTTCGTCGAAGAGCTTTGGGCCCACCAGGATCCGGGCGGACCCGGACCGAGCGACGACGAGATGGCCGACATGGCGCGCGCAGCGGGTATGCCCGACAAGGCGATCAAGCGGATCGCGAGCGGCGGGTCGGCGGTCAATGTTCCGGAGATGGACGAGAACAACTTCGGATTCCTGTTCGACGTCGATCCCGGAGCCGCTGGGACGCCGACGGTATACGACCTGGTCTCCAGCGAGAAGCTCGACATCTACGACAACGACTGGCTCGACAAGCTCATCCAGTCGTGACTTCGGCGGCCGGCTCCGGAGCAGGAGTCGTGCGCCGCGGCCGTCGGCGCTCGATCAGCGTCACCCCGGCCAGCGCGGCGCTCGCGATCAGCCAGCCGACCACCGCGATGGAACTCGCCGGGATGATCGCCAACGCCGCGTTGCGATGTTGTACGCGAACGAGATCCGGGTTGTTCTTGTCGTACTCGACATAGATGTTCATCCCCGTCTCGAGTTCGGACGGATAGAGCACGCCCAGCTCGGGCCGGTATGTCACGCGATCGGGAGTGACGAACTCGATCGTCGACCGGCGCGGTCCGGCGTCGAGCACCTCGGCGGCGGCCACCCCCATGTGCCGCGAGATCTGGCGGTCATTACGCCACGCGCCCAACACCATCAGCACCGACTGCAGCGTCACCAGGCACGCGACGATCACGATGCCCACGCGGATCCGGCGGAACACCCGTTGTCGGCGCGACTCGTTCGGGTCGGCGGTGAGCCGGGGCAGGAGCCGGCGCGCCCACCGGGTGGACGTGGCGAGGCTGTGCACGACGGCCGCACTCACCAGCGCAAGTTTGTTCGCCCCGCTCACAGGGCCGCCTTGATCGATGCGTGCAGCGCTCGCAGCGACGACCGGTCGGCCTTCACCTCCAACACCCGCATCCCGTCGTGCGGTTCGTTGAGCGCCTCGACCAGGTCGTCGGCCTCCAGCTGTCGGCTCTCCACGTGATACGCCCGGCACAACGCGCCGACGTCCACGTCGTGCGGTGTGCCGAAGATCCGTGACGACACGTCGGAGAACCTCGGATCGCCCTGTTCGAGCAGTTCGAAGATGCCGCCGCCGTTGTCGTTGGATACCACGACCGTCAGGTTGCGCGGCGTCGGCTCCGTCGGACCGATCAACAACCCTGAACTGTCGTGGACGAACGTCAGGTCACCCAGCAGCGCGATCGTCCGGCCGTCATGCGCGAGCGCGGCGCCGATCGCCGTCGACACCGTCCCGTCGATACCCGCGACGCCCCGGTTCGAGCGCACCTTCAGCCCATGGGTGTCCAGGCCGACGAGTGCGGCGTCGCGCACCGGGTTCGACGCCCCCAGCACCAGCTGATCGCCGGGCCGGACGGCGTCGGCCACCGCAGCGGCCACGTGCAGACCGGTCTTGAGCGGATGCGCCCGCAGCTGAGAGCGAACCGCCTCTATCGCGTGCCGGTGCACCTCGGCACACCGGTCCAGCCAAGAGGAGTCAGGAGCGCCCGTGGTGACGGCGCGGGTGCCGGTGGCCTGCGAGTTTCCCGACACATCGGGCCAGCGGGGGCCCGTGGTCAGCGCGTAGACCGGCACCGACGGATCGGCCAGCAGCGCCGAGACCGGCCGGTGCAGCGTCGGGCGGCCGAGCATGATGACCTGCTTGGGCCGCACCAGCCGCAGCGCGAACGGATGCAGCGGGTTGTCGGCGGGCGGTGCCGTCGGCTCGGCCACGGTCGGCAGAGCGGCGAGGTTCGGGTGCTCGCCCGCACCGTGCCCGGCGATCACGACAGTGTCCGGGGTCAGATCGATGTCGAGCGGCTGGTCGAAGGTCACCGGCGGGGTGTGCGTCCACGGCTTGCCCCCCGGCCTGCCCTCCGGAACGTAGGTCACCGACTCGTCCGCATCGGGTACTAGCGGCTCCCGTAGCGGAATGTCGAACTGCACCGGACCCGCATTCGCGGATCGAGAACCTCTGGCGGCCACCAGGATTCGGCACACCGCCGAACGCCACTGCGCGTTGAGCGAATCGAGGTGTTCCGGGGCCTCCTCGGCCAGGCCCAGGCTGATCGACGCCCGAACCTGCGTGCCGAAATACCCCAGCTGTTCGAATGTCTGGTTCGCGCCGGTGCCGAGCAATTCATAGGGCCGGTTCGCGCTGAGCACGACCAGCGGGACCCGTGCGTAGTTCGCCTCGACGACGGCCGGTCCGAGGTTGGCCACCGCGGTCCCCGACGTCATCGCGATGCAGACCGGGGCGCGTTCAGCGATCGCCAGCCCGATGGCCAGAAAGCCCGCGGTGCGCTCGTCGATCCGGACGTGCAGCCGCAACCGGCTGGCGCGGTCGGCGTCCTGCAGCGCGAAGGCCAAAGGGGCGTTGCGCGAGCCCGGGCACAGCACGACATCCCGTACGCCGCCGCGAATCAGTTCGTCGACGACCACGCGAGCCTGCGCGGTCGAGGGGTTCACCACTACAGCCTATCGGCGAAGAAATCGAGCGCCGCTCTGTTGACCTTCTCTGGATGCTCGAGGAAGCCGAGGTGACCGGCGTCGGGAATCTCCACGTAGCGGCCGTTCGGGATGGCGTCGGCGACCTCCCGGCTCAGGTGCGGCGGGAGCACCAGGTCGTCGGCGAACCCGATGACCAACGTCGGCGCCGTAATACTTCGGTAAGCATGCAGCCGGTTGCCCTGCGGCCGGACCTCGATCTGCGCGCGCCCGCCGGGTGTCAACTTGCTGGGCCACATCGTGAACATGTCGATCCAGTCGCGCACCTTGGCGTCATCGTTGAGAGTCTTAGGTGAAAAATTCTCCAGCAGACGGATTTTCGCGTCGTACATCGTGGGCAGCACGACTCCGGAATCGAGGAAGTCACGTTCGGCGGCGCGGAAGAATCCGCGGGTTCGATCCTCGCGGCCGCGTGTGGCCATCAGCACCGCCCGGTCGACCAGTTCGGGCCGGGCCACCATCAACTCTTGCGCAATGAAGGACCCCATTGACACCCCCACGATGCGCACTGGCGCGGCGTCGAGCTTCTCGATCAGCGCCGCCGTGTCGGAGACCATCGTCTCGGTGGTGAAGCCGCTGGCGTTCTCGGTGGCGCCCACACCGCGGTTGTCGAACGTGATGCAGCGGTAGCCTGCGCGCTGGAACGCGGGCACCTGATTCAGGTGCCAAGTTCTGCCCGCTCCGCCGTGACCGGCAATGAACAGGACCGATGGGCCGCTTCCGCGATCGTCGTAGGCCAGATTCACTCGAACGACGGTACTCAAGTCTCCGACGGAGGACGCGCCCCGGGCCGACCGGTGAGTTCGTGCATTTCGCACGACATGCGCGTAGCATCAACACCACCCCCCCTCGACGACTCCGAGGAGAAATGTGAAATGAAGATCGCCATCAGCGGCGCCGGCGTCGCCGGACCCGCCTTCGCCCACTGGATGATGCGCGCCGGCCACGACATCACCCTGATCGAGAAGGCACCGACCTTTCGCACCGGCGGCTACCTGATCGACTTCTGGGGCCTCGGCTACGCCATCACCCAGAAGATGGGCATCGAGGACGACCTCCTTGCGGCCGGCTACCGCGTGCGCGAGCTGCGCATCGTCGATGACGTGGGCCGGGCGTCGGCGCGGCTGCGGGTCGATCCGCTGCGCCGGGCGGTCGGCGACCGCTACGTCAGCCTGGCCCGCGGCGACCTGGCTGCCGCGATCTACCGGACCGTCGAGCACGACATCGAGACCGTCTACTCCGAGAGCATCACCGCTGTCGACAACCGACCCGACTGCGTGACGGTCGAGTTCGCGCACGGCCCTTCGCGGCAATTCGACATGCTGATCGGCGCTGACGGTTTGCACTCCAACGTCCGGGCGCTGGCCTTCGGCCCCGAAGCGGGCTACGAGCACTACCTGGGATGCCAGGTCGCGGCGTGTGTGCTCGACGGTTACCACCCAACCGACGACCTGGTGTACGTGACGCACAATGTGCCGGACCGTCAGATCGGCAGGTTCACGCTGCGCGGCAACCGCACCCTGGTGCTGTTCATCTTCCGCTCGTCGACGCCCACCCTGCCCGCAGACCTCGATTCCTGTAAAGCGTTGCTGCGCAGGGAGTTCGCGGACGCCGGTTGGGAGTCGGCGCGGATTCTCGAAGCCCTCGACGGCGTCGACGACATCTATCTCGACGTGGTCAGCCAGATCCGCATGGACAGATGGTCGGCGGGACGCGTCGCGCTGATCGGAGACGCGGCGGCGTGTGTCTCATTGCTGGCGGGCGAGGGCACGGGACTGGCCATCGCCGAGGCGTACGTCCTCGCCGGTGAGCTGAACCGGGCGGGCGATGACATCGGCGCCGCGTTCGAGGCTTACGAGAGTCGGCTGCGCGGCTTCATCGAGGCCAAGCAAGATGGTGCCCAGCGGTTCGTCTCCTTCTTCGCGACCCGCACCAAGCTCGGTATATGGTTGCGCAACTTGGCGATACGCACCTTCGACATTCCGCCGGTCGGAAACCTGGTGATGAGCCGGACCCTGCGCGACGACATCACGCTGCCGGAGTACGAGCTGCCAGAGCTCAAGCCACGAAGATGACGCACGACGGCGCGCGGTCGAATACCGTTGCGGGACGGGAGGAAGCGATGCCGTCGACCAACAGACCCGCCGGAGCCGACTTGTCGGAGCTCGAGCGCGCCACCCGCGGGCTGCTCGCGCTGAACGTGTCCGCGCTCGAGCAGATGGAGCAGCGGATCGGCCTCGCGCCGCTGCGCGCGCTGCAGGCCCTGGATCGGCTGGGCCCGAGCCTGGTCACCGAACTGGGTGACGAACTGGGACTCCTGCCGTCCACCGCGAGCAGGCTCAGCGACCGCCTCGCCGACGCCGGTTACATCACCCGTCGCGTCGCTCCCACCAACCGCCGCGCCACGCTGCTCGAGTTGACCGACGCAGGACGTGCGGTACTCGACGAGCTGATCGGGCTGCGCGTCGAGGCGTTCGGCGCGGTGACCCGGCGCATGACCGAGGCCGACATCGCGGCGCTGATGCAAGGTGCGCGCGCCTTCACTGCAGCCCTTGAGGAGCTGACCGAGCGCTCACACGCCGACGGCTGAGCGCTACGCCGTCACCTCGGTGAATGCGACGACCGGGATGCGCCGCCTTCCGGCGCGTTTCTCGTAGTCGGCGTAGTTCGGCACGAACTGCTTGGCCAACCCGAACAGCCGGTCGCGCTCGGCCCCGGTGGCCTCCTCACCGACGAACGTGCCCCGGTAGCCGCGCGCGGACAGCGTCACCCGCGGATTGGCTTCGACGTTGTCGAACCAGGCCGGATGCCGGTCGCCGCCGTAGTTGGAGGCGATGACGATCACGCGTCCGGCGTCGGTGAAGTAGGTCAGCGGTGTGCTGCGCTGCTGGCCCGACTTGGCGCCGGTGTGCGTCAGCAGCACCTCCGGGAGCACCAGTGACATCGAGACGTGGCCGTTGGTCAGCTTGATCACCGCGCGGTCGATCCGCCAGCCGATGCGGCCCAGGAACCATCGGGCGGGCGCCGTGCCCATCAGGCGGGCGCCCGCGCGGACCAGCGGTGTCGGCGGATCGGGTCGGACTTCGGGTATCCCCATGCTCGCGACGGTATCTCAGCGGCGCCCACCCGCCGGCCGTCAGCGCGCCGAGACCGCCTTCTTGCGCACCCGTTGCAGCGCGGCGGTCCACAGCAGCGCCACCGTCGGGGCGAGCTGCCCCTGCTTGACGGTGTCGCGGCTCAACAAGGTCGACGCGGTCGCCTTGGTGGCGGCCGACGCCTTCGACATGTGCCCGGAGTCGTAGGGCGGTTGCGGATCGTATTCGATGGCGAGTTGCACCGCCTTGGCCTTGGCATCGCCCGCGATCTGCCCGAACAGCCACAGTGCCAGGTCGATACCGGCCGACACCCCGGCAGCGGTGACGATCTTGCCCTCGTGCACCACCCGCTCATCCGAGACCGTCTCGACGCCGAAGGGCTTGAGCATCGGCAGCGCCATCCAGTGCGACGTCGCGCGACGCCCGTCGAGCAGGCCGGCCGCGGCCAGGATCACCGACCCCGAGCACACCGAGGTGGTCCAGACCGACGTCTCATGCGCCCTGCGCACCCAATCGAGCACCCGCTCGTCGCGGGCGTGCTGGAAGCTCGTCAAGCCTCCGGGGATCAGGATGATGTCGGGCGACGGCGTCTCGTCGAACGAGTGCGTGGCGCCGACGAGCAGCACCCCGGAGTCCGCCTCGATCGGCCCCGGTTCGTGCCAGACGAAGCGCACCTCGGCGTCGGGCAAATTGCGCAGCACATCGTAGGGGCCGATGAAGTCGAGCGCGGTGTACCCGGGGTACACCATGATGGCGATCTGGGTCATGGGTTGTCTCCTTGTCAGGCGAAGGTCTTGCGGTATTGGTCGGGCGAGATGCCGAGGCGGCGAACGAAGTTGCGTCGCAGCGATTCGGCGCTGCCGAACCCGCAACGCGCGGCGATCACGGTGACGGTGTCGTCGGACTCTTCGAGCTGGCGGCGGGCGGCCTCGGTGCGGATCCGTTCGACGTAGGCGCCCGGCGCCTCGCCGACCTCCTCGGTGAACAGCCGCGTGAAGTGCCGCGGGCTCATCGCTGCGCGGCGTGCCAGCTCGGTGATGCTATGCGCCCCACCAGGTTCGGTCTCGATCGCCTCCTGCACCTCGCGGATCGGCGCCCTCTTGGCGCGCGGCATCCACACCGGCGCGGCGAACTGTGTCTGGCCGCCCGGCCTGCGCAGGTACATGACGAGCCAGCGGGCGACGGTCTGCGCGACGTCGGTACCGTGGTCGTCCTCGACCAGCGACAGCGCGAGGTCGATACCAGCGGTGACACCGGCCGCGGTCCAGGTGCGCTCGTTGCTGCGCACGAAGATGGGTTCGGGATCCACTGTCACCATGGGAAATTCGCGCGCGAGTCGCTCGGTATAGGCCCAGTGTGTGGTGGCGGTGCAGCCGTCGAGCAGGCCGGCCTCGGCGGCGAGGAAAGCGCCCGTGCACACGCTGACGATCCGCCGGGTATTCGGCGCGACCGTCTGAATCCAGTTCACCACGTCGAGGTTGGCGCGGGCTTCGTGCACACCTACTCCGCCGGGCAGCACCAGCGTGTCGACCGGTTGCCGCGGATCCGGCAGGGGTTCGGCGACGAGCGCGAGGCCGGTGCCGGTGGTCGCGGGTTCACCGTCGAGGGTCACCACCCTGGCGTCGTATCCCTCGCGCCCGTGCTCCTGCACATATCGGGACGCACCCGTGAACACCTCGAACGGTCCGACCAGGTCAAGAGCCTGGACACCGGCGAAACCGAGAATCACCACCGATCGCATGAAACCCAGTGTTGGCCACCGGGGCGGTGGCGTCTACGCCATGTATCCCACAGATCAGGACATGGGGTTCAAAGCCGCGTGAGGCGACCCAGCAGCCGTTGGAACATGAGCGCGGCGTCAGCTCACCACACGGGCGGGGCGGACTGGTGATTGGTGTCAACGTGTCAATGGAAGGCACACGCGCACGCGTTCGATCCACCATCGCCGCCGTTCCGGCGACGCGGCCAGCGCAGCAAGGCGCGCCGGGTCGGGCACCACCGGACGGATCGTCAGGTATCCGTCCTCCGCGGGCACCGGTTCGGCCACGTCGTCGACGAACAACCCGCCCGTACCCAGGCCGCACGCATATCGGAGCTGCGGAAGCGCTCCGGCGGCCAGCAGACCGCGGCCGATCCCGACGGCGGAATCGAGCGCGCTGGAGACGACGACGGGGATGTCGATCTGCTCGGCGATCGACAGCAGCGCCCGCACCCCACCCAGCGGCGCGACCTTGAGCACCGCGACATCCGCGGCCTTCTCACGTACCACGCGCAGGGGGTCGTCGGCCTTGCGGATGCTCTCGTCGGCGGCGATCGGAACATCGACGCGACGTCGCAGCTCGGCCAGTTCCGCCACCGTGGCGCACGGCTGCTCCATGTACTCCAGCGGTCCGTCCGCGGTCAGCGCCGTCGCCGCCGTTACCGCTTCGTCGACGCTCCAGCCGGCGTTGGCGTCGACCCGCACCGTCGGCGCCACCGCGCGCACCGCGTTGACGCGCGCCACGTCGTCGGCCAGCGACTGCCCCGACTCGGCGACCTTCACCTTCGCCGTACGCGCGCCCGGGAAGCGGGCCAGCACCTCTGGCACCCGCGCGGCCTCCACGGCGGGGACGGTCGCGTTGATCGGGATCCGATCGCGGCGCACCTGTGGGGCCGGCTCGTAGGCCGCCTCGAGGGCGGACGCCAGCCAGTGCGCGGCCTCGGGCGGCTCGTATTCAAGGAACGCCCCGAACTCGCCCCAGCCGGCCGGACCGTCGATCAGTGCCACCTCGCGGACCGTGATGCCACGGAACCGGACCCGCATCGGAAGCGCCACCACATGCAACCGATCGAGGACGTCGTCGAGGTGCGGCATGCGGACCATCCTGCCGGGTGGAGATCGGGAGGTTTACCGATCACGATTCCCGGCTACCTTTCAGTTGCTTAACTAATTGTGATTCGTCCTAGGAGCACATCGTGCAACTGAAGACCTTGGCCCCGACCGCGCTGGCGATGACGGCGACGGCTGTCGTCGGCGGGTTGGCCAGCAAGGACTCGCAGTCCTTGTGGTACGCGAAACTGCGCAAGCCCCCGTATCAACCACCGGCGCAAGCCTTTCCGATCGTCTGGCCGATTCTGTACGCCGACATCGCCGCGACTTCGGCGGCGACCCTCGACGAGCTCGAGCGTCGCGGTCAGACCCGCGAGCGTCGCCGTTACATCGCCGCGCTCGGGGTGAACCTCGTGCTCAACGGCAGCTGGTCGTGGTTGTTCTTCAACCAGGGCAAGCTCGCCACGTCGGCGGTGGCGGCGGGTGCGCTCGCCGTCAGCAGCGCCGACCTGACGCGCCGTGCCGTACAGGTGCGGGGTGCCCAAGCGGCGCCGCTGGCCTTGTATCCGCTGTGGTGTGCGTTCGCGACCGTGCTGTCGTCGCACATCTGGTTCCTGAATCGACGCCGATGAAGCTACTGGAGATCCCTCGCCAGGTCGCGGAGTCGGTGTTCTCGCTCGTTGGCATCCGGGTGAGCACCGAGGAACCGCACCACCTGACCACGAAACTGTCCGACCGGGTGGAGATCCGCCGGTACGGACCCCGCATCGCCGCCGAGACCACCGTCGACGCTGACGAGGACCGCGCCAGGAACATCGGCTTCCGCCGCCTGGCCGGATACATCTTCGGCGGAAACCACCGCGACGAGGCCATCGCGATGACCGCGCCGGTCAGCCAGCAGTCCCGCGAGAAGATCGCGATGACGGCGCCGGTCGCGCAGGCCCACGCGGACGGCAACTCGACGATTCGCTTCTACATGCCGTCGAAGTGGACGCTGGACACGCTGCCCGCGCCGGATGACGACAAGGTGCGGTTGATCGAGGTGCCCGGTGAGACCGTCGCGGTGCTGCGCTTTACCGGCGACCGCAGCCCGCGTGCCGTCGCCGAACGCACGCGGGAACTCTCGGAGATCCTGCGCGCCAACGAAATCGAAGCTATCGGACCGCCGCAATCGTGGTTCTATGACCCGCCGTGGACGCTGCCGTTCCGCCGCCGCAACGAGATCGCGATCCCGGTACGGCCGACCGACTAGACCGTCGCGCGGTCGCGGTTCTCCCAGTACGGTTTGCGCAGTTCTTTCTTGAGAATCTTCCCGGTCGGGTTGCGCGGCAGCTCATCGGTGATGTCGACGGTCTTCGGGCACTTGTACGCGGCGAGCCGCTCCCGGCACCAGGCGATGATCTCCTCCGGTGCCACCGAATCTTCCACCGAAACAACGGCCTTGACCACCTCGCCCCACTTGTCGTCGGGCACGCCGATCACCGCGACATCGGTCACCGCGGGATGTTCGGCGATGACGCGCTCGACCTCGATGGAGTAGATGTTCTCTCCGCCGGAGATGATCATGTCCTTGAGCCGGTCCTCGACGAAGATGTATCCCTCCTCGTCGATGCGGCCGATGTCTCCGGTGCGGAACCACCCGTCGTCAGTGATCGCCTCGGCCGTCGCCTCGGGCTTGTTGTGGTAGCCCTTCATCAGTTGCGGTGTGCGGAACCACAATTCGCCCTGCTGGCCGGCGGGCACGTCTTGTAGCGTATCGGGGTCCACCACCCGGACCTCGGCGCCCGGGATCACCCGGCCCGCGCTGACCAACCGCTCCTCGGCGCCGGAGCGGTGGTCTTCGGGCAGCAGCTGACTGATCACACCGCACACCTCGGTCAACCCGTATACCTGGATGAAATCGGTGTTGGGCCAGGCTTCCAGTGCCGCCCGCAGCAGCGGCAACGGCATCGGCGACGCGCCGTAGACATACGTTTTCAGGGCGCCGAACAACTTGACCGCATCCTCGCCGGACTCCAGCACCTTGGCCAGCACCGCCGGCACGAGGAAGGTCCGGTTAGCACCCTTGAGGATTGCGCCGGCCAGTGCCGCACCGTCGACATCGCGCGTCATCACGGTGGGCACGCCGTCGTGAATGCCGAACTGCACGTACGACGATCCACCGACGTGGAACAGCGGCATCGATACCATGCTCTTGTCGCCCTCGTCGAAGGCCCAACCGTTGTGCGCGTGGATCGTGTGCGCGATCAGGTTGGCCTGGGTGATCTGCACGCCCTTGGGGCGTCCCGTCGTGCCCGACGAGTACATGATGATCGCGACGTCGTCGGACTGGACGTCGTCGCCGCGCCCGGCCTGCGGCGCGTCGGCGAGCAGCGCCTCGTATTCATCACCGTCGCCGCCCTCCGGGGTGACCTCGACGATCTTTTCGACGTTGATGAGCTTGTCGCGGATCTTGTCGATCGTCGGCTTCAGCTCGGTGCCGACGATCAGCAGCTTGGCGCCCGAGTCGTTGAGCACGTAGTCGAGTTCGTCGGCGGCCAAGCGGAAGTTGATGATCGCGTTTGCCGCGCCCAGCGATGCCGCGGCGACGGTCAGCTCGACGCAGGCGGGGTGGTTCTTGTCCAGGAACGCCACCACGTCACCGCGTTTGATGCCGGCTTGTCGAAGCGCGCCGGCCAGTCGGCGGACCCGGTCGTTCCATTCGGACCACGTCCAGGTGCGCTCGAGATAGGTCATCGCCTCGGCGTCGGGCTTGGTTTCGGCCCAGTGCGCGAGCCGTTCGTCGAGAAATCGCGGGTCATGCAGGTCAGACATGCCATGAAGGGTGCCATGACCGCCGTTCGGTCAGACCGCTTTCGGGTAAACCTGCCGCCCCGCAAGGAAGGTCGCGCGGACCTCGAGATCGGCGATCTGCTCGGGCGGGACGTTGCGCGGGTCGGCCGAGAGCACCACCAGGTCGGCGTACTTGCCCACTTCCAGCGAGCCGACCACGTCGTCGGCGAACAACTGGTAGGCGGCGTCCAACGTCTGCGCCCGGATCGCCTGTTCGACCGAGATGCGCTGTTCGGGTCCGATCACGCGCCCGCTCGGCGCGGTGCGCGTGGCCGCGACACTGATGTTGCGCAGCGGTTCCTCCGGGGTGACCGGCGGATCGTTGTGCAGCGAGATCCGCATTCCCGTGGCGACCGCGGATCCGCAAGGCATCCAACGGCTTCCGTGTTCGGCGCCGAACAATCCGTCGGCGATGATGTCGCCCCAGTAGTGGATCTGGTCGACGAAGATGCTGCACACCACACCGAGGGAGTGCGCACGTTGCAGCTGATCGTCACGGATGGCGCCGACGTGTTCGAGGCGCAGCCGGTGGTTGTCGCGGGGCCAGCGCCGCAACGCCTCCTCGTAGACCTCGAGGATCGTATCCACGCCGGAGTCGCCCTGCACGTGGCACGCCATCGCCCAGCCCTTCGGAAAGTAGGCGTGCACGATCTCGGTGAGCTGTTCGCGGGTGTAGTTGGCGCATCCGCACGAACCGGGCGCGACGCCGATGGTGCGGGTGGCGTCGGTGTCGAGGTACGGAAACGACAAGTCGATGTTGCCGATCCACGGTGAGCCGTCGACCCATATCTTGATGCCGACCTGGCGCAGTAGATCGTCACCGTTGCCCGGTGTCGCGTCGGTGGACATCTGGGCGTTGGAGATCTCGTATAGCCGCAACCGCACGCTGAGGTCGCCGCGTAGCCCCTCGATCACCGGGCGGAACACCGGGTCGAACGCCATCTCCGAACAAGTGGTCAGCCCGGCCGCGTTGAGCCGCTGCAGTTCGGCGTGCAGCATCGCCGGGTAGTCGGTCGGGTCGATCACCCCGGCCAGCAGGCTGAACACCGCGGCGGTCTCCTCGGCGGTGCCGTCGAGGTCGCCGTGGGCATCGCGGCCGTAGCGTGCGCCCTTGGGGTCGGGGGTGTCGCGGGTGAGCCCGAAACGCCCCGCGGTCGCGCTGTTGAAGTAGGCCTTGTGTCCCGAGTTGTGCACGATCACCAGCGGGTCGTCAGGTGCGATACCGTCGAGCCACGCCAGCGTCGGCTCCGGTAAACCGGCTTGCAGCAACGGATCCCAGCCGTTGAGGTAGGCACCGTCCGGACCGCGCTTGGCGACCTCCGTCCGGATCGCGGCGACCACGTCATCGGCGGCGGGCAGTGTGACCGGCCGGATGTCGACCATCCGCTCGGACAGCACGATCGCCTCCATCAACGGATGGCCGTGCGCCTCGACGAAGCCCGGCATCACGCAGCCGTCGACGTCGCGGGTATCGGTGGCGGGGCCGATCCAGTCGTCGATCTCGCTGCGGCTGCCGACCGCGACGATGCGCCCATCGCTCACCGCGAGTGCCTCGGCGGTCGGTCGGTTGTCATCGACGGTCAGGACGGTCCCGCGGATGACAAGGTCAGCGGCCGGCATCACGCCATCTTCGCAGTCTTGGCGGGAAGCCGGCGAAGTTTTTTCGCGGTTCATGTCCAGCGCCCAGCGAGATTCCGCTCGCCTTATCAACGGGGCCGCGGTGTTTCACTCGGCGACCTAGGCGACCTTCGTCAAAGTGAAACCGCTTTGGTAGGTCGCCCCGGCCGGATCGCCACAAGCCGCGGCATCCTGCGTGTTGACGGCGGTTCCCTCCAACGTCACCGCGTCGAACGAAAACGCCACTGTGCCCGGAACAGTCACACTGTCGTTCGGGGGCTTGCACCGAATCGCCTGGGCGTACTGGACGGCCATGTTCCAGCGGCCGTTGTCCAATAGGGCCCGTCCGCCGTACGGCGTGACCCTGGTATCGGTGACAGGCGTGACGGCGACGTCGGCGCATCCTGAACCGCACGGCGTGATCACCCACGTGTTAACTCTGCCGGTGTCGGAGTGATAGGTGTAGGTGCCGCTCAGTTCGCCCGGGGCTTGTGGAGAGCCGCCGGCCCAAGCGTTGCCGACCGATCCTATCGCCACGCCGGCGCCGATGATGCACGCTGCGGACAGCGTGCGAGTGATGGTCATGCTGTTCCTCTCGTTTGAGGCTGGTTCCTCGTTGCCCTGGCCGGGTGGTCGCGACGAAACGCTCTGCGTCACTTGGCGTCATACGTGTCCCGGCATTCCTCCCATCCCAGCTATACCGCCCACACCGCCGATGTGGCCCATGCCTCCCATACCGCCCACGCCCCCCATACCGCCGATATCTCCCC
>NZ_LZMD01000048.1 GCF_001668575.1 Mycobacterium sp. 1164985.4
TCGATCTGCTCGCGCGAGACGACATCGATTACACGCAACGGCCTTTCGGGGAACGCCGCGCCGCACTCGTCGACGCGCTCTCCGGCGCAGGCTCGATATTCCAGATCACCCCGGTGACGACCGACCTCGCGACGGCACACCGGTGGTTCGACGAGTTCGAGGGTGCCGGCCTCGACGGCGTGATCGCCAAACGGCTGGACGGCCCGTATCTGCCCGGCAAGCGCGAGATGGTCAAGGTCAAGCACGCCCGCGACGCCGATTGCGTGGCGATGGGTTATCGCATCCACAAGAGCGGGGAGGGCATCGGTTCGATCCTGCTCGGCCTGTACAACGACGACGGAGATCTTCAGATGGTCGGCGGGGCAGCATCTTTCACCACCAAGGATCGGCTCAAGCTGTTGGCCGAGCTGGAACCGCTGCGCGAAGGCGACGAGATGCGCGAGGGCGACCCCAGCCGCTGGAACTCCGCGGCCGACAAGCGGTGGGTCCCCATTCGGCCGGAGAAGGTCTGCGAGGTCGCCTACGACCAGATGGAGGGCAACGGCGGCGCCGCACAACGCTTCCGTCACGCCGTGAAGTTTCGGCGGTGGCGACCCGACCGAGACCCGAAGAGCTGTACCTTCGACCAGGTCGACGTCCCGCTCAACTACGACCTCTACGACGTTCTGGAGTCCTGAGATGCCAACAGCAGCAGAGGAAGTCGATGTCGACGGTACGAAGGTTCGACTGACCAACCGCGACAAGGTGTACTTCCCGAAGCTCGGCAAGAACGGCACGAAGGGCAAACTCTTCGACTACTACCGCTCCGTCGCCGAACCGATGGTGGCGCTCCTGCGCGACCGCCCGGTGCACCTGCAGCGGTTCCCCGACGGCATCGACGGCGAGGAGATCTACCAGAAACGCGTACCGCAGAAGCACCCCGACTACCTCGAGACCTGCACCGTCACCTTCCCGTCCGGCCGCACCGCCGACGCGCTGAAGGTCACCCATCCGTCGGCGATCGCGTGGGCCGCGCAGATGGGCACGATCACGCTGCACCCATGGCAGGTGAGATGCCCGGACACCGAGCATCCCGACGAACTGCGCATCGACCTCGACCCGCAGCCCGGGACCGGTTTCGCCGACGCGAGCTCGGTCGCGGTCGACGTGCTCAAACCGCTGCTCGACGAGCTCGGTCTGGTCGGCTATCCGAAAACGTCCGGCGGCCGCGGGGTGCACGTGTTTCTGCGCATCAAGACCGACTGGGATTTCATCGAGGTCCGTCGTGCGGGTATCGCGCTGGCCCGCGAGGTCGAACGCCGCGCGCCCGAGGCGGTGACCACGTCGTGGTGGAAAGAAGAAAGGGGCGCGCGCATCTTCATCGACTACAACCAGAACGCGCGCGACCGCACCTTTGCCTCCGCGTACTCGGCGCGCAAGACCCCGATCGCCACCGTGTCCACCCCGTTGACCTGGGAGGAGCTGCGTACCGCCGACCCCGACGACTACACGATCTCGACCGTGCCGGATTTCGTTGCGGGACGGCCGGATCCGTGGGCCGACATCGACCGTAAGCCTCAGTCGATCAAGAAGCTGCTGGACATGGTGAAGGCCGACGAGGAGCAAGGGTTCGGCGACCTGCCGTATCCGCCCAACTACCCGAAGATGCCTGGTGAGCCGCCTCGTGTGCAGCCCAGCAAGAAGGTCGCCGCCAACTGGGACGAAGAGGGCAATCCCGTCCACGGCTGAATTCGCGGTTTGTGTCGCCCGTCACACGGGTACGGGGTCTTCATGATCAAGCAAGTCAGCGTTGCCTTGGGTGTCCTCGCGGTCGCGGTCGGTTGTTCGAACCAAGCGTCCGACGAATCGGCCACCACGACCACGACCACGACCACCACCACGGGCTCGTCGAGCGCCGAAGGCCTGACCGCCCAGATCAACACGCTCGACGGCAAACACGTCGCCAACGCCACGGTCGACTTCACCGGCGGATACGCCACGGTGACGGTCGAGACCGTCGAAGACGGCGTCCTGTCGCCGGGCTTCCACAGCATGCACATTCACGGGGTCGGGACCTGCGACGCCGGCGACGGCTTCGCGTCGGCGGGCGAGCATCTCCAGGCGCCCGGCCACACCGGCATGCCGGCCAGCGGCGATCTGCCACCCCTGCTCGTGCGCTCCAACGGCGCAGGCAAGTTGGTCGTCACCAGCGACGCCTTCACCGAGAAAGAACTCAAGACACCGCAGGGGTCGTCGATCGTGCTCCACGAGAGCGCAACCATGGAGGGTGGAGATCCGGCGGCGGCCGAACAGCGGATCGCGTGCGGTGTGCTCAGCCCGGCCACCGCGGCGAGCCCGTCGGTCGAGACGTCGATCTCGACGTCCGTGGTCACCACGACCGCGGTGGCACCTCCACCGGCGACCACCGTCACCGAGACACCGACCGAGACCACCTCACCGCCGGCCGAAACCCCGGCCACCACGACCCCGCCGACCGCGACCAACACCGTCACCGTGACCGAGACGCCGTCGCCGACTACCACGGTGCCCGCACCCCCGGGCGGCTGACGCGACGCGCTCAGGCCGCCGAGATGTCGCGTCTCGGCCGCTGAACCGGGTCTGCTGTCCCCATGCGCGTTTCGACGACCCTTCGTAGGTGGCTCGCGGGCTTGGCCCTGTTCGCACTCCTGGGCAGCGGAATCGGCGTCGCGGCCGTGATGATCCTGGGGTCGGTCAAGCAGGCGAAGCAGGCGGAGCACGCCGAGGCGTCACGCGCGGCGCTCGCCCCGCAGCCGAAGGTGCCCACACCAATGGAGTTCGCGATCAACGTGAACGTGACCGACACGCACTGCGCACCCGAGCCGCCCGGATGCTTTTACAAGTACTCGATCGAGCCGAAATACATTGGCATGCACCCACTTCCAAAGGCGCCGTTCACCGTCTTCTACGAAGTGGTCGGCGGCAACGCCCCACAGAAGGGCGAGTTCACCGTCACCGACGGTCAGGCGCAGATCCTTCAGGACGTGGTGCTGGAGGGACCGCCCGCCGCCCAACTCAAGGCGAACGTGCTGCAGGTGACCGGCTGAGGAGCTACCGCCGGGGGCCGACGCCGCGCGCCTGAGGCAGCGGCAGATCGTTGTAGGTGGCGATGCCGGGCGGCGCCGCCACGACCGCCGGAATCGCGTGGATCGGCGGCATGGCGGTCATGATGTGGCCGAGCACGAAGAAGTCCTCGATGGACTTCGCGTTCTCGATCATGTCCTGCGGAGGCAAAAAGCCGACCTGCATGTTGACGGTGGGCCGACCCTCGATCGTGATCTTCCAGCCGTCCCCGTCGAGCTGCCAGTCCGGATCCAGCGTCTGGCCCTTCTTCCACCGCACGTTGACGTCGACGACGGTTCGTTGGCCGCCGGCAGGCTCATTGATCAAGCCCTGCCAGCTGGCGTACACCCCCGCCACGTGACCAGCCGGGATCGTCCACGACGCCATCTCGAGATCTTCTGTGGTCTGGGCGTATTCGGACACACACTTGATCTCGTCGAGCTCGACGCCGATCGAGTCGGCGACCAGCCGCACGGCCTCGGCGAACACCGCGGTGCCGTTGGCGGACATCGGTGCCAGGTTCGGATCGTCGATCGCGGTGCCGAAGCCGACCGGCCGCTCGGTGTCGGGGGAGTCGTAGAGCGTGGTGTCAGCGGATTCGGAGATGGTGATCTTGTCGACACGGTCGCACGCCGTCGCGGCGACGATCGCGAGCAGTTCCGCGAAGCCCGGGCTCACCCCGGATCCGAACAGCGTCGCGTTGCCGCGCTTGCACGCTTCTTCGATCTTGTCCCGGCCGTCGCCGAGGTTGTCTCCGGTGATGAAGGAGGCGGATGAGACGACGTTGACGCCGGCCTCCAGGATGCGCACGAGTTCGTCGACGTCGATCCACATCGGGTTGTAGACCACGACATCGGGCTTCAACGCGAGCAGGGCATCGACGTCGTTGGTCGCCTTCACGCCGAGGGGTTCGATGCCCGCCAGCTCTCCGGCGTCCCGGCCGGCCTTGTCCTGCGACCACGCATAGAGGCCGACGAGTTCGTAGTTCGGGTTCTTCGCGATCGCCTCGACCGAGCTCTTGCCGACATTGCCGGTGGTCCACTGCACGACGCGATAAGGAGTGTTTGGCACACGCTCAGCATAGGAAAGCCGGACGCTTCGCGAGGACGTTTTTTACCGAGCGGCGAAAAATTGTTTGGTCGACCGCCTAGGCTGAGTCGTGATGAGCGGACGCACGAGGGGTCGCCCGCCCCGGATCAGCCGCGACCAGATCGTCGCGGCGGCCCGCGACGTGGCGAGCGCCGGCCTGACCATGCAGGCGGTCGCGGATGCCCTCGGAGTCAGCCGCAAGGCCCTGCACTACTACGTCGGCGACCGCGAAGGTCTGCTGACGCTCGTGATCGCCGACCTCTTCGAACGCGAGCTGACCACCGTCGAGCTGCCAGACGGCGACGACTGGCGGGCGGTTCTGCGGGCCTACGCCGTCGCGTTCCGGGACGGCCTGGTGCAGGTCGGCGCCGCCACCGACTTCGCCCGACTGCGGGGTATCGGCGAGGCCGCGGCGCTGGCACTCGCGGATCGGGTGCTCGATGCATTGCTCACCGCCGGTTTCACTCCCGACGTCGCGCGGTACGGGCTGACCGCGGCGTCGAACATTGCGCAGTCCGCGGCGCACAGCAGCGCCGCGCAGACGCCGTCGGGAATGCACCGGCACCGCGCGGAGACGTCGGCCGCCCTGGAGTCGGAACCGCAGGACACTTACCCGGCGCTGCGCACCGTGCTCGACTCCGCTCAATTCCAGCGCCACGACGCCGAGCACCAGTTCGACTTCGAACTCGAGGTGCTGATCTCGGGGCTGGATCGGCTCCTCGCCGATTAGAGCGGCGTCAGCGTGGCCTTGGCGGTCCGTTCCGCGCCGCCGCCGTCGACCCACGTCATGTCGACGATGTCACCGGGATAGTGGCGGTCCAGCACGCCGGTCAGCGTGGTGGCCGAGTCCAGTGGGGTGCCATCGAGCACGACGAGCACGTCGCCGGGTCGCAGTCCCGCCCGGTCGGCCGGACCACCGCGCAGCACGTCGGCGATCTGCACGCCGGGACCCCGCTGCGCCGAGCGCACCCCGACGCCGAGCAGCACCGGCGGCCCGATGTGGACGTCGGCCGACGGCGTGCGAGACCGGATTTGGTTGGCGACCGGCAGCGCGTCGTTGATCGGGATCGCGAAGCCCTCACCGCCCGGGCCGAACCGGAAGTTCACAGATGCCGCGGTGGTGATCCCGACGACCTGCCCAGCGCTGTTGACGACAGGGCCGCCGGAGTCGCCGGCCACGACCGGCGCCGCGAACTCCATGAGCCCCGCCAGTTCGTCCTTGCTGCCGGTCAGCGAGTCCTCGGCGTTCACTGTGCGGCCGAACGCGGTGATCGTGCCGACCTCGCGGGTCAGCGGCCCGTTCGTGCCGTTCGCGTTGCCGAGCGCGACGACGGGTTCGCCGGGCGCGAGCAGCGCGGAGTCCCCGAGCGGCGCGACGGGTAGGCCCTGGGCGCCGATCAGCTGCACGACCGCGATGTCTCGTCCGCGGTTGTATCCGACCAGCTCGGCGGGATAGGAGCGGCCTCCGATGCTGCCGGTGATCCGGTCGGCGCCCGATACGACGTGGAAGTTGGTCAGCACCTGGCCGTTCGGGTCGATCACGAAACCAGTGCCGTTTCCGTATGCGCCCTGGTAGTCGATCTCGGTGTCGATGCGCACGACGGCGGGTTCGATCTGAGCGGCCGCGGCGATGGGGTCGCCGGGCGCGGCTGCTACCGGGAAAGCCGGCGCGACCAGGGCCAGCGCTGTGGCCAAAGCGATCAGCAGCGTCGCGAACGGACGCGGGACTCCGATTTTGCCCATGAGCCCATATTGCCCGATGTCGGGGCGACTAATCGTCTACCGCGACGCCTCCGCGCAGGCGACGACGCCTGCGACGTGCGGGTTCGGGCCTGCGATTGCGCAGTTTGCCGTCGGCGGGCTCGGCTTCGTCGGTGGCCTCGGATGCGGATTCGGTCTCGTCGGCGTCGGCTTTGACCTCGGCCTCGTCGGCGTCGTCCTCATCCTTGGTGTCGGCCGCGTCCTTGGTGTCGGCCGCGTCCTTGGTGTCGGTGACCTCGTCCTCCGTTCCGTCGGACGGTTCGCTGTCCTTGACGTCCTCGGTATCGGCGACGTCATCGTCATCGACGGTGGTCTCGGAGGCGTCCTCGGCGTCCTTCGACCGCCTGCCCCGGCGGCGCTGCTTCGGCGCCTTGACCTTGACCGGTTTCGGCGGCGGAGGCGGCAACTCGGCGACCCAGGCCAGGTAGAACGCAAAAATGCCGAGCAGCGCGATTGCTGCGGCCGCGCCGTAGATGCCGAACAGCCACCGGCCCGCGTCGTCGAGCGACAACCAGATCTCGCTGATCGCCGCGCCGATGATCAGCAGCCCGGCCAGTACGTGCAGGACGATCGACCAGGTCCGTAGCGTCAGCGCCATCTGCGGCGTGCCGAATTCGGGTCTGCGGGTGCGCAGCAGCGTGAACACCACAGGCAGCGCGGCCAGGCCGATCAGGGCGCCACACACGATGCGCATCACGGTGCCGAGCGTGGGAGAAAGGTCGCCGGACAGCTCGTACCAGCGGGGCAGGACGAAGAAGAAGTACAGAACACCGGCTACGGCGCTGAAGATCGCGTGCCAGGTCACCGCGACAGTGCGGCTCATACTCCTCCTAGACGCTTGTTTGGTCCCGGGGTGCGACGGTATGTGACGGTCAGATTCGGCCGACAGGCCGCACCCCGGGCCGAGTGCGGAGGATGCGGGATTTGAACCCGCGAGGGCTATTAACCCAACCCGCGTTCCAGGCGAGCGCCATAGGCCACTAGGCGAATCCTCCGCGGGCCATGGTAGCCGACCTCAGGACCGAGCCGATCGGGATGCGACCGGCTCGGGTATTAGACTCGCCGTGGACCCCGCGCGGCGTCCATCCTGTGAACTCCCCCAGGGCCGGAAGGCAGCAAGGGTCAATGGGCTCTGGCGGGTGCGCGGGGTCCCCTCATTTCGCGCTTCTGAAAGTTGAAAGGCGTCTGGTGTCTTTTCTGTCGCTCGGTCGGGACGAACTCGCCGCAGAGCACGAGCAGCAGAAGCGCAACTACGCCGAGCTGCAGGCCAAGGCGCTCAAGCTGGACCTGACCCGCGGTAAGCCGTCCGCGGCGCAGCTGGACCTGTCCAACAAGCTGCTCGAGCTGCCCGGCGCCGAGGACTTCCGCGACGGCGACGGTACCGACGTCCGCAACTACGGCGGCGTGCACGGTCTGCCGGAACTGCGCGCGATCTTCGGCGAGCTGCTCGGCATCCCGGTGCAGAACCTGCTCGCCGGGAACAACGCGAGCCTCGAGCTGATGCACGACGTCGTGGTGTTCTCGATGCTGCACGGCGGCCCGGACTCGCCGCGGCCGTGGGTGCAGGAACCCGTCGTAAAGTTCCTGTGCCCGGCGCCCGGCTACGACCGGCACTTCGCGATCACCGAGAGCCTCGGCATCGAGATGATCACCGTGCCGATGCTCGAGGACGGACCCGACGTCGACCTGATCGAGGAACTCGTCGCCGCCGATCCTGCGATCAAGGGCATGTGGTGCGTGCCGGTGTACTCGAATCCCACCGGCGTCACGTTCTCCTGGGAGACGGTCCGACGGCTCGTCCAGATGCGAACGGCGGCAAACGATTTCCGGTTGATGTGGGACAACGCCTACGCGGTGCACACGTTGACCCACGACTTCGTCCGCAACATCGACGTGCTCGGGCTGGCCGAGGCCGCGGGCAACGGCAACCGCCCCCTGGTGTTCGCCTCGACGTCGAAGATCACGTTCGCCGGTGCCGGGGTCAGCTTCCTGGGCGCCTCGCTGGGCAACATCGCCTGGTATCTGCAGCACGCGGGCAAGAAGTCGATCGGACCGGACAAGGTGAACCAGCTGCGGCACCTGCGGTTCTTCCGCGACGCCGACGGTGTGCGTCTGCAGATGCAGCGTCACCAGGAGCTGCTGGCACCGAAGTTCGCCGCGGTGCTGGAGATCCTCTCCGACCGGCTCGGCGAGTCGAAGGTCGCGTCGTGGACCGAACCCAAGGGCGGGTACTTCATCAGCCTCGACGTGTTGCCGGGTACGGCCAAGCGCACGGTGGCGCTGGCCAAGGATGCGGGTATCGCGGTGACTGAGGCCGGTGCCACTTTCCCTTATCGGAAAGATCCGGAAGACAAGAACATCCGCATCGCGCCGACCATGCCGCCCGAGCCCGAGCTGCGGGCCGCGATCGATGGCCTGGCGACCTGCGCGCTGCTGTCGGCGACCGAGTCGCTGCTCGAGAACTAGCCGGCCGGTTTGTGAATCTGACGACGGTTTCCGCGAAGATGCGTCGCCAGATTCACAATCGCAGCCCCCGCGCGCGCAACGCGCTCTCGACCCTGGCCACATAGGTCGCGCGCCGTTGGTGCAACAGGTCTCGACTGACGCGGATGATCACCCAGCCGAGTTCCGTCAACGCGAACTGCCTGTCGATATCGCGCTGCCTCACCCGCGGATCGGTCCAGTGCTGGGGCCCGTCGTACTCGATGCCGACCAACAGGTCCGGGTAGGCCATGTCGAGGCGGGCGACGAACTGCCCGTACTCGTCGAACACGCGGACCTGCGTCTGCGGCGCCGGGAGCCCCGCGTCGACCAACGCCAGCCGGGCGACGGTCTCCTGCGGCGACTCCGCGCCGCCGTCCATCAGGACAAGCACGCGGCGCAGCCGCGGAACACCGCGGACACCCGGGTGCGCGGCGATCACCGCCTGGACGTCGACGTGTTTTAGCCCGGTGGCGTTGGACAGCGCGTCGAGCTGTTGCACCGCACGCACCCGAGACCCGGTGCGACGGCCGAGGTCGAAGGCCGTGCGGGCCGGTGTCGTGACGGGCATGCCGTCGATGCTCACGAGTTCGTCGGGCCGCACTCGTTCGGTGTGAACGACGAGACCCGTTGGTGGCCTGCGGTTGTCGTGGATGAGCTCCGCCGGTAAGCCGGCGTCGACCCACCTGGCGCCCAGGACTGCCGCCGCGGACATACCCGCCACGACTCCGCGCCGTTTAGACCACAGCCACGCCGCGTGCGCCCGCTGTTGCGCCGAGACGGTGACGTCGCGCGGGACGTAGACGTTCGGGTAGAGCGGCGCGTACAGACGGCGCATCGCGCGCTCGGAGATCGCGCCCGCCGACAACGCTTCGCTTCCGATGAACGGCCATGGCGGTTCGGTCATGGTCGTACGGTGCACGCGCCGACCGACGGAACGCGGTCCCGTTGCACCGTCATCCACAGGTCCACGGCGTTTGTGAATCTGACGACGCTTCGACGCCCGGGACCGTCGCCGATTTCACAATCGAGAGGGGCAGGGCTGACGTGTCGCGCCGTCGGACCGCGCCGGTAGCCTGCTGTGCGTGGCGCTCTACCGCAAGTACCGGCCCGCGACCTTCGCGGAGGTCGTTGGCCAGGAACATGTCACCGAGCCACTGTCGACGGCGCTGACGTCCGGCCGGATCAACCACGCCTACCTGTTCTCGGGTCCGCGTGGATGCGGCAAGACCTCGTCGGCGCGCATCCTGGCGCGGTCGCTGAACTGCGTGCAGGGGCCGACGGCCACGCCGTGCGGGGTGTGCGATTCGTGCGTGGCGCTCGCACCGAACGGGTCCGGCAGCGTCGACGTCGTCGAGCTCGACGCGGCCAGCCACGGCGGTGTGGACGACACCCGCGAGTTGCGCGACCGCGCGTTCTACGCGCCGGCGCAGTCGCGGTATCGCATCTTCATCGTCGACGAGGCGCACATGGTCACCACGGCCGGCTTCAACGCGCTGCTGAAGATCGTCGAGGAGCCGCCCGAACATCTGATCTTCGTTTTCGCGACCACCGAGCCCGAGAAGGTGCTGCCGACCATCCGGTCGCGCACACACCACTACCCGTTCCGCCTGCTGGCGCCGCGCACCATGCGCACGCTGCTGGAGAACATCTGCGCGCAGGAGAACGTCACCGTCGACGACGCGGTCTACCCGCTGGTGATCCGCGCCGGCGGCGGGTCGCCACGCGACACGCTTTCGGTGCTCGACCAGCTGCTGGCCGGCGCCGAGGGCAACCACGTCAACTACGCGCGGGCGTTGGCGCTGCTGGGTGCGACGGACGTCGCGCTGATCGATGACGCGATCGACGCGTTGGCCGCAGGCGATGCCGCGGCGCTGTTCGGCGTCGTCGAGGCGGTGATCGACGCCGGGCACGACCCGCGCCGGTTCGCTACCGACCTGTTGGAGCGGTTCCGCGACCTGATCATTTTGCAGTCGGTGCCCGACGCCGCGGCGCGTGGTGTCGTCGACGGACCCGAGGACGTGCTCGACCGGATGCGCGAGCAGGCGACGCGCATCGGCACCGCGACGCTGACCCGCTACGCCGAGGTGGTGCACGCCGGCCTCGGCGAGATGCGCGGCGCGACCGCGCCCCGACTGCTGCTCGAGGTGGTGTGCGCGCGGCTGCTGCTGCCGTCGGCCAGCGACACGGAAGCGGCTGTGCTGCAACGGATCGAGCGCATCGAGACCCGCCTGGAGATGTCGATTCCGGCCGGTGAGGGCGCAGCGTCTCAGGTGGGTGGGCCGCCCAAGCAGTACGCCCGCAGGAGTAGGGCCGAGGCGCAGGCGCCCGCCGTCGAGGCACCATCCCGCCCCGAGCCCCGACAAGAGTCGCGCCCCGAGCCCAAGCCGGAGCCTCGTTCCGAGTCCTCGGCACCGGCCCCGTCCGAGGAAGCCACCGAGGACAAGCCGCCGTCACCGCCGCCGGTGCGACCGCCGTCGGATCCGGTGGTCGAGGCGCCACCCCCAGCGGCCGTCACGGGAGAACCGAACGCGGCCGCGGTGCGCAGCATGTGGTCGACGGTGCGTGACAAGGTGCGTGAGCGCAGCCGCACCACCGAGGTGATGTTGTCGGGCGCGATCGTCCGCGCCGTCGAAGGCGACACCCTGGTGCTCAGCCACGAGTCGGCACCGCTGGCCAAGCGGTTGACCGAACAGCGCAACGCCGACGTCATCCGCGAAGCGCTGAAGGACGCCCTCGGTGTGAACTGGAAGATCCGCTGCGAAGCCGGCGACGCGGGACCGGCCGCCCCGGTGGAGCCCAGCGCCGGCGCCGCACCGACGCCACCGCGGCCCAGGGGGTTTTTGGCTTATGTACGCCCGAGGAGAACCTGCGCCATCACTACGCGCTGACATGACCCC
>NZ_LZMD01000049.1 GCF_001668575.1 Mycobacterium sp. 1164985.4
GCAGACCAGCACCAGGTTGTCCAGTTCGGTGGGCCCGCCCCCCCCCCCGTGCCGGATGTGATGAGCGTGCGTCCCACCCTGCCCCGGACCCCTCGGCGAACACGCCGAATGGTGGTGGTACCAGCCCTTCGAACCCCAACCACCACCGAACACCAACTAGCGGCAATAAGCCCGGCCTCAGAGAGATTCGCAACGGCAGTCGTAAGTTCGACGACTTGTCTCTGGCTAGGTCAAAACAACCGTGAGCACGGACTAGCGATTCTTCGCGCGCCAGTGGCGGATCGCGTCGGCGAATCGGTCCGGAGCGTCCGATTGGACGAAGTGGCCCGCGCCGTTGACGACAACGGTTCGTGATTGGCGAATGTCTCCTGCCAACGCCCCAGTTCCTTGTCCCCAAAGGTGCCCGGCTCCGACATCGACGAGCTGATCGAGGTCGAAGGCGACAAGACCGCTCTCCAAACCGTTTTCGGCGCTCCGGCTTAGCGCACGAACGCGGAACCGCGCTCGCAGTCCAGGAACGTCTCCGACTTGTTCTTCAGGGCGAATGTGTACACCAGAAGCGAGATTGCGATGCACACCGTCACGTAGCCGATGAACAGCGGCACCTGATCGCGCGCCTTGAGCGCCTGGTAGATCAGCGGCGCCGTGCCACCGAACATCGAGTTCGCCAGCGCGTAGCCCACGCCCACGCCGAGCGCCCGCACGTGCGCCGGGAACAGCTCCGACTTGACCAACGCATTGATCGAGGTGTAGCCCGTGAGGATGATGTAGCCGACGGCGACCAGTAGGAAAGATGTGAGCGGAGAACGGGTTTCGGGCAGATAAGTGATCAGGATGTAGGTGTAGACCAAACCGCCGAAGCCGAACCACAGCAGCAGCGGTTTGCGCCCGACCTTATCGCTGATCATCCCGCCGACCGGCTGCAGCAACATCAGGAAGATGAGCCCGATCAGGTTGATCCAGGTGCCCGTCATCCCCTCGCCCTTGTACGCCGTCTTCACGATCGCGGGCGCGTTGACGCTGTAGGTGTAGAACGCGACGGTGCCGCCCATCGTGATCAAGAAGCAGATGAGCAGCGGCTTCCAGTAGCGGGTGAACAGCTCGCGCATCGACCCGGCATCCTTGTCTTCGCCGGACTTCGTCGCCTCGATGACGTCCTCGCTGAGCGATTCATCCATCGTGCGCCGCAGCCAGAACACCACGACCGCCGCGACACCGCCGATCGCGAAGCCGATGCGCCAGCCGAAATCGTGCAACTGGTCCTCGTCGAGGAACGCGTCGAGCACCAACAGCGTGAACTGCGCCAGCACGTGACCGCCGACAAGCGTCACGTACTGGAACGACGAGAAGAAGCCGCGGCGCTCGCGGGTCGCCGCCTCCGACATGTATGTCGCCGAGGTCCCGTACTCCCCACCGGTCGCGAACCCCTGCACCAGGCGCGCGAGGACCAGCACGATCGGCGCCGCCATCCCGATCGTCGCCTGCGACGGCACCAGCGCGATCACCATGGAACACAACGCCATCAGCGACACGCTGACCGTCAGCGCGGCGCGCCGGCCCCGCCGGTCGGCGAAGCGTCCGAAGAACCACGAGCCGACCGGCCGCATCACGAACGTCACCGCGAAGATCGCGTACACGTACACCGTCGAGTTCTTCTCGGATTCGGCGAAGAACTGGCCTTCGAAATACGAGGCGAACACCGTGTAGATGTAGACGTCGTACCACTCGACGAGGTTGCCCAACGAGCCGCGGATCGTGTTCCAGATCGCCCGCCGGGTTTCCGCGGCCGTCGACCGCGGCGGTTCCGCTTGGGTTGTCGTGGCCATCGTCAACCTCCCACCGAGCCTGTTGCCCGGGCCACCCTATCCGCGAGCAGGCGCGAACTCGCCCATTTTCACGCGTTTTCGGGCAGGTATGCGTCTGCTCGCGGGGAAGAATCTCGGCGGGAAGAGTTGAGGCGCTTGCGTTGCGGGACCACGACGTACTTGGGGTCCTGCGTCGACGCCACGCCGGCTTCGAACACGCCGAACCGCTGCAGTGCGCTGCCGACGAGCAGCGCCGCCCCGGACGCGACCATCGTCGCACGGTTGCGCCCGAGCGCCGCGCCGACGGCTCCGCCGACTGTCAGCACCTCCGACAGCTGGCGCAGCCGATGTGGTCGTCCGGTCGTGTACGCCTCGCCCTCGACGCCCAGCCGCCGCTCCATCGTCCGCGACGCCGCGACTTCCATACCCGCGCCCAGAACCGCCATCCGTCGGGCCGGACCGCTCTCGCCGTAGGGCGCCAGCATCATCCCGAGCCCGGCACCGCTGGCCGCCGCCGAACCCGTGAACACGAACGGCAGATACGGGTGCGCCTCCCGCCATGCGGGAACCGCCGTCTGCGACAACAAAACTGCCGTGTACGACGCCACCCCGGGCGCCGTACCCGCCGCCCACAGCCCGGCCGGTCGCGCCACCCAGTCGACCAGCCGGCCCAATGCCGTGCGCCGCAGTCGCGGCGGCATCAGCTCCGCCACCGCGATCACACCCGACCCCGGGCCGTACGCGGAGAGGATCCAGGTGCCCATGCTCATCGGCGAGCTCGGCTTAGCCACCCGCAGCATGTGGTGGAACCGCTCCGGCCGGCCGAGGTCGGCGATCAGGAAATACAGGCTTGCCAAAATGCTCACCAGCGAACCGATTCGAGTCACCTTGCGCAGCTTTGTGCGTCCTGTCAGGTCGGCCCCGGCCGCCAGCATCGCCGATCCCGCGGACAGCCCGCCACAGAACAGGTACGCCGCGATCATCCAGTTCCACACCGGGCTCTTGAGGATCTGCTTGCCGTAGTAGGAACGGAACTCGGCCTTCGGCACGTTGAGTTGTTCGCGGGGCATCAGCGTCGCCTCCCCAAGAACGACGACATCGCGATGCCGATCATCGCCGAGGCCGCCATGCCCGCATAGCGCCACATCGCCCCGGCATCGCGGGTCGGCACCACCGGATCGGGCGGTAGCCCGTACACCTCCGGCTCGTCGAGCAGAAGAAAGAACGCACCGTCACCGCCGACACCGTCGTTCGGGTCCTCGCCGTACAGCCGCGCCTGGGTGATACCGCGTTCGTGTAACTCGCTGACGCGCAGCGCGGCTCGTTCACGCAGTTCGTCGAGCACGCCGAACTGGATGGAATCCGTCGGACACGCCTTCGCGCAGGCCGGTTCGAGCCCGTCGCGCAGGCGGTCGTAGCACAGCGTGCACTTCCACGCGCGGCCATCACCCTCGCGCCGCTCGATCACCCCGTACGGACATCCCGACACGCAGTAACCGCAGCCGTTGCAGATGTCCTGCTGCACAACGACAGTCGCGAACTCAGTGCGGAACAGCGCACCCGTGGGGCACACGTCGAGGCAGCCGGCATGGGTGCAGTGTTTGCAGACGTCGCTGCTCATCAACCAGCGAAAATCCTGACGGGTCTCGGCGCTCATCGTGTCACCCGGCCGCTCGAAGCCCGGCATGCCGAGGTCGACGCGTTCGTGTGAGGGCTGCTCGATGAACGCCACATGCCGCCACGAGTTCGCGCCCAGCTCACCGGTGTTGTCGAACGACGTTCCCAACAGGTTGAACCCATCGTCGGGGACCTCGTTCCACTCCTTGCACGCGACCTCGCACGCCTTGCAGCCGATGCACACCGAGGTGTCGGTGAAAAAGCCCATCCGCGGTGGGTGTTCGCCGTATCCCGCATCGGCGGCCACATCGTCGAGCGGACCGTAGAAACTGTTGCTGCTCATGGCGCCTCCTCCGTGTGATCGGCCGACGCCTCGGTCGTGTCCAGGTTGGTACCCGTCTCGGGGGTGATGCGCGCCCGCTCGCGGTACATCGCGATGTACTGCAGCAGCGCCGCCCCCCTGGGCCGGCGTCCCGGCTGGATGTCGCACGTCGCGACCTTGCTTTCCTGGATGAACACGTTCGGATCGGCCACGACCCCGAGCAGGTCGTTGACGACGTCACCGTCGATCAGCCCGACGTTGCCCCAGTGGTACGGCATCCACACCTGGTGGACCACCCGGTCCTCGATGCGCAGCGGCCGCATCCGGTCAGTCACGAACACCCGCGCGTCGACCGCCGACCGGCTGGTCACCACATGCGCCCAATCCATATGCGTCAGACCGCGTTCGGCGGCCAGCGCCGGCGACACCTCGACGAACAGCCCCGGTTGCAGCTCGCTGAGGTACGGAAGCTGACGGCTCATGCCGCCCGCGGTGTGATGTTCGGTCAACCGGGCCGCGGTGAAGATGAACGGGAACACCTCGCCGTGCAACTCCGGCGGCGACGGGTTGGAGGGGTTGTCCGCGCGCCCGTACACCTTGCGCGCCGGATTGCCCTGCTGTTTGTAGAACGCGTTGGCCATCGGCGACTCGTGCGGTTCGTAGTGCGTCGGCAGCGGGCCGTCGAGCACACCGTTGGGGGCGAACAACCAGGCCTTGCCGTCGGCCTGCATGACGAACGCGTCGTCGCCGCGCAGCGCCTCGATACCGACTGCGTCCGAGGGCGGTTCGTAGTCCGGCGGTTTGGTCTTCTCGAAGTCGGGGACGTCGTAGCCGGTCCACTCCTGCTTGTCGGCGTCCCACCAGACGAGCTTCTTGCGCTCGCTCCACGGCCTGCCCTGCGGATCGGCCGAGGCACGGTTGTAGAGCACGCGCCGGTTCATCGGCCACACCCAGCCCCACTGGGCGTCGTCATGCGGCTCACGTCGCGCCGCCTGGTTGACCTCGTCGGCGTATACGCCGCTGTAGATCCAGCAGCCGCACATCGTGGACCCGTCGGCCTTCAGCGACAGGTAGTTGTCGACGGCGCGGCCCGTGGTCAGATCCACGCCGCTGATACGCCGCAGCACATCCTCGGCCGACGGCTCGTCACCGTCCATCCGGTAGTCCCACGACAGGTCCAGCAGCGGGCGATCGCGTTCATCCGTTGAGCCGGAGAGCTTTTCGCGCAGGATCCGGCCGAGGTGGTAGAAGAACCACAGCTCGGAGCGGGCGTCGCCGGGCGGCTCCACCGCTTGCTCGCGCCACTGCAGCTTGCGCTGGGTCTGGGTGAACGTGCCCGACTTCTCGACATGCGAGGCGGCGGGGAACAGAAACACCTCGGTGCGACACGTCTGCGGGCTGATCTCCCCGGTTTCGATCTCGGGGGCCGACTTCCAGAACGTCGCGCTCTCGATCTCGACGAGGTCGCGCACCACCAACCAGTCGAGGTTCGCCATGCCGAGGCGTTGCAACCGTCCGTGTGCGGACCCGACCGCCGGGTTCTGGCCGAGCAGGAAGTAGCCGAACACCTTGCCGTCGACCATGTCCATCACCGTGCGGTAGGTGCCGTGGTCGCCGTTGATGCGGGGCATGTAGTCGAAGCAGAAGTCGTTATCGGCTGTCGCGTGTTCGCCCCAGTACTCCTTGAGTAGCGACACCATGTAGGCATCGGCGTTGTGCCAGAAGCCTTTCTGGTTGTGGCTCTTGATGTCGTCGAGGTAGTCGGCCAGCGTCTCCTGGCCGGCATGCGGCATCGCGAGGTAACCGGGCAGCAGGTTGAACAGCGTCGGCACGTCGGTCGAACCCTGGATGCTGGCATGCCCGCGCAACGCGAACACGCCTCCCCCGGGGCGGCCGATGTTGCCGAGGAGCAGTTGGATGATCGCGCCGGCGCGGATGAACTGCGCGCCCATCGTGTGCTGGGTCCACCCGACGCTGTAGACCAGGGCGGCGGTGCGCTCGCGTCCGGAGTTCTCCGTCCACGCCCGGGCGATGTCGAGGAAGTCCGACGCCGACACACCGCATACCCGTTCGACCATGTCCGGTGTGTAGCGGGCGTAATGCCGCTTGAGGATCTGGAAGACGCAGCGTGGATGCTGGAGTGTCGGGTCGCTCGGGATCTGGCCCGCCCCTCCCTCGACCGGCGGTCCGCCGGAACCACTTTCGTCGGCCGCCGCGTGCTCTTTGGCCTCGGAGCCGCCGCTTTCCTGGTCGGTGCGTTCGTACTGCCAAGTCGACGGGTCGTAGGAGGCGGTTTCGTCGTCGTAGCCGGAGAACAGGCCGTCGAGGTCCTCGGCGTCCTGGAACCTCTCGTCGACGATGAACGCGGCGTTGGTGTAGGCGGTGACGTACTCGCGGAAGTCGAGGTCGTTGCTCAGGATGTAGTTGATGACGCCGCCGAGGAATGCGGTGTCACTGCCGGCCCGCAGCGTGAGATGCCGGTCGGCCAATGCGCTGGTGCGGGTGAACCGCGGGTCGATGTGCACGACCTTGGCTCCGCGCGCCTTGGCCTCGACCACCCACTGGAAGCCGACCGGATGGGCCTCGGCCATGTTCGAGCCCATGATCACGATGAAGTCCGCATTGGCGAGGTCTTGCTGATAATCCGTCGCCCCGCCGCGACCGAAGGAGGCTCCCAGACCGGGAACCGTGGCGCTGTGTCAAATACGCGCCTGGTTCTCGATCTGTAGGGCGCCCAAGGCGGTGAAAAGCTTTTTGATCAGGTAGTTCTCTTCATTGTCCAGCGTCGCGCCGCCCAGACTCGCGATGCCCATGGTGCGGCGCAGCGTGTTGCGGTCCGCGTCGAACTGCTGCCAGCCCTTCTCCCGCGCGTCGAGGACCCGGTCGGCGACCATGTCCATCGCGGTGTCGAGATCAAGTTCCTGCCACTCGGTGGCGTACGGCGGTCGGTAGCGCACCTTGGTCAGCCGCTGCGGGCCGGTGACGAGCTGCTTGCTCGCAGATCCCTTGGGACACAGGCGGCCTCGCGAGATAGGGCTGTCGGGGTTGCCCTCGATCTGAATGACCTTCTCGTCCTTGACATAGACCTTCTGCGCGCAGCCGACCGCGCAGTACGGGCACACGGAGTGCGCGACCCGGTCGGCCTCGGTGGTGCGCGGCGTCAGCGTCGACGAGCGCTTGGACTGGGCGGCTTGGCCGCGCCCCAGCCGGTCCTCACCCGTGAGCTGCCGGTACACCGGCCACGACTGGAACAACCCTTTGATGTCCACGGTGCCTCCCTTACCCGACGCGACTCTCATCAAACCGTGTCCGCGGGTCTGTTGCCACGAAGCGGACTTATGTCGGCGTTGCGCCTCGTCAGGGACGGTTTGCTGCGATCATGCGGCGCCGCCGGATGACCGCCGTTGACACCACGGTGGTCGGAACCCGACGTGATCAAGGGTCGCACCCTCTAAGGTGCTGCTGTGGCCGAAATCGACCGTCGCACCCTGATGATGATGACCGGAGTCGCCGCGCTCGGCGCGGCCCTTCCCGCGCCGCTGGTGAACGCCTCGCCGCAGCAGCCGGCACCGGCGCAGCCGCCGCCCGATGCGGCTTCCGGCGGCTACCTCTTCCAGGACGAATTCGATGGTCCGGCCGGTTCGGCGCCCGACCCGTCGAAGTGGCTGGTCCAGAGCTGGCAGGACGACGTATGGCCCCCGGTAGTGGGGGTTTACCGCGACGACCGCCGCAATGTGTTCGTCGACGGCAACTCCAACCTCGTGCTGTGCGCCACCCAGGAAGGCGACCGGTACTTCAGCGGCAAGGTGCTCAGCCACTTCCGCGGCCAGATCGGCACGACGTGGGAAGCGCGCATCAAGCTCGATTGCATGCACCCCGGTCTCTGGCCGGCGTACTGGCTGCTGAACCAGGATCCGCTACCCGACGGTGAGATCGACATCGTCGAGTACTACGGCAACGAGTCGTGGCCGCCCGGAACCACCGTCCACGCCGCCTCGAACGGCAAGACCTGGGAGGGCATGTCGATTCCGCAGTTGGTGGATCCCGCATGGCACACCTGGCGCACCGAGTGGAGCGAAGACGGGTTCCGCTTCTGGCGTGACTACACCGACGGCGCCAAGCCGTACTTCACCGTTCCGGCCAAGCCGATTCCGGTCCACGGCCGGCCCGACGACCTGCGATGGCCGTTCGGGATCCCCGGCTACTGGTTGCAGGCGATCTTCAACCTGGCGGTCGGTGGTTCGGGTGGCGGCGACCCGCGTCGGGCGCCCTATCCGTCGGTCATGCTCGTCGACTGGATCCGCGTCTGGTAGACCGCGGGCGGTCCGCGTGGCTGGGACCGCTGCTTGTCGGCATCCTCGGCGCTGCGGTGAGCCTCGCGGGCGCCGGACGCCCGTCGTTCTGGTACGACGAGGCCGCAACGATCTCGGCGTCCTACAGCCGGCCGCTGGACGCGCTGTGGCAGATGCTCGGCGACGTCGACGCCGTGCACGGCCTGTACTACGTGCTGATGCACGGCTGGTTCACCGTCGCGCCGCCGACGGAGTTCTGGTCGCGGGTGCCCAGCGGTCTGGCCGTGGGCGTGGCCGCGGCGGGTGTCGTGGTGCTGGGGCGGCAGTTGTCGTCGCGCGGTGTCGGGCTGACGGCCGGCGTCGTGTGCGCGATCCTGCCCCGGGCGACGTGGGCGGGTATCGAGGCGCGGCCGTATGCGCTGACGATGGTGCTCGCGGTGGGGCTGACCGTGGTGCTGGTGTGGGCGTCCGGGCGCGAATCACGTTGGGCATGGATGGGATACGGCGCTGTGTTGGCCATGTCGATTCTGTTCGACGTCTACCTGGCGCTCCTGGTTCCCGCACACGCTGTGTTCATGTTGGCCTTCCGGCGGCGACGCGCGGTGTTGCCGCCGTTTGCGATCGCCGCGGGCGTGGGCGTCGCGGTGATGGCTCCGTTCGCCACAGTTGTCGCAGGGCAGGCGCAGCAGATCAGCTGGATCACGCCGATCGGCACGCGCACGTTCGAAGACGTTGCCGTCCAACAGTATTTCGACCGCAGTCCGTACTTTGCGGCGTTGGCGGCGGTGGTGGTGCTGGCGGCTCTCGCGGTGTGGGTCTTCGCCAGGCGACCGAGCGCCGGAGAACGCGAAGCGGCCGTGCTGGCGGTCGCCTGGCTGGTGATCCCGACGGCGTTGATCGTCGCGTACTCGGCTGTACGCGAACCGCTCTACACGCCGCGGTATCTGTGCTTCACCGCGCCCGCGATGGCGTTGCTGCTGGGCGTCTGCATCATGGTGGTGGCGCGTCGGGCGTGGGCTGCCGCGGTCGTCGTGGTGGTGTTCGCGCTCGTCGCGGCGCCCACTTTCATTGCGGTGCAACGCGGCCCGTACGCGAAGTACGACATGGACTACAGCCAGGTGGCCGACCTGATCAGCGCCAAGGCCGCTGCGGGTGACTGCCTGTTGGTCAACGACACCGTCACCTTCCACCCGGCGCCGATGCGGCCGCTGATGGCGGCGCGTCCCGACGCCTACCTCGGCCTGGTCGACGTCAGCCTGTGGCAGCGCGCCGTCGACCGTCGCAACGTGTTCGACACCAACCTGATCCCGGAGGCGTCGGTGGGGCCGCTCGAACACTGCGCCGTCGTCTGGATCATCACGCAGGCTGATCCGAACGCCCCGGAACACGAAGAGGGCGTGGCGATTCCCCCGGGACCACTCTTCGGCGGCACACGTGCCTTCGCGGTCAGCCACGACATGGGCTTCCGACTGGTCGAGCGATGGCAGTTCAGCCTGGCGCAGGTGATCAAATCGGAGCGCTGAATTAAGGCGCGAGCGTACGGTTCTGTACGTAAAGCCCCTGCACAGGGTGGAAGAAACCGTACGCTCGACGGGCTTCGGGAAGGACCTGCGATGAGTTCACCATTGGTGCCGCCGTTCACCCACGACACGGCTGTCGCCAAAGTTCGTGCCGCGGAGGACAACTGGAACACGCGCGATCCGGAGCGTGTAGCGCTGGGATACACGCCGGACAGTTGGTGGCGCAACCGATCGACATTCATCAAGGGCCGCGAGCAGATCATCGAGTTCCTGACCGGCAAGTGGCGCCAGGAGCTCGAGTATCGGCTGATCAAGGAGCTCTGGGCCTACGGCGACGACCGCATCGCCGTCCGGTTCGCGTACGAATACCACGATGCTGAGGGGCGATGGTTCCGCGCGTACGGAAACGAGAACTGGGAGTTCGCCGCCGACGGATTGATGATGACGCGTCACGCCAGCATCAACGATGTGCCGATCAGCGAGGAGCAGCGGCTGTATCACTGGGACCGGTCCGGCCCGCGACCGGCCGACCATCCCGACCTGAGCGATTTAGGCTTGTGAGCGTGGATTTCGAGGAGATGAACCGAAACGTTTGCCGCGACGGCGCGGGTGCTGACCGGTGAGGAGCGCGACGAGATCTACGCCAAGCAGAGCCAATTGCAGCCGCAGTTCGCCGAGTACCAGCGGCAGACGTCGCGGGTGATCCCGGTCGTGGAGCTGGTGCGGACTGCCGGTTAGTTCCGGCCCGACAACGCATCGCGCAGCCGGTCGACGAGGCCGGCGCCCGGTGCCAGGATTCGGTTGGCCGGCGGGTGATCCGGCGCCATCGGGTGCGGGCGCGTCGGTGCCATCTTCTTGGCGCGGTGGAACTTCTCGCTGAGGTCACGAAGCTGATCCGCCGTCGCCGCGATCCGCATCTTGGACAACAGATCGTTCTCCTCGTCCTCGATGTGGTGGCGGATGTCGGCGATCAGCTTGCGCACGAGTTCGTCGTACTTGGGGTCCTCGGCGCCGACCTTCTCGATCTCCTTCATGATCTCTTCGGCCTCGGAGTGCTCTTCGATCTCGTGGCTGACCATCTCGTCGCCGTCGGGCACCGTCTCTCGTGCCGCCGGATAGACGTACTCCTCCTCGGCGACCGCGTGCCTGACGATCCCGGCGATCACGTGCTCGACCAGTTCGGGCTGGCTGTGCGGGTCGCCCGCGGATTCGATCTCGGTGAAGACGCTTTCGAATTCGCGGTGGTCGGCGATGATGTCGTCGACGATGTTGCCTGTCTTGATGTCGCCCATGGTCGCTCCTTCCGTACCCGCGCGGCGTACCCGGACATCCGCGGACCAAACGCTCGCGGGAGAGGTGTCAGAGCAGCGTGCGGGTGCCGTCCGCGGCGCGTCGGGTGACCTTCCGCGCGTCGAGGTGTTCGAGCAACGGCACCGCGACCCGTCGGGTGGTGTTGAGCGCGCGCTTGGCCTCGGCGACGGTGAACGGTTGCGGCAGCGTCGCAAGTATCTTCGCGGCGCGGTCAACGGCATGGGGCCCGAGGACCACGCCGTCGGCGATCCGGGTGAGCCGGCCGGAGCGGATCGCCGCCGCGAGTTCGCGTGGGCCCAGGTTCAAGTCGGTCAGTTCGTCGGCCTCCGGTGCGCGAAAGGGCTCGGTCGCTAACCACTCCTCGACCGTGCGCACGGCCTTGTCGACGCGCGCGGGCAACTCGGCGTCCGGTCGTCGCACGACACCGTCGACCACCTGGAGCCCGGTGCCGTCCAATAGCGCGAGCAGAAGCTCCGCTGCGGGAAGGCCGGCCTGTTGCCGGAGGGCCTCCAGAGACATCCCGGCCGCGACGTCGTGTCCGGCCGTCCAGACGTCGAGCGCCGCAATCATCTGTCGACGGCGCTGATCCCACCACTCGTCGTCGACCACCCACTCGCCGACGCGTGTGCCGTCGGCGTCAAAACCCATGGCGCGCAGTTCGGTTACGCGCGCGCATGGTGGCGGGCGGACGCGTCCTGTCGCCAACTCGTCGCCGCGCTCGCGGGCCGCCCCGCGACGCCGCAGCGCCGGCGGCCGCACATCGAGTACCTCGACACCGGCCGCGATGCGATGTTCGCCGGGGTCACGCAGCAGCCCGATGTCGCCGATCCGCAGCGGCAGGGGACGCGCCAATCGAAGTCGTGCGCCTTTCGCGCCGAGCGGTCGCACGTGCACCGGCACCGCCGCCGATCCGATGTGCAGCACCAGTTGTCGGTGTAGTTCACCGGATTTCCTTAGCAGGACGTCGATTTCGGTGGTGTCCAGCCACGCACCCGGCGTACGGATGGTGTCTCCGCGACCGATCTGCTGGCGGTCGACGCCGCGCAGGTTGACCGCCACCCGCGCAACAGCAGCGACCTCCGTACGCTCGCGCCCCAGCGACTGCAGACCCCGGATCGTGACCCGCCGACCGCCGTGTTCGAGCTCGTCGCCGACGCGCAGCGTGCCCGCCGCCAGCGTCCCCGTCACCACGGTGCCCGCCCCCCGGACGGTGAACGACCGGTCCACCCACAACCTCACATCGGCATCCGGGGAGGGCGCAGGCAGCCTGTCGACAAGCGAAATCACCGCAGCGCGAACGGCTTCCAGGTCGGTCCCGAGCACCACCGGCGCGTCCGGGATCCGTTCGCGGATCTGCTCAAGAGTAGCCGCAGGGTCGGCGATATCGGCCTTGCTGACCACGACCAGCAGGTGCCGCACCCCGAGCGCGCGCAGTGCGTCGAGGTGTTCGTCGGACTGCGGCATCCAGCCCTCGGTCGCCGCGACGACGAACATCACTGGGCTTTCCTGGGGCATCGGCCCACATCCGGCCAGCATGTTCGCGACGAACCGTTCGTGGCCCGGCACGTCGACGAACGCAACCTCGCGGCCATCCAGCGTCGTCCATGCGAAGCCGAGGTCGATGGTCAGGCCGCGACGCTGCTCCTCGGCCAGCCGGTCGGGCCACATGCCGGTGAGGCGTTCGACGAGCGTGGACTTGCCGTGGTCGACGTGGCCCGCGGTCGCTACGACGTACACGCCAGCACCGCCTGGGCGAGCAGGCCGTCGTCGTCAGGGGCCACCGTCCGAAGGTCAAGCAGGCATCGGCCGCCCTCCAGCCGCCCGACCACCGCGGGCGTACCGGTGCGCAGCGGCGCGGCGTAGGACTCCGGCAGGCTGATCGCAGCGCTGGGCAACGTCACCTCCGGTGCGCCCCCACCGCCAACGGCGGCGGTGCACTCGACGGCCTCGGCATCCGGCAGCTGGGCGGCCAGCTTCTGCGCGCGGGCCTGCAGATCGGCGACGTCGGCGTCGAGCGCCTGCATGACCGGCGGCGCCGGGCCGACCAGCGTGGCCTCCAGCGCGGCAAGGGTCAGCTTGTCAACCCGCAGCGCCCGCGCCGCGGGATGGCGCCGGAGCCGCTCGATCAGCTCGGTCGCGCCGAACAGCAGGCCCGCCTGAGGACCGCCGAGCAGCTTGTCACCGCTGGCGGTGACGAGATCGGCGCCGTCGCGCAGCATCGTCGTCGCGTCGGGCTCGCCAGGCAGCAGCGGGTGCGGGGTGAGCAGGCCGGAGCCGATGTCGGCGACGAGGGGGACGTCGAGCGTGGCGAGTTCGGACACCTCGACCGTCGAGGTGAACCCGCTGACCGAGTAGTTCGACGGGTGCACCTTGAGGATGAAGCCGGTGCCGGGCCCGAGCGCGTCGGCGTAGTCGCGCAGATGCGTGCGGTTGGTGGTGCCGACCTCGCGGATGCGCGAGCCGGTCGACTCCATGAGTTCGGGCAACCGGAAGCCGTCGCCGATCTCGATCAGCTCGCCGCGGCTGATGACGATCTCCTTGCCGGGCGCCAGCGTCATCGCGGTGAGCAGCAGCGCGGCGGCGTTGTTGTTGACGACGTGCACGCCTCCGGCGGTCGGGACGGCCCGGGTCAGCGCGGCGAGCGCACCGCGGCCGCGCCGGGCCCGCCGGCCGGTCTCGAGGTCGAATTCCACGTCGGTGGCGCCGCTGGCCGTGACGACCGCGTCGACCGCGGCCCGCGACAACGGCGCCCGCCCCAGGTTGGTGTGCACGACGACTCCGGTGGCGTTGATGACCGGCCGCAGCGTCGCCGCGCTCGTCGGCAGCGAGGCGACCGCGTCGTCGGCCACGCGCTCCGGTTCGATCTCACCGGCGCGCGCGCGCTGCTGCGACTGTCCCACAACGGTTTTCACCAGCGTCCGGCCCAGCACTCGCGCCGCTTCGGCCAGGCGCGGGTCGGCGAGCAGCGCGTCGGTGCGCGGCACCCGTCGTCGTGGATCGGTCACCGGCACCCCTGTGATTTGTATGCGCACTGCGACGGTCGCATGCAGTCATCATGGCGCAACGGCGTCGATCGGGTACACACGGTGGTGTGTTGACGTCGGTGGGCCACGGTGCGCTCGACAGGTCGGAGCTCGTCCGACTGCTGGGCGGGGCCGAGGTCGAGGCGCTCGTCGACATCCGTCGCTACCCGAACAGCCGGCACAACCCCGACGTGGCGACCGCCGCGATCACCGAGTGGGCCACCGACGCAGGGCTGGCCTACCGCTGGGAGCAGCGGCTGGGCGGACGGCGCAGTCTGCCCGCCGGCGCCGAACCCGAGGACCCGTGGTGGCGCGTCAAGCAGTTCGCCGCGTACGCCGCGTACACGCGCACCGACGAGTTCGGAGACGCGCTGGGCGAGCTGGTGGAGCAGTCACGGGACCGGCACACCGCGATGATGTGCAGCGAGTCGGTGTGGTGGCGCTGTCACCGGCGGATCGTCGCCGACGTGGCGGTGCTGCGATTCTCGGTGCCGGTCGCTCATCTCATGCACGACGGCCGTCTCGTACCGCACACGCCGTCGGAGGGGGCACGAGTCCGCGACGACGGGCTCGTGGTGTGGGACGGCTGATCAGCCGCGAAGGTGGCGGAGGCGGACGGGAATCGAACCCGCCAGCGACAGGATCTGCCGCTCAGCGATTTTGAAGACCGCGCCGGTCACCAGACCGGATACGCCTCCCTGACCCACCGCACGATCATGCCAGGCAGCATGGAGGCTGTGACGGAGCAGATGACCTACCGACTGACCCAGTACGCGCACGGCGGCGGCTGCGCGTGCAAGATCCCGCCCGGTGAACTCGAGGACGCGGTGCGTGGCCTGACGGGCGCGGCGCCGCGCGATCCGGTCGGTGAACTGCTGGTGGGCCTCGACGACGGCGACGACGCAGCCGCGGTGCGCATCGACGGGAACGTGGCGTTGATCGCGACGACGGACTTCTTCACCCCGGTCGTCGACGACCCGTACGACTGGGGCCGGATCGCGGCGACCAACGCGCTGTCGGACGTGTACGCGATGGGCGGGCGGCCGGTGGTCGCGCTGAATCTGCTGGGTTGGCCGCGTGAGGTGCTGCCGTTCGAGTTGGTCGGCGAGGTGTTGCGGGGCGGGCTGGACGTCTGCGGGGCCGCGGGTTGTCACCTGGCTGGCGGGCACAGCGTCGACGACCCCGAGCCGAAGTACGGGCTGGCCGTCACCGGTATCGCCGATCCGAATCGGTTGCTGCGCAACGACGCAGGCAAACCCGGGATTCCGTTGTCGTTGACGAAGCCGCTGGGCATCGGGGTGCTCAACAGCCGGCACAAGAACACGGGTGAGCGGTTTCCGGAGGCGATCGCGGTGATGACGACGCTGAACGCCGACGCCGCACGGGCCGCCGTCGATTCCGGCGCCGAATGTGCCACCGACGTAACGGGTTTCGGGTTGCTCGGACATCTGCACAAGTTGGCCCGCGCCAGCGGCGTGACCGCGGTGATCGACAGTGCGGCGGTGCCGTACATAGACGGTGCGCGAGATGCGTTGGCGCAGGGCTATGTCAGCGGCGGGACACGGCGCAATCTCGAATGGGTCAGCCCGCACGTCGACCTGGCCGCGGTCGACGAGGACGAGGCGCTGCTGCTGGCGGATGCGCAGACGTCGGGCGGGCTGCTGGTCGCCGGGGAGATACCGGGGGCGCCCGTGATCGGCGAACTCTTGCCACGGGGTGAGCACACGATCGTCGTGCGCTGAGGCCTATACGCGGGCGGCCCACGCCGCGCTGTCGGACTGCGCGTCGCGGATGACGGTGCCGGCTGCTTCGAGCCACTGGTGGCATTCCGGCGAACCGCCGCCCGGCCTGCCGACGGCGCACCGCATGACCATCGCGCCGAGCGCGGGTGTCGTCATATGCGGTATCACAAGGAGTTTCGCCGACGCTGAGCGTCCCACGACGACCATCAGACGATGCGCGCGGCGGGGTCCGACATTCTTGGTTCGAGTGCTCGACAGGATCGAGTTGTAGTCCAGCGTGCCGTCGGTGGCGGCCCAGTTCACCCGGATGTCGATGACCTCACCGAGCGTCTTGTGCAGGGTTTCGATCAGCTCGGGCAGTTCACCGGCCACCGAGCCCGTGTGGGGCCACCAGGCGCCGTCGATATCGGAGCCGAGCCGCGATGCGAGCACGAGGCGGACCGGCCGGGCCAGCCGACGCGTGCCCGTCAGGCCGTTCACGACGACGGGTTGGACGAACCGCGATCGGGGCGGTCGGAGAACACAGGATTGGTGACGGGTTCGGTGGAGCGGTCGTGGTTCGAGACGAACTCAGGCTCCTGAGGGTGTGAGAACAGGTCGTTCGACTGCATAGAGCAAGTCCTTCGTTACGTTCCGCAGCGGCCGAGTCGAAAGGGGCGCGCGGTATCAAATTCGCAGTTCCATCATGTCGAGAGATGGCTGCTAACCGGAGACGGTCTGGCTCCAGGCTACACGTAGCGCTTCGGCCGGTGACGGTCAGCGGGTCGCGCCGTTGATCTGCGGGGTCGAGATCATGCCCTTCTCGACGCCCCACATCACCGCGATCGTGCGGTACTCGCCGGTGGAGATCAGGTGCGCCAACGCCTGGCGCAGCGACTCGGCCAGCCCGGACCCCTTGGACACCGGCCAGCCGTACGGCGCCGAGTTGAATACGTCTCCTGCGGCCTCCAGCACGCCGCCGGAGGTTTTGATCGCGAATCCGGCGACCGGCGAGTCGGTGGCCATGGCGTCGACCTCGCCATTGATCAGCGCCTTCGTCAGGTCGTCCTGCGTCACGTAGACGACCTTGTCGATCGGGGCCGATCCGGCGGCGACGCAGTCCTCGCTCTTGTCCGGAATCTCCTCGGTCTCCTGAAGCGTCGCGTAGGCCACTCCGATGCGAAGGCCGCATGCGTCGGCGGGAGTGATCTCGGAACCGGCGCGCTGCGCCCACAGCGTGCCCGCCTGGAAATAGGTGACGAAGTCGACCGACTCCTCGCGTTCCTTGGTGTCGGTCACCGACGACATGCCGACGTTGAAGTCGCCGGCGCGCACCGACGGAAGGATCGCCTCGAAAGCGGTTTCGCGGTATTCGGGGACCAGGCCCAGCGTCCGCGCGATCGCGTTCATCAGATCCACATCGAAGCCGACGATCTGACCCTCGGCATCTTTGAATTCGTTTGGCGCATAAGGGGTGTTGACGCCGATGACGAGCTTGCCCGTCGACCGGATCTCCTCGGGCACCGTCGCCGCGATCGACTCCACCGCGCCGTCGGTGGCGATCGGCGGCGTCGTCGTCTCCTCGATGCCGGCCGGTTTCGCGCTGCCGTCCTGGCCACCTCGCCACTGCAGCACGCCGAACGTGCCCAGCGCCGCGAGCAGCACCACGGCGGCGGCCACCGCCAACGCCCTGCGCGGCACCCGCCTCTCGCGTGCCGGCACCCGTCGCGCCTGGTGCTTGCCACTGCCCGCGGTGCGCACCGGCGCGTTGAGCGCCCGCCGGGCGGTGGCGGCAAGGTCGCCGGCCGTCTGGTAGCGCTTGGCAGGTGACTTGGCCATGCCTTTGGCGATGACTTCATCGAAGGCAGCCAACCGCGGATCGACCGCCGAGGGCTTCGGTACGTCCTTATTCATGTGGCCGGCGATCTGCTGCTCGAGGCTGTCGGCGGGATAGGGCCGCACGCCGGTCAGGCATTCATAGAGCACGCAGGCCAGCGCGTAGATGTCGGCGGTCTGGTCGACCGGTTTGCCCTCGAAGCGCTCGGGGGCCATGTACGCCATCGTGCCCAGGGTGCTGCCCGCGGTGGTGAGCCCCTTGTCGCCCGCGCTACGCGCCAGCCCGAAGTCGATGAGGTACACGAAGTGGTGTTCGGTGACCAGGATGTTCGACGGTTTGATGTCGCGGTGGATCAGGCCCGTGGCATGCGCGGCGTCGAGGGCCATCGCCACCTGCTCGACGATCTTGACCGCCAGCGTCGTGTCGAGCGGTTTCTTACCGGCCTCGTTGAGGATCGTGCCGAGGTTGCGACCCTCGATGAGGCGCATGTCGAGGTAGAGACGGCCGTCGATCTCGCCGAAACCGTGGATCGGCACGACGTGCGGGTCGTTGAGCCCCGCTGCGGCTTGGGATTCACGCCGGAACCGCTGCTGGAAGGTCTCGTCGGCGGCCATGCTGGGCGGCAGCACCTTGAGCGCGACGACGCGGTCGGTCTTGGTGTCGTAAGCGCGATAGACCTCGCCCATACCGCCGCGGCCGATCAGATCCTGCAGCTGGTAGTGCCCGAATGGTGTCGCGTCCACCGTCTCTATAAACCCCTCGACAGCGGCCAACCCCGCATCGTGTGTCGATTGAAGTTACATCATGTTTGCCAGAATCTCTTAATAATCCCGGCCGTTCTGAGGGAGCGGCCCCGGGCCTGCCGCGCTCGGGTTCTCGGCTTGGTGGCTGGGGTCGGCGGGAGAGGTTGCTGGTCGACGACAGCAGCGTGTGCACGGTCGCGGGGCGCGAGCGTGCGCGGAATGTCGCTGTCTCGCGGCGTGTCGTGGGCAAACACGGGCGCTCGCGGAACGTCGGGAACAGGTTTGGATGGGCGGGCGCGGTCAATTCCTCGGGCGACCGAGGGAGGCACCATGCAGACGGTCCAATGCGGATGGTGGCACTGGCGGATGACCCAGGTGATCGGTCGCAATCCCCTGGTCCGGATGACCGACCGCGTCGAGACCCTCGTGATGGTGATGGCGGTGATGGCCTCGCTGATCGCCATACCGGTGGCCGGGGCGATGGCCACCGCGATCCATGAAGAGCGGGGCCGCGCGTACGTCGCCGAAGCGCAGCACCGGCAGGCCGTCACGGCCACCGTCACCGCGGCGAGCGCCACGCTTCGAGGCACCGATGCGTCTGTCGTACAAGCTAATTGGCAGTTCGCTGGTGTTCAGCGCGCGGAGCGCTTCCGCTGGGACCAACCGGTAAAAGCGGGGCAGACGATCCAGATCTCGGTCTACCCCGACGGTCGGCGGGCAGCGCCGCTGGATCCGTGGTGGCGCGCCGGGGTCGACGCCTCGGTCGCGGCGGTGTCGTTCTGGCTCGCGGTGACGGCGGTGGCGGCTACGTTCGTCGGCGTCGCCCGGCCCTGCCTGCGGCGCATGCGCTATGCGGCGTGGGATCGCGAGATCGCCAGCCTCGCCGACGGTGGGACGACGAACCGGCGCTGACGGCTCGTCGCCGGCCCACCGGGGGGAGGTTGTCGGATGTTTGAGCTGTGCCGTCGGTGGTAAAAGCTCCGGCATGTTGACCAACCTGAGGAAGTATTCACCGCTCTTGGTGGCCGGCGCGGCGGCAGCCGCGATCGCAGCCGCGCCTGCTGGCTTTGCTTCGCCGTCGTTCGTTCCGACCGGTGGCCCCTCGGGCTGCGTCGACTCCAGCGGCATGGGTTGTGCGGCTCCGGCGCCCGCCCCCGCTCCGGCTCCCGCGCCGGGCGTGTGGACACCGCCGCCTCCGGGCGCCCCCGCTGCGGCGGGCGCGGTTCCGGCTGGACCGGCCGGGGTGGCCGGACCCGAGGGCGCTGCTGGCGCCTTCCCCGGCGGTCCCGCGGGTGCTGCCGGACCGGAAGGCGCGACCGGCGCCATTCCGGGCGGACCGGGTGGTACGGCCGGACCGCAGGGCGCCGCGGGTGCGATTCCCGGCGGAACGTCGGGCGCAGCAGGCCCGCAGGGTGCGGCCGGCTGCATCCCCGGAGTCGGTTGCGGCAGCGTGCCGGCGACCGACGTTCCCTGATCAGTTCTGATTCGCGGGTGACGTGTCGGCGGGGGCGGGTCTTGATGCAGCTTGACCCGCCGCCGCCGGCACGGCAATCTTCGTCGCCGACACGGTGATTCGGGCGCCGCGGTGCGGCGTCATGATCACGTGCTTGAGCTTCTGCCGCTCACCGGCGGAGGTGGTGGTCGCCAGCTCGACGCGGCGCAGCACCTCGCCCAGCACCACCCGCATCTCCACCATCGCGAATCCCGCACCGAGACAGCGCCGATTGCCGCCGCCGAACGGCAGCCACGTCGTCGGGCTCAGCGTCGCACCGACCATCCGATCCGGGTCGAAGCGGTCGGGTTCGGGATAGATGTCGGCGTCGTCGTGCACGAGCGTGATGCTCGGAACCACCATGACGCCCGCGGGTAGCCGGTGGCCGGCGATCTCGACCGGTTCGGTGAGGATTCGACCGACGTCAGGCACGACCGGGCGGTTGCGCAACGTCTCCTTGGCGATCGCGTCGAGATACTCGTCGTCGCCGGATTCGGCCGCGCGCACCGCTTTCGCCAGCACATCCGGGTGACGGGTCAACCGCTCCAAGGCCCAGGACAGCCCGGTCGCCGTGGTGTCGTGCCCGGCGACCAGCAGTGTCATCATTTGGTCGCGCAGCTCGCGGTCGCTCATCCCGGCACCGTCGTCGACGCCGGCCAGCACCAGCATCGCCAGCGCATCGGTGCGCGAGTCGAGATCGGGATCGGCACGGCGGTCTGCGATCTCGGCGTACAACAGCTCATCGGCGTGGACCATGTTGCTCCGCAACCGTTGCCACGGGCGATATTTCAGAAATTTCGGTTTCGCGATCGCAATCGACGCCCACGGCCCGATGTTCAGCAGCTTCGGCATCACCTCCCGCAGCGCGGCCAGTCGATCGGGGTCGCTGGCACCGATCACCGTCCGCAGAATCACTTCGAGGGTTATCTCCGACATCTTCGGAGCCACCGGAAACGGCCTACCCACCGGCCATCCGGCGATGTTCTGCGCGGCGATCTCGGCCATCACACCTGTCTGGCGCGCCACCGCGTCGCGGTGGAACGGCGCCATCATCAACCGCCGGCGTTCGCGGTGCACCTCGTCGTCGACGACCAGCACGGAACTCTTTCCCAGCAGCCCCAACAGCATCGAATTCGCTTCCCCCGCATGGTATATCCGCGGGTCGCCGGCGAAGACGGTCTTTATGTCGGCCGGGTCGGCAAGGTACACCATCGATCCGACCATGGAATTCGTCAGCGTGAACACGTTGCCGTACCGGCGCTGGCACAGCGCGATCATCTGCGGCCACCACCGCATCATCAGCAGAAGGATGGCGAACGACGGAAGCCGAGGACCCGGCGGCAGAGCCGACGTCGTTGTTGGACTCATGCCTAATAGCGTACGAGCGGCGCGCGCGAAATGGAACAGCTAGCGCGTATCGCTTGTGACGCATCCCCCGCATAACACCGTCAGCACCGGGTAGCCCGCTCGTGAACCAAAACGGAAGGGAACTCATGCGCCCCGCAGTGCTCGAAGCGCCCGGAGTGGGCCATATCGCCGTGCAGGCCCAGGCCGACGGCCCGCACACCAAGATCGGAATCGAGATCTCATGAGCGCCTACCCCGATTTCGACACCATGCCGATCGGCACGCGGTGGCGCGGCGGATCGTCCGGCACGACCAAGCAGGACACCGACCCTTACACCGGCGACGTGCTGACCGAGATCCCACAGGCCGACGCCGACGACCTCGACGAGGCCTACGCGACTGCCCAAGAGGTGCAACGGGATTGGGCCGCACAACCGCCCACGGCCCGCGCGGAGGTGATGCGCAACGCCGCCGACGTGATGGGCGCCCGCAAGGACGAGATCACCGACTGGCTGATCCGCGAGTCCGGCGGCACCGTCGCCAAAGCCGAACTCGAGTGGAGCCTGGTGCGTTCGGTGCTGTGGGAAGCCGCGTCAATGCCCCACCACGTCGAGGGCAAGATCATGCCCTCGGACATTCCCGGCAAGGAGAGCCGCATCTACCGCGAGCCCGTCGGCGTCGTCGCGGTGATCTCCCCGTGGAACTTCCCGATGCAGCTGTCGAACCGCTCGGTGGCGCCAGCGCTGGCGGTCGGCAACGCGGTGGTGCTCAAACCGGCGGGCGACACCCCGGTCACCGGCGGCCTGCTGCTCGCGCGAATCCTCGAGGAAGCCGGCCTTCCCCCGGGCCTCCTGTCGGTGGTCGTCGGCTCCGGCTCGGACATCGGCGACGCGATCGTGCAGCATCCGACACCGCGCGTCGTCTCGTTCACCGGCTCCACGCCCGTCGGCGAGGGCATCGCCGCGAAGGCCGGCATCAAGCGCACCGCACTCGAACTCGGCGGCAACGGTCCGATCGTCGTGCTCGAGGACGCCGACCTGGACCTCGCCGTGCGTGCGGCGGTGTTCGGCTCGTTCTTCCATCAGGGCCAGATCTGCATGATCGGCAACCGCACGATCGTCGACGCTCGTGTGTTCGACGAGTTCCTTGAGCGCTTCGTCGACCGGACCAAACAACTGAAGGTCGGCGATCCCCGCGATCCGGACACCCAGCTCGGGCCGATCATCAACACATCGCAGCTCGAGTCCATCCAGGACAAGCTCGAACGCGCCCGCGGCGACGGTGCGTCCCTTCTGACCGGCGGCGATCCCTTCGGTCCGACCGGCCAGTGCCTGCCCCCGCACATCCTCACCGGCTCCAACGACGTGGCGACCGCGCGCGAGGAGGTGTTCGGGCCGGTGATGACCGTCATCCGCGCCGACGGCGACGAGGACGCGCTGCGGCTGGCCAACGCCACCGAATACGGGCTGTCGTCGGCGGTGCTCAGCCGCGACGTCGAGCGAGCCGTGCGCTTCGCCCGCCGCATCGACACCGGCATGACCCACGTCAACGACGCGCCCGTCAACGACGACGCCAACACCGCGTTCGGCGGGGAGAAGGCGTCCGGCATCGGCCGGTTCGGCGGCCACTGGGCCGTCGACGAGTTCACCACCGAACACTGGATCTCCGTTCAGCACGAGCCGAGGCAGTACGCGATCTGATCTTGAGGTCCCCGATCGGCCAATGAGCCGCTTCCGACCGGTCAACGGCTAAGTTGTCGGCGGGTCGCTACCGACGTGGCCCCGGATCGGGAAGATCGTTGATACATGCGCGTTGACGGACGGGACATCACCGTCTCGGGCAGCCTGCTGCAACCGTTGACGCGGCGCACCAACGACATCGTCCGCGTCGTGCTGGCCGCGCTGTTCCTCGCGGTCGTCATCACCGGATCTGTGATCACCCGCAATGAGTGGGTGGCGCTCGAACGTTCGATCTCCGAGATCGTCGCGGTGCTGACCCCGACCCAGGCCAACCTGGTCTACCTCGTCTACGGCGTCGCGATCGTCGCGCTGCCGTTCGTCATCCTGGTCAGCCTTATCCTCTCGCGCCAATGGAAGCTGCTCGGCGCCTACGCCGCGGCCGCCGCCATCGCCGGATCCGCACTGTCCATCAGCGGTTTCGGGCTGACCGCACCGCGCTGGCACTTCGACCTGTCGGACCGGCTCGACACGTTCGCCTCGCAGTTCGTCGACGACCCGCGCTGGATCGCGATGCTCGCCGCGGTGCTCACCGTCTCCGGTCCGTGGCTGCCGGCTCGCTGGCGGCGCTGGTGGTGGACGCTGCTGCTGGCGTTCGTGCCGATCCACCTGGTGGTCAGCGCGGTCGTCCCGGCCCGCTCACTCGTGGGACTGGCCGCCGGCTGGTTCGTCGGCGCGCTGGTGGTGCTCGTCGTGGGGACCCCCGGGCTGGAGGTACCGCTCGACGGCGCCGTTCGGGCGATGGCAGGGCGCGGTTGCGTCGTCACTGGTCTACGAGTGTTGCGGCCCGCCGGCGCGGGACCGCTGGTGCTCAATGCGAGCTGCGAGCAGCAGCAGGCCACGGCGGTGATGGAGCTGTACGGACCGCACCAGCGCGGCGGTGGTGTGCTGCTCCAGCTGTGGCGCAAGGTGCGGTTCCGCGACCGGGAGACCGCGCCGCTGCACGCGTCGATGCGCCGCCTCGTCGAACACCGCGCGCTGATGGCCATCGCGATCGGCGAGCTCAAGATCGCCAACACCTCCACGATCGCCGTTGCCGCCCTGGACCGCGGCTGGACGCTGTACGCACACACCCCGCCCCGCGGCACCCCGATCAGCGAGTGCGTGGACTCGATGCCCGTCAGCCGCGTGTGGGAGTCGCTGCGCGAACTGCACGACTGCCAGATCTCCCACGGCGACCTGCGCAGCAGCGAGATCACCGTCGACGACGACGCGGTGCTGTTCGGTGGCTTCGACAACGCCGAGTACGGCGCCACCGACGCCCAGCTACGCAGCGACATCGCCCAGCTGCTGGTGACGACGACACATCTCTACGACGCGCAGTCGGCGGTGCGGGCCGCAATCGACGCATTCGGCAAGGACACGGTGCTGAGCGCGTCGCGGCGGCTGACCATGGCCGCGGTGCCGTTGCGGATCCGCAGTTCGGTGACCGGCGCCAAGGCCGTCATCTCCGCCGCCCGCGATGAGGTGAAGCGCCAAACCCGCGTCGACGAGATCCGCACCGAGACGGTCACGCGCTTCACCCGCAGCCAGGTGATCCAGCTGGTGCTGCTGGCCGCGCTGGTCTACGTCGCCTACCCGTTCCTGTCCTCGGTGCCGACGTTCATCACCGAACTGCGCACGGCGAACTGGTGGTGGGCACTGCTGGGCCTTGCCGCGTCGAGTTTGACGTATCTCGGTGCGGCAGCGGCACTTTGGGCCTGCGCCGACGGGCTGGTCAGCCTGTGGGGACTGGTCGTCATGCAGGTGGCCAACAAGTTCGCCGCGACGACGACGCCCGCCGGTGTGGGTGGGCTGGCGCTGTCGGCGCGCTATCTGCAGAAGGGAGGCGTCAGCCCGATGCGCGCGACCACCGCCGTCGCCAACCACCGCCGCAGCTTCGGCACCAACAGGAACGTGCCGACCAGCCCGAGCAGCAGCCCGCCGATCAGATACAACAGCGTCACGTTCGGGACGAAGCGCGACAGGTCTGCCGACACGCCCGCCGCGGTGGAAAAGAAGATGAGCAGCCCCAGGTGGGTGATGACCTGAACGGACTGCTGCAGCGCGACGGCGGTGGTCGCGCGCATCGGGCTGACGCCTCCCTTCTGCAGATAGCGCGCCGACAGCGCCAGCCCACCCAC
>NZ_LZMD01000050.1 GCF_001668575.1 Mycobacterium sp. 1164985.4
CACGTCGGGTCGCTGGGAGATCGCGCGGATCGCGATCGACCCGATTCCGCCGGTCGACCAGACCGCTACTCGGTGGTTGCCTCCGGTCATCGATCCTCCTCCGGCAGCCCGGTGTGGCGATAGAGCCAGCGCCGAGAATAGCATCCGCTATTAATGGAAACCAGAACAAAAATTAGGTTAGAGTCGGTCGTCGTGAATACTCCGGCCTTGTTGCGGCGCTGATGTTCACGCTCCGATTCGACATGCGGACGCCAGCCGAGGGAGCGCCCACGCCTGAGCTGTACGCGGCCGCGGTACAGATGTGCGAGTGGGCCGAGACGCGCGGCGCGGTCGTCGTGCTCTCCGAGCACCACGGCACCGAGGACGGCCACCTGCCGGCGCCGCACCGCATCCCTCCGCGCGAGGAGACCGTTGCGTACGTCCGATGCGGCAGACCGCTGCGGCTGCTACCGCTTTGCGGTGGCCTGCTGCCCAAACTTGCCTGGCCCTATCTCGAGCGCGCCGCATCGGTAAGCGCATCAAGCGCAGCGACGGAGGAATCGTGAGGACACCACTGAGAACCGTTGTGTGGTCGACGGGCGGCGTCGGGTCGATCGCCATCGATGCGATCCGGAGCAGGCCCGAC
>NZ_LZMD01000051.1 GCF_001668575.1 Mycobacterium sp. 1164985.4
CCGAGGGCAACGAATTCTGCATCCTGGCCGCCGAAGATTGACCCCTCGGCCCCTATTAGCGCGAGCGTGCGTGTTTGTACACGACACGCCGCGCATCAGCGACAGTTTGTGCACGCTGAGCTCTCCGTGAGCGCGCGGTCAATCCGCCGCGGCGTTGGGCTTCAACGGCGGACAGCGCCCGTCGACGACGGCCAACTCGAAGTGCCAGATCTCGTTGGCATAGACCTGGCACAGGCCGAACTCGCGACCGTTGGCGATCAGCCACTTGTCCGCCTCGACAGGACCGATGTCGACGGCCTGACCGGTGACGTGCTTCGACTTCTCCGGCGAGGCCACGAATTCCCGTGCAGCTCCGATGCTTCCGTACTTGACGACACCGTCGGCGAACAGCCTCTCCTGGAAACCCTTCGATCGCCACCCCGACGAGATGCGCATCTCGATGCCGTCGCTCTCGGCGCGGCGGGCCGCCTTCTGAACCGACTCGCGCAGCTGCGGGTCGAGCCACTCCACGATCGGATCGTGAGTGTCGAATGGGCTGAGCGTGCGACTGTCGGGCAGCCAACCGCCGACGGTGTCCTGCGCTGCCGGTCCGAGCTTCATGGGTTCCTGGCCGACGACGGGTGCCGGGGCCGGTGGCGGCGCGGCCGTGCCACACGCCGCAACTGCCCACACCGACACGGCCGCGAGCGTGCACATGAGGCTGAGTTTTCGCGGCGTGTCGTGTACAAACACGCACGCTCGCGCTAATAGGGGCCGAGGGGTCAATCTTCGGCGGCCAGGATGCAGAATTCGTTGCCCTCGG
>NZ_LZMD01000052.1 GCF_001668575.1 Mycobacterium sp. 1164985.4
TGAGCCTGCGCGACAAGGTCGGCATCGCTTCATCGTCCGGCGCCGCGACGGCGAGCGGGCACGCGGTGCGCGGCCCGGTCGTCGAGGCGCTCATCGGGCTCGGGTTCGCCGCCAAACAGGCCGAGGAGGCCACCGACAAGGTGTTGGCCAACAACCCCGAGGCCAACCAGTCGACCGCGCTGCGGGCCGCGCTGTCCATGCTGGGTAACAAATGAGCCGGTTCACAGACGACGAAGACGACGCCGAACAGCGTGAGGTCTCTCCTGCGCTGACGGTCGGCGAGGGCGACATCGACGCGAGTTTGCGGCCCCGGTCGCTGCGGGAGTTCATCGGCCAACCGCGGGTGCGTGAGCAGTTGCAGCTGGTCATCGAGGGCGCCAAGAACCGCGGCGGCACACCGGATCACATCTTGCTGTCGGGTCCGCCCGGGCTGGGTAAGACGTCGCTGGCGATGATCATCGCCGCCGAACTCGGGTCCTCGCTGCGGGTCACCTCCGGTCCGGCGCTGGAGCGTGCCGGCGACCTCGCCGCGATGCTGTCGAACCTCGTCGAGCACGATGTGCTGTTCATCGACGAGATACACCGCATCGCCCGCCCGGCCGAGGAGATGTTGTACCTGGCGATGGAGGACTTCCGCGTCGACGTCGTGGTCGGCAAGGGCCCCGGCGCCACCTCGATTCCGCTCGACGTCGCGCCGTTCACCCTCGTCGGAGCGACCACCCGCTCGGGCGCGTTGACTGGGCCGTTGCGCGACCGGTTCGGTTTCACCGCCCACATGGACTTCTACGACCCCGCCGAACTCGAGCGGGTGCTGTCGCGTTCGGCGGGCATCCTCGGCATCGAGTTGGGCGCCGACGCGGGAGCCGAGATCGCGCGCCGCTCGCGGGGCACGCCGCGCATCGCCAACCGGCTGCTTCGCCGGGTTCGCGACTACGCCGAGGTGCGCGCCGACGGCGTGATCACCCGCGATATCGCCAAGGCGGCGCTGGAGGTCTACGACGTCGACGAACTCGGCCTGGACCGCCTCGACCGCGCCGTATTGTCCGCGCTGACACGCAGTTTCGGCGGGGGACCGGTCGGCGTGTCCACTCTCGCGGTTGCGGTCGGCGAGGAGGCGACAACGGTAGAAGAGGTGTGTGAGCCGTTCCTCGTGCGCGCCGGGATGATCGCACGCACACCTCGGGGGCGCGTGGCCACCGCACAGGCGTGGACACATCTCGGCCTGACACCGCCGAGCGGAGTGACGGGTCTGGGACAGGCGGGTCTTTTCGACTGAGGAGGACGGCGATGGGCAGCGGCACGATCAGGCGGGGCGGGTTGCTCGGCTTGGCCTCCGCCGGTACGGCAGTGCCGGCCTATGTGGTCGGGTCACCCGAGACGCCGAAGGACGCCAGTGGGGTGGACGCCTACTTCGACCGTGCGGCAACATTTCTCACCCTCAACGGCACGCTGCCATTGCTGCATCTGCTCTTCGGACTGTTGTTCGTCGGCGTACTCATTTCGATGTTGCGGTCGGCGGCCGGCCCCACCGGCGCGGTGTACACCGCGGCGCTGGGCGGTGCGGTGTTCCTCGCGCTGACCGCGGCCGGGCTGGCCGCCGAGGTCGCGATACCGGCCGCCATCGTGCGGTTCGACGACCTCACCTTCACGTCGTACTCGCAGCCTTTCCTCGGCTTGGCGGTGTGGCTGTATCACTACAGCCACATCGGTTCGGCCGCACTGATATTCGCCACTGCATACATCGTGTGGCGAACCGGCGTGCTGCCGAAGTGGTCGGCGGCCCTGGCGGTGCTCGGCGTGCCGGCGCTGCTGCACACCTGGATCGGGCTGTCCGGCGCGTACGCCGTGGTGCTGTGGATGGTGCTGATCGGGCTGGTCATGGTGGCGATACCGCCGGTGGTTCGAGTGGAAAGTGTGGGCGTGTGATGGGATATGTCGGATTGTTCTTCGCGGGGCTCGCGGCCCTGCTGCACATCTACATCTGGGTCATGGAGTCGCTGACGTGGATGTCGCCCCGCACCAGGGCGACGTTCGGACTCACCGAGGAAGAGGCGTTGGCCACCAAGGAATTGGCATTCAACCAGGGCTTCTACAACCTGTTTCTGGCCATCATCACGATCGTGGGGATCGTCATCGGCGGTCTCGGCTGGGTCGGTCTCGCGTTGATCTTCGCCGGTGTCGGCTCGATGCTGGCCGCGGCGCTGGTGCTGTTGCTGTCCTCACCGGACAAGGCGAGGGCCGCTGTGACGCAGGGGATCTTCCCGCTGATCGCAATCGTGTTGCTGATCCTGGCGGTGGCGCTGTAGCGCCGGGTGCGCCGAACGTGCGGCCACTGCGATCTTGTCGGGGAGATCTCGCAGCGGCCGCACGTTCGACGTCGTCCTAGAGCAACCCCAGCAGCTGCAGGTCGGTGACGTACTTGACGATGACGTCACGCGTCACGTGCGGAATGTCCTTGTCCGGACCGATCTTCGCGTCCTGCACCCCGGTGCGGAACCGATCGGTCGGCGCGATCGAACCCCGGATCGGGGTCTCGGGCCGCTGGTAGTTGTGCAGCAGCGGGAGCAGCGACCCCTGCCGCTGACGTTCGGGCAACCCGCGGATCGCGGTGTCGAACCGCTGCAACCACGTGGCGTAGTCACCGACGCGCTTGACCGGATATCCGGCGTCGATCAGCCAGTCGACGAACTCGTCGAGCCCGATGCCGTCGTCGTAGGGGTTCATGACGTGATACGTCTCGAAACCCGGTCCGGCGTCGTGGCCGACCTGTGCGCCCAGCGTCGAGATGGCGTCGGCGATGAACTCGACGGGAAGACCGTCGTAATGCGCGCGTTGGCGGTGGCCGTCCGCGTCGACCTCGTAGAACGAGAAGGGCGCGATGCCGGTCGCCACGAGGCTCAGGATCAACCGCGTGAACATGTCCGGCACGTTGAGCTGACCGGCATAGGTGGTGTCGGCCAGGATCATGTCGCAACGGAACACCGCGACCGGCAGCCCGCACAGGTCGTGCGCCTCGCGCAGCAACACCTCGCCGGCCCACTTGCTGTTGCCGTAGCCGTTGGCGTAGGTGTCGTCGACCTGTCGCGTCGGGCTGACCACCCGGATGTCGCCGTCCTCGGTGAATCGCCCGGGGGCGATGCCTGCACCGACACCGATCGTCGACACGTACACGAACGGCTTGATCTTCGTCGTCATTGCGATGCGGATCAGTTCGGCCGTGCCCGCGGCGTTGGGCCCGAACAGCTGGCTGTAGGGCAACACGTGGTTGACCAGCGCGGCCGGGTCGACGATCAGGTCCACCGTGTCGGCGAGCCGCTGCCACGTCCGACGGTCGAGGCCGAGGTCGGACTCACCCTTGTCACCGGCGATGACCTCGAGATGATCGGCGGCCAATTCCCGGTAGTGACGCAGCAATCGGGGATCGCCCGAGTCGAACGTCCGGTCCAGCCGGTCGCGGGCCGAGGCGTCGTCCTTCGCACGCACCAGGCAGATCACCTTGCCACCCACCATTGCCATGCGCTCGAGCCATTCCAGCGCCAGATAGCGGCCCAAAAAGCCCGTCGCGCCGGTCAACAGCACGGTGCGAACCTCGGTGCTCGGACCGGGCAGCGACGGCGCCGCCGCCAGGGTGGTGTCGTCGAGGAACTTGTCCAGCGTCAAGTCGCTCGCGTGTACCTGGGTGGCGTCACGGCCGTGCACGGACGCGAATGTCGGCCTCTTGGAACCGGGTTCGCGCGCGGCCTCGATGTAGTCGGCGAGCGCCGCCAGATCAGTGGCCGGGCTGACGATGACGCCGACCGGCACCTCGATGTCGTAGATCTCGTTCAGCAGGTTGCCGAACGTCAGCGCGGACAGCGAATCTCCGCCGAGATCGGTGAAGTGGGCGTCGGGTTGCAGATCGGCGGCCGTCGCGCCCAGCAGGGCGCCGGCGGCCCGGATGGTCGTTTCGATGACCGGCTTCTCGGCGCCGTGCTGGCGCAGGGCGCGCAGTTCGGCGGCCTGGCTGTCGGCCAACTCGGTGTAGAGCGCCTCCAAGCGTTCGCCGTAGTGCTCCTTGAGCTTCGGGCGTGCAAGCTTGCGGATACCCGTGAGCAGCCCGTTTTCGAGCGTGAACGGCGTTGTCTCGACGATGAAGTCGCGCGGAATCTCATACGACTGCAGTCCGGCTGTTCTCGCGACGTCCTGCAGGGATTCGCTGATCGCGGTATTCAAGGCCTCGCCGTCGTAGCGGGCGAGCGAGTCGTCGGTCGGCACGATCACCGCGAGCAGGTAGGAGCGGGCGCTGTTGCCATAGACGAAGATCTGGCGGACCAGCGGGCTGGTCCCGAACGCCGCCTCCAGTTTGGCGACCGTGACGAACTCGCCCTGCGACAGTTTGAGCACGTTGTTGCGACGGTCGAGATAGACCAACTGGTCCGGACCGACCTCGGCCACGATGTCGCCGGTCTTGTAGTACCCGTCCGCGTCGAAAACCGACGCGGTGATCTCGGGCCGCTTGTAGTAGCCGGGGAACATCGTCTCCGACTTCACGAGCAGTTCGCCGCGCGGATACGGACGGTCGGTGTGGTAGTACCCGAGATCGGGGACGTCGGCCAACCGGTAGTCGATGACCGGCGGTCGCGATACCTGTCCGTCGACGAAAACCGCACCGGCTTCGGTGGATCCGTAACCGTCGGTCAGGTGCAGGTCGAGCAGCGATTCGACGAACGTCTTCATCTCCGGCGAGATCGGCGCGGACCCCGTCATCGCCGAGATGAACCGGCCGCCCAACAGGTTCTGTCGCAGATCGGCGAGCACGTCGGTTTCGGCTGCCCAGCGGTCCACACCGTCGGCGGTACGGCGGTCGACCTCGCTCTGGAACTGCTGGAACATCATGTCCCAGATGCGCGGCACGAAGCTCAACTGCGTGGGACGTACCAGCGCGATGTCGTCGAGGAACGTCGAGAGATCGCTTCTGGCAACGAAATACGCGGTACCGCCCGCACCCAGAGTGGCGTACAGGATGCCGCGGCCCATCATGTGGCTCATCGGCATGAAGTTCAACGTGATCGACGGAAGCGCCTGCCCGCCGCCCCACATCGCCATGCTCGACCGTCGCCACGAGTTAGCCACCATCTTGCGCTGGTACATCGCGCCCTTCGGCGCGCCGGTGCTGCCCGAGGTGTAGATCAGCAGCGCGAGCTCGTCATCGTCGAGGTCGGCGGGCGTCGGGACCGGCAGCGCACGGCCGCGGACGATCACATCGTCCAAAGTCTCGACCCGGACCCCGGTTTCGCCGAGGCGCGCCTTCGCGGCGTCGAGTGCGGCGCGGTGGTCGTCGACCTCGGGGTGGTAGTCGAACACGATCAGGTGTTGCGGGAGGTGACCGGTGAGCATCACCTCGACCGCGTCGTCCAGGAAATCCACACTCGACGCCATGGCGACCGGTTCGGTTTCGACGGCGATCGGTTGCAGCTGGGCTACGGCCGCACTGGTCTGCAGAGGCACGGAGACAGCGCCGAGGTGCAGTAGCGCCATGTCGACGGTCGTGTAGTCGATGCTGGTGAACCCGACGATCGCGACACGGTCGCCCGTGCGCACCGAGGATCCCGCCAAGGCGGCGGCAGCGGCCTGGACGCGGTTCGCCAACTCGCGATAGGTGATGGTGTCGAACCTGGGGAGCAGTTGGGCGGTCGTGCGCCCGGTCCCCGGGTCGGTGACGAACTCGACGGCGCGTTCACCGAGCGCCGGTCGGTCGGCGTAGCCGTCGAAGATGGTTCGGATGAGCTGGGGGACAGAGAGGTCGGTCGCTTCGATGGCCTCTGCGACCTGCTCTGAAGGTCGTGCGGCGGCGAACTGCGGATCTATTTCGAACAAATCGGAAATACGGCGCTCGAGTCGCGCCTCGTGGGCATCAGTCGTCATCAAGAAATCCTTCGGACGAACGTGGATTGCGGGGGCGCGACATTGCGTCCACCCAAAAACATCGATAGTCGAACTAAAAGTATTCCCCCGGCGACTGGGAACATGCTGTGAGCACGAGCAGCGCTTTCTGCCAGACCCCGCCGCGGCTGGTCAGCGGATCGCCGGAAACACTCTCGAGGGATCGGCGCGCCCGGCGAGCGCCTCGACGGCCAGCGTCGCATCGGGCACGCAGATCAACAGGTCCCGCGTGGCGTTCAACGCCTCGGCCGACGGTTCGACGCCGCCGACCGCATCGGCGAGGTCGAGCAGGTGCACCGTCGCCTCCAGCGCGGTCTCAGCGACGACGGCCAGCGTCGTGCTGCCGACGACCGGATACGCGATCGTGGTCTCTGTGGTCATCGGCGTGGCACGCAGCACCGGCGCGCTCTCTTCGAATCGCCGGGCTGCCGCCCGCGGGGTTAGCGCTGCGGAGTCCGAAACTGCTTGTTCGGCAAGGCTTTCAGCGTTGGTGTTGGCGACTCCGTCGGGTTCGTTGAAGCGACGCAGCAGGGTCGCCGCGTCGGTGACGGCGGCGGGACCGTCGATCACAGCGCCGGTGAGACGGTCGAACATGGCCGGTTCCGGGCAGACGTGGGCGAGCAGCGCCGCGACGTCCCAGCCTCCGCAGCGCGTGGGTGTGGACCATTCGTCGGCCGTCAGTTCTGCGCACCGTCGAGCCCACCGCTGCCACGCGTCGGCCAGGACGCGGCGGGCTGCGTCACCGTCGAGTCGCATGGCGCCAACCTAGCCAACGACCGGTTACGTATGCGTCAGCGCGGGTAACCACGCCTCACGACCAAGGAGGCATCATGACCGAGACGCGAGTACATCCCCGAGGTGGGCGGATGCGAATGCCGCGCAGTCGCGGGGCCACGAGTGGATTCCTGTTGATCCTGCTGGGCGCCTGGGGCGCACTGGCTCCCTTCATCGGCCCGCTGTTCAACTTCGCGTACAGCCCCGATCAGGCCTGGATGTGGACGACCGGCCGCGGCTGGCTGGAAGTGCTGCCGGGGGCGGTGACCGTGCTGGGCGGCCTGCTGCTGCTGATGTCGCGCAACCGTGCGACGGCTTCGCTCGGCGGGTGGCTCGCTGTCGCGGGCGGCGTGTGGTTCATCATCGGTCGCGCGGTGGCGGGTCCGCTGAACCTCGGCGACGCGGGTTCGCCTGTCGCCGCGACCGAAGCCAAGCGCATCGCGCTCGAGTTGATGTTCTTCTACGGTCTCGGCGCGTTGATCGTGTTCCTGGGTGCCGCGGCGCTCGGCCGCATCTCGGTGCGCAGTGTGCGCGACGTCGAGTGGGCCGATCGGCCCGTGACCGCGCACACGACCGCCGACGAGCATGCGCCGGTGGCGACGGCCGAACCGACTCCGGTCGCCGACCACACGGGTCCGGTCGCCGGTCAGCCCGCGATGGCCGAGCAGCGGACCGAGGTGATCGGGCCGACGGTCGAGGCCGCACAGCCGCGCCGGCGCAATTGGCGGGAGATGTTCCGCTCACGCGGTGATCGCGGCGGGCGACTCGCCCACCGGTAACTCTGCACCCAAGGCGCCCCGGACGCTCGACGTCCGGGGCGCTTTGCGCTGGCCGATCCCGTTGGGGTGACGCAGATCCCACAGGCGCGGTTCTTGCGACGAGTTTCACCGCGTCGTTGTGACTTGCATGACTGCCAGGGGCCGGCATGGAAACTAGCCTGGCTAGGTATCCCATTCGACGTGCGCCTTTTCGATCATCACCTTGGTGGCGTCCGATAGCCGACGTAGCTCTTTGTCAGGAGGCCCACCATGCCCGACAGGCCTGGTATCACCGATTCCGTTGTCGCACGGCAAAATTCGGCCACGGCAGTGTGCGAAGCGTTCGGCTTCCCGCAGGAGGACTGGCCGATGTTCGCCCGTCTGGCCGCCGGTCCGATGACCCCGCACGACGAAGAGGCGCTGTTCCAGTACATCGACGTCAAGATCGCCGAGCGCTGCTGGAAGCCGACCGACGACCTGCTGTCCGACCTGATCGACGTCGAGGTCGGTGGCGTCGAACTCACCGTCGACGACATCTACCGCTTCGTCGCCACGCTGATCGGCGTCAAGGTCTTCTAGGCGGCTGCGATTTGTCAGCCCGTATAGGCCATGACGTGTTTGATGCGGGTGTAATCCTCGAACCCGTACATCGACAGGTCCTTGCCGTGGCCAGAGGACTTGAACCCGCCGTGCGGCATCTCGGCCACCAGAGGGATGTGCGTGTTGATCCACACGCACCCGAAGTCGAGGGCCGCTGAAACCCGCAGTGCCCGAGACACATCACGCGTCCACACCGAGGACGCCAACCCGTACTCGGTGCCGTTGGCCCACGCGATCGCCTCGTCCTCGTCGGAGAAGGACTGCACGGTGATGACGGGGCCGAAGATCTCCTGCCGGACCAGGCGGTCGTCCTGCCGTAGGCCGCCGATTACCGTCGGTTCGACGTAGAAGCCCTTGTCTCCCTGCCGTCCTCCGCCGACCGCGACCATCGCGTGCGACGGCACGTCGCCAAGGAATCCGAGCACCCGCTCCAACTGGTTGGAGTTGTTCACCGGCGGCACCCACGCGTCCTCGTCGTCGGCAGGCTTGCCGTACGTCGTCGTCGCCGCGCGCGCCTGCTCGGCCAGCGCCTCGGTCAGGTCCGAGGCGACCCGTGCCGTCGCGAGCACGCGCGTGGCCGCGGTGCAGTCCTGGCCGGCGTTGAAATAGCCCGCCGTCGCAATGCCTTCGGCCGCGGATGCGATGTCGCTGTCGTCGAACACGATCACCGGCGCCTTGCCGCCCAACTCCAGGTGTGTGCGCTTGAGATGCCCGCCGGCGCTGACGGCCACCGCACGGCCGGCGGCGACGGAGCCGGTGATCGACACCATCTGCGGAGTGGGGTGCGCCACCACGGCGGCGCCCGTATCACGGTCTCCGCAAACGACATTCAACACTCCAGGCGGAAAGTGCCTGGCCGCGATCTCGGCCAGCATCGCGGTCGTGACCGGGGTCGTGTCGCTGGGCTTGATGACGACGGTGTTGCCCGCTGCGACCGCGGGCACGAACTTCCAGACCGCCATCATCATCGGGTAGTTCCACGGCGCCACCTGGCCGACCACGCCGACCGGTTCGCGGCGGATCCACGACGTGTGGTTCTCCATGTACTCGCCGGCCGACTTGCCCTCGAGCATCCGCGCGGCGCCCGCGAAGAACCGGATCTGGTCGACCATCGGCGGGATCTCTTCGGCCATCGTCACGTGGTTGGGCTTGCCGGTGTTGCGGCCCTCGGCGGCCACGAGTTCTTCGGCGTGCTTCTCAACGTCATCGGCGAAGTCCAGCAACGCCTTCTGCCGCACCGATGGAGTGGTGCGTTTCCAGTCGGCGAACGCCTTGGATGCGGCGGCGTAGGCGTTGTCGATGTCGGCCTCGTTCGAGATCGGCGCGGTGCCATACCGCTCACCGGTCGACGGATCGACCAGCGGCATGGTGGCGCCGCTGACCGAGTCGACATTCTCGCCGCCGATGAAGTTCTGGACCGTTGTCATTCGATCTCCTTGTGAGTCACAGGTCTCGACGGTGCTCATCGAGCAAGAAGCCTAACCAAAACGGCACCGATCCGGTTGATAACCCCAGCAGGATGTGGCGTAATCCGCAGCCACCACCCAAAAGCGCAACGAAATTAGTCGAACAGGGTGCCGAGGCGGGTTCGCGGGCCGGCGAATTCGGGGGTTCGCAGTGGTGGGCTGGTCGCCGGGCAAGGCCGCAATGGCACACTGGTCACTTATGGGTGCGCGCCCCTACCGGTGCTGCGCCGTGACCACAAGACCTAACGAAAGATTTCATCGCCATGGATTTGGTTGTCTTCCTCCCCCTGCTCATCGTGCTGGGTGCGTTCATGTTCTTCGCTTCGCGACGGCAGAAGAAGGCGATGCAGGCCACCATCGACCTGCACGACTCGCTTCAGATCGACGACCGCGTGCACACCACGTCCGGTCTGGTCGGAACCATCAAGGGCATCACCGACGACGAGGTGGAGCTCGAGATCGCTCCGGGTGTCGTCACCACCTGGATGAAGCTCGCGGTGCGCGACCGCATCACCGAGGACGATGAGTTCGACGATGACGAGCCCGAGTCGACCGCGGTCGAGCTCACCGAAAGCCCGAACACCAAGACCGACGGCTGAGTCCGCGGGCGGAAATCACAGCTCGAGCCCGTAGTCTTTGCGGTGCTGTGCTGACGGACCGATCTCGAGGAGACCTGACAAAACGTGGCATCGTCTTCGACGCCGGTGCACCCTGCCCGCTACCTGTCTCTGTTCCTGGCGTTGCTCGTCGGCGCCTACTGCCTGGTCTTCCTGACCGGAGACAAGAAGGCCGAGCCCAAGCTCGGCATTGACCTGCAGGGCGGAACCCGCGTCACCCTGACCGCACGCACGCCCGACGGCTCGCCGCCCACCCGCGACGCGCTGAACCAGGCGCAGCAGATCATCAACGACCGGGTCAACGGCCTCGGCGTGTCCGGTTCCGAGGTGATCATCGACGGCAACAACCTCGTGATCACGGTGCCGGGCAGCGAGAGCAGCGAGGCCCGCAACCTGGGCCAGACCGCGCGGCTGTACATCCGTCCCGTCGTGCACGTGATGCCCGCCGAGATGCCCGGTGACACGGAGGGTCCGCCGGACGCGCCGCCGGGCGGTCCGGTCCCCGGAATGCCGGGGATGCCGGGGATGCCGGGTGCGCCGGGCGCCGAACCGCCGGCCGGTCAGCAGCCGCCCGGCGGTGATCAGCCGCCTGCGCAGCCCGCGCCGCCGGGCGCCCCGCAGCCGCGCCCGTATCCGCAGGAGCCGCCGGCACAGCCGGCCCCGCCGCCACCTCCGCCACCGTCGCCGGCGCCGGGGGGCCCCGCGCCGTCGCCGACGCAGACCAAGCCGCCCTCACCCGAGGATGTTCCGCTGGCGCAGCGCATCGCCGACGAGAAGCAGTTGCGTCAGAGCACGGATCAACAGATCCAGATCCTCGCCCTGCAGTTCCAGGCCACGCGCTGCAACGAGGACGACGTCCTGGCAGGCAATGACGACCCGAACCTTCCGCTGATCACCTGCGGTCGGGACGGCAACGTGTATCTGCTGGACAAGTCGATCATCAACGGTGAGCAGATCCAGGACGCCACCTCGGGGCTCGACCAGCAGCGCGGCGAGTACGTCGTCAACCTCCAGTTCAAGGGGGAGGGCGCCAAGACCTGGGCGGACTTCACGGCCGCCAACGTCGGGACACAGACCGCGTTCGTACTCGACTCGAAAGTGATGAGCGCACCGGAGATTCGGGAGGCGATCCCCGGCGGACGTACCCAGATCAGCGGCCAGTTCACCCAGCAGACGGCCCGCGAACTGGCCAACGTGCTCAAGTACGGTTCGCTGCCGCTGTCCTTCGAGTCGTCGGAGGCCGAAACCGTCTCCGCCACACTGGGTCTGTCGTCGCTGCGGGCGGGCTTGATCGCCGGTGCGGTCGGGCTGGCGCTGGTGTTGCTCTACTCGTTGCTCTACTACCGGATGTTGGGTGTGTTGACCGCCCTGTCGCTGGTCGCGTCCGGTGCCATGGTCTACGCGATCCTCGTGCTACTCGGCAGATGGATCGGCTACACGCTCGACCTGGCCGGCATCGCCGGTCTGATCATCGGTATCGGTATGACAGCCGACTCGTTCGTGGTGTTCTTCGAACGCATCAAAGACGAGATCCGAGAAGGGCGTTCGTTCCGCTCGGCGGTGCCGCGGGGCTGGGCGAGGGCCCGCAAGACGATCGTGTCCGGTAACGCGGTGACGCTGCTGGCCGCGGCGGTGCTTTACGTCCTCGCGGTCGGACAGGTCAAGGGCTTCGCGTTCACCCTCGGGTTGACCACGATTCTCGACGTTGTCGTCGTCTTCCTCGTGACGTGGCCGCTGGTGTACCTGGCGTCGAAGTCGCCGACACTGGCCAAGCCTTCGCTGAACGGACTCGGTGCGGTGCAACAGATCGCCAGGGAGCGACGAGCGGCCGCGCACGCGACGGGACGGGACTAACTCATGGCGGCCAAGCAGTCATCGGAACAGCAGCAGACCGGCGCCGTGGAGGCGCCCGACATTGAATCGGCGGCGCCGCATCATGGCTTCTTCGTCCGCCTCTACACCGGCACCGGTGCCTTCGAGGTCATCGGCAAGCGCAAGCTCTGGTACGTCGTCAGCGGTGTGATCGTCGCTGTGTGCGTAGCGAGCATGCTCTTGCGCGGCTTCACCTTCGGCATTGACTTCGAGGGCGGCACCAAGGTGTCGATGCCGAGCGTGACCGAGTCGGGCACCGTGACCACCCAGCAGGTCGAAGACGTGTTCAGCAAGACGCTGGGTAGGAGCCCGGAGGCGGTGGTGCTCGTCGGCAGCGGCGGATCGGCCACCGTGCAGATCCGCTCCGAGACGCTGACCAACGAAGAGACCGAAGAGCTGCGCACCGCGCTGTTCGACGCCTTCAAGCCGAGGGGATCGGACGGGCAGCCGAGCAAGCTGGCCATCAGCGATTCGGCGGTATCGGAGACGTGGGGCGGCCAGATCACGCAGAAGGCGTTGATCGCGCTGGTGGTGTTCCTGGTCCTCGCGACGCTCTACATCATGGTGCGCTACGAGCGCTACATGTCGATCGCGGCGATGGCGACGCTGGTCTTCGACCTCGTCGTCACTGCCGGCGTGTACTCGCTCGTCGGCTTCGAGGTCACCCCGGCGACGGTCATCGGGCTGCTGACCATCCTCGGCTTCTCGCTGTACGACACCGTCATCGTGTTCGACAAGGTCGAGGAGAACACCCACGGCTTCGAGCACACCACCAGGCGAACCTTCGCCGAACAGGCCAACCTCGCGGTCAACCAGACCTTCATGCGCTCGATCAACACCAGCCTCATCTCCGTGCTGCCGATCATCGCGCTGATGGTGGTGGCGGTGTGGCTGCTCGGCGTGGGCACGCTGATGGACCTGGCGCTGGTGCAGTTGGTCGGCGTCGTCGTCGGCACCTACTCGTCGATCTTCTTCGCGACGCCTCTGCTGGTGACGTTGCGCGAGCGCACCGACCTGGTGCGCAACCACACCCGCCGGGTGATGAACCGCCGCAAGAACGCGACGGCCCGGGCCGCCGAGGCCGAGGAACTCGACGAGCCGGAGACCGTCGGGGCCGCCGCGCACGCCGAGTCCACCGCACGCGCGGATACGGCGCCACCGCCGGACAAACCCGCGCCGGGTGCGCGGCCGGTGCGGCCGACCAGCAGCCGGACCGGACGTCCATCGGGCAAACGCAACACCCGGCGGCGGTAGGGCATGAGCGCCGGCATTCGGGCGGGCACCCGGCCCGCGAGGGAAGTGAGTCCGATCCGGCGTTGCGCCGTACTGGCGGCCGTCCTGGTGCTCGCCGCGGCGTTGGCGTCGGCCTGCAGCCGCAGCCCCGCCGACAGCATCGACTACGCCGTCGACGGCACGCTGATCACTTACAACACCAACACCGTCGCCGGTGCCGCGTCGGGCGGCCCGCAGGCGTTCGCGCGGGTGCTCACGGGCTTCAACTATCACGGGCCCGACGGCCAGATCGTCGGCGATCACGACTTCGGAACCATCTCCGTCGTCGGCAGGCAACCGCTGGTGCTCGACTATGAGATCAACGCCGCCGCCGCATATTCCGACGGCAAGCCGATCACCTGCGACGATCTCGTGCTGGCCTGGGCATCGCAGTCCGGCCGGTTCCCGACCTTCGACGCCGCCAACCGCGCCGGTTACGGCGATATCGCCTCGGTGGACTGCGCGCCGGGGCAGAAGAAGGCGCGGGTGTCGTTCGCCCCCGAGCGTGGGTTCGTCGACTTCGGCCAGTTGTTCTCGGCGACGTCGATCATGCCGTCGCACGTCATCGCCGACCAGCTGGGTCTCGGCGATGACGGCGTCACCCGGGCGATCCTGGAGAACGACGCTCCCGTCGTGGAGCGCATCGCCCAAGTCTGGAACACGGGCTGGAACCTCAAACCCGACGTCGACCTGAAGAAGTTCCCCTCGTCGGGGCCGTACAAGCTGGACAAGGTGACCGAGGACGGGGCGGTCGTTCTGGTCGCCAACGACAAATGGTGGGGCGCGAAGCCCGTCACCGACAAGGTGACCGTGTGGCCGCGCGGCGCCGACATCCAGGAGCGCGTCAACCAGGGCTCCTACGACGTCGTCGACATCGCCACTGGATCGTCGGGGACGCTGAACATGCCCGACGACTACGTGCGCACCGAAGCCCCGTCGGCCGGAATCGAACAGCTCATCTTCGCGCCGCAGGGCCCGCTGGCCGCGACGCCGGCCCGTCGTGCCCTGGCGCTGTGTACACCGCGCGACGTGATCGCCCGCAACGCCGAGCAGCCGATCGCCAACTCACGGCTCAACCCGGCGACCGAGGACGCGTACAGCGCCGCCGAGGGAGGGCCCGAGCCCGGGCAGTTCGTCGCCGCCAACCCCGATGCCGCGCGGGCCGCGCTCAACGCGCGTCCGTTGACCGTGCGCATCGGCTACCAGAGCCCGAATGCGCGGCTGGCGGCGACCGTGGGCACCATTGCCAAGGCGTGTGCGCCGGCCGGTATCACCGTCGAGGACGCAGCGAGCGACACCGTGGGCCCACTGTCGTTGCGTAACAACGAGATCGATGTGCTGCTGGCCAGCACAGGCGGTGCCGCGGGCAGCGGATCGACCGGATCGTCGGCGATGGACGCCTACCAGTTCCACACCGGAAACGGCAACAACCTGCCGCGCTACTCCAACCCGCAGGTCGACCGGGTCATCTCGGCCATCGCCATCACCAACGACCCGAAGGAACTGGCGCGGCTCCTCGGCGAGGGCGGGCCGGTGTTGTGGGGCGACATGCCGACGCTGCCGTTGTACCGGCAGCAGCGCACCGTGCTGACATCGAAGAAGATGTTCGCTGTGAGCAGTAATCCGACCCGGTGGGGCGCGGGGTGGAACATGGACCGTTGGGTGCTCGACCGGTGAGCGACGGTGGCGAAGAGATCTCGGCGCTGATCGCGCGGATGATGCGCCAGGTGCCCGATTTTCCGGAACCCGGTATCGCCTTCAAGGACCTCACCCCCTTGCTGGCCGACGCGCATGCGCTGGCCGCCGTCACCGATGCCCTCGCCGAATCCGCCCGTGGCGCCGACCTGGTGGCCGGGATCGACGCGCGCGGCTTCCTACTCGGCGCAGCGGTCGCACTGCGCCTGGGGACAGGCGTATTGGCGATCCGCAAGGGCGGCAAGCTCCCGCCGCCGGTGCTCAGCGAGACCTACGCGCTGGAATACGGCACCGCGACGCTGGAGATCCCGGCCGACGGCATCGACCTCGGCGGCCACGACATCCTGATCATCGACGATGTGCTGGCCACCGGCGGCACCGCGGCCGCCGCCGTGAAACTGCTGCAGCACGCGGGTGCGACCGTGACGGGTGCCGCGGTCCTGCTCGAGTTGACTGCGCTGCGCGGCCGTGAGGCGCTGGAACCGCTGCCGGTCACGTCGCTGCACCGGGTCTGAGGGATATCCTCGAAGGCGCGTACTGCGACGGCGCATCGTGCGCTCGCAAAAACCGGACCGGGGAGGTGACCATGGCCGAGGAACCCCGCACGGGCCAGGCCGTGCAGTCGCCGCCGGCGGGCGCGCAGATCCCCGAAACACAGCCGCTGGAAATGCCGAAGGCCTCGGCGAGCGCGTCGCGCCGGGTGCGGGCCCGGTTGGCCCGCCGGATGACATCGCAGCGCAGCGCGATCAACCCGGTGCTCGAGCCGCTGGTGGCGGTCCACAAGGAGATTTACCCGAAGGCCAATCTGCAGCTGTTGCAGCGCGCTTACGAGGTGGCCGAGCAGCGGCACGCCGATCAGCTGCGCCGCTCGGGTGACCCCTACATCACACATCCGTTGGCGGTGGCCAACATCCTGGCCGAGCTCGGCATGGACACCACCACGCTGATTGCGGCGCTGCTGCACGACACCGTCGAGGACACCGGGTACACGCTCGAGGCGCTGACCGAGGAGTTCGGCACGGAGGTCGGCCATCTCGTCGACGGGGTCACCAAGCTGGACAAGGTCGCGCTGGGCACCGCCGCAGAGGGCGAGACCATCCGCAAGATGATCATCGCGATGGCGCGCGACGCCCGCGTGCTGGTGATCAAGGTGGCCGACCGGCTGCACAACATGCGCACGATGCGATTCCTGCCGCCGGAGAAGCAGCAGCGCAAGGCCCGCGAGACGCTGGAAGTCATTGCCCCGCTTGCGCATCGGTTGGGCATGGCGACGGTCAAATGGGAGCTCGAGGACCTCGCGTTCGCGATCCTGCACCCCAAGAAGTACGAGGAGATCGTGCGGCTGGTCGCCGATCGCGCGCCGTCCCGCGACACCTACCTGGCCAAGGTGCGTGCCGAGATCAACTCGACGCTCACCGCGTCGAAGATCAACGCGATCGTGGAGGGCCGGCCCAAGCACTACTGGTCGATCTACCAGAAGATGATCGTCAAGGGTCGCGACTTCGACGACATCCATGACCTCGTCGGCGTGCGCATCCTGTGCGACGAAATACGGGACTGCTACGCGGCTTTGGGCGTCGTGCACTCGCTGTGGCAGCCGATGGCGGGCCGGTTCAAGGACTACATCGCCCAGCCGCGGTACGGCGTGTACCAGTCCCTGCACACGACGGTCGTCGGGCCGGAGGGCAAACCGCTGGAAGTGCAGATCCGCACCCACGACATGCACAAGACCGCCGAGCTGGGGATCGCTGCGCACTGGCGCTACAAGGAGACCAAGGGCCGCAACGTCCCCAACCAGCACTCGTCGACCGAGATCGACGACATGGCGTGGATGCGGCAGCTTCTCGACTGGCAGCGGGAGGCCGCCGACCCCGGCGAATTCCTTGAATCGCTGCGCTACGACCTTGCGGTGCAGGAGATCTTCGTGTTCACGCCCAAGGGTGACGTGATCACGCTGCCCACCGGGTCGACCCCCGTCGACTTCGCGTACGCGGTGCACACCGAGGTCGGTCACCGCTGCATCGGCGCGCGGGTGAACGGCCGCCTCGTCGCACTGGAGCGCAAGCTCGAAAACGGCGAAGTGGTCGAGGTTTTCACTTCCAAGGCGCCGAACGCAGGGCCGTCGCGCGACTGGCAGACCTTCGTGGTCTCGCCGCGCGCGAAGGCCAAGATCCGGCAGTGGTTCGCCAAGGAACGCCGCGAGGAGGCGCTCGAGGCCGGCAAGGACGCGATCGCGCGCGAGGTCCGCCGCGGCGGACTTCCGTTGCAGCGCTTGATGAATGCCGAGTCGATGGGTGCGCTGGCCCGTGAACTGCGGTACGTCGACGTCTCGGCGCTCTACACCGCGGTGGGCGAGGGACACGTGTCGGCGCGGCATGTGGTGCAGCGGCTGGTCGCTCAGGTCGGTGGCGACGAGGAGGCTTCGGACGAACTGGCCGAGCGATCCACGCCCGCGACAATGCCGGTGCGCCAACGCACCAGCGACGACGTCGGAGTCGCCGTTCCCGGCGCTCCCGGTGTGCTGACCAAACTCGCCAAGTGCTGCACGCCGGTGCCCGGCGACAACATCCTGGGCTTCGTCACGCGCGGTGGTGGGGTCAGCGTGCACCGCACCGACTGCACGAACGCCTCGTCGTTGCAGCAGCAGTCGGAGCGGATCATCGACGTGAAGTGGGCGCCGTCACCATCGTCGGTGTTCCTGGTCGCCATTCAGGTCGAGGCGCTCGACCGGCACCGGTTGCTGTCGGATGTCACGCGGGTGCTGGCCGACGAGAAGGTCAACATCCTCAGCGCGTCGGTGACCACGTCGAACGACCGGGTGGCGATCAGCCGGTTCACGTTTGAGATGGGCGACCCGAAGCATCTCGGCCACGTGCTCAACGTGGTGCGCAATGTGGAGGGTGTTTACGACGTCTACCGGGTGACGTCCGCGGCGTGAGCCGCAATCGAACGGAAGCGGCGTGAGCCGCAATTGAACGGAAGCGGCGTGAGCCGCCGGCAAATACCGCTGAACTGCGTCAGTTTTCGCCGGGTCTGCCATACTGCGACGATGCGGGCCGCGGTACTCGTCGTTCTGGTCTCCCTCGGAGCCGTTCTGGTCGGGTGCGCGTCCACGATCAAGCCGGAAGGCGCCGCGAAATCCGTCGTCGACCTCGTCTCCGAACAGACCGGCTTCAAACCGACCGACGTGAAGTGCCCCGAGGGCGTCGAGGCCAAAGAAGGCGCGAAGTTCGAGTGCAAGTTCACTGGACCCGAAGGCGCCGAATACACCGCGAACATGCGGGTGACCAAGGTCGAGGGCGACGACGTCGAGTTCTACATCGAGACCGCGCCGACCAAATAGCGGGTCAATCCAAGCGGATCGATTCGATCCGCACGTCGGCCGCCGGCTTCCCGTCGTCGCTGCCGTCCGCGACACCCTTGGCCGCGATCTTGTCCAGCGTGGCCAGGCCGGTCTTGTCGATGGTGCCGAACACCGTGTACGTCGGCGGTAGCTCGGAGTCCTCGTAGACGAGGAAGAACTGGCTGCCGTTGGTGCCGACGCCCGCGTTGGCCATCGCCAGCGTCCCGCGCGGATAGCGGACGGGCGAGCGCAGCGCCGGGTCGCTCAATCGGTACTGGTTGGTCGGGTATTCGTTCGGGAACTGGTACCCGGGTCCGCCGGTGCCGGTGCCGCTGGGGTCGCCGCACTGCAGGACGCCGAGGGCGTCGCCAGTGGTCAGGCGATGGCACGTGGTGCCGTCGTAGAAGCCCTGCTGGGCGAGGCTGGCGAAGTTGTTGACCGTGCAGGGGGACTTGGCGTTGTCCAGCTGCAGGCCGATGTTGCCCTGGTTGGTGGTCAGGCTGGCACTGACGCGTTCCGGATGGGTCGGCACGCGGCCGGTGCGCGGCGGCCTGGCCGGCTTGCTCGAGGGTTCAGAGGTTGGCGGGTACTGGCAATTCGAGCCGAGCGTGGTGGGCGGCGCGAACTGGGGCAGCTCGTCGGTGGGCAGGCCCGGCGTGGCGGTGACGTCGACCATGCCGTCGAGCCTCTCGAGGTCGCGGCCCACCGCCGCGAGGAAGACGACGCTGACGACGACGATGAGGACTGTCAGGACCGTCACCAGGTACCCGATGACCAGCCCTGCGATCGCGATTCCGCGGCCCTCTTCGTCGGACTTCTTGAGCTGCGACAGCGAGATGTGTCCGAACACGATGCCCAGCGGCGCGAAGACGAACGCACACACCAGCGCGGCGATGGCCAGCGCGTTGGTCTGCCTCGGCGGCGGATACCCGTAGGAGTACTGCGCCGGATAGCCGTAGGGCGGCTGGGGACCGCCGTACGGCGGAGGCGCGGTCACGACGTCAGTCCAGCAGGATCGACTTCACCGTGACCGGAGTGGCCGGTGCGCCGTCCTGGCCGCCACCCTCGACCCCGCCCTGCGCGATCTTGTCCAGCGTGGCCAGTCCCGTGTCGTCGACGCGGCCGAACACGGTGTAGTTCGGCGGCAGCTTCGAGTCCTGGTACACGAGGAAGAACTGGCTGCCATTGGTGTTCGGACCGGCATTCGCCATGGCCAGCGTGCCGCGCGGATAGGTGACAGGTTCCTGCAGCTTCGGGTCGTCGGGCTGGTACTGGTTGGTCGGATACTCGTTGGCGAACGAGTAACCCGGGGTGCCGGTGCCCTTGCCGGTCGGGTCGCCGCACTGCAGCACCTTCAACGAGTCCGCGGTGGTCAGCCGGTGGCACAGGGTGTTGTCGAAGTAGCCCTGCTGGGCGAGGCTGGCGAAGCTGTTCACCGTGCACGGCGCCTTGCCGTTGTCGAGGAGCAGGCCGATGTTGCCCTGGTCGGTGGACATGCTGGCGCTGACCTCGGCGGGGTCGGTGGGCACCTTGCCGGCGCGGGGCGGGTTGACCTGCTTGGCGGCTTTTTCCGCCGACGCCGGGTACTCGCAGTTCTCGCCGAGTCCGGCCGGTGCGGCGAACGCCGGCAGCGATCCGGGCTCCGACGGTGCGGCCGAGGTCGGGGAAGAGGTCTCGGAGGATGCCGTGGTCTGGCCGTCGGAGTCGTCCTTGGTGATGACGATGGTCGCGACCACGGCGGCGATCACGACGATCGCGGCTGCGACCGAGCCGATGATCGTGTACAGACGCCGCTTGCGCGCCTTTTCCGCGCGGCGTTCCAGCTGCCGCTCGAGCTTGCGCTTCGCCGTCGCCCGCCGCTGTTCGTTGGTCGGCACCGGTGATGTCCTCCTCTTGTCAAGCGATCGGGAACGAGTGTGCCAGGCAATGCTGAGTGTGGCGCCGCGACCCACGCCAACCGGTGGTGGGAAACTGGACGGCGTGTTCATCACCGGGTTTGCCGCCGGCATGCTGGCGTGCAACTGCTATGTGCTGGCCCCGCGGGCCGGGGCCGACGCCATCGTCGTCGATCCCGGGCAGCGGGCGATGGGGCCGTTGCGCCGGATCCTCGACGAGCACCGCCTGACACCGGCGGCGGTGCTGTTGACGCACGGCCACATCGACCACATCTGGTCGGCGCAGAAGGTGGCGGATATGTACGGCTGCCCGGCGTTCATCCATCCCGAGGACCGGTTCATGCTGACCGATCCGATCAAGGACTTCGGCAGGGGCTTTCTCGGGGGGCTGGCGAGCTCCGCGTTCGGCGTGTTGTTCCGCGAGCCCAAGCAGGTCGTCGAGCTCGACAAGGACGGCGACAAGGTGGAGCTGAGCGGTGTCACCGTCACCGTCGACCACACGCCGGGGCACACCCGGGGGTCAGTGGTATTCCGCGTCGAGGAGGGCGTCGGGTCGGGGCCCGGATCGATCGCGTTCACCGGCGATACCCTGTTCCGGCAGTCGGTGGGGCGTACGGACCTGCCGGGTGGCAGCGGTCGGGATCTGCTCGGCTCGATCGTCAACAAACTATTGGTGCTCGACGACGACACCGTGGTACTACCGGGGCACGGCCCGAAGTCCACGATCGGCGTCGAACGCCGTACCAACCCGTTCCTCGAAGGCTTGACCTAGTGAGCTTCAGTGAGTGATTTTCAGGCGCCCAAGGGCGTCCCGGACTACCTGCCGCCGGACTCGGCACAATTCGTCGGCGTGCGCGACGGCCTTCTCGACACCGCGCGCCGGGCCGGCTACGGCGACGTCGAACTGCCCATCTTCGAGGACACCGCGCTCTTCGCGCGCGGCGTCGGCGAGTCGACCGACGTGGTGTCCAAGGAGATGTACACGTTCTCCGACCGCGGTGACCGATCGGTCACGCTGCGGCCCGAGGGCACCGCAGGGGTGATGCGCGCCGTCATCGAGCACGGCTTGGACCGCGGCCCGCTGCCGGTCAAGCTGTGCTACTCCGGACCCTTCTTCCGCTACGAGCGCCCGCAGGCCGGTCGCTACCGTCAGCTGCAGCAGGTGGGGGTGGAGGCGATCGGCGTCGACGACCCCGCCCTGGACGCCGAGGTGATCGCGGTCGCCGATGCAGGCTTCCGGTCGCTGGGGCTCGACGGGTTCCGGCTGGAGATCACCTCGCTGGGCGACGAGACCTGCCGTCCCCAGTACCGGGAACTGTTGCAGGACTTCCTGTTCAAGCTCGACCTCGACGAGGAGACACGGCGGCGGGCCGAGATCAACCCACTGCGGGTGCTCGACGACAAGCGGCCGAAGATGCGCGAGATGACCGCCGACGCGCCGGTGATGCTCGACCACCTGTCGGACGTCGCCAAACAGCACTTCGACACCGTGCTGGCGCATCTCGACGCCTTGGAGGTGCCCTACGTCATCAACCCGCGGATGGTGCGCGGCCTGGACTACTACACGAAGACGACGTTCGAGTTCGTGCACGACGGCCTCGGCGCGCAGTCGGGGATCGGCGGGGGCGGTCGCTACGACGGCCTGATGGCGCAGCTCGGCGGAAAAGATCTGTCCGGCATAGGGTTTGGGCTCGGCGTCGATCGAACACTGCTGGCGTTGAAGGCCGAGGGCAAGGCCGTTGGCGGGACGGCGCGCGTCGACGTCTTCGGTGTCCCGCTGGGGGAGCAGGCCAAGATGACGTTGTCGGTGCTGGCCGCGCGACTGCGGGCGGCGGGTGTGCGCGTCGACCTGGCCTACGGTGACCGCGGAGTCAAGGGTGCGATGCGCGCCGCGGACCGTTCGGGTGCGGCGCTCGCGCTGGTGGCCGGCGACCGCGACATCGAAGCGGGCACGATCGGCGTGAAGAACCTCGCGACAGGACAGCAGACGGACGTCCCGGCCGATGATGTGCTGACCGAAGTGCTGGCGCGGCTCAACCGCGCCTAGCCCAGTGGCGCCTCAGTAGCGCGAGCGTGCGTGTTTGCACACGACACGCCGCGCGTTTTCGGGCATATGCGCACGCTCGCGGGGCGGTGAGCGCGCTCAAACGCCGTGTACGGCGGCGGCGAGCACCCGGTCGAGCATCCCGACGCCCCCACTGAACACGTTGCCCCGCATAAGGATCCGCGTCGACGACGGAGTGACCACCACCAGCGCTGACGTCAGCAACCGCGACCGACGCTCGAACCGCACCTGGCTCAACGGCGCCACGATCTCGCCCGCGCCGTCGCGGTAGATCTGGTGTCGGCGGTCGAAGACCGCGACCGGTGCATACGCGCTCAACGGTGTCATCCGCATGCTCCGCAGCGCCGCGCCGCCGCGGAGCAAGGCCCTGAACGCCACCACGCCGACGACGAACAGCGCCGCGCCGATCGCCGCCGACGGCCACACCATCGAGTACGCGAGCGAGTAGTAGGTCGACACGATGCCGAACCCGCCGAAGATCAGCGACGCCATCGTCAGCAGCAGAACGGTCGTCTCCGTCGGCGCCCGTCCGCGGTCGATCACCAGAATCTCCGGTCCGCGCTCGGCCACCACCACAGCGCCCTGCTCCGCCAACGGTATCGGCTCGGGCGGTGCGCTCACGCAGAGCCGCGGGCGACCGAGTTCAGGAGTTCGTCGATATGCCCGACCCCACCGTCGAACGGATTGCCGCGCTTGAGTGTCTTCGTCCCGGCCGGCGTGACGGCGACGAGTTTCGGTGAGCTGGAACCGATCTGGAACTTGCGCGCGAAGCGCACCTGATCCAGCTGCACCAGTGCACCACCGCGGTAGCTGAACAGTCCGAGCTTGCGATCGAGCACCGCGGCCGGACGACAGTCGTGCAGCGGTCGGGTGCGGTACCGACGGATCTTGCGGACGACGAAGAACGCGGCCACCGCCAACGCTACGCCGACCGCCAGGAAGACGGCGCCCAGCGCCCGCGACGGGACACCACCGATCAGCGCGACCAGCCCAAAGCCCGCGACGACGAGCGTCAGCACGCCGACGACGAAGGCCAGCACCGTCAGGTGTCCCGTGCCGCGGTCCACGACCAGCACTCGACGCCCGTCGTCGGTGACGACAAGACCGCCGGTATCGGCGAGTACCTGTGCTCCCGAAGCTGTGTCCACGGGTGCACTGTGCCACTTCGGCGGCCGCGAGCGTGCGCAAACTGTCGGAAATCAGCGGCGTGTCGAGTGCAAACACGCACGCTCGCGCGAACAGGGCAACTAGCTAGATGGCCATCGCGGCGCGGACGTCGGCTTCCGACGACGAGCCGCCCGTACCGTCGGAGGTCACGCGGCCGGACTCGAGCACGTAGTAGTGCTGCGAGGACTCCAGGGCGAAACCGATGTGTTGTTCGACCAGTAGCACGCCCAGCCCGCCGGGCTGGGTCAGCGACGTGATCGCCGCTTCGATCTCGGCGACGACCGACGGCTGGATACCCTCCGTGGGTTCGTCGAGGATCAGGCACTTCGGCGTCGTGATCAGCGCGCGGGCGATGGCCAACTGCTGACGCTGACCGCCCGACAGCAGACCGGCGCGCCGCGTCAACAACTCCTTCAGAGCCGGGAACAGGTCGAGCTGCTCGTCGATGAGCCGCTTGCCGTTCTTGCGGCCGTCCGCGACGACTTGCAGATTCTCCATCGTGGTCAGCTGGCCGAACGACTGCTGGCCTTGCGGCACATAGGCCAGCCCGCGCGCGACGCGTGCGCTCGGCCGCAGCTTGGTGATGTCCTCACCGTCGAAGAGCACCTTGCCCGCACTGCATTTCAGCAACCCGACCGCAGCACGCAGCAGCGTGGTCTTGCCCGCACCGTTGTGGCCCATCACCGCGGCCACTCCGTCCGAGGGCACGTCGACGCTGACCCCGTGGATCACATCCGAACGGCCGTAGCCGCACCGCACGTCGACCAGTGACAGCATCTACGACTCCTCGATCATTTCGGCCGGCACATCGGCGGTGCCGGCCGCCGCGGTGCCGAGGTAGACCTCCTGCACCTTGGGATTGGCCTGCACCTCGGCGACCGATCCCTCGGCGATCACCTGGCCGCGGGCGAGCACGGTCACCGATGTGGCGAACGCCCGCATGAAGTCCATGTCGTGTTCGACGACGACGACGGTGCGCTGGGCACCGATGCGACGCAACAGGTTTCCGGTCTCCTCGCGTTCCTCGTGGCTCATGCCCGCGACGGGTTCGTCGAGCAGAAGCACGTCGGCGTTCTGCACCAGCAGCATGCCGATCTCCAGCCACTGCTTCTGCCCGTGGGCCAGCACCCCGGCCGGTTTGTCGGCCAGATCGGCCAGCCCGATGGTGTCGAGCGCCTCCTCGATCGCGGGCAGCACACCCTTGCGCCGGCGCAGCAGCGTCCACGCCGACCGTCCCGCACCCGCGGCGATGTCGAGATTCTGCAGCACGCTCAGCTGCTCGAACACGCTGGCCGTCTGGAATGTGCGCCCCACGCCGAGGCGGGCGATCTGGTGCACCTTGCGGCCGAGCAGTTCGACGCCGGACTTGTTGACCGAACCGGTGGCGTTCACCAGGCCGGTGATCGCGTCGATCACCGTGGTCTTGCCCGCGCCGTTCGGCCCGATCAAGAATCGCAGGTCGCCCTGGAACAGGGTCAGGTCGACATCGCTGACCGCTTTGAAACCATCGAAATCGACGGTGAGCCCGCGCACTTCGAGGTACTCGGTGCCCATCCCGACGTTACCGCCGGCGACCGGCTCCACCTGGGTCATGTTGCTGCGCCCACCTTCTCGGTATCGGGGTCCGCCTGCGGTTCCGGTGCGGCTTCGACGGGTTTGCGGGGACGGCGTATGCGGTGCCGCTTGAACAGCACACCGAGACCGGCCAGGCCCGCCGGGAAGAAGCCGACGACGACGACGAACAGCAGGCCCTGCGCATAGGTCCACTCGGACGGGAACCGTTCGGAGAACAGGGTTTGCGCCCACGCCACCCCGATCGCGCCGAGCACCGGGCCCAGCAGCGTGGTGCGCCCGCCGATCGCCACACCGATCAGGAACGCGATCGACGGCAGGATGCCCACCTGCGACGGCGCGATGAACCCGACGATCGGTGCGAACAGGGCGCCCGCGATGCTGGCGAACAGCGCCGCCACGGTGTAGGCGACCACCTTGATGTTCGCCGGGTCGTAGCCGAGGAAACGGACGCGCTCCTCACCGTCGCGAACCGCGACCAGCAGTTCGCCGTAGCGGCTCTGCATCAGCTGCCGCACCACCGCGACGACGGCGAGCAACACACCCGCGGCGATGAAGTACAGCATCCGCCGGTTGGCCGGATCGGTCAGGGTGAATCCGAAGAACGTGCGAAACCTGTTGAGCCCGTTGCTGCCACCGAGGCTCGTCTGCCCGACGAGCAGGATCGCCAACGCGGCGGCCAGCGCCTGCGACAGGATCGCGAAGTACGCGCCCTTGACGCGACGCTTGAACACGCCGAGCCCGAGCGCCGCCGCGATCACCGTGGGCACGACGACGATCGCCAGCAGGGTGAACGCGGGGGAGGCGAACGGCTGCCAGTAGCCGGGTAGTTCGCGGACGCCGGCGATCTGCATGAAATCGGGCACATCGTCGCCGCGCAACTGGGCGTCGGCGATCTTGAGATGCATGCCCATCATGTAGCCGCCGAGCCCGAAGAACACGCCCTGGCCCAGGACGAGCATGCCGCCGCGGCCCCACGCCAGCCCGATGCCGACCGCGACGATCGCGAAACACAGGAACTTGCCCAGCAGGCTCAGCCGGAAATCCGACAGCACCGCCGGGGCGACACCGAACAGCAACACCGCCGCCACCGCGAAACCGGCCCAGGTCTGCCAGCGGCCCACGAAGGTTCTCACACGAGACTCCTTGTCCGGACGGTGAACAGGCCCTGCGGGCGAGCCTGAAGGAAGATCACGATGATCACGAAGACGATGACCTTCGCCAGCGATGCGGTGGTGTTGTATTCGATGAACGAGTTCAAGAAGCCCAGCGCGAACGCCGCGATCACCGTGCCCTTGATCTGGCCGAGGCCGCCGACCACGACCACCAGGAACGCGTCGATCAGATAGCTCTGCCCGATCGTCGGGCTGGTCGAACCGATCAACGTCAACGCGACACCAGCCACCGCCGCCAGGCCCGATCCGATGAAAAACGTTGTGATGTCGGTCTTCCGGGACGAGATCCCGCTGGTCTCGGCCAGGTCCCGGTTCTGAACGACGGCGCGGATCCGCCGTCCCATCGGGCTCACCTTGAGCGCAGTGGCCAACGCCGCGACACACGCGAGTGCCAACACGAGGATGAAGATGCGCGTCTTGGGGACCACCGCCCCGAAGATCTCGACACCACCCGACAACCACACCGGTGCCACCACGTTGACCGCGGGAGCCCCGAAGACATCACGGGCGACCTGCTGCAGGATCAGCCCGACGCCGAAGGTCACCAGCAGAGTGTCCAGCGGCCGGTGGTACATCCGGCGAATGAGCGTTGTCTCCAGCAGCGCACCCATCACCCCGCCGATCAGAAACCCGACGCCCAGCGAAATCAGCAGCGACGCACCGGCACTCGACACCACCTGTTGCACCACGTAGGCGGTGTAGCAGCCGGCCATGATGAACTCGCCGTGCGCCATGTTGATGACGCCCATCTGCCCGAACGTCAGCGACAACCCCAGGGCCGCCAGCAACAGGATCGAGCCGAGGCTCAATCCCGTTGCCAGCTGCCCGATCAGAACATCCATTTGCGACTCAGCTGGACAGGCCGGCCGCCCACGGGTAGCCCTTGAGGTAGGGGTCCGGTTCGATCGGTCCCGGCGACTCCCAGATCGTGTAGATCAGTCTGTCGGGCCGGATCTCGCCGATGCGGGCGGTCTTGGTGATGTGGTTGTTGTCGCCATCGATCTGCACCAGACCCTCCGGGGCGTTGAACTGAACGCCGCCGGCGGCTTTCTGCACATCGGGAACCGCGAACGAGTTGGCCTTCTCGACAGTGTTTTTCCACAGATAGACCGAGACGTAGGCCGCCTCCATGGGGTCCGACGTCGGCTTGTCGGCGCCGAACTTGGCCTTGTAGGCCTCGACGAACGCCTTGTTCTCCGGGCTGTCGATGGTCTGGTAGTAGTCCCAGGCCACCAGTTGGCCAGTGATGTTCTGGATACCGATGCCGCCGACCTCTTCCTCGGCGATCGACACCGACACCACCGGCATGGCCTCCGGAGTCAGGCCCACGTTCTTGTACTCACGGAAGAAGGCCACGTTCGAATCGCCGTTGAGCGTGTTGAACACGGCGTCGGCTCCCGCGGAGCGGACCTTGTTGACGATGGTCGAGAAGTCCGTCGAACCCAGCGGGGTGTAATCCTCGCCCTTGATCTCGATGCCGTTCGCGCCGGCGTACGCCTTGATGATTCGGTTCGCGGTCTGTGGGAAGACGTAGTCACTGCCGACCAGATACAGCGACTTGACGCCCTTCTCCTTCAGGTAGTCCAGCGCCGGAACGATCTGCTGGTTGGTGGTGGCGCCGGTGTAGAAGATGTTCTTCGACGACTCCAGGCCCTCGTACTGCACGGGGTAGTACAGCAGCGAGTTGGCGCTCTCGAAAACCGGCAGCATCGCCTTGCGCGACGACGACGTCCAGCCGCCGAACACCGCGGCGACGCAGTCGCTGCTGATCAGCTTCTCGGCCTTCTCCGCGAACACCGTCGGCTCCGATGCGCCGTCCTCGCCGACGAGCTGGATCTGCTTGCCCAGCACACCACCGGACGCGTTGATCTGCTCGACCGCGAGGTCGATGGCGTGACGCACGGTCACCTCGGAAATGGCCATCGTGCCCGACAACGAGTTCAGTGCGCCCACTTTGATCGTCGGGGCGGACGTGTCGACACACGATTCGGCGTTTGCCGAATCCGACTCGGTGGCCTTGCTTCCGCAGCCGGCCAGCACCAGGGTCGTTGCCGCGACTATTCCGCCGGCAACGAGGGCGGAGCGTCTCACCGAGGACCGTCGTGGAAGTCGCATGAACAGCCTTTCCCTATATATCCGCAGCGCACATCGGCGATGAGCGTCAAGTCGAGTGCGAGTGTCCCGACCGTGCGTGGTTGTCGAATCGGGACGTTAGAGCGGCGGTGTTTCTGGGAAATGTCTGCGTGTGACGAACAAATTAACCTGTGGCTTCGTCGCAGGTCGTTTGCCGTCGGCAGGCGAGCGCAGAGGACGCGGAGTCAGCGGTAACGGTTTGGTACCGTCCGGCGATGTGACGAACATGCGAACAGCTACAGCCAAGGTCGGGGCGGCGTTCATGGTGGCGGCGGCATCAATCGCGGTCAGCCATTCGACCGCCGATGCCCAGTCGGAAGGCCATGTGGTCCGGTACACGCTGACGTCAACGGCGCCCGCCGACTTCCAGCTCAACTATCTGATTGCGCAGCCTCCGAACAAACAGGCCTACAACGCCGACGCGTATGCCTACCTGAAGAAGGAGGAAGTGGTCCTTCAGCCGGGCGTGCCGTGGGTGTTCGAGACGACGATGGAGGACCCGCAGTGGGGAATCCTCACCGCCAGCACCGGCGTCCACGCCATGCAGGCCTCTCCGAACCCGCACTGCGAGATCGCGATCGACGGTCAGGTGGCGGTGCAACAGGACGGCACCTACACGGTGCAGTGCCAACTGAGCCAGTGGTGACCCCGCTGCGATAGGTCAGTCGGCCACGGCCTGGAGTTCGGACAGTCCGCTCAACGTGGGTGGCAGCGCCTCGGTGTGCAGCACACCGAGCCGTTGTGTCGCCCGGGTGAGCGCAACGTACAGATCGGCGGCGCCTCGCGGACCGTCGGCCAGGATCCGGTCCGGCTCCACGACGAGCACCGCGTCGAACTCCAATCCCTTGGTCTCCGAGGGTGTTACGACGCCGTCCATCCCTGGCGGCCCGATCACGACACTGGTGCCCTGGCGGTTCTCCTCGTCACGTCGGAACTCGTCGATCGCACCGGGTAGTTCGTCGCCGCCGACGAGCCGCGCCCACGGCCGAACACCGCATGCGCGAACCGATTCGGGCGCCCGTACATCGGGGGCGAACTCGGCCAGCAGGCCGGCCGCGACATCCATGATCTCGGCGGGCGTGCGGTAGTTCACCGACAGCGGCCGGTAGACCCACCGACCGGGCACGTACCGATCGAGCATCGCACCCCATGACCTCGCGCCCGCCGCCGAGCGCCGTTGCGCGAGATCACCGACCACGGTGAAGGATTTGCTGGGGCAGCGGCGCATCAGCACACGCCAATCCATTTCGGACAGTTCTTGCGCCTCGTCGACGACGACGTGTCGGTATGTCCAATCACGGTCTGCCGCAGCGCGTTCGGCGAGGTCGCGGGTGTCGCGTTCGACGAACCGTTCGGCGAGGTCCTCGGCGTCGAGCAGGTCGGCGGCGATCAGATGGTCCTCGTCGTCCATCAAGTCCTCGCGGGCCACCATCAGATCGAGAACGCCGGCCGCGTAGGCGGCCTCCTCCTGCCGTTCGGTTTCGGCGGCGGGATCGGGTTTGATCCCGCCGAGCATGTCGACCAGTTCGTCGAGTAGCGGGACATCCGACACCGTCCACGCGTCACCTTCCGCGCGCAGCAGGCAGTCGTCCGCACCCGCGGCGCGAAGCCGTTCGGGCGATTCGTAGAGCCCGGCCAGCAACGCCTCGGGGGTCAACTCGGGCCACAGCTCGTCGAGCGCGGCCTTGAACGCGTCGTGGTCGTCGAGTTCGTCGATCAACTCGGCGCGCAGGTGTTCCCACGCCGCCTTGTCATCGCGGGTCAGCCAGCCCTTGCCGATGCGGGCGATCGCGCGCTCGGTGAGCGCCCAGGTGATGACGTCGACGAACACCGCGCGGGCGTCGTTGTGCGGTGAGCCGCTGTCCCGAGCCTCCTGGATGGCCCACTCGGCGGTCTCCGCGTCGATCCGCACGGTGACGTCGGCCAGCTTGATCGGTATCGGCTCGACGGGCACGCGCTGCCGGTCGGCGATCGCTGCGGCCAGCACGTCGAGCATCTGCAGCGACCCCTTCGCCCGCGCGGCGTCGGCAGCGTCCTGCGCACTCACCCGCAGGCCGGCGACGAGGTCCCCGGTCGTCATGAAGACGACGTTCGTCTCGCCCAGAGAGGGCAGCACCCGGTCGATGTGCCGCAGGAACGCGGTGTTCGGGCCGATCACCAGGACGCCGTGGCGCTCCATTCGTTCCCGCTGCGTGTAGAGCAGGTAGGCGACGCGGTGCAACGCGACGACGGTCTTGCCCGTGCCCGGGCCGCCCTCGATGACCAGCACGCCTGGGTGGTCGAGCCGGATGATCTCGTCCTGTTCGGCCTGGATGGTGGCGACTATGTCGCGCATGCCGTCGCCGCGCGGCGCGTTGACCGCCGCCAGCAGTGCCGCGTCGCCCTGCGCGCCCTCGGTCGGCCTGCCGAGGGTCTCGTCGGTGAAGTCGGTGATGCGGCGTCCGATGGAGTGGAATTGGCGACGGCGGCGCATGCCCTCCGGGTGAGCGGCGGTCGCGACGTAGAAGGGGCGTGCCGCGGGCGCCCGCCAGTCGAGCAGCAGCGGTTCGTAGTCGTCGGCTTCGTCCATCAGACCGATCCGGCCGATGTAGAGGCGCTCGCCGGTGACGCTGTCGAGGCGGCCGAAGCAAAGCCCGTGGTCGGCGACGTTGAGCCGGTTCATCCGCTTCGCCACCGCGCGGACCTCGGCGTCGCGGTCGACGAGGGAACCGCCGTCACCGCGCAGTGCCGCCTCATAGTGCTTGCGCACCCGGGTGCGCTCAGCGTCGAGGCGCGCGTACAGGTCGTCGATGAAGCGCTGCTCGGATGCCAGCTCGTCCTCGTAGCCCTCCCTCGGCACCCCGCCCCTCTCTACTCGGTTTCACCGCCCGTCCGCGCGCGTCGACCTTGACATCGTATCGAACGTGAGTTCGAATCGAGTGTATGCGGTGGGATGGTCAGGGTGTCGGGGTCGACGACGGCGCGCTGCCCGGACTGCAGCGTATCGGTTTCGTGCGTAGCGTGCGGACGCCGCAGTTCGAGGGCATGACCTTCCATGAAGTGCTGTGCAAGTCGGCGCTCAACAGGGTGCCGAACGCGTCGGTGTTGCCGTTCCGGTTCACGGTCAACGGTTACCGCGGATGCTCACACGCCTGCCGCTACTGCTTCGCGCGGCCCACGCACGAGTATCTCGATCTGAATTCCGGCAGCGACTTCGACAGCGAGGTCGTGGTCAAGACCAACGTCGTCGACGTACTGCGCCGCGAACTGTCGCGGAGGTCATGGCGACGCGAGACGGTCGCGTTGGGCACCAACACCGATCCGTACCAGCGGGCCGAGGGCCGGTACGCGCTCATGCCGGGGATCATCTCGGCTCTGACCGACTCCGGCACACCGTTCTCGATTCTCACCAAGGGCACACTGCTGCGCCGTGATCTGCCGCTGATCCGCGAGGCGGCCCGTCAAGTCGACGTCAGCGTGGCGGTCTCGCTCGCGGTCGGGGATCCCGTGCTGCACAGGGACGTCGAACCGGGTACGCCGTCGCCGCAGGCGCGCCTCGGAATGATCGCCGCCATCCGGGAGGCCGGGCTGGACTGCCATGTGATGGTGGCACCGGTGCTTCCGTACCTGACGGATTCGGTCGAGCATCTCGACGGTCTGCTCGCCGAGATCGCCGCGGCGGGCGCGACCGGTGTCACCGTGTTCGGCCTGCACCTGCGCGGTTCCACGCGCGGTTGGTTCATGGACTGGCTGGCCGGCTCGCGCCCCGAGCTGGTGCCGAAGTACCGCGAGCTGTATCGCCGCGGCGCCTATCTACCGTCGGACTATCGAAAGATGTTGCACGACAGGGCGGCACCGCTCGTCGCCAAGCATCGACTGGCACCGGACCGCCGCTCGTTCCGCGCCGCGGACCCACCGCCCGCGTCTGCACCCGGTCCGGCAGAGGCTCTGCAGCCCACATTGTTCTAGCGCGAGGTTCTCGCGGTGGGGACTCAGCCCCGGTTGCGCTTGACCTCTCTGAACGGCACCCCGCGATCGGCGGCGGGTTCGCGGGGGAAACCGAGCACGCGCTCGCCGATGATGTTGCGCGCGATCTCAGTGGTGCCGCCGCCCAGCGCCGCGGCCTGCCGGCCCAGATACCGCTCGCCGTAGCGGATCAGGTCTTCGTCGACGTCGATGACGCCCGCGCTGCCGGTGATGGCCAGGGCGGTGTCGAACTCCAGATGGTGAACGTCGGCGTGCGCGATGCGAATGATCGATCCCGCGGCCGGAGGCAGCGATCCGTCGAGGACACCGTGGTAGACGTGGTCGATCAGCTGTTCGCGGACGGTCCGGTGCACCAGCGCGCGGCCGGCCATCTCGCGCAGCCGTTCGCTGTCGGGCTGGCCGACCTTCTCCAGCAGGTCGACGTAGTTGATCGGCACGTCGGACTTGCCCTCCGCGCCGATGCCGCTCGCGAACTCGGAGCCGCCGCCAACCGCGCGTCGCTCGTGGTAGAGCTGGCGCGACGCCACGTGCCAGCCCGCGTTGACCTCACCGACGACGGCGTCGTCGTCGAGCTCGAGGTTGTCGAAGAACTCCTCGCAGAACTCGACCGATCCGTTGACCTGCTTGATGCGGCGCAAGGTGATGCCGGGGCTGTCGATCGGCACCAGAAACATGGTCAGGCCCTCGTGCTTGGGCACATCCCAGTCGGTGCGTGCGAGCATCAACCCGTAGTCGGCGGCGAAAGCGCTTGTGCTCCAGGTCTTCGCGCCGTTGATGACCCACTTGTCACCCTTGCGGTCGGCGCGGGTGATCACACCGGCCAGGTCGGAGCCGCCGCTCGGCTCCGACAGCAGCTGCACCAGCACCTCCTCGCCGCGCAGGGCGGCGGAGATGTGCTGACGTTTCTGCTCCTCGCTGCCGGTGTCGAGGATGGTGGCCGCGCAGATCGTGAACGTCGGGGTGTTAAGGATGACCGGCATCTCGTAGCAGCGCGACACCTGGTCGAACGCCTTCTGGTAGGCAATCGGCAAGCCGAGCCCGCCGTACTCCTTCGGAAAGCAGATCCCGGCGAATCCGCCCTCCCACAACCGCTTCTGAAGTTCCCGCTCCCGGTGCCACGGTTCCTCTTCGCCGCGATCGTGCTCGGGTGGGTTGTTCGGATCGATCGACGGCATGTTCTCCGCCAGCCAGGCCTGGGCCCGGGCGGCGAACTCCTCCACCGACTCCGCGGTGGTGGCCGGGGCGGATGTCGTCTCGGTCATGACGCTTGCTCCGAATCCTTGGTCAGCGAGTAGACGCGCAGGTTGTGGTCCTCGGGCGTGCCGAACAGCGAGCGGTACAGCGTGGCCCGCCGCAGGAACAGGTGCAGATCGTGTTCCCACGTCACCCCGATACCCCCGTGCAACTGCACACACAGCTGCAACATGCCCGGAGAGTATTCGCCCACATAAGATTTCGCGACGCTGACCGCCATCGCCGCACCCGGGCTGCGCGTGGCCACCTCGGCCACCGCTGCGTTGGTGGTCGCCCGGCAGCCTTCGAACCAGATCTTGAGATCGGCGTACTTGTGCTTGAGAGCCTGATACGAACCCAGGGGGCGGCCGAAGCTGTGCCGGTCGAAGCCCCACCGAATTGTGAAGGCCAGCACCGTGTCCAGAATGCCGATCACCTCGGCGCACTGCAGCACGGCGGCGATCTGAGACTGCCGCTCGATCAACTCGGGCGTCTGCTCGGCGGTACCGACCGCCGCGTCGGCGTCGACCTCGACGCCGTCGAACTGCACACGCGCATAGCTCTTGACCATGTCGATCGAGCGCTGCGGCTCCACGCTCACGCCCGGCGCGTCCGCAGCCACCAGGAACTGCCGGACGCCGCCGTCGGATTGCGCTGTGACGAGGAGCAATCCGCTGTCCGCGCCGGCCTCCACCCGGTCCTTGACACCGTCGATACGGAACCCGCTCGCCGTTGCGGTCGCGGTGGTCGACGGGGTCAGGGGGGACCATGCTTGCCCGGGCTCGTACACCGCCCAGGCGGCGATCGCCTCTCCGGCGATCAGCGCTCCGATGGTGTCCTCGTGGCCCTCGGACGCGTCGACCAGCCCCGCGAGGACGGTGCTGACCGGATGCAACGGACCGGGAGCGACGGTCTTGCCCGCGATCTCGGCGACCAGCGCCAGATCCTTGACGCCGTTGCCGGAGACGCTGCCGCCGCCGAGTTGCTCGGGCACCAGCAGGCTGGTCCAGCCGAGTTCGACGGCCCGACGCCACCAGTCGGCGTCGAATGCGGTTCCAGCATCGTGCATCTCGCGTATCCGGCTCAGCGGCACTTCCTTCTCGAGGAAGGATTGCGTCGTCGAGGCGAAGAGCAGCACCTCGGGATTCGCGCCGTTGTTCGCGCTGTCGGTCACGGGCTCTCTTTTCGTAATCGTGCGAACGTGCGTGTCGACGACCGACACGCACGTCTCGCGACGGTGCCTGGGCTCAGGCGGGGATGACGAGCGCGGGCACGTCCGGGTTGTGCACGATCTCGTTAGGCACCTTGAACAAGTCGATCATGTTGCCGCCCATGACCTTTCGCTGGCCGTCCTCGTCGAGGCCCTGCAGGTCGTCGATCAGGTGCGTCGGCTCGGCCAGTCCCTCGGGGTGCGGCCAATCCGAGCCGAAGATCACCCGATCGACGCCGATGAGGTCGGTCATCTTGGCGAAGTCGTCCTCCCAGAACGGCGCGACATACACCCCGCGCTTGAACGCCTCGATCGGGTTCTCGGGGAATTCCTGCGGCATCTTCTTGTAGACGCTTCCGAACTGCTTGAACAGATAGGGCACCCAGTCGGCGCCGTTCTCGATGGACAGGATCCGTAGGTCGGGATTGCGGGTCAGGGCGCCGTGGCACACAAGCGCGGCCATCGAGTCCTCGATCGGCCGCTTGCCCATCGACACCATCCGGAACGCTGTCGGCTTGAACGGCAGATACTCGTCGGCGGGCTCCCAGTCGTTGAGGTACTCGGCGTATCCGGAATCCGAGGCGTGCATCGAGACCGGGATGCCGGCCTTCACGCAGGCATCCCAGAACGGGTCGAACTCCGGCAGTCCGAACGAGCGGGTGCCGCGCACGCCCGGCACCGGCGCCGGCCGGACGAGCACTGTCTTGGCGCCTCGCTCCAGACACCACTCGAGTTCCTCGAGCGCGCGATCCACGATGCCGAGGTTGATCACCGGGGTGGAGAAGATCCGGTCCTCGTAGTTGAACTGCCACGTTTCGTACATCCACTCGTTGAGCGCGTGGATGACGTCGAGGATGAGCTCGGGATCGTCCTTCATCCGTTCCTCGACCAGGCTGGCCAGGGTCGGGAACATCAGCGAGTAGTCCAGGCCGAGGCCGTCCATCACCTCGAGCCGGGCGCCGGGCTCGCGGAAGGCCGGGATCGCCTTCATCGGCTTGCCCATCACCTCGCGGAAGCTCTTGCCGCCGCTGCCGTGCTTGAAGTACTCCTCCTGCGCGCCGGGACGCGCGACGACCTCGAAGGTGGGGTTCGGGATGTAGTCGCTGACCTGGTTGCGCACCATGATCTTGGTGCGGCCGCGAACCTCGATGTAGTCGATGACGTGCTTGCGGTGGTCCGGGAGGAACTTGGTCAGCGCCTCCTTGGGCTCATAGAAGTGATTGTCGGCGTCGAACACCGGATAGGACAGCTGGCGTGTCATTTTCGCCTCCTGGAAGTCTGATTGGCGGCTGATGGTAATGACATTACCACGTTCGGACCAGCAGAAACAGCAGCCCTGGAGAGGCTGGTTCTCGGCGAGTGCGACGCAGGTCAGGCCCGGTTGCCGGGTCCGGTGAGCCCGCTCAGGCAGAAGTCGTAGATGTCGTCGGCGCCGACCGGCACGCCGCTGAGCTCCGCACCTAGCACCTGCAGCCGGATCGCCCCCAGTGACGACTGCATGATCAGCGCGGCCCGTGCGTCAATGTCGATGTCGGAGCGGAACACCCCTTCGGCGATGCCGCGGTTGATGATGTCCTTGATCAGCTCGTAGACCGGTGAAAGCACCCGCGCGTACTCACGTGGCAGAGTCTCGGCGAGGCGGTCGTTGTAGTTGGTCAGACCGCGGTTCACCTTGTCCTGGGTGGTTGTCTCCGGCGGGGTGCAGATGCGGTCGATCAGGACGCGCAGGGCCGTGGGGGCGGGCAGGTCAGCGGTGTCCTCGCGCCACCGGCGTGTCGACTCGGACATGATCTTGTCGACCAGCGCCAGCAGCAGTTCGTCCTTGGTCGAGAAGTGCTGATAGAAGGACCGCAGCGACGTCTTCGACCGCTCGACGACCTCGAGCACGGTGAAGTCGGTGCGCCCGGTCTCGCCCAGGATGGCCAGTGCCGACTTCATAAAGCGCTTGGGCCGGGGATCGGCGTCGGCCGACTCGGCCGTGCGTGTGGCGCCCGCGGCCGCGCGTCCGCTCGGCTTGGCCATGGTCGCCACCTTCCGGCTCGGGATTGACTGGTAACGACGTTACCGCTTTTGCAGAAGCTCGGTTACTGTTCCTTGTCATGACGACTGACTCAGCGCAACAGCAGTGGACCGTCGACACCATGCTCGACCTGTTCGACGTCCGGCCGGACGGGGAGAACCGGTTCATCGCCGAGACGGGGCCCGCCGGAGAGGACGACCGACAGGTGGTCGAGGGAACACAGGTGCTCGCCCAGGCCATCGTGGCGGTGGCCAAGCGGTTCGAGGGCAAGTCGGTGCGTTCGGTGCACGCGGTGTTCTCGCGGGCCGTCATGGTCGCTGCCGGTCCGGTCGAGTTGGAGATCGACGTCGTCAACGAAGGCCGTTCCACCGCAACGGCTGTCGTCGCGGCCAAGCAGAACGGTAAGCGCTGCATCACGGTCACCGTGCTGACCGACGTGCCAACGGAAGACGTCATCCGCCATGCGGTTCCGCGGCCCGAGGTGAAGTCACCGGCGGAGGCCAACGACGCCGGGATGGCCATGCCGGGCAGGGAGATCCGGCTCGTCGACGTGGTCGACGTCAACAGCCCCGACGAGGTGGGGCCGCCAGAACTGTATGCCTGGGTGCACTACGACAAGACCCCCGATCGCGACGAGTTGTCCAAGGCACTGGTCGCCTACCTCACCGGGCACCTTGGCATTTCGACGACGATGCGCGCCCACGAAGGCATCGGCACCGCGCAGTCGCACGTCACCGTGTCGACCGCGCCGATGACGGTCTCGGTCAGCTTTCACGAGCCGTTCGAATGGGACGGGTGGCTGCTGTACGGACATGAGAGCACCCAGGTCGGTGCGGGGATGTCCTATGTGCGGGGCACGGTGCACACCGAAGCCGGTGAGCTGATCGCGTCGTTCACTCAGGACGCGTTGATCCGCCCGCTGCGCACCACCGATGCGGCGATCAAGCAGCAGTCCCGCCTGTAGTTCTGCGCAGAAAACCACCGCGACCAGACGCAAAACCTGCTCGTTCTGCCGCGAAAAAGGCAGTTTCGCGTCTGCTCAACGGGATCAAATCTTGAGATAGCCCTTGTCGGCGGGGATTTGGGCCGCCGTCAGCAGAGACGACGCGTCGCTGGCCAACCACACCACGATGTCGGAGACCAGATCGGGGTCCGCCAACGACTCCGTCGACAGCGCGCCGGGTGAGAAACTGTGGATGTAGTTCTGATGGTCGGCGAAGATCTGCCACATCGACGTGTCGTTGCCCATCGGGGTGTCGGTGCCGTACGGATGCACCGAGTTGACCCGGATGCCGAACTCGCCGAGTTCGACCGCGAGCGAGTTGGTCAACCCTACGACGCCGAACTTGCTGGCGCAGTAGTGACCGCAGCCGGGGACGGCCTTGACACCTGCGGCCGAGCTGATGGTGATGATCGACCCGCCGTTGCCCGCCTCGATCATCGGTGGGACCACGGCCTTGATCGTGTTCCACACGCCGGTCAAGTTGACGTCGAGCACCTCTTGCCACTGCTGGGCCGAAATCTCCCATAGCCGGCCCCAATTCATCACACCGGCGTTGGCGACGACGATGTCGAGGCGGCCGAACTGTTCGATCGCGTCGGCGACCACCCGTTGCTGTGCGGTGAGATCGCGGACGTCGACGCGGTCGGCGACGATCTTACGGCCCTCACCTTCGACGAGGCTCACTGTCTCGGCCAGGTCCTCGGGCAGCGCCGGCGGGTAACCGTTGTGCTCGGCGACCGGTCCGCATGCGTCGATCGCGACGATGTCGGCGCCGGCACGCGCCAATCGCACGCAGTGCTGGCGGCCCTGGCCGCGGGCGGCGCCGGTCACGTACGCCACTTTCCCGGCGAGCGGGGTGTCGGAATTCATCAGTTCTCCTGATCAGTTGGCGCCGGCGGCGAGCCAGTCGTCGAACGTCGTCGGGGCGATGCGGGCATTCTCGCCCGGCAGCAACACATTTCCGGCCATCGACAGTCCGAACATCCCCGACCAGGTCGGGACCAGCTTCAGTTGCTGCCCCCTGACCGCAAGTGTCCGGCGTGCCATGTCGACCAGATCCTGGGTCTCGGGTCCGGCGACATCCACGTGGCGGCCCTGCGGCTGGCCGACGGCGACCTCGGCGAGCACCTGCGCGATGTCGTCGGGTGCGATCGGCTGCACGAGCAGAGGTGCGATGGGCGACACCCCGTCCTGTTCGAACCAGCCGGCGACCATGGCCGCGAAATCGTGAAACTGCGTGGCGGGCACGACCGTCCACGGCACTGGTCCCTCGGCGACGAGGCGCTCCTGTTCCCGCTTGCCCGAGTAGTGCGGATTGCCCTCGATGTCGTGGATGCCGACGATCGACAACAGGACGTGGTGGCCGACACCCGCGCGCTGCTCGGCGGCCAGCAGGTTGCGCGTGGTGGTGCCGAAGTACTCGATGGTGCGGTCCCGGTCTATCGGCGGTGCGCTGACCGTGTCGACGACCGCCTGCACCCCGGCGAGCGCGGCGTCCAGTCCTTCACCGGACATCAGGTCGACACCGAGTGCGCGACTGATGCGGACGACCTCGTGGCCGTCGCGTTCGAGCGCGGCGGCGGTGCGAGCGCCGATGTTTCCCGTTGCTCCAGCTATTGCGACGCGCATGGGTGTCTCCTTCGGCCACGGGTGACGGTACTCGCCGGGCGATTCGGATGGGGTCGGTTGGGTTTCGCGTCAGGTCAACGCGGCCGCGACCTCCCGAAGCCGGGCGCCGGCACCGGAGACGATCGGCTCGCCGTGTCCGAAACACGCCGTATCCACGTCGAGGGCGGCGAGCCGGCGGAACGACGCCACCGTGCGGGCGCGGTCCTGGTTGAAGGTGCCGAGCTTGAGCGTTCCGACATTGGCGATGGTGTCCCCGGTGAGCAGGACGCCGTGTTGCGGAAGGTGGATCGCGATGCTGCCCTCGGTGTGCCCGGGTATCGCCAGCACCTCCGCGCCGCCGCCGAAGTCGAGGATGTCGCCGTCGCGCAGTTCCCGCTCGACGGGGACGGGGTCGGCCGCATCGGGCAATCCCGCGGCGACGCGCTCGTGGATCGGCACTTCCCAGTCCTCGAAAACCGGTGGCGGCAGCGGCGCACCGTCGCGGATGGCGGCGGCGTCACCGGCGCCGGCCACGACGGGAGCCCCGGTCGTGCTGTGCAGTTCGACCGCCGAGCCGATGTGGTCGACGTGCCCGTGCGTCAACACGATCCAGTCGATTCCGCGTGCCGCCTCTGCGATCGCGGCGCCGGACCCCGGCGCCCCGGTGTCGATCAGCGTGACCGAATCACCGTCACGCCACGCGTACACCTGCCATCCGCCGACGACGAGCATGGTCAGGTTCGGCGTGACGGCCACAGACTCCATGCGTCCACGCTAGGACGAATGCGCAGTCGGCGAAAGAGGCTCAGCCGGAGGCGAAATCGTGCGTCAACGCCGACCGGAGCACGTCGAGCGGCAACCCGCCGAGGTCCAGCGCGCGGTCGTGGAACTCCTTCAGGGGTGTCCCGCGGCCCACCACGTCGTCGCGCAACTGTTGCCAGATCCGCTGTCCGATCGCATACGACGGCGCCTGGCCCGGCCAGCCCAGGTAGCGGTCGAGTTCGAACTGCAGATGCTCCTCATTCATCGCGCTGTGCGATACGAGGAAGTGCCACGCCTTGTCGGCGTCCCACACCTCGCCGTCGGGGGCGGTCATCCCGCAGTGCACGCCGATGTCGATGACCACGCGAGCGGCCCGAAAGCGTTGTGCGTCGAGCATTCCGATGCGGTTGCCGGGGTCGTCGAGCCACCCGAGCTCGGCCATCAACCGTTCGGCGTACAGCGCCCAGCCCTCGCCGTGACCAGAGACGAAGCAGCCCAGCCGCCGCCACCGGTTGAGCTGGTCGGCACGCACCACCGCGCGACCGATTTGCAGGTGGTGGCCCGGCACACCCTCGTGGAAGACGGTGGTCGTCTCCTGCCAGCTGTGGAAGGTGTCGACACCGTGGGGGACCGACCACCACATCCGGCCCGGCCGGCTGAAGTCCTCTGACGGTCCGGTGTAGTAGATGCCGCCGGTGTGGGTCGGCGCGATTCGGCACTCGAGCCTGCGCAGGGGTTCGGCGATGTCGAAGTGCGTGTCGGCGAGCGCATCCACCGCCCGGTCGGAGAGGTCCTGCATCCATGCCTGCAGCGCGTCGACGCCGTGGACGAGGTAGCGCTCCTCGGTGTCGAGGCGCCTCAGCGCGTCGGCGATCGAGGTGCCGGGATACAACTGCTGGGCAAGCTGTTCCTGTTCGGCGACAATGCTTTTCAGCAGTTCCAGGCCCCACTGGTACGTCTCGTCGAAATCGACTTCGGCCCCCAGGAACGACCGCGACCACAACCGGTAGACGTCGCGGCCCACGGCGTCCTCGGCGCGCGCATACGGGGCGATGTCGTCGCCGAGGACCCTGCCGAGTTCCCGGTAGGCGTTGGCGGCGTTGGCCGCGTGCTGCTGCAGATCGTCGTGCAGCGCAGCGTTATCCGGAACCGCGTTCGCGACCATGTCGACCAGCAGGTGCTGAATGCTCGCGGCCTGGTCGATCCCGCGCACCACCTGGCGCACCGCGGGCGGATGTCCGTCGGCCACCGCGGCGCGCAGCGCGTCGGCATAGCCGGCGACACGGTCGGGCACCCGCGCGAGCCGGCGCGCGATCACGGCCCAGTCGTCGTCGGTGTCGGTCGGCATCAGGTCGAACACATCGCGCATCGACTGCAGGGGGGAGGCGATGACGTTGAGTTCACCGACGTCGAGCCTGGCGTCGTTGAGATCGACCACGATGCCGAGGCGATCGCGCATCGCGGCGACGGTCACCTCGTCGACCGCGTCGGCGGGGGTCACCTCGGACAGTTCGCGCAACGTGCGTCGTGCGGCGTCGGCGCGCGCGGCGACGCCATCGGGGGAGTAGTCGGTGATCTCCTCGTCGTGACCCGCGATGCCCATATCCGTTGCAGCGCAGGGGTCGAGCTCGGCGAGGGTGTCCAGATATCGTTCGGCGACGGCGTCGACCGCCGTGGGTGTCCTACCCGAGGTCATTCGTCGAGAACGTGTCACATGCCTTCGGATCACCGGTGCGGTAGCCCTCGGTGAACCACTTCTGCCGCTGCGCCGCGGACCCGTGCGTCCACGCCTCGGGGTTCACCCGGCCGGTGGCCTGCTGCTGGATGCGGTCGTCGCCCACCGAGGCCGCGGCCGACAGCGCGTCGGCGATGTCCTTGTCCGTCAACGGCTCCAGGAACGTGACGTCGGTGCCCTCCTGCTTGGTGATGGCGGCATAGTGCGCCCAGACGCCTGCGTAGCAGTCGGCCTGCAGTTCGGTGCGGACTCCACCGCCGGTGGGTCCCGCCGCACCGGGGCCCTGCGAGTTCCGCAGTGCGCCGGTGAGGTTCTGCACGTGGTGGCCGAACTCGTGAGCGACGACGTACTCCTGCGCCAACGGCCCTCCGCTGGAACCGAATTGGTCGCGCAGGACGTTGAAGAAGTCGACGTCGAAATACGCGGTCTGGTCCACCGGGCAGTAGAACGGCCCCACGTCGCTGGTGGCCGGGCCACACCGGGTGTCGACACTTCCGGTGAAGAGTCGGACACGCGGACGTGTGTAGTCAGGCAGTAGTTGGGGCCAGATGCCGTCGAGCGAGTTGCCGGTCGCGACCACCCGGCACTCGGGGATTGTGTTGGCATCCGCGCCGGTCTTGCACTGGTCGAGGTCGAAGCCCGGCGACTCGACACCCTGGCTGTCGTACTGGCCCTGTTGGGGCACCACCGAGCTGGGGTCGACGCCGAGGAACAACGCCACTACGAGGACGAGCAGGCCGCCGACGCCGCCGCCGAGCGCGATGCCCCGGCCGGGGCCGCCTCCGCCACCGCTGGACGAGGTCGTGCTGGTGTCGATCCGCATACCTTCGTTGAAGGTCATGGCGTTCAGCTTTGCACACTACGATTCGCCCGTGGCCACCGTTGTCGGACATTCGGTCGTCGTCCACACCAGCCTCGGTGATCTGCGCGGCACGACCGAGGGCGGCGTCGGGGTGTGGCGCGGTGTGCCCTACGCCGAGCAACCGGTGGGGGAACGGCGGTTCCGCGCTCCTGAGCCCAAGCGCCCGTGGACGGGCCTGCGTGACGCGGTCGAGCACGGGCCGCTGCCGCCGCAGGGCAAGTCGTTCGTGGGCGGCGGGCGCGACGACCCCAAGGTCCGCGACGAGGCCTGCCTGACGTTGACGGTGTGGTCGCCCGACACCAGCGCGTCGCTGCCGGTGATGGTCTGGATCCCCGGCGGCGCGTTCGTCTTCGGTGCGGGTCAATTCCAGCTATACAACGGCTCGCGGCTGGCGGCCAACGGCGACGTGGTCGTCGTCAACATCACGTATCGCATCGGGGTCTTCGGCGGTTTCGACCTCGGCGACCTCGGCGACGGGTTCGACGACAACCTGGCTCTGCGCGACCAGATCGCGGCGCTGCGGTGGATCCGCGACCACATTGCGGCGTTCGGAGGCGACCCGTCGCGGGTGACGGTGTTCGGCGAGTCTGCGGGCGGCACGTCGGTACTCGCACTGCTCGCCAGTCCCGCCGCCGAGGGTCTGTTCAGCCGTGCGATCGCGCAGAGCCCGGCGCTGCCGTTGATCGCCGACAGGGAGACCAGGGCCCAGCGAGCCCACGAATTCGTGCGCCGGCTCGGCGTGCCGGTCTCCGAGGTCAAGGGGCTACCGCAGCGTGTACTGCGCCGCGCGGCGGGAAGGCTGCAGGTCGAAAGCGCCGCCACCACCCCGACGTTGGCCTACGGGCTGACTCACGGCGTCGACCTTCTCCCGCGTCATCCGCTGGAGGCCGCGCGCACCGGGGCGATGCGGCGGGTGCCGCTGATCATCGGAACCAACAGCCACGAAGCGTCGATGTTCGCGTGGGGCAAACCCCCGATGCTGCCCACCACCGCGGCGGCCGTGGACGCCTACTTCACCCGCATCGCGCCCGACGCCAAACAGCGCGTGCTGGCCGCCTATCCCCGCTACCCGCGCCGAAGCGCCCTGCTCGCGTTCGCCTCGGACGTGATGTTCGGCGGACCCACGTGGGCGTTCGCCGACGCCTACAGCGGTAAGGCCCCGACCCACATGTACCGCTTCGACCATTTCGGTTTCAGCCTGCGCATGCTCGGTCTGGGCGCCACGCACGGCAGCGAGATCGTCCACGTTCAGCACAGCTACGCCTCGTACCTCGGGCGCAAGATTCATCCGCTGGGGCGGCGGCTGCAGCCGGCCGTCGGTCGGCGCATGCAACGGGCGTGGCTCGACTTCGCGGCCCAGGGGTGGGACAGCGGTGAGATCCACTGGTCCAACGGACACGACTGGCCGGTTTACGACGCCGAACGACGTTGCACCCGCATCATCCTGTCCGCGCGCGACGCCGTCGTCTCCGATCCCGACGCCGCCCGACGGGAGGCCTGGTCGGGCCTGTACTAGGTCACGAAACGCTTGGCGGAGTAGTCGCGCAGGTTGTAGAGGAACATCTGGAACATCCAGCCCATCACGGGCTTGCCCAGCGACATCCCGAGCCGCGCGGCGACGTCGTTGGGCTTCATCGCCATCACCCACGTCAGGTGACAGCCCTGCGGCGTCTGCACCACCCGGTAATCCTCGGCGAACGCCGCGATGCTCCCGGTCGACGCCTTATTGAACCGAAAAGCCATGTGGCTGTAGGGCTCCCACGTGAGGAACTCCTCGTCGCCGACGATGCCGCCACGCATCTTCACGGTGCGGGTGGTGCCCATGCCGCGCGGCTCTGGGCTCGTCCAGGTCACCTCGGTGATCACCGTGGCCCAGTGTGGCCAGGACTCTGCATCGGCGA
>NZ_LZMD01000053.1 GCF_001668575.1 Mycobacterium sp. 1164985.4
CGAAAAGGAATCAGTTACAGATCCCTTCCTGACACCTCCGGAGGCATTTGAGAAGGACTAACTCGAGCTATATCAGCTGGCCGGCTCAGCCGGCTTCCGTCGATTCGCCGGCTCAGCCGGCTTCCGTCGATTCGCCGGCTCAGCCGGCGGGCGCGATGTCGACCGGGATCCCGTTGAGCACCGCGGTTCCCGACAGCGGGTCGAGGTGGTTTCCGTCGTTGAGCTGGTTGACGTTCACGCCGGGCGCGCCGGCGGCCACGCGCTGGCCAGTGCCGTCGCGGTCGTGGCCCCAGCCGTGCGGCAGCGACACCACGCCCCGTCGCATGTCCGGTGTGATCTCGATGGGCGCGAGCAGCTCGCCGCCGGGACCCTTGACGACCGCCGTGTCCGTCAGGCCGAGCTCGGCCGCGTCGTCGGGGTGGATCCGCAGCGTGCACTGGTTCGACCCGCCCGAGAGCGCGGGCAGGTTGTGCATCCAGCTGTTGTTCGACCGCAGGTGCCGTCGCCCGATGAGCACGAACCCGTCGGGGCGCGTCCCGAGCGCTTCGCGCAGGCGTGCGACATCGGCGGTCAACTGAGGCGGCGCGAGCTCGATCCGGCCCGACGGCGTCCGCAGCACCTCGGCCAGGCGCGGCTGCAGCGGCCCGAGGTCGATGCCGTGTGGGGCGGCCTTGAGCTTGGCCAGCGTGAGGCCGTCGGGCCTGGCGCCGAACGCATCGCCGTAGGCGCCGAGCCGCAGCATCATGTCGAGGCGCCGCTCATAACCCGGTCCCGGCGGCAGCAGCGCGGTCAGTTCGTCGACAGATCGCCCGGCGACCGGCGAGTCCGGGTCGGCGGTCTCCTTGGCCAGCGTCGCGGCGATCACCTGGTCGTCGACCAGCATCGGGTCGGCGTCGGGGCCGAGGCCGTAGAGGATCAGCGCGATGCGCGAGAGGATCTCGGCCTCGTCCGGCCGGTCGGCCGTCGGGAGCGCGGGCGGTGAGTACCGCGCGTTGTTGCGCACCGCGAGCGCGTTGAGCGCGATGTCGAAGTGCGCGCTGCGCGACGGCGGAGGCGGCGGCAGGATCACGTCGGCATGCCGGGTGGTCTCGTTCAGATACGGGTCGACGCTGCACATGAACGCGACGCTCTCGAGCGCCTTGTCGAGGCGTTCACCGTCGGGCGCCGAGAGCACCGGATTGCCCGCGATCGTGATAACGGCCTTGATCTGTCCGTCGCCGGGTGTGTCGATCTCCTCCGCGAACGCCGCGGCCGGAAACTCCGACAGCACTTCGGGATAGCCCGAAACGCGGCTGTACCAGCGGCCGGTGAGAAAGCCCCGGCCCGGCTTCGGCGGACGCGGTGCGGGGGCGATCGGCGAGAGCGGGAACATCGCGCCGCCCGAACGGTCCAGGTTGCCGGTGAGGACGTTGACCATGTCGACCAGCCAGCTGCCCAACGTGCCGAACTCCACGGTGGAGGTGCCGATGCGGCCGTACACGGCGGCCGACGGCGCCGCGGCCAGTTCGCGAGCGAGCGTGCGGATGTCGTCTGCGGGCACCCCGCAAAACGCGGCAACGATCTCCGGCGAGAAGTCGGCGGCGAGCGCGCGCACCTCGTCGACACCATCGACGTGCCCTTCGAGCTGCTTGAGGTCGGTGAGTTCCTCGTCGAACAGCACGTGGACGACCGCGAAGAGCAGCGCGGCGTCGGTGCCCGGCCGCGGGGCCAGATGCCGGTCGGCGAGCTCGGCGGTGCGGGTGCGGGCGGGGTCGATGACCACGAGCCGGCCGCCGCGCTTGCGCAGCGCGCGCAGCTTGCCGGGGAAGTCGGCCGCGGTCGCCAGGCTGCCGTTGGAGACAAGAGGATTGGCGCCGATGATCACGAGGTAATCGGTGCGGTCCAAATCGGGGACGGTGAATGCGACCGGGCTGCCGAACATCAGGCCCAGCGACACGTGCTTGGGCATCTGATCCAGCGTGCTCGCCGAATACACCTGCCGGGTGCCGAGCGCCTTCACGACCAGCGGCGTGTACAGCCCGCCCGCGACCGTGTGGGCGTTGGGATTTCCCAGGTAGACCCCGACGGACGCACCACCGTGCTCGGCGATGACACCGCCGAGGCCCTCGGCGACCGCGGCGAACGCCTCCTCCCAGCTCGCCTCGGTCAGCACGCCGTCGCGCCGCACCATCGGCCGGGCCAACCGGTCGGGGTCGTTGTCGAGTTCAGCGAAGCTGGCGCCCTTCGGGCAGATGAAGCCGTGGCTGAACACGTCGTCGCGGTCACCGCGGGCGCCGGTGACGCGGCCGTCGTCGATGGTCAGGACCAAGCCGCAGGTGGCCTCACACAGGGGACAGATGCGAAGGGCTGTTTCGCGCATGCCCCTCATCTTGCGCCGTTCAGTGCTGCTCGTACACCTTCGGATCCAGGGTGCCGATGTAGTCGAGGTCGCGGTAGCGCTCGGCGTAGTCCAGGCCGTACCCGACGACGAACTCGTTGGGGATGTCGAATCCGACGTGGGCGATGTCGACATCGGCGCGCACCGCGTCGGGTTTGCGCAGCAGCGCGCACACCCGCAGCGAGCGGGGATGGCGGGTCGCGAGGTTGCGCAGCAGCCACGACAGAGTGAGCCCTGAGTCGACGATGTCTTCGACGATCAGCACGTCGCGGCCGTTGATGTCGCGGTCGAGGTCCTTGAGGATCCGCACGACGCCGGACGACGACGTCGACGAACCGTACGAGCTGACCGCCATGAACTCCAGCTGTGTCGGCAGCGGAATCGCGCGGGCCAGGTCCGTGACGAAGAAGACCGCACCCTTGAGCACGGTCACCAGCAGGAGGTCTTGGCCATTGTCGGCCACGGCGTCGCGATACTCCTCCGCGATGCGGGCGCCGAGTTCGGCGATCTTGGCCTGGATCTCATCGGATGACAGCAGCACCGACTTGATGTCGCCGGTGTACAGCTCGGCGGATGGCTCAGGCACGGGCACAGTTTTTCATGGTTCGAACCGGCTCGGTGTGCAGGGTCAACATGCCGTCCCGGCGGCCCGCGATCAGCCGGCGCTCCCGCAGGGGTGATCCGACCGCTACACCGCCCTGCCCCCGCCACGCCGTGACGAGGGCGTCGACGGCTCGGATGTGCTTGTCGGTCAGCCCGGCGGCACCGCCGTCGAGCAGCCAGCGACGGATCACCCGCAGCCGCAGTGCTTCTGGGAGCTGCGCCACCTCCGCACCGTCGAGCGCGTCGTCGCGGCGCATCCCGCTCAGCGCGCGCTCGGCCAGTTCGTCGAGGGTGTCGGTGTCGGCGCGCAGCGCACCTGCGGTGCGGGCCAGCGCCTCGGCGACCCCACCGCCGAGCACGTCCTCGAGCAGCGGCAGAACCTCTTCACGGAGTCGGACCCGGGTGAACCTGCGGTCGAAGTTGTGCGGGTCCTGCCACGGAGTCAGGCCGAGCTCGGCGCAGGCGGCGCGCGTCACCGCCCGCCGGACACCGAGCAGCGGCCGGCCCCACGGTGGGTCCCACGGCCGCATGCCGGCGATCGACCGGGGCCCGGACCCGCGGCCCAGCCCCATCAGCACCGTCTCGGCCTGATCGTCCAGCGTGTGCCCCACCAGCACCGGCATGCCGTCCCGCGCCGCGTTCAGCGCGCGGTAGCGCGCGGTGCGCGCGGCGGCCTCGGGCCCGCCCCGCGTCCCGATATCAATGGTGATCGCCTGCGCCGCAACGCATCCCAGCGACAGTGCCTGATGTCGTGCGGTTTCCGCCACGGTGCCGGAGTCGGACTGCAGTCGGTGGTCGACGATGAGCGCGATGGTCGGTTTGATGCTTGCCGCAACCGCCGTCAGCGCCAGCGAGTCCGCGCCTCCCGACAGCGCAACGCACCAGCGGTCGCCGACGCCGAAGTCGCGGTCGAACGCCGCGACGGCCGCTCGGAGTGCGGCTACAGCACCCTGTCGATCCATCGTTGCGGCTCGTCGATTTCGGTTGGCAGGGGCAGTGTTTCGGCGTCCGTCCACACCGCGTTGAACCGGCTCATCCCGACGGTGGACACGACGTGGTCGACGAATGCCTTGCCGCGGGTGTACTGGCTGAGCTTGGCGTCAATGCCGAGAAGCATCCGCACCACGCGTTGCAGCGGCGACTGTTTGCGTTGGCGCCGCTCGTCGAACCGCTTGCGGATCGTCGCGACGGACGGCACCACAGCCGGGCCGACGGCGTCCATCACGTGGTCCGCGTGACCTTCCAGCAGCGTGCCGAGCACCAGCAGTTGGTCGAGGGCCTCGCGCTGAGGTTCGGACTGCACAGCGCGTAACAGGCCGATCATGCCGTTCGAGTTGGCATCGGCGACAACGCCGTTCGTCTCGTTCCGGCGGCCGCGCACGAACTCGGCGAGCCGGGACGCCATCTCGGTGATGTCGTCGGAGCCTTCTTCGGTGAGTACGCCGAGGGCACGCGACATGTGGTCGGCCAGCCAGGGGTTGGCACGGAACTGCACCCGGTGGGTGACCTCGTGCAAGCAGACCCACAGCCGGAAGTCATAGGGCTGCACCCGCAACTGGCGCTCGACGGCGATCACGTTCGGGTAGACCAGCAGCAGTTCGCCTCCCCCGGGACCGAACGGATCGTACTGTCCGAGGATCCCCGAGGAGATGAAGGCGAGCACCGCCCCGGTCTGCGCACCCGTGATGCGGCCGCTGATGACGCCTCGCGGCTTCTCCGACCCGCCGGTCATCACCCGCATCGACCGGGTGGCCGCGCGAATCCACTGCGGTCGGTCGACGATTCGCGCCTCGGGGATGTCACCACCCTCCGTCATCCCGGTGATCTCACGCACCGGAAGCTCCGCGGAACGCGAGGCCTCGGCCAACTGCTCGATCACCTGCCGGCGCGTGTAGTCGGTCGACGCCGGACCTGGCCGCGCCAGCCTCTCCCCCACGGTCGCCGCGAAGTTCCAATCGACGGCGCGCCCGACCGACAGCGAGGACTTGGCGGACGGGCTCATGCGCTGCATCCGCACGTCCGCAGTGTGGCCGCCAGGTTGTCGAGCGCGATGCGTCCGGTCGGGCCGGCGTTGTTGGAGATCAGCGCGAAGGTGAGCACCCGGCCGCTGGAGTCGGTGATGATGCCTGCCAGAGAGTTGGTGCCGGTCAGCGAGCCCGTCTTGGCGCGCAGGAAACCGGCGGCGGGTTTGACGATGTCGGTGTCCAGATAGCGGTTGGACAGGGTTCCGCTGCCACCGGCGATGGGGAGCAGGTCGACCAGCGGCCGCAGCTTGGGGTGGTCGTCCCCGGCCGCGGCCTGCACCACCTCGTCGAGCGTCTCCGCGGTGAGGCGGTCGTCGACGGACAGCCCGCTGGAGTCGAACAGCCTCGCGCCGGTGGTGTCGACCCCGGCGTCGCCGAGGGCGTCCAGGACGGCGCGCACGGCGCCGTCGAAGCTCTGCGGGCGGTTGAGCGCCGCGGCGACCTCACGCCCGATCGCCTCGGCCATCACGTTGTCGGAGGCGTTCATCATGTCGCGCAGCCGCGACATCAGCGGCGGCGACTGGACGGAGCCGAGTTCCTCGCCGCCGTTCGCGCTACCCGGAGCCACGCTGACCTTCGCGGGGTCGATCTTCAGCGCCGCCGCCAGCGCGCGCCCGGCGTCGAGCGCCGGAGTGCGGGACCGGGCCGAGTCGACGCTCACGGGCTGAGTGCGGCCGCCGTCGAGCATGACCGACTCCATCGGCGCGATGTCGCCGCCGTCGATGTCGAGCGGGTCCCAGCCCGGCGCCATGGTGGGCCCGCTGTAGGTGCTGGTGTCGACCAGCACCGACGTCACCTCGATGCCGCTGCCGGTGACCTGCTCGGCGAGATCGCTGATGCGCGCCGCATCTCGGTACCAGGTTTCCTCCCCGGCGGGCGCTGCCGACAGCGTCGGATCGCCGCCACCCTTGAGCACCACGACACCGGGCCTGCTCCCGCTGTACACGCGCGTGGTGAGTCGGGCCTCGCGGTCCAGGGTCAGCAGCGCGGCGGCGGCGGTCAACGTCTTATTCGTCGACGCCGGCTGCATCGGCACGTCGGCGCGCTGCTCCCACACCGGGGCCGCGGTCATCGCGTCGGTGACGCGTCCTGCGAGGTCACCGAGGTTCGGGTCGGCCAGCGCGGGCGCCAGCTTGGCGGCCAACCGGTCCGGAAGCGGTTTGGGCGCCGCGTCGGCCACCGGGACGACGGCGGGATTGGCGGTCGCGGCCGGAGGCGTCGGCTTACCCGCCGCGGCCTCGGTCGACCGACCCGTCGTGAGCACGGCGGCCACGGCCACGACCACGGCAACCAGCAGCAGTACCGCCACCGATACCGCCACGTGTGTGGATCGCCGCCACTGACTGGGCCGCATAACCCTCCTGCTCAACCTGGACCGCCCCCGTACAGCAGCGTATCCCTCGATTAAGGTTGACCCGATTTGTCACCGGACGACCAGACCAGAGCACAGGGCAAGGAGCCGCTGCCGTGCAGTTCGACGTAGTCATCGAGATTCCCAAGGGTTCGCGCAACAAGTACGAGGTGGACCACGACTCCGGCCGGGTGAAGCTGGACCGCTACCTGTACACGTCGATGGCCTATCCGACCGATTACGGGTTCTTCGAGAACACCCTCGGCGAGGACGGCGATCCGCTCGACGCGCTGGTTCTGCTGCCCGAGTCGGTGTTCCCGGGCTGCATCGTCGAGGTTCGCCCGGTGGCGATGTTCAAGATGACCGACGAGGCCGGTGGCGACGACAAGGTGTTGTGCGTACCCGCCGACGACGGGCGCTGGGACCACATCCAGGATCTCGGCGACGTGCCCGAGCACGAGCTCGAGGCGATCAAGCACTTCTTCGTGCACTACAAGGACCTCGAACCCGGTAAATACGTGAAGGCTGCCGACTGGGTGGGCCGCTCGGAGGCCGAGGCCGAGGTTCAGGCGTCGGTGGAGCGGTTCAAGAAGGAGCACTGAGCCCGATTGACGGGCGCGCTGATTTTTCCTCGCTGTAACACGACGTAACCTGGACGTTCTCGTCGCGATCGATCATTGCTCTCGTGTTGATGCATCAGGGGATCGGCCTCGAAGTGTTCAACGCGATGCCGATGCGCAGGGCGGTGCACGCGGTCTACGAATGCTGCTACAGCGTGCCGCTGGCCGCCGATCTGGCGCGCGGGCGCCCGTACGCCGACCACGACTCGTTGTTCCGTGAAGCCGACGCGTTGTTGTTCAGCCTCGGCGAGGACTCGATCGACACGATCCTGCAGGCGTACCCGGACGTCGGGCGGCGGCCGGGCAGCGAGAAGTCGGCCGCCGAGCAGTGCGCGATCTGGTGCGACCAGCCCGAGCTCATGGAGCGGCTCGGCACCGCCTCGAAGCGTTACCTCGAACACTTCGGCTTCGGCTTCGTGATGTTCGTCAACGGCTACGACGCCGCACAGGTGCTGGCGACGATAACCGACCGAATTCACAACGACATCGAGACCGAACGCAAGATCGTGCGCAACGAACTGGCCCGCATCAACCGCACCCGGCTCGAACGCATGCTGGGACCCGAAGGCGGCTACGACAACTGGTGACGGACCGTCCGCCGAGTTACGCCGTCTGCCAGGTCTTGATCGCCGCGGCCTGCTTCTGACCCAGTTCGGTGACCAAGTCGGCGGGCGCGGGATCGTTTGGGGGGCCTTCGAATTCGATCGTCGTCGCGGTGTTGCCCTCGGTAAAGGTCAGCACGGCCACGGACTCGGAGCCGTCGGGCGAGGTGCCGGTGACCATCGTGCCTCCGGTGCCCACATCGGCGGGTTGCGAATGCTGGTTGACGACGTCGGCGGCCGCACCGTCGAGCGCCGCCGTAGCGGCCGCGGGGTCGGCCAGCACCAGGATGGTGGTGGTGATCTGCCGTGTGCCACCCTCGCGGTGGGTGTACTCGGCCTTCACGCCCGGCTGACCGTCGGGGTTGATCGCGAGCGGAGCCGCGGTGTAGGCCAACGAGTCGGTGATCGAGTTCGGGTCGACCGGCAGCCTGCTGTAGTCAGCGGATTGTGCTGCGGCCGAACCGATTCCGAGTGCAGCGGCGCACGCTGTCGCCGCCATTGTGCAGGAGGCCTTGACCGCTGTCGACGTCAGCATGGGTAGCACCCCCAGCCCCGCCAGCCGTCGCGCCAGAACCAGCCCGGGCCGCATCCCATGTTCCCCGTCGTGCCCTGGCAGTCGAACGCCTGGACCCTCGGCGCGGTGGGCACCGTCGGGACCGGCGCGATGGTGTCGGGGGCTACCGCCGCCGCACCCGCGGTCTGTGCCGTCACGAGCGGACCCAGGATCAGCGCGCCTAAAGCGACCGCCGTCGCGAACCTGCGCATCGCATACCTCCTGACTATTGACGCTTACGTCAATCACGGTACCGGCGCGGGCGCGCGAATCGGTGCCGTTTTCTCCATAAATCCGCTGGGCAGCGGCATGATGAACCGATGCACGAGACCGTTCACGGCCATTGGGACAGCCGGTTCGACAGGCTCGCTGACGCGCTGGCCGACGAGATCGCCAAGGGTGAGGAGCTGGGGGCATCAATCGCGGTGGACGTCGACGGCGAGTGCGTCGTCGACATCTGGGGCGGCCACGCCGACCGTGCCAGGACGACCCCGTGGCGCGAAGACACCATCGTGAACTTCTGGTCGTGCACCAAAACCCTCACCGCGCTGGCCGCCCTGATCCTCATCGACCGGGGGCTGCTCGACTCCTCCGCCCGGGTGGCCGAGTACTGGCCGGAGTTCGCGGCTAATGGCAAGCAGGACATTGAGATTCGGCATCTGCTGGCGCATACGTCCGGCGTGTCCGGATGGGAGGCGCCGTTCGACCTGGAGGTCATGTACGACTGGGAGCGTTCGACCAGCCACCTCGCAGGCCAGGCTCCGTGGTGGCCTCCCGGCACGGCGTCGGGGTACCACGCGCTCAACTACGGCCACCTCATCGGTGAGGTGATCCGGCGCGTCACCGGCAGGTCGCTCAGGGAATTCGTGCGCGACGAGATCGCCGCTCCCCTCGGCGCCGACGTCCAGATCGGTGCTCGGCCGGAGGACGACGACCGCATAGCCGAGCTCATCGCTCCTCCACCCCTCGAGCTGCCGTACGACCTAGTACCGCCGGATCACCCGATGATCAAGACGTTCGGCACCATTCGGCCCGACCAGGATGTCGCCTCGATCGCTGAGACGACCGCATGGCGGCGCGCCGACATCGGTGGTGCGAACGGCCATGGCAACGCGCGCGGGCTGGCGCGCGCCCTGTCGCCAATCGCGCTGGGCGGCAAGGCCAACGGTGTGCAGCTTCTCGGCCCCGCGACCATCGACATGATCTTCGACGAACAATCGCACGGCCTCGACCAGGTGCTCATGATCCCACTGCGCTTCGGTGTCGGATTCGGCTTGCCTTGTCCCGAGAGCGTTCCCGCCATACCCGAGGGCAGGATCTGCTGGTGGGGCGGCTGGGGCGGTTCGGCGATCGCGATGGATCTGGACCGCCGCGCGACGTTCGCCTACGTGATGAACCGGATGGGTCCGGGAACAACGGGAACCGAACGCACGAACCGGTATGCCGGGCTGCTCTACGAGGCTTTGGCCTGAGCCCGTGATGCCAGCCGGTCCAGCACCGCGCGGCCCAGTGAGTGCACATCGCCGTGCGGCGACACCGGTACGAGCGTGACGCCGTCGGCCACTCCGGCCGACTCGATATCGGCGATCAGGCCCGCGAGGCCGTCGACGGTGCCGGCGTAGCGCACCCCTTCGGCCGGTTCGAGAACGTCGCGCACCGACCGGAAGTCGGCCGCGACGGCGACCGTGACGTCGAGAATGACCGCGACGTCGCCGGCGGCACGCACCCGCGCGCGGACCCGTCGCGCATGCTGTAGGTCCTTGGCCGCGACGCGGACGGGCGGAACTCCGCCTTCGGTCAGTTCATCCCAGCCCCCGTCGGGGGTTTCGGTCACGAATAGGCGCACCCGGCAAGGCTTCCAGAGCCGCGACCTCCCGTCGAACGTTGCGCTCAGCGAGAATCCAACGATTCCTCGGTGTCGTCCGTGCCGTTCTTCACGTCGTGCACCCGCGTCTTGTAGAGGCTCGCCGCCGTGGTGAGGGCCAGCGTCACGACGATCACCCCCAGCGAGAGCAGGGTCGGGATCTCCGGCACCGGAACGTGCTCGCCGCCGTTGATGAACGGCACCTCGTTCTCGTGCAGGGCGTGCAGAAGCAGCTTCACCCCGATGAACCCGAGGATGAACGCCAGGCCCTGGGACAGGAAGACCAGTCGCTTGAGCAGATCGCCCAGCAGGAAGTACAGCTGGCGCAAACCCATCAGCGCGAACACGTTGGCCGTGAAGACCAGGTACGGCTCCTGGGTGAGCCCGTAGATGGCGGGGATGGAGTCGAGCGCGAAGATCAGGTCCGTGGTTCCCAGCGCGACGATGACGAGGAACATCGGCGTCATCAGCCGCTTGCCGTTCTCCTTCACCCACAGCTTCAGCCCGTCCCATTTGTCGGTCATGCTCAGGTGGTTGCGGGCGAACCTGACCACGATGTTGTCGCCGTCGTCGTCGTGGTCGGTGTCGCGGGCGAGGTTGATGGCGGTGTAGATGAGGAACGCGGCGAAAATGTAGAACACCCAGGAGAACTGGTTGATCGCAACGGCGCCGAGCGCGATGAAGATGCCGCGGAAGATCAGGGCCAGGATGATGCCCACCAGGAGGGCCTGCTGCTGGTACTTCCTGGGCACGTTGAAGCTCGCCATGATGATGATGAAGACGAACAGGTTGTCCACTGACAGGCTGTACTCGGTGAGCCACCCGGCGAAGAACTCGACGCCGTACTGGCTGCCGTGGAAGAACCAGGTCCACAGGCCGAAGATGATCGCGAGGCTGACATAGATCGTCAGCGCGACACCGGTCTCCCGTTTCGACGGCTCGTGAGGCCGGCGGCCAATCACGATGACGTCGAACAGCAGGATGGCGGTCGTCACGCTCAGCGTGATGATCCATTCGAGGGTGGAAACGTTCACTGATCCTCCGGTCGTCAAAGCGCCGGAGGTCTCTTCCACCGCCACGATCACTCGTGTCGGCCCGCAGCACCGGTCGTCCGATGACGGCCGACGTGATGACGACACCGCGGCGAAGGAATACTCCCCTCCGCAGGCGATTCTGCCAGGTACTTGCGGATGACCGGAAGCGGAGCAAATCAAACCTGTCGAGGCTGCTCAATCGACCTCGGCGAGCGGTGTCGTAATCGTGATCGCGACGCTGCGTGCGGCTCAGCGGACGCGGCCGGTTGGCTGAGTAGCTTTATAGCCGTGACTGGGGAGTTGCGGCAGGAGATCCCACCTCAATATCTGTTGTCCCCGTTCGCGCCGGAGCCGCGCACGCTCATCGACATCCTCTACGAGACCGCGAGGCGCTACCCGGAGGCGCCCGCCATCGACGACGGCGATGTCCAGCTCACCTATGCCGAGCTGATCACCGATATCGAGGACAGCGTGCGCTGGCTGGCAGCGCGGGGAATCGGCCGCGGCGACCGGATCGGGATCCGGATGCCGTCGGGCAGCTACGCGCTGTACGTGGCGATACTCGCCGTGCTGGCCACCGGCGCCGCCTACGTTCCCGTGGACGCCGACGATCCTCAGGAACGCGCCGAGCTGGTGTTCAGCGAGGCCAACGTCGTGGCGATCATCACCGAGGCAGGGCTGTCGCGCGGGCCGGGTTCGTCACGGGGTTGGCGGGCGGCGGCGCCGATCGGTCGTGACGACGCATGGATCATCTTCACGTCCGGCTCGACCGGCACCCCCAAAGGGGTCGCGGTCACCCACCGCAGCGCGGCGGCGTTCGTCGACGCCGAGGCACGGTTGTTCCTTGCGGACAATCCGCTCGGGCCGGGCGACCGCGTGCTGGCCGGTTTGTCGGTGGCGTTCGACGCGTCGTGCGAGGAGATGTGGCTGACCTGGCGCCACGGAGCGTGCCTCGTGCCCGCGCCGCGTTCGATGGTGCGCAGCGGGATGGACCTGGGCCCCTGGTTGGTCGCGCGCGACATCACGGTGGTCTCGACGGTGCCGACGCTGGCCGCGTTGTGGCCGGCGGAGGCGCTCGAGGCGGTGCGGCTGCTGATCTTCGGCGGCGAAGCATGCCCGCCCGAACTGGCCGAGCGGCTCGCCGTCGAGGGCCGCGAGGTCTGGAACACCTACGGGCCGACGGAGGCGACGGTCGTGGCGTGTGCCGCCCGGTTGTCCCCAGCCGGCCCGGTGACCATCGGCCTGCCGCTGGTCGGCTGGGACCTGGCCGTCGTCGACTGGCACGGTGAGCCGGTGCCGTACGGCGCGGTGGGCGAGCTGATCATCGGCGGCGTCGGCCTGGCCCGCTACCTCGACCCCGACAGGGACGCCCAGAAGTACGCGGAGATGCCGACGCTTGGCTGGAAGCGCGCCTACCGCAGCGGTGACCTGGTGCGCCTGGAATCCGACGGGCTCTACTTCGTCGGCCGCGTCGACGACCAGGTCAAGGTCGGCGGGCGCCGCATCGAGCTCGGTGAGGTGGACACCGCGCTGGTCACCCTGCCTGGCGTGAGCGGCGCAGCCGCCGCGGTCCGCAGCACCGCCAGCGGCACACCGCTGCTGGTCGGCTACGTCGCGAGCACCGATCCCGCGTTCGACCTCGCGAAGGCCCGGGTGTCGCTTTCCGAGACCTTGCCCGCGCCGCTGGTGCCCCGCCTCGTGCTGGTTGACGAATTACCGACCCGCACCTCCGGCAAGGTCGACCGCGGCGCGCTGCCGTGGCCGGTCGACGTCGGCGACGACGAGGGGGCCGAGTTGACCGGGACCATGGGCTGGCTGGCCGGCCTCTGGCGCGACGTACTGGCCGCACCGGTGGACGGTCCAGAGGCCGACTTCTTCGCCCTCGGCGGCGGCTCGCTGTCCGCGGCGCAACTGGTCGCCGCGCTACGGCGCCGCCACCCCCAGGTGACCGTCGCCGACCTCTACGACCATCCCCGTCTGGGTTCGCTCGCGGGGTACCTCGACGAACTCGATCCACCGCCGCGGGTGCGTGCACGCGAGGTGAAGCCGACGTCGCGCCTGACACAGGCCGTGCAGGTGGCGCTGTCGCTGCCCCTGGCCGCGTTGACCGGATTGCAGTGGGTGGTGTGGATGGCGGCGGCCAACAACGTGCTGGCGGGGTTCGTCCCGTGGACCGCCCCCCTGAACTGGTGGTGGGTCGGCGTGGGCTTCCTGCTGTTCGTCACGCCGCTGGGCCGAATGGCTATCGCGGCCCTGTGCGCCCGACTACTGCTCGACGGGCTGACACCGGGAACCTACCGGCGCGGCGGGCCCGTCCACCTCCGGGTGTGGCTCGCCGAACGGCTCGCCGAGGCCAGCGGCGCCGAAAACCTCGCCGGTGCACCGTGGTTGGTGTACTACGCACGCGCGCTGGGCAACAAGGTCGGCAAGGGCGTGGACCTGCATTCCACCCCACCGGTCACCGGGATGCTCAAACTCGGACACCGCAGCTCGATCGAACCCGAGGTCGACCTGTCCGGACACTGGGTCGATGGCGACCTGTTCCACGTCGGGCCGATCACCGTCGGAAACGATGCGACGATCGGCGCACGGACGACGCTGCTGCCCGGCGCCGTCGTCGGCAAGAACGCCGATGTCGCCCCGGGATCCGGCGTCGTCGGCAAGGTGAAGAACGGCCAGTATTGGAAGGGTTCGCCGGCGGTGAAGTCCGGCAAGGCCCGCCACCCCTGGCCGCAGGACCGCCCGCCTCGGGCGCCGCTGTGGGTGGCGGTCTACGGGGTTACATCCATCCTTTTCAGCGGGCTTCCGCTGCTCGCGCTCGCGGCCGGCCTCGGCGTCATCGGATACGCCGTGCGCCATACGGATTCGGTGACGGCCGCGATCGGGCCCGCGGTGCTGTGGACACCGGTGGCAACCCTGGCGGCCGCCATCACCTACGCGGCGCTCACGGTCATCGGAGTGCGGCTGCTCTCGCTCGGGCTGCGCGAGGGATATCACCCGGTGCGCAGCCGTTCGGGATGGCAGATCTGGGCCACCGAACGGCTGATGGACGCCGCACGCACGTACCTGTTCCCGATCTACGCGAGCCTGCTCACGCCGTGGTGGCTGCGGGCGCTCGGCGCGAGAGTCGGTCGCGGAACCGAGATTTCGACGGCCCTGTTCACGCCGAAGTTCACGGTGGTCGAGGACGGCGCCTTCCTCGCCGACGACACCATGGTGGCGTCCTATGAGTTGGGCGGCGGCTGGATCCACGTCGCGAAGGCCACGATCGGCAAGCGGGCGTTCCTCGGTAACTCGGGCATCACGCAGCCCGGTCGCAAGGTTCCCGATGACGGTCTGGTGGCCGTGTTGTCGGCGGCCCCGCACAAGGCCAAGGCGGGCTCCTCCTGGTTGGGCAGCCCTCCGGTGCGGTTGCGCCGCAAACCGACCGCCGCTGACGCGCTGCGCACGTTCCATCCGTCCGCTCGCCTGAAGGTGTTGCGCAGCCTGGTCGAGACGTGCCGGATCGTACCGCTGATCGTGACGTTCGCGATCGGTGTCGCGGTGCTGCTCGCTCTCCAGTCGCTGGCCGTTGAAGCCGGTTGGGTATGGGCCGCTCTGAGCGCCGGCGCGTTGCTGTTGGTCGCCGGGGTGGTTGCGGGCACGGCCGCCGTGATAGCGAAATGGCTTGTGGTCGGCCGCATCGAGCCCGACGAACACCCGCTCTGGTCGCCGTTCGTCTGGCGCAACGAGGTCTACGACACCTTCGTCGAGACTGTCGCCGCCCCGTGGTTTGCGCGTGCGGCCAGCGGCACCCCGGTGATGAATCTGTGGCTGCGGGCGCTCGGCGCCAGGATCGGCCGCGGCGTGTGGTGTGAGACGTATTGGCTACCCGAGGCCGACCTGGTCACCCTCGAGGAGGGCGCCACCGTCAACCGTGGCTGTGTGGTGCAGACGCACCTGTTCCACGACAGGATCATGCGGATGGACCGCGTTGTGCTGGAGCGGGGTTCGACGCTAGGGGCCCATGGTGTGGTCCTGCCCGCCGCCCGCATCGGCGCGGGAGCGACCGTCGGTCCGGCGTCGCTGGTCATGCGCGGCGACGAGGTGCCCGCGTCGACCCGGTGGCAGGGTAATCCCATCGCACCGTGGCACGCGCCCCGCAAGAAGCGCGGTGACACGCCGGCATCCGCGACCGCAGAAACCGCCGCGTGACCCGAAGTAAGAAGAAGGCGACACCGGTCATCGACCCGTATCTGCCCTCCAGCGGGAATTTCGGTTATCGGGTGTCGCGCTATGAACTCGATCTCACCTACAAGGTGGCGATCAACCGGCTGACCGGTACGGCGACGATCACCGCGGTGACGCTCGCGACGCTGCGGACCTTCACCCTCGACCTCGCCGACACGCTGTCGGTGACGAAGGTGAGCGTGAACGGCTCTCGGCCCCAACAGTTCCGCATCTCAGCAGGAAAGCTGTACATCGCGTTGCGCGATCCACTGTCGCCCGGGGCGGCGATGACGGTCGTCGTGCGGTACGGGGGCACGCCCCGGCCCATCCGTTCGCTGTGGGGCGAGGTGGGCTTCGAGGAGCTGACCGATGGCGCCCTGGTGGCAGGCCAGCCGAACGGGGCCCAGTCCTGGTTCCCCTGTGACGACCACCCGAGCGCGAAGGCGAGCTTTCGTATCCAAATCTCCGCCGAGAGCCCCTATCGGGTGATCGCCAACGGCGAGTTGGTGTCTCGACGAGCCCGGGCGGGAATGACGACATGGACCTACGAGTTGCCCGAACCGACCTCGACCTATCTGATCACGCTGCAGATCGGGATGTACGAGCGTCGCCGGCTGGCCAAGAACGGGGTTCCGATTCACGCGGTGCTACCCGACCGGCTGCGCGACGAGTTCGACCACGACTTCGCCGATCAGTCGCAGATGATGGAGTTGTTCGTCAAGCTGTTCGGCGACTACCCCCTGAGCGAGGGCTACACGGTCGTGGTCACCGACGACGACCTCGAGATTCCGCTTGAGGCACAGGGAATTTCGATATTCGGGGCCAACCACTGCGACGGTAAGGGTGGCGCCGGGCGACTGATCGCACACGAACTCGCGCACCAGTGGTTCGGCAACTGCGTGACCGCCAAGCGCTGGCGGCACATCTGGTTGCACGAGGGATTCGCCTGTTACGCCGAGTGGTTGTGGTCGGAGAACTCCGGCGGCCGCACGGCCGACGAGTGGGCGCAGCACTACTACCAGCGGCTCGCCAACTCGCCGCGAGACCTCGTCCTCGCCGATCCGGGTCCGCGCGACATGTTCGACGACCGCGTGTACAAGCGCGGCGCCCTTACGCTGCACGTGCTGCGGCGACAGCTTGGGGACGACAGCTTTTTCGCGCTGTTGCGGGACTGGACCGCGCGCTACCGCCACAGCACGGTGGTGACCGACGACTTCACCGGTTTGGCATCGCATTACGCGGACGAGTCGCTGCGCCCTCTGTGGGATGCGTGGCTGTATTCCGCCGATCTTCCGGAGCTGGATGCGCCGTGACCGACGCCGGCGCGCCCTTCGATCCGCTCACCGCGAGCGGCGCATCACCGACCGGTCCTGCGGCACGCGGCAGCGTCGTGCGGGTCGGAGTGGCCACCGCCGTGATCGCACTGTGCGGGTATGCCGTGCTGTACCTGGCCGCTCGCGATCTCGAGCCCGCCGGATTCTCGCTGTTCGCCGTGTTCTGGGGCGCTTTCGGTTTGGCCTCGGGTGCTGCGTTGGGGCTGTTGCAGGAGGCCACCAGAGAAGTGCGGTCCGCGACGCAAGCCACGGGGGCCGAGGGGCCACGAAGTCGCCCCATGTGGGTGGCCGCCGGCGTCGGTGCGGTGTCGGCCGCGGTCATCGCGATCAGCTCACCGTTGTGGTCAGGCCATGTGTTCGTCGAATCGCAGTGGCTCTCGGTGGCGCTGTTGGCGATCGGGCTCGCCGGATTCTGTTTGCACTCAACGCTGCTCGGCATGCTGGCGGGGCTGGACAGATGGACCGCGTACGGGTCGCTGATGGTGACCGACGGTGTGATCCGGGTGCTGGTGGCCGTCGCGACCTTTCTGATCGGCTGGGGCCTGGCCGGGTACCTGTGGGCCACCGTGGCCGGTTCGGTGGCATGGGTGCTCATGCTGATCGTGTCGCCGTCCACCCGGCGGGCCGCGAGTCTGCTGACCGCCGTCGGCACGGCGGCCTTTCTTCGCGGCGCATTCCACTCGATCACCGCGGCGGGCGCGAGCGCCATCCTCGTGATGGGATTTCCCGTGCTGCTGCAGGCGACCTCGGGTGACCTCGGCGCGGTTGGGGGCGTCGTGATCCTGGCCGTCACACTCACACGGGCGCCCCTGCTCCTGCCGCTCACCGCGATGCAGGGCAATCTCGTCGCCCATTTCGTCGACCAGAGCGCGCACCGGGTGCGTGCCCTGTTCACGCCAGCGGTCGCCGTGACCGGTGTCGGCCTGCTCGGCGTCCTCGCCGCGTGGTCCGCGGGGCCGTGGTTGCTGCGCAGCGCGTTCGGTCCCGACTACCGTGCCGACGGCGCGCTGCTGGCATGGTTGACGGCCGGTGCGATCGCTATCGCGCTCCTCACGCTCACGGGGGCGGCTGCAGTGGCAGCAGCACTGCACCGCGCGTACGCGCTGGGCTGGGTGTCGGCGACCATCGCGTCGACGCTGTTGCTGCTGTTGCCCCTCGACCTCGAGACGCGGACCGTGATCGCGCTGCTGTGCGGTCCGGCGGTCGGCATCGCGGTGCACCTGAGCGCGCTGTCGCACGAACGCGCGTCATGACGCCGGTTCGGACCAGAGGCCGCCGATCCGTATGCTGGCCCCGTTCTACGGTGAGGAAGATCGAATGACTTGGCTGGTGACTGGCGGGGCGGGCTACATCGGGTCCCATGTCGTCCGCGCCTTATCGGACGCCGATATGCCGGTGGTGGTGATCGACGACCTTTCGACCGGCCTCGAGCGGTTCGTTCCTCCGGCGGTTCCGCTGGTGCGCGGCACGCTGCTCGACAGCGACCTCGTCGTCCGCACGCTCGACGAACATCGCGTCGACGGCGTCATCCACATCGCGGGTTTCAAGTATGCCGGTGTCTCGGTACAACGACCACTGCACACCTACGAGCAGAACGTCTCAGCGATGGTCACGCTGCTCAAGGCGATGGAAGCCGCCGGCACCAACAAGATGGTGTTCTCCTCCAGCGCCGCCACGTACGGCACCCCGGACGTCGACACGGTCACGGAGCAGACGCCCACTGCGCCCGAGTCGCCGTACGGGGTCAGTAAGTTGGTGGGCGAGTGGATGATTCGCGATGCCGCACGCGCGTCCAGATTGCGCCACACCAGCCTGCGGTATTTCAACGTCGTGGGCTCGGGGTCCGACGAACTGTTCGACGTCAGCCCGCACAACCTCTTTCCGCTGGTGTTCGACATGCTGTGCCGCGACGAGACGCCGAGGATCAACGGCGCCGACTACCCCACGCCGGACGGCACCTGCGTGCGCGACTACGTCCACGTATCGGATCTCGCGCTGGCCCACGTCGCCGCCGCGCGGCGGTTGGAGGCCGGCGACCCGATCGAGCCCGTCTACAACCTCGGCAGCGGCAGCGGCACCTCCGTTCGCGAGATCATGACCACCATCCGCGATGTCACCGGGTTCGATTTCGAGCCGGTCGTCGGTCCGCGCCGGCCTGGCGACCCCGCCCGTATCGTCGCGTCGGGAGACCTGGCCGCGCGCGACCTCGACTGGCGGATGCGGCATTCGCTGGAGGAGATGGTGCGGTCGGCATGGATCGCACGCCGGCAAGCAGGGGATGCGTATCCGCGGTAAGTACGCGTTGGGCAACTGGGTCGCGCGCACCGCCGTCGCCCTGATCGTCGTGCAGCTGGCGATCCGGGCGGTCCTGGCGTTCGGCGGCTATTTCTATTGGGACGACCTGATTCTCATCGGGCGCGCGGGCACCCAGTCGCTGTTCTCGCCGACATACCTGTTCGACGATCACGACGGCCACGTCATGCCGGGGGCGTTTCTCGTCGCCGGCGTGATCACCTTGATAGCGCCGCTGAACTGGATCGGCCCTGCGCTCAGCCTGTTGATTCTGCAGCTGCTGGTGTCACTGGCGTTGCTGCGCACCCTGCACGTCATCCTCGGATGGCGACCAGTGCTGTTGTTGCCCTTGACATTCGCATTGTTCACACCGCTGGCGGTGCCGGGCTTCGCGTGGTGGGCAGCGGCATTGAACTCGTTGCCGATGCTGGCGGCGATGGCGTGGGTCTGCGGCGACGCGATCCTCCTCGTGCGCACCGGCGACCGTCGCCACGCGGTGACGGCCCTGCTGGTCTACGTCGGGGGGCTGCTGTTCTTCGAGAAGTCGGCGGTGATTCCGTTCGTCGCGTTCGCGGTGACGGCGCTGCTGTGCCACGTGACGGGCTCGGGGTCGGTGAAAGCGGTGTGGCGTCGCGGCATTCGCCTCTGGGGGCCATCGCTTGTGGTCACGGCCGGCTGGGTCGGCGTGTACCTGATCGTGGTCGACCAGAAGCGGTGGACCCTCGATTTGGCGATGACGTGGGATCTGCTCGCGAGGTCGGTGACGCACGGGATCGTGCCGGGGCTGGTCGGCGGTCCGTGGGATTGGCAGCGGTGGGCGCCGGCCTCGCCGTGGGCCACTCCGCAGGCGACGGTGATGGTGCTGGGGTGGACTGCCCTGACCGCGGCGGTCGCGGTCACGGTGCTGCGTAAACGGCGGATCGCCGCCGTGTGGCTGGTGGCGGCCGGATACGCGGTGGCCTGCCAGGTGCCGATCTATCTCATGCGGTCGTCACAGTTCACCGCCTTGGAATTGGCGCAGACGCTGCGCTATCTACCCGACCTCGTCATCGTGCTAGCGCTGCTGGCGGCGGTCGGGCTGTGCGCGCCTAACCGCGAGGGGACGCGATGGATGGACGCCTCGCGGCGGCGTGCGGTGGTGATCTGTGTCCTCACATCGGCCTTCGTCGCCAGCAGTCTGTACTCAACGGCGACGTTCCTGACCGCGTGGCGTGACAACCCGGCGCAGGAGTATCTGCGCAATGCGTTGTCCGGCTTGACCACTGCGGCGAGGATGTCGAATGCGCCGATGCTCGACCAGGAGGTCGACCCGATGGTGCTGCAGCGGGTGGTCGGCCCCGAGAACCGGGCCAGCCACATGTTCGCGCTGGTGCCCAACCGTCCCGAATTCGCCTCGGCCACAACTGAACTGCGTATGTTCGATCACACCGGCCGGGTGGTCGATGCGAAGGTCACGTGGGTGCGCAGTATCGTGCCGGGACCGCAACCGGACTGCGGATATCTGGTGCAGCCGGAGACTGAAGTCCGCATGCCGTTGGACGGCCCGCTGCTGCCGGCCGATTGGACGGCGGAGATCAACTATCTGGCGAACAGCGACGGTTCGATGATGATGTCGTTGTCCGAGGGCCATGAGGTCAAGGTGCCGGTGCGGCCGGGACTGAACCGGGTGTTCGTCCGGCTGCCGGGTGCGGGCGACGCCATCGACGTGCGCGCGAACACCGCGGCGTTGTCGGTGTGCATCGCTTCCGGACCTGTCGGTTTCGTGGCGCCGAAATAGCGAGCGTTCATGCCACGCTGTCTGCCATGACAGACGTACGCGAACAAGGGCTGCAGGTTTTCCGCGAATTGCTCCCGGGAGTCCTCCCCGACGGCGACGTGGAACTGCCGTCAGGTGCTTTCGGCGGCGAGATGCTGGGCCTCGCGATGGACAACGTGTTCGGCCGGTTGTGGACCCGTGAGGGGTTGAGCCGCCGCGACCGCAGCCTGGTGACGCTCGGCATTCTCATCGCGCTGCGCGCCGATGACGAGCTGCGGATCCACGTTCAGATCGCCCGTAACAACGGCCTGACCGACGACGAGATCGCCGAAGTGATCTACCACTGCACCGGTTACGCCGGGTTCCCGGCCGCCAACTCGGCGATGAAAATCGCTCAGGACGTGCTGCAGGACACGTGAGCATGGACGTCGGTCTGGAGCCACCTAGGAGAATCGAACTCCTGACCTGCTCATTACGAGTGAGCCGCTCTGCCGACTGAGCTAAGGTGGCGTGCCCGGCTCACAGATGTGTCAGCCGCAGGCGGGACGAGTCTACGGCAGGGCCCGCCGCCGACCCAACTCAGTCGCGCAGCGCCCGTCCGACCGTCGCCACCATCGCGTCGACCGCGAACTTCGGCTTGACGTTGACCGCCAGCGCCTCGCGGCACTCCAGCACGGCTTCGATGCACCGCAGCAGCTTGTCCGGCGGCGCGTGCGCGGCCAACCTGGCGATCTCCTCGCCCATGTCGGGGTGGTTGTGCGCAACGCCGCCCGCGTTCGATGCCACCAGCAGCGCGTCGCGGAAGTAGGTGGCCAAGTCGATCAGCGCCCGGTCGAGGGAGTCGCGCGAGGCGCGCGTCTTGCGCGACTTCTGCCGTCGCTCAAGGGCACTCAGCGCGCCCGCCGCCCCGCGCAGCGAGCCGGCCGTGCCCTTGCCGGTGCCGCCGGCCCCGAGCGCGGTCCTCAGTTCCTCGGTCTCGGCCTCGTTGCGCTCCACCGTCAACGCCAGCGCCTCGTCCTCGGCGGTCTTGACCAACTCCTCGGCCGCGGCGTAGGCACGCGACGGTGTCGCGGCGTCCCGCGCGAGGCCCAGAGCCCGTTTCCGGCGCTCCCTGGCCGACTCGTCGGTGGCCAACCGCCGGGCCCGCCCGACGTGGCCGCCGCTGACCGACGCGGCCCAGCGCGCGTCGGCCTCCGGCAGCCCGTCGCTGTCCATCAGCACATCGGCGATTGCGTCCACGGTCGGCGTCACCAACGCCACGTGCCGACAGCGCGAGCGCAGCGTGATCGCGATGTCCTCCGGATCGACCGACGGCGCGCACAGCAGGAACACCGTCGACGGCGGCGGTTCCTCGACCACCTTCAGCAGGGCGTTCGCCGCGCCCTCGGTGAGCCGGTCCGCGTCCTCGATCACCACGACCTGCCACCGCCCGGTGCCCGGCCGCCGCGACGCGATCTGCACGATCGTGCGCATCTCGTCGACACCGATCGACAGCCCCTCTGGGACGATCCGCCGCACGTCGGCGTGGGTACCGGCCATCGTCGTCGTGCAGGCCCGGCACTCCCCGCACCCCGGCACGCCGTCCGACGTGCACTGCAGCGCCGCGGCAAAGCACAGCGCGGCCACCGACCGACCCGAACCGGGCGGACCGGTGATCAGCCACGCATGTGTCATGGTCCCGATCGCGGCCCCGCTGTGAGCCGCCTCACCACGCGCCGCGCGCGCCGCGGCCACCAACTCGGCCTCAACGGCCTGCTGACCCACGAGACGCGAGAAAACACCGCCCATCGGAGATAACAGTAATGCTGCGAACCGACACGTCCGTCTCACAGCACCCGTACCCGTCGCCGATGCCCGATACGGTTGACGCGTGGCTATGGGAGAACGACCGATCGGGCGAATCAGCGCATTCGTCCGGTGGGCCGCGCGCACCCCGTGGCCGGTGTTCACGCTGGGCATGGTGCAGGCCGACATCATCGGGGCCCTGCTGGTCCTGAGCTTCCTGCGATTCGGCCTGCCACCCGAGGACCGCATCCAGCTACAGGATCTGCCCGCCTTCAACCTGGCGGTCTTCCTCGGCTTCCTGTTCGTTTCCTTCACCGTGGCGGCCTATTGGAGCCTGCGGCTGCTGATCCCGGTCATGCGATGGCAGCGCCGCGACATGCTGCTCGGTGACCGGGACCCGGCCGACACCGAGGTGGCGCGCACCCGCGCACTGAAGATGCCGTTCTACCGGTCGGTGATCAACGTCGCGAACTGGTTCCTGGGCTCGGTGGTATTCATCGTCGCGAGTTGGCCGGTGGCCAGTAAGTCGGCGCCGGTGGTCGCGGTCGCCACGGGGCTGGGCGCCACCGCGACGGCGATCATCGGCTACCTGCAGTCCGAACGCGTGCTGCGCCCCGTCGCGGTGGCCGCCCTGCGCGGCGGTGTACCGGAGAACTTCCGTGCCCCCGGTGTGATCGCGCGTCAGGTGATGACGTGGGTGCTGTCCACCGCGGTCCCGATCATCGCGATCGTGCTGGCGGTCGTGGCCAGCAAGTTCGAGATCCTCACCGCGCCCGCCGACCGGCTGACCACCCCGATCCTGATCCTGTCGATCTCCGCTCTGGTGGTCGGGTTGGCCGGTACTGTGCTGGTGGCCATGTCGATCGCCGACCCGCTGCGCCAGCTGCGCTGGGCGCTCGGCGAGGTGCAACGCGGCAACTACAACGCCCACATGCAGATCTACGACGCCAGCGAGCTGGGCCTGCTGCAGGCCGGGTTCAACGACATGGTCCGCGACCTGGCCGAACGGCAGCGGCTGCGCGACCTGTTCGGCCGGTACGTCGGCGAGGACGTCGCCCGGCGCGCGCTCGAGCGCGGAACCGAGCTCGGCGGGCAGGAACGCGACGTGGCGGTGCTGTTCGTCGACCTGGTGGGTTCGACGCAGCTGGCGGCGACCATCCCCGCCGCCGAGGTCGTCAACCTGCTCAACGACTTCTTCCGCGTGGTGGTCGACACGGTCAACCGGCACGGCGGCTTCGTCAACAAGTTCCAGGGCGACGCGGCGCTGGCCATCTTCGGCGCCCCGATCGAGCATCCCGACGCCTGCGGCGCCGCCCTTGCGGCCTCGCGCGAGCTGCACGACGAGCTCATCGAGGTGCTGGGCCAGACGGAGTTCGGGATCGGGGTGTCGGCCGGCCGGGCCATCGCCGGGCACATCGGCGCCCAGGCCCGCTTCGAGTACACGGTCATCGGTGACCCCGTCAACGAAGCGGCGCGCCTGACCGAGTTGGCCAAGCTGGAGGAGGGCCATGTGCTCGCCTCGGCGATCGCGGTCAGCGGGGCTCTCGACGCCGAGGCACTGTGCTGGGACGTCGGCGAGATCGTCGAACTGCGGGGCCGTGTCGCCCCGACGCAGTTGGCCAGGCCGCTGAATCTGGCGTCCACCGACCGCACCGAGCGGAACGACGCTGACGCCGAGGTCGAACAGGACGCCGAACGTGAAGTGGTGTCCGAGGATTCGCGCTGATCTCGAGCGCGAGGTCACGTTCGCGGGCTAGCTCTTCTTGGCGGCCTTCTTCGCGGCGGCCTTCTTGGTGGTCTTCTTCGCGCCCGCCTTCTTCGTCCGCTTCACCGGACCGCGCGCACGGCGGTCGGCGAGCAGTTCGGCGGCGCGTTCGTCGGTGATCGACAGGACGTCGTCGCCCTTGCGCAGGCTGGCGTTGGTCTCCCCGTCGGTGACGTACGGGCCGAACCGGCCGTCTTTGATCACCATCGGCTTGCCGGTCGCGGGATCCTCGCCGAGCTCACGCAGCGGTGGGGCCGCAGCCCGTTGACCGCCGCGGCGTTTGGGCTCGGCGTAGATCTTCAAAGCCTCCTCGAGCGTGATGTCGAACATCTGCTCTTCGGTGGCCAATGACCGAGAATCCGTGCCGCGCTTGAGATATGGGCCGTAGCGGCCGTTCTGGGCGGTGATCTCCTCACCGGTGTTCGGGTCGACACCGACGACGCGAGGCAGCGACAACAACCGCAGCGCGTCCTCGAGCGTCACCGTCTCCAGGTCCATCGACCGCAACAGCGAACCCGTCCGTGGCTTCGGGCCCGTCGGCTTCTTGCCCTTCTTCGCCGTCGACCCTGCCTCGCCGTCGTCGGGCGGTTCAGGAAGAACCTCGGTGACGTAGGGCCCGTAACGGCCGTCCTTCGCGACGATCTCGTGCCCGGTCGCCGGGTCGACGCCCAGCGATCGGCCCTCTTGCGGTGTGGCGAAGAGCTTTTCGGCGAGCTCCAGAGTCAGCTCGTCGGGCGTCAGCTCGTCCTTGAGGTTGGCCCGCTGCGGTTTGAGCTCGCCGTCATCGCCGGCGACCATCCGCTCCAGGTAGGCCCCGTTCTTGCCCACCCGGACGTAGATCGGACGGCCCTGGTCGTCGTCGAAAAGCTTGATGGAGTTGACTTCTCGGGCGTCGATCTCCTCGAGGTTCACCCCGACCAGCTTCTTGAGCCCACCCGCTCGTGCGATCGAATCCTCGACGCCGTGGTCGCCGCCGAAGTAGAAGTTGTTGAGCCAGTTCGTCCGTCGCTCGTTACCCGCGGCGATCTCGTCGAGCTCGTCTTCCATCGCCGCGGTGAAGCCGTAGTCGACGAGGCGGCTGAAATGCTGTTCGAGCAACCCGATCACGGCGAACGCCACCCACGACGGCACCAGCGCGCTGCCGCGCTTCACGACGTAACCGCGATCCTGGATCGTCTTGATGATCGACGAGTACGTCGACGGCCTGCCGATGCCGAGGTCCTCGAGCGCCTTGATCAGCGACGCCTCGGTGTAGCGAGCGGGCGGCGAGGTGTTGTGCCCGTCGGCGGTGAGTTCCTTGGCGTCGACGCGCTGACCCTGCTGCAGGTTCGGAAGCCGGCTCTCGGCGTCGTCGGCCTCGCCGCCGGCCTGATCGTCGATGCTCTCGACGTAGGCCTTCAAGAAGCCCGCGAAGGTGATCGTGCGGCCGCTGGCGTTGAACACGACCTGCTCGCCCGAACTCGCCGCTCCGGAGATCCGCAGCGACAGCGTCGTACCGCGCGCATCGGCCATCTGCGAAGCCACGGTGCGCTGCCAGATCAGCTCGTAGAGCCGAAACTCGTCGGTGTCGAGTGCTCCATGCAGCTGACCCGGGGTCTGGAAGACGTCACCGGCGGGGCGGATGGCCTCGTGCGCCTCCTGGGCGTTCTTGACCTTGCGCGTGTACTGCCGGGGCGTCGGATGCAGGTACTCCTCGCCGTAGAGCTGGCGAGCCTGGTTGCGGGCGGCGTCAATGGCCGACTGCGACAGCGTGGTCGAGTCGGTACGCATATAGGTGATGTAGCCGTTCTCGTAGAGCCGCTGAGCGATGCTCATCGTGCGCTCCGAGGAGAACCGCAGCTTGCGACCCGCCTCCTGTTGCAGCGTCGACGTCATGAACGGCGCGTACGGCCTGCGGGTGTAGGGCTTCTGCTCGACCGAGCTGACCGCCAGCTGCGCGCCGCGCAGACCGCCTGCCAACGCCGTTGCGGCGGACTGGTCGAGAACCAGCACCTCGTCGGGCTTTTTGACCTGGCCCAGCGAGTCGAAGTCGCGTCCGGTCGCCACGCGGCGGCCGTCGACCATGTTCAGCTTGGCGGTGAACGTAGGCGGCGATGCCTGCGGGTCGGAGACGCTGGCGTCCAGTTCAGCGGTGACGTCCCAGTAGCCCGCGCTGCGGAACGCCATCCGTTCGCGTTCGCGCTGCACGATGATCCGCGTCGCGACTGACTGCACCCGGCCGGCCGACAGCTTCGGCGCGACCTTCTTCCACAGCACCGGGCTGACCTCGTAGCCGTACAGCCGGTCCAGGATGCGGCGGGTCTCCTGCGCGTCGACCAGGTCGTTGTCCAGGTCGCGGGGGTCCTCGGCGGCGGCCCGGATGGCCGGTTCGGTGATCTCGTGGAACACCATCCGCTTGACGGGGACGCGCGGTTTGAGCGTCTCGAGCAGATGCCATGCGATGGCCTCGCCCTCGCGGTCGCCGTCTGTGGCCAGATACAGCTCGTCGACGTTCTTGAGCAGGTCTTTCAGCTCGGCGACGGTGCTCTTCTTCTCCGGGCTGATGATGTAGAGGGGCTCGAAGTTGTGGTCGACGTCCACCCCGAGGCGGGCCCAAGGCTCGGATTTGTACTTCGCGGGCACGTCGGCGGCATTGCGCGGCAGGTCGCGGATGTGTCCGCGGGACGACTCGACGATGTAGTTGGAGCCGAGGTAGCCCGCTATTTTGCGCGCCTTTGTCGGCGACTCGACAATGACGAGCCGCCGGACGCTTCCGTTACGGCCGCTTCCGCGGTCCCCGTCAGCCACCTTTTACTTACGCTCCACTTCTTCGGTCGCCTACAGCGCAGAATTCCGTACTAGACGGCGCTTCGACCCTGTCGGCAACTGACAATTTCGCACCCCGCGCGAGCCGACGCAAACTGACCCCCCTTGCAGCGGCCGTCAGACCCGCGGCCACTCCTGGAACGCCTCCACACTCCCCGGAGGTTCCCCCACGTTCTCTACCAGGCGCGATAGCCGTCGTCTACCGCTGATCCTCAGCGCCGGGCGCGACCCGCGGGTCCCGATCAGCGTCGGCGCGATCCCCACCCGCATCATTGCCGACGCCAGGGGCGAATGCGTGTCGGGCGCGTGCGGGTCCAGGCCGAGCAGGTAGCGGTCGACCTCCGGCGTGCCCGCAGCCAGTGTCCAGGCTCGCAGCTCACGCGGGCCCGGCAGCCAGTTGGGCGGAACGGTTTTGACGGCGCCTCGGGTCCACTCCGAGGCGATGCCGACCAGCCGGGGGTCGACCGCGGTGCGCACCAGCGGGGTGTTCTCGTCGGTGCGGGCGATCTCGGGCTGCAGACCGGCCTCGACGATCATCTCCGCGAGCGCCTCGGCCCGCCACAGCCGCTCGACGACGACCGACAGCCGCGCACCCTGTTCGCCGCCCGAGCCCACCAGGACCACTTGGCCCGGCCCGGCGAGCAGCCCGGTGAGGTCGGCGACCGCGGGGGGCACCGACTCCGCCGAGAAGAACGACAGCTGGCTCACGAATCGACAGTAAGCCAGTCACCGGCGTCTGCCGCGGCGGCCGTGCCGTAGCGCGCCGGAATAGCGAACACCCCGCGGCGGCCGATTCTCGACGCTCGCGGGGTGTTGCCTTTCGATCGTGTTGGTCGCTCTAGACGGCCCGAACACCCGTGGCCTGGGGCCCCTTGGGGCTCTGGCCAACCTCGAACTCGACCTTCTGGTTCTCCTCCAGGGTGCGGAAGCCGCTGCCCTGAATCTCCGTGTAGTGGACAAAAACGTCGGCGGAGCCGTCCTCCGGGGCGATGAAGCCGAAGCCCTTCTCCGCGTTGAACCACTTCACAGTTCCCTGTGGCATTTCCTGTTGTTTCCTTCTCTTATTCACCGGGTGCGGTCCACCGTGTTTCGGTACACCGGGCCCGTTCCGACCGCTCTCCTTCGTGGAAGCTCGGAACTCAACCCGACCTACAACCCTCGCAGGAACCGCGATCGCAACGACGATCCTGCGAGTGCTAATACACGAACACAGAAGCTGCGACCGCGATAAGTCAATCACGTTCGTCGCTGCGGCGACAGTCTCGGCGTTTCAAATCGGCAACAATTCACCTAAACAGGAGTCTCGAGGAGGAACGATCGATGGCTGATTTCGGCCGCGAGCTGCTCGCGTGCGCGGTCGAAGGCACGGTCGGTGCCGGCCCGAACCCGCTGCGCCACGTGGCGGATATTCCGCCGCGGACGGGACGTCCGATGAAGTGGCCGCGCTGGGCCGACCCAGATGTGGTGCGGGCGTTTGTTGATCGGGGTATCGAGGCTCCGTGGTCGCATCAGGTCGCCGCGGCCGAACTCGCACACGACGGACGCCATGTCGTGCTGTGCACCGGCACCGCGTCGGGCAAGTCGCTCGCCTACCAGTTGCCGATATTGACAGACCTGAAAGAAAATTCGCGGGCCCGGGTGCTCTATCTGTCGCCGACCAAGGCGCTCGGCCATGACCAACTGCGCGCCGCGGTGACGCTCACCGAGGCGGTGGGGCTGGCCGATGCCGCGCCGTGCGCCTACGACGGCGACAGCCACAGCGACGTGCGACGGTTCGCGCGGGAGCGGTCGCGGTGGATCTTCTCCAACCCCGACATGATCCATCTCTCGCTGTTGCGCAACCACGCCCGATGGGCGGTGTTCCTGCGCAACCTGCACTACATCGTGGTCGACGAATGCCATTACTACCGCGGGATTTTTGGCTCGAACGTGGCGATGGTGCTGCGCCGGCTGCTGCGGCTGTGTGCGCGATATTCGCCGAACGGTGACGTGCCGACCGTGATATTCGCAAGCGCCACGACTGCATCGCCGGCCCAGACCGCCTCCGAGTTGATCGGACAGACGGTCGAAGAGGTGACCGAGGACGGTTCACCCCAGGGCGCGCGCACCGTGGCGTTGTGGGAACCCCCGCTGCTCGACGACCTGGTGGGTGAAAACGGGGCGCCGGTAAGGCGTTCGGCGGGAGCCGAGGCCGCCAGCGTGATGGCCGACCTGGTCGCCGAGGGCGCCCGGATGCTCACCTTCGTGCGGTCACGGCGCGGTGCCGAACTCACCGCATTGGGCGCGCGAACCCGATTGAGCGAACTCGCACCGGATCTCGCCGACCGGGTCGCGTCGTATCGCGCCGGCTATCTCTCCGAGGACCGCCGGGCGCTCGAACGCGCGCTGGCCGACGGTGAGCTGCGGGGGTTGGCGACGACGAACGCGTTGGAGCTCGGCGTCGACATCGCCGGGCTGGACGCCGTTGTGCTCGCCGGGTTCCCGGGCACCGTGACGTCGTTCTGGCAGCAGGCCGGCCGCTCGGGGCGCCGCGGGCAGGGGGCGCTGATCGTGTTGATCGCCCGCGACGATCCGCTCGACACCTATCTGGTGCACCATCCGTCCGCACTGCTGGACAAGCCGATCGAACGCGTGGTCATCGATCCGACGAACCCGTATGTGCTTGGGCCACAATTGCTCTGCGCCGCCGCCGAACTTCCGCTCACCGACGCCGAGGTGCGGTTGTGGAACGCCGAGGAGGTGGCCGCGGCTCTCGTGGACGACGGACTGTTGCGGCGACGGGCCAACGGTTACTTTCCCACTCCCGGCATGGACCCGCATCCGGCCGTCGACATCCGGGGGTCGTCGGGCGGTCAGATCGCGATCCTGGAGGCGGGCACGGGCCGCATGCTCGGCAGCACTGGCGCGGGGCAGGCGCCGGCTTCGATTCACCCGGGCGCGGTGTATCTGCATCAGGGCGAAACCTACGTCGTCGACTCGCTCGACTTCGAGGACGGCGTGGCCTTCGTGCACGCGGACGACCCGGGTTACACCACATCGGCGCGGGAGATCACCGACATCTCGGTCACCGGTGCCGGCGAGCGAAAGACGTTCGGCGCCGTCACTGTTGGACTCGTGCCGGTGTCGGTCACCAACACCGTGATCGGATATCTGCGGCGTCGACTGACCGGCGAGGTGATCGACTTCGTCGAGCTCGAGATGCCGACCCGCACGTTGGAGACGATGGCGGTGATGTGCACGATCACGCCAGAGGCGTTAGAGCACAACGGAATCGATTTGCTTCACGTGCCCGGCGCGCTTCATGCCGCAGAACATGCCGCTATCGGCCTCCTGCCGTTGGTCGCCAGTTGCGACCGTGGCGACATCGGCGGTGTCTCGACGGCGGTGGGACCCGTGCAGGGATTGCCGACGATCTTCGTCTACGACGGTTATCCCGGCGGTGCGGGTTTCGCCGACCGCGGCTACCACCGGCTCACCACGTGGTGGGCCGCGACGGCCGATGCGATCGAGGCATGCGAATGCCTTGCGGGCTGCCCGTCGTGCGTGCAGTCGCCCAAGTGCGGCAACGGCAACGACCCGCTGGACAAGGAGGGTGCGATGCGGGTGTTGCGGCTGGTCCTCGGCGAAATTGCCGATCACTCGCTGTGAGCCGTGGACATGGGCGATCGACCCCTCGACGATCGCCTGACGGATTTCCGGGAAGTGGCCCGGTGCAGCGAAAACTACCGCCTCGGTGAAGGCCGTCGCAACCGTACGAGAGCGCCACGAATCGCGTTCACCCGCGCCGGTAAAGTGGCCCCATGAGCCACGACTGGCTGCTCGTGGAGACGCTAGGCAGCGAGCCCGCGGTGGTCGCGCAGGGTCGTCGCACTCAGGACCTGGTTCCGATCAGTGCGTTCCTGAGGCGTAATCCGCACCTGATGGCGGTTCAAACCGCGATCGGCGAAACGGTGCGAGCACGGCAGGGCTTGAGCAGCATCACGCCGAAGAACGACCGTGTCATTCGCACCGAGGTCGTGCAGATGACCGACGGTCGGATCCACGGCGTGCACGTATGGATCGGCCCGCCCGATATGGAACCACCGGAGCGGCCGGTGCCCGGTCCGCTGGTTTGGGACCTCAACACCGGTATCGCCACGGCCACGCCGGAATCTCTGACCAACAGCGGCTGGGACTCGCCCCCGGAGCCGACGCTGAACCGCACATTCGCCGACGATCTGCCGATGCGTGAACTCAACCCGAGCGAAGCCAGGGTGTTGACCATGGCGATCAAACGCGAACCGGGCGCGACGTTCTGCAGCACCTGGAACGTCACCGACCATCACGGCGAACCGATCAGCGTCGGCTTCGTCACGCGGACGGTGGCCGAATCCGACGAGGACGACGGCCCGGATCGGTTGCTGTGCCGAGCGATGAACTGGCGCAGCGAGCGCGAAGATGAGTCGCCGCAACAGGATCGCCTCGCCCAGCGGATCCTCAACGGCTTGGCGCAGCCGGGTGTGCACCGCGCGCTGGTGGACCCGAACAACTGGACCTTGCTGAAGTGGCTCGATGACCCCGCTCCGTTCTTCGACTGGCGGGTGAGCCTGGCCGGTGAGCACGCGGTGCATCCCGACGACCGCGCCGAAATGGAGCGGATGGCAACGGAGTTCACCACCGGCATCGCCTCCGGGGTGCTGAGGATGACCGGCGTCGACCACGAGTGGGCGCCAGTGCATGTCACCGTGAATCGCGTCGAGCTCGACGACGACGTGTATGCCGCTCTGGCGACGCTGCGCCGACCCATTGCCACCGAGATCTCTAGCTTAAAAGCACGCGAGGCCTAGGTTCCGGCCGGCCCGGCGCGAGCCAGCGCACGCGCGGTGCCGACACCGAATCGGCCCAGGACTACCGGAACCTGGACTGCGACAACGATATCGAGATCGTCTGCTTCGCACTGCACCATCTCGGTCCGCATGGCGTCGGCCACGGCGGCGGCCCATGTGCATGCCTCTTCGATTCCCGACGCAAAACGGTGCGCAGCAGCCAGCGCCGCCAGATCCGCCGTCGCCTGGGCGCGGTGCCGCGCCGTCACCGCCACTCCGAGGTAACCCGCACCGACGGCGGTCGTCACCACCGCGGCGATCATCACGGCGCCGATCAGGCTCGTCGAACCTCGGTCAGCCCGAACCCGGTTCCACAGCCGCCACCGCTCGCGCTTCGACGGTGAGTACGGGCAGCAGCGGCGAGCGCGCACTGACGGTGGAGACAACGAATCGACCGTCGCGACGGATGTCGACGGTGGCTCCATCAGGCGCGAGACCGCGGGCAGTGTCGCGACCGTCGTCACCACGGGCGGCGAGGCGCGCGGCCTCGCGTGCGGCGTCGACACATCGGATGTGCATCGACACCGCCGTGAGACCGGCCACGCACAGGATGAGGATGCTGACCAGCGCGGCCACCGCGAACGCCGCCTCGACGGTGGCGCCACCACGCTCACCGGCTAGACGTTTGTCTTCAGCGCGCGGGTGATGATGTTGGTCAACGCGCTGACGATCGAGTCGCCGGTGACGACCGTATACAGGATCGCGCCGAAGGCCGCGGCAGCGATCGTGCCGATCGCATACTCGACGGTCGACATCCCGTCGTCCGCGACGATCAGCAGCGTCAGTCGCGCCTGAAGCGCACGGATCTTGTTGTCCACCCTCACTTTTCCTCCCCATTCGCTACCCTTCACAAAATTCCGGACCGCAATACGTCTCCGGCCAGACCGGCGATCACCGGGATGATGCCCAGACAGAAGAACGCCGGTAGGTAACACACCCCCAGCGGACCGGCGATCAACACCGATGCTCGCTCGGCCGCGGCCCGCGCCGCATCCGCCGCGTCGTCGCGCGATCGGGTCGCCAGCGCAGTGACCCTCTGCGCCAGAGCCGTTCCCGAGGCCGCCGATCGTCGCGCCAACCGCAGCAGCGCGTCGACGCTGCGGTCGCCGTCGGGCGCATTCGCCCACGCGGTCGACGGGTCGGCACCCAGCGCAAGGAGGTCCGCGGCACGGGCCAGCACACGGGCTACCCGCGGCGGTGCCGACGGAACCGCCGCCGCGGCGGCGCCGGCCACCGCCATCCCCGAGTGCAGGCAAGCCGCGAGCACGTCGAGCGCGGAAGCGAATGCGAGCGGATCGTTCGGCCCGACAGTCTCCTGGTGCCGCGGGGCCGTGTCCTGCGTACTTCGGATCCGCGCTCGCGCATCCGTACCCGCGACCAGCGCGGCTATCGCGAGAAGCGCTGCGGCGAGCGTCATTCGAGGACCCCGCTGGTGATGCGGTCCGACCATGCCAACCCCGTACACGTCAGCGTCACACCGATGACCAACAACCACTGGCCGGTCGAGAACAGGAAGCGCAGTGGATGTGCTCCGATCAGCTCGCCCAACCCGACGCCGAGCAGCGGAAGTACGGCGAGGATGGTCGCGGTGGTGCGAGCGCCCGCCATCCCGGCGTTCACCTGTGCCGAGAACCGCTCCCGCGCAACGATGTCGCGTTGGGCCGTGTGCACCAGCGTCGCGATGGCGAGTCCGTGGGACTGCGCCAGCTCCCAGCAGACCGCGAGCCGTCGCCAATACGCGGGCAACGCCGACTGCGCCGCCACACTCCGCAGCCCGGCCGCGACGTCGGCTCCCATTCGTGCCCTGGCCGCCACCGTCCGAAGTGACGCCGCCGCAGTCCCTTCGGTCTCCGCTGCCGCGGTGTCGAACGCGGTCACCGGATGAGCACCGATGCGCAACTCTCCGACCAGGACGTCGAGCGCGCCCTCCAGCGCCGCCGCCTCCGCGGCCCGTTCGCGCCTCCGACGACGGCGCCGCGTGCGTGCTGCGACAGTGCCGGCGGCTATCGCGGCTGCGACGACGACACCGAGCGGGGCGACAACCGTCGGCGCGGCGAGGACTCCGATCAGCCACAGCCCGAGCGGTATCCGGAAGGCACGCCGGCGTCGGCGGGGCTCCGGCACCCCCCGCCGGCGCCGCCCGGGTGCGACCAGAAGCGCCAGTGCGACGGCCAGCGCCGCGACGCTCACGAGCCGCCCCGCTCGCGGATGAGAGCGTTCAGGCGCGGCGCTCCCTGGCCGAAGCCGGACCCGAGGCTCCACGCCGTCGCAGCGCCGACCCGGCCGTCGGTACCCCCCGTCAACACCGCGATCTCGCTGAGCCGCCGCGCTCCCAGCCGATCGCGGTCGACGTGGATCACCACCTGTACCGCGGCCGCCAGCTGACTGTGCAACGCGGCCCGGTCGAGGCCGCCGAGCGCCGCCAGAGCCTCCAGACGGGCGGGTACCTCGGTAGGACTGTTGGCGTGCACGGTGCCGGCGCCACCGTCGTGACCAGTGTTGAGCGCCCCGAGCAGATCAACCACCTCGGCGCCGCGGACCTCGCCGACGATGATGCGGTCGGGCCTCATCCGCAGCGCTTGCCGGACCAGGTCGCGCATGCTCACCTCGCCCGCACCCTCGACGTTGGCGCAGCGAGCGACCAGCTTCACCAGGTGCGGATGCCGCGGAGCGAGTTCGGGGGCGTCCTCGACGCAGACGATGCGTTCGGCGGTGGGGACCGTACCGAGCAGCGCGGCCAGCAACGTCGTCTTGCCCGCGCCGGTTCCGCCCGAGACAAGGAATGCCAGCCGGGCACGGACGATGCCGTCGAGCAGCGACGCGGCGGCCGGCTCGATCGCCCCCGCCGCCGACAACGACGCCAGATCCTGGGTGGCGGGACGCAGCACCCGCAGCGACAGACACGTCCCCGCCGGAGCGATCGGTGGCAGGACCGCGTGCAGACGCACGGTGAACTGCCCGGTCCCGAGGCCGGTCAACTGCCCGTCGACCCACGGTTGCGCCTCATCGAGGCGTCGCCCCGCCGCCAGCGCGAGCCGCTGGGCGAGCCGCCGTACGGAGTTCTCATCAGGGAACCGGATCCCGGTGCGGCGCAACCCGTTTCCGTCGTCCACCCATACCGCGTCCGGCGCGGTGACCAGGACGTCCGTCGTGTCGTGGGCACACAGCAACGGTTCGAGCACCCCCGCGCCGGTCAGCTCCGTCTCCAGTAGTCGCAGCCCGCTGAGCACTTCACTGTCACCGAGCACACCACCCGATTCCGCGCGGATCGCGGCGGCGACCACCGTGGGCCGCAGCGGCACGGTCTCCGCGGCGAGCCGCTCGCGAACCCGGTCGATCAACGAGTCGCTCATGGGACGACCGCGGGATGCTGATGCAGAATCGCCAACACCTTGCGTGCGGCGCGGCCGAGCGGTGATCGTCGACCGGCCCGCAGTCCACCGCGCTCGAGGGTGACGGCCATACCCGGTTGCGGCCGCATCCTCGCCAGCAGCGGCAGGCCGACGATCTCGGCGACGTCCGTCGACCTCAGCCCGCCCGGTGCCGGGCCTCGCACCACAACACCAGCGTTCGGATTCAGCGTCGACACCCACCGTGCCACGACGTCGGCCGCGGCGCAGGACCGGACGTCCGCCGGCGTCATCACCACCGCGAGATCGGCGGCGGCCAGTGCGGTCTCCGCCGCCGCGGTCGACCGCCTCGGGACGTCGCACACGACCGTCGCGCCGCTGCGACTGCCAGCGTCGATCATGGCGCCGAGCGGTCTCGGATCGACATCGGCACCGCCGCGGCTGCCGGACAACACGCTGACGCGCTGCACGCGGGGCAGCGCCTCACGCAGCGCGGCATAGTTCAGCCGTCCGCCCTGCAGCTGCAGGTCCGGCCAGCGCAGCCCGGACTCGGCTTCGCCGCCTATCACCAGATCGAGTCCACCGCTCCACGGGTCGACGTCGATCAGCAAGGCTTCGGGGGCGGCCAGTGCGAGCGCCGACGCGAAGACCGATGCCCCCGCGCCACCGCGGCCGGCGATGACCGCGGCGACCGCGCCGCGGTCCGCCTTGTCGTGCAATCCCTCGGAGGCCTCGGCCAACTCGGCCATCAGCTCGTCATCCTGAGCGGGCAGGGCCAGCACCCGTTGCGCGCCCACCGCGATCGCCACCCGCCAGTCCGCTTCCGCCGGTTCGCCGCGGCCCACCACAACGACCCGGGTGCGACGGGGCAGCGCGCGGGCGACACATCGCTGGGCGCCCGTGGTGTCGAGCACTATCGCCGCCGCGTCGGTCCAGACTTTGCGGCTTGACGGTTCCGGCGCGTGAACGACCGATACGCCCGCCGCGGCGCACACCCGGTCCACGTCGTCCCGCAGGACGGGATCTGCGACGACCACGAGATATCCACTGAGCGAAGCCACGCCTTCACCCTGCGGCCTGCCGTTGTGGGGGCGCTACAGACGGCGCCTGATCTGTGCATCAACCCGGGCTTGGGGATGGCACGGCAATGCGATCACGGACCGAAAACGAGATTCCGCAACCGTCGCGAATGGCAATACATATCCGGATTGCGAAAAGCCCCGAAAAAGGGACGACCCCCGCCAGGGGGGGAGGAGGCGGAGGTCGTCGTGTATCAGCCCCGGGGGGTCGGGCTGATGCACACCCGACATAAGCCGGGTAACGCTCACTATACACACGCAAGTCCGCCTCGGCGCAAGTGCTGGACCTGTACAGAACCGGGCCGTTTCACAGAAGTGTGGTGTCTCCGACACCTGTCATAACCTGCCACTTTGTACACTCCTCCGGCGTTTGTCACATGCGGGCACCTATGCTTGCGGCGTGAGCGCATCTGGTCCGACTGCCGAGGCGGGCGACGCTCCGCAGACGGCCGCGTCGACGGACGCCCCGGTCCGAACCGCCGCCTTCTTCGACCTCGATAAAACGGTCATCGCGAAATCAAGCACTCTGGCCTTCAGCAAACCTTTCTTTGAGCAAGGACTTTTGAATCGGCGGGCTGTCTTGAAGTCCACGTACGCCCAATTCCTGTTTTTGATGTCCGGGGCTGACCACGATCAGATGGACCGTATGCGCGCTTATGTGACGAACATGTGCACCGGTTGGGACGTCGAGCAGGTCAAGTCGATCGTCAGCGAAACCCTGCATGACATCGTCAACCCCTTGGTCTTCGCCGAGGCGGCGGAGTTGATCGCCGACCACAAACTGTGCGGCCGTGACGTGGTCATGGTGTCGGCTTCGGGCGAGGAGATCGTGGCGCCGATCGCCCGGGCGCTGGGCGCCACGCACGCGATGGCCACCCGAATGGTCGTCGAGGACGGCAAATACACCGGAGAGATCGCCTTCTACTGCTACGGCGAGGGCAAGGTCGCCGCGATCCGGGAACTGGCCGCGCGCGAGGGCTATGCGCTCGAGCATTCCTACGCCTACTCCGACTCGATCACCGACCTTCCGATGCTCGAGGCTGTGGGTCATCCGAGCGTGGTGAACCCCGACCGCGCGTTGCGCAAAGAGGCCGTCGCCCGGGGCTGGCCGGTGCTCAACTTCTCCAATCCGGTGTCGCTACGGGACCGGATCCCGGCGCCGTCGGGTGCTGCGGTCGCCACTACTGCGGCAGTGGGGATCAGCGCCCTGGCCGCCGGCGCACTGACGTATTCGTTGCTGCGGCGCTTCGGTTTCTAGCCCACTCTTCGCACGCCAGCTACCGACACTCGTAACGATCCGGACTACTGCCGATTTGGCCCTTGATGTGACCGCGGTCACGGGGTACAAAGGAATCACGGAAGCTTGGAGAGGCCAAGGCCGAGTCAGAAGAGAAGGCTCGGACTCCCGCTTCAGGCTCCCCAGCACGGAACCCGGCACCCACGCGGAGCACATGCCGCGGAATAGGCAAAAGTGTTGCGGGCCTGCGTATTTGCGAAGAGCGGACGGCTATAGCGGCCCTTTGGGTGGGGTTGCAGTCGAAGCGCATCGACAAGACGCCGAGGCCACCCACGCAACCCAAACGAGCACGCATGGTAACCGGTGTCCGTGCTAGCGGGCGACGAGCCGAACCACGTTCGGAGCGTCGCCCGCTTCGCGTTTTCCAGCAAAACTTCTAAGACGACGCAGAGCTAAGACGACACAGCGGCCTGCGCGATCGACAGCGCTTCGCGGGCGCCGTCGTGCAATGCGCGGCAGCTCAACAGGATCCATGCCGTGAGGCCGTCGGGCGTTCCCGACGAGAAGCCGCGGGCCGCGGCGGTGTAGTCATTCGACTTGCGCATCCAGTGCACCTCCGGGACGCCCAGCCCGTGCGGATCGAGCCCGGTGGTGATCGTCACCAGCCGCGACGCCGCCCGCGCCACCACACCGTCGGCGACACCGAACGGCGCGAGCGTGAGCAGTTCGCCGTGCACGACGGCGGCCAGTACAGGCGCGGGCACCCGGGTGCCGCCGGTGAGGATGTCGGCCAGCAGGGTCAGTCGCGTGCTCACGTCCGGTTCCTGGCGCGGACGACCCAATCGCTCGTCCTCGACGAGGTCCGCGGCCGCCAACGCGTGCAGGCGGGCGACGGCCTGCAGCGGCGCGCGCTGCCACACCCCCACCAGCGCGGTGGTCCCACCCTCGACCGCCTCGGACACCCGCAGCGCCCCGGCCAGCACCGGGTCGGCGGTGCCGTCGTCGGACAGTTGCAGTGCACCCCCGTCCAGCACCGAAGACGCACGGGCGGCCCGCAGCGCGGCTTCCGCGGCGCTCTTCGGCCAGCCTCGAAGATTGGAACGGTGCCGGTGCGCACGGCCCAGCGCTTCGCGGGCCTCCTCGGCCGCCTCCGCCACCCCCGGCAGTTCCGCCAGCGGCGCCAACGGGTCTCTCGCGAAGCCACCGGTCACGGCGCACACGCTAGCCGACCGTCGAGCGCCCCAGCCACGATGCTTCGCGCCGTCGGCGAAGCCGATGTGGCATGCCAACATGTGCGGCAGCCAAGGTGACTACCCTCACAGACATGGCAGAGACATCGGCGCAGCACGCTCACGGTCCGTCCGTCTATCCCCCTTCTCCCGAGTTCGCCGCACAGGCGAACGCAACGGAGGATCTCTACCGCCAGGCCGAGAAGGACCGGCTCGCGTTCTGGGCGGAGCAGGCCAACCGCCTGTCGTGGGAGACCCCCTTCAGCGAGGTGCTCGACTGGTCGGAGGCTCCGTTCGCCAAATGGTTCGTCGGCGGCACGCTCAACGTCGCGTACAACTGTGTCGACCGCCACGTCGAGGCGGGTAACGGCGACCGCGTGGCCCTGTACTGGGAGGGCGAACCGGTTGGCGACTCACACGCGCTGACCTATGCGCAGCTCAAAGACGAGGTCTGCAAGGCCGCCAACGCGCTGACCGAACTCGGACTGCGCACAGGTGATCGGGCCGCCATCTACATGCCGATGATCCCCGAGGCGATCATCGCGATGCTGGCGTGCGCGCGCCTCGGCGTGTTGCACAGCGTGGTCTTCGCCGGATTCTCCTCGTCGGCGCTGGCGGCCCGCATCGAGGACGCCGAGGCCAAGTTGGTCATCACCACCGACGGGCAGTATCGCCGCGGCCAAGCGGTGCCGTTGAAAGAGGCCGCCGACGAAGCGGTGAAGGGCCAGGCATCCGTCGAGCACGTGCTGGTGGTGGCGCGCACCGGCATCGACGTGCCGTGGACCGAGGGCCGAGACGTGTGGTGGCACGAGGTCGTCGAAGACGCCTCCACCGAACACACCCCCGAGGCGTTTGATTCCGAGCATCCGCTGTTCCTGCTGTACACCTCGGGCACCACCGGCAAGCCCAAGGGCATCGTGCACACCTCCGGCGGCTTCCTCACCCAGTCGTCCTACACCCACTACTACGTGTTCGACGCGAAGCCGGAAACCGACGTGTACTGGTGCACCGCCGACATCGGCTGGGTCACCGGACACAGCTACATCGTGTTCGGCCCACTATCGAACGGGTGCACCCAGGTGGTGTACGAGGGCACCCCGAACTGCCCGAGTGAGCACCGCCACTTCGAGATCATCGAAAAATACGGTGTGACAATCTATTACACGGCGCCGACGCTGATCCGGACCTTCATGAAATGGGGCCGCGAGATCCCCGAGGCCCACGATCTGTCCAGCTTGCGTCTGTTGGGGTCGGTGGGCGAGCCGATCAACCCGGAGGCCTGGCGGTGGTACCGCGAGGTAATCGGCGGCGATCGGACGCCGGTGGTCGACACCTGGTGGCAGACCGAGACCGGAGCGATCATGATCTCCCCGCTACCCGGTGCAACGGCGGCGAAGCCGGGCGCTGCGATGGCGCCACTGCCGGGCATCACAGCCAAAATCGTCGACGACGAGGGCAAGGAACTGGCGCCCGCCGCGGATGGCGACGAGCCCGTCACCGGCTACCTGGTTCTGGACCAGCCGTGGCCGGCGATGTTGCGCGGTATCTGGAAGGACCCGGAGCGGTACCGGGAAACGTATTGGAAGCGGTTCGAGAAGCAGGGTTGGTATTTCGCCGGCGACGGAGCCAGGATCGACGCCGACGGCGACATTTGGGTGCTCGGCCGCATCGATGACGTGATGAACGTGTCCGGACATCGCATCTCGACCGCGGAGGTCGAGTCGGCGCTGGTCGGACACTCCGGCGTCGCCGAGGCCGCGGTCGTCGGCGCTAGCGACGAGACCACCGGCCAGGGCATCTGCGCGTTCGTCATCCTCGAATCGCACGCCAAGGACAGCGGCGACGACATGGTGGCCGAGCTACGCGAGCAGGTGGCCAACGAAATCGGAAAGATCGCCCGGCCCAGGGAGATTCACGTCGTGCCCGAGCTGCCGAAGACCCGCAGCGGCAAGATCATGCGTCGGCTGCTGCGCGACGTGGCCGAGGGCCGCGAGCTCGGCGACACCTCGACCTTGGTGGATCCCAGCGTGTTCGAGGCGATCCGGGCCAGCAAGTAGCGGATCGGCTCAGCCGGCCGAACCGATCGGGACGAAACCCGTTCCCGGTCGGTTCTTGGCCGTGATGTCGGCCAGCTGCGTGTTGAACGACATGGTCACCGCGGGCGTATGCAGCGGGATGTATTTGATGACGCACGTCGGCAGGGCCTCGGAGAACGCACCGTGGATCATGCCGACGAGGCGGTTGTTGACCGTCACGGGCGCGCCCGAGTCGCCGGGCTGACCGCACACCTGGTTGACGATGGTGCCCGGATCCTTGCCCGGGCCCCAGGTGACGCCGCAGGAGTAGCCGGTCGTGCGGCCGAGTTTGCACGCGATGTCACCCGGTACCGGATCGAGACCCAACCCGTCGATCTGAAATCCGTTGACGTTGTTGACCGGGCGCACCTTCTGCGGATCGAACTGGATCACCGCGTAGTCCAGCGCGTCGTTGCCCGCCACCATCGTGCCGACCACACCTGCTGCGTCGGCGCCCTCGGCGCTGACCTTGGCGCCAGGACCGCCGCAGTGCGCGGACGTGAAGCCGATGAGCCGCCCCTGGCTGTCGTGGCCGATCGTCGTGAGAGTGCACAGCGTCTCGCCGTCGACCACCAGGCCCGAGCCGCCACCGAGCGGGACCGGCTCTTGCGCCTGGCCCACGCCGGGCGTCGATATGAGGGCTGTCGCGACGACGGCGACCGCGGCGGCGAGACGGCACAGGAACAGGCCGCTGGTCTTCACGTGAACGTTTCCCCTATCGACGCGCCCCGACCTGCCCTGCCACTGATCCGGCCAGTCTATCGTCGGCCGGGATCGTTTGAGCGCACGCCACATGGCAACATGAGTCGCGACCGAGTCCATCGCCGGCGAGCGCCGGCAGTGGAACCAACGCCGGGACAGCCGGTGATCCGGCCGATGCGGGAGGAACCGTCGTGAGCGATCGCAGGAATGGCGCGCCGACCACCGTCACGTCGATACCGCTGATCGACCCGCACGCACCCAAGGCCGATCCGTCGATCGGCGACCTGGTCAAGGACGCGACCGCCCAGGTGTCGACGCTGGTGCGTGCCGAGGTCGAGTTGGCCAAGGCCGAGATCACCCGCGACGTCAAGAAGGGGCTGACCGGCAGCGTCTTCTTCATCCTCGCGCTGGTCGTGCTGTTCTACTCGACATTCTTTTTCTTCTTCTTCCTCGGCGAACTGCTGGACCTGTGGCTGGTCAAGTGGGCGGCGTACCTCATCGTGTTCGGCCTGATGGTCGTCGTGACCGCGATCTTCGCGTTCCTGGGTTATCTCAAGGTGCGCCGCATTCGCGGTCCGCAGAAGACGATCGAGTCGGTCAAGGAGATCCCCGAGGCCTTGACGCCGGGCCACGACAAGTCCAAGGAGCTCGCCTCGGGCGACGGAAAGCCGGCGGCGACGTCCGACCCGTCGGGCTGGTAAATGCCCCCACCCGCTCCGTCGGTCGTCCGCATCGACGGGCCGTGGCGCCATCTCGAGGTGCACGCCAACGGGATTCGCTTCCACGTGGTTGAAGCGCAGCCCGACACGGCCGCGGGTCCCGAACGGCCGCTGGTGATCCTGCTGCACGGCTTCGGCTCGTTCTGGTGGTCGTGGCGCCACCAGTTGCGCGGGTTGACCGGCGCCCGGGTGGTCGCCGTCGACCTACGTGGTTACGGCGCCAGCGACAAGCCCCCGCGCGGTTACGACGGCTGGACGCTGGCCGGTGACACCGCCGGCCTGGTGCGCGCGCTGGGACACAAGTCCGCCACCCTGGTCGGGCACGCCGACGGCGGCCTGGTGTGCTGGGCCACCGCGGTGCTGCATCCGCGCGCGGTCCACGCGATCGCAGTGGTGAGCTCCCCGCATCCGGCGGCGCTGCGGGCGTCCGCGCTGCGCCGCCGCGACCAGGGCCGCGCGCTGTTGCCGTGGATGCTGCGCTACCAGGTGCCGATGTGGCCCGAGCGAACGTTGACGAGAAAGAACGCCGAGGAATTGGAGCACCTCGTGCGCAGCCGCGCGGGCAGCAATTGGCTTGCCTCCGAAGACTTCTCCGAGACCATCGGACACATGCGGCGCGCCATCCAGATACCCGGCGCCGCGCACTCGGCACTGGAATACCAGCGCTGGGCCGTCCGCAGCCAACTACGCGGCGAAGGACGCCGTTTCATGCGCTCGATGGTGCGGCCGATCAACGTGCCCGTGCTGCACATGCGCGGCGACGTCGACCCTTACGTGCTCGCCGATCCGGTATACCGCACCCAGCGCTACGCACCGCACGGTCGTTACGTATCCATCGACGGCGCAGGCCATTTCGGACACGAGGAAGCGCCGGGGAAGGTCAACGCGCAACTGTCGCGGTTCCTGAGGCAGGTCTACGGCTAGGCGACACAGGCGCCGGTTGGCACCCGCTCGCTGTTGCCGAGCTTGGCGAGTTGATGCGACACCTCATCGGCGGTGAGCACGAAGCCGGTGTCGGCATCGTCGACCGCTGCGCCAAACACCACGCCCAGCACCCGACCGTCCTTGTCGATCATCGGACCACCCGAATTACCCTGTCGCACACTGCCTCTGATGGTGTAGACCTCGCGCTCGACGGTGGTGGTGCGGTAGATGTCGGGACCGCTCAGCTCGATGATCTCGCGCACGCGCGCCGGTGTGGCGACGAAGTTGCCGCCGCCGGGGTAACCCATCACCACCGCGTCGGTGCCGGTGGTGGCGGGCATCTCGGCGAACGACAGCGGTGCCGACGGCAGGTCCGGCACGTCGAGGATCGAGATGTCGGCCTGGGGGTCGTAGGAGACGACGAACGCATCGTAGGTCTGCCCGTCGGCCTCGACGGTGACGCTCTCCGATCCGGCCACCACGTGGGCGTTCGAGATCACGCGATTGCTGGCGGCGACGAAGCCGGTGCCCTCGAGCACCTTCTGGCATCCCGGCGCGACCCCTCGGATCTTGACGACGCTGGGCCGGGCCGCCGCCACCACCGGATCGGCGGCGAGCGCGGCGTCGGGGGCGTCGACCGCGACGATCGGCGTGCGGCCGAACGGTTGCAGCACATCCGGCAGGCCCGAGGTGTCCAACAGCGCGGAAAGGCGGGTCGGCACCTGCCGCAGCCATCCCGGTGCGGCGTCGTTGACCTCTTTGAGCACCTTCGAACCGCGCACCGCCGCGGCGAGGTTCGGCTGATCCGACGATTGCAACGGATAGGTCAGCATCCAGGCGGCCACGAGGACGGCCACGATCTGGATCGCGACGCCGATCAGCGAGTCGACCGCCCGCAGCGATCGGTTGCGGATGGCGCTGCGCACAGCGCGGCCGAGTACGACGCCCGCGATCTCGCCGACGACGACCAACGCCAGGATCAGAAACAGGGTGACGAACAGCTTGGTGCGCGGCCCCTCGATGTTGGCCACCAGGTGCGGCGCCAACAGCACACCGGCGACCGCGCCGAGCACCACCCCGAGGAACGACAACATCGAGCCCAGCGCGCCCGAGCGCCAGCCCGAGATGCCCGCGACGAAGGCGATACCGAGGACGACGAGGTCCACCCACTGTGACGAAGTCATGATTGTGCATCACCGTAACCGGCGCCGCGGCCGACGAGCGCCATTGCGTCCTCCAGTTCGCGCACGTCGTCGGTATTCCACGGCTGCGCCCAGCCGGCGACGTCGAGCATCGCCGAGATCACTTGACCGGTGAAACCCCACACCAGCATCTCGTTGAGCAGGAACGCCGGACCCGCGTAGCGGCGGGTGTTCGCGCTGCGGTACACCATGATGCGGTTTTCGGGATTGATGAACGCGCGCACCGGCACCCGGGCGACGTGTGCGGTCTCGGCCTCGTCGACGACGCGGACCGGACCCGGGTCCGGTGAGTAGGCGAGCACCGGTACGACGTGGAATCCCGACGGGGGGATGAACAGCCGCTCCATCGTGGTGAGCGGATGCAGCCGCCCGCCGTCGATCCCGGTCTCCTCGTTGGCCTCACGCAGCGCCGTCTGCACGGGGCTGTGGTCGCCGGCCTCGACGGCGCCGCCGGGAAACGCGGCCTGACCGGCGTGATGCCGCAGCGTGCCCGCGCGCACCGTGACCAGCAGGTCGGCGTCGTCGGGTACGCCACCGGTCGGGGAGTCGGCGGGCCCGGAGAACAACACCAGAACCGCCGCTTCGCGCGCGTCGGCCTGTGCGGGTTTGCCTTCGCTGGTGACCATCGCCAGCAGCTCGGGCGGCACCCGCCTGCGATAGGCCCGTTTGATGTCGCCGGCGTTGTCCAGCAACGGCTTCAGCCAGGCCGGGGCGGCGCCGGGCGTCAGACCGCTGCCCTCGCTGACCCAGCTCACCTCGGCTCTCCCGTCCTCACGCCGACCTGCGGCCCCACCGCCGCGGCGATCTCATCGGCGCTGGTGAAGGAGCGCGGCAGGACGTCGGCAACGGTACCGTCCGCCCGCAGCACCACGGTTGCGGGCATGACGTTGGGTACCCGCAGCGCGGCGGCGATCAGCCGCCTGCCGTCCTGCAGCGTGGGCAGCCGCACGCCGAGTTCGGCCAGCCGCAACAGCGCCGCGGTCTCGTTCTCGTCCTGGTGCACGGCCAACACGGTCACTGCAGTACCCATGCGCCGCTGATATTCGGCCATCGCCGGAAGTTCCGCGGTGCACGGCGCACACCAGTACGCCCACAGGTTGAGCACGACGACGCGGCCGGCCAACGCCTTGGCGACGTCGACCATCGCCCCGTCGCCCGCGCATTCCAGCGTGATCCCGCGCAGGGCCTCCGGGCCCGCGCCAGCGCCGGGGCCGGGACACGGCGGCAGATCGGCCTCGGCGCGGGGACCCGCCAGCGCTTCGGCGGTGTCGGCGGCGCGGCGGTCACGTGCGGTGGACTGCGAAGGTGTCCCGGTCGACCCGTTTTCGCGATCCAACTGCGCCCACAGGGCCCACCCGAGCGCCACGAGGACCACGAGCACCACGACGGTCCAACGGGTCGAGGTACGCACGGTCAGCCGGTCGGCACGGGCTACAGACCGGCCATGGCCAGCAGATGGTCGGTCTCGGGGCCCTTGACCAGCGCCGCGGCGGTCACGGGATCGGTCGGCCCGATGCCGAACGACGGGCAGTCGTTGGCCAGTACGCATACGCCGCACGCCGGTTTCCGGGCGTGGCAGACCCGCCGGCCGTGGAAGATCACCCGGTGGCTGAGGTCGGTCCACTCGCGGCGCTCGATGAGCTCACCGACCGCGTGCTCGACCTTGACGGGGTCCTCTTCGGTGGTCCAGCCCCAGCGGCGCACGAGCCGGCCGAAGTGGGTGTCGACGGTGATTCCCGGGACGCCGAACGCGTTGCCGAGGATGACGTTGGCGGTCTTGCGCCCGACACCGGGAAGGGTGACCAGCTCGTCCATGGTCGCCGGTACTTCGCCGTCGAACCGCTCGACGAGTTCCTGCCCCAGCCGGATGAGCGAGTTCGCCTTGTTGCGGTAGAAGCCGGTGGGCCGGATGAGCTCCTCGAGCTCGGTGCGGTCGGCCTGTGCGTAATCCAGGGCGGTGCGGTACTTCTTGAACAACGCGGGGGTAGTGAGGTTGACCCGCTTGTCGGTGCTCTGCGCGGACAGGATCGTCGCGACGGTGAGCTCGAGCGGGTTGGTGAAGTCCAGCTCGCAGTACACGTGCGGAAATGCCTGCGCCAGCGTGCGATTCATGCGTCGCGCGCGGCGAACGAGCCCGGTGCGCGTCTCGCCGTCGCGCTTCTTGGCACGCTTGAGCATGCCCGCCTTCTTTGCCGACGCCTCGCTTACGGTCACGACTGCCAGCGTACTGAGACGCTCAGACAAAGCCACCGAAAAGGTCGTGGCAGCCGCCATCGCGAACTGGTGCGGACCGGTGACGATTCGTGATCCCGCTGAGACCTTGGGCGTGTTTACTTCTGCGTTGTGTCGTGGTTGCTCGTTGGCCTGATTCCGGGGTTGCTGATGGCGGCGACGCTCGGGCTGCAGCGGCTCGAGGCCGGCCTGAACCCCGATACGGTCTCGGCCACCGACGTGGCGAAATTCTTCGAGCGGGCCGAACCGTCCGATGTCGACAGGCTCGCGCGGGATGGGATGAGCCGGGCGCTGGACGGTATGCGCCAACGGCAGCACGTCGAGCATCCGATCGCCAACGGATCAACCGCGCATTTTCGGGCCGCGGATCTGCCGGTTCGGGCGTATGCCCAGCCCCGGATGAATCCGGAATTTCAGCAGACCCGACATGCCGATCGTGTGTAGCGTGGGCTGGTCACGAAATCGGGTACCTCTAGACTTATCTCGCTTACCGATAGAGGTCGGCTTCACCTAACAGCTTAAGAGGGGCAACGTGGACGAGATCCTGGCGCGGGCCGGAATCTTCCAGGGGGTCGAACCCAGCGCCGTCACCGCGCTGACCAAGCAATTGCAGCCAGTCGACTTCCCCCGTGGACACACCGTGTTCGCCGAGGGTGAGCCCGGGGATCGGCTCTACATCATCATCTCGGGCAAGGTCAAGATCGGCCGCCGGTCGCCGGACGGTCGCGAGAATCTGCTCACCATCATGGGTCCGTCGGACATGTTCGGCGAGCTCTCCATCTTCGACCCGGGTCCGCGGACGTCGAGCGCGACCACCATCACCGAGGTCCGCGCGGTGTCGATGGACCGTGACGCGTTGCGCGCGTGGATCGCCGACCGGCCGGAGATCGCCGAGCAGCTGCTGCGGGTGCTGGCCCGCCGGCTGCGCCGCACCAACAACAACCTCGCCGACCTGATCTTCACCGACGTGCCCGGCCGCGTCGCCAAGCAGCTGCTGCAGCTGGCGCAGCGCTTCGGCACCCAGGAGGGTGGCGCGCTGCGGGTGACGCACGACCTCACCCAGGAGGAGATCGCCCAACTCGTCGGCGCCTCGCGCGAGACCGTCAATAAGGCGCTTGCCGATTTCGCCCACCGCGGCTGGATTCGCTTGGAGGGCAAGAGCGTTCTGATCTCGGATTCGGAGCGACTGGCCCGCCGAGCGAGGTAACGAGCGAGCATCCGGCACCGAGCGAGGTAACGAGCGAGCATCCGGCACCGAGCGAGGTAACGAGCGAGCATCCGGTACCGAGCGAGGTAACGCTAGCGCAGGTAGTCCAGCTGCGCCTGCACACTCCATTCCGCTACGTCCCACAGCTTCTCGTCGACGTCGGTGTAGACGTGTTCAACGATCTGGCGGGCGCTGGCGTCGTCGCCGAGCACCCGCAACGCCGCACGCACCTGTTCGAGCCGTTCGTTGCGGTGGGCCAGGTACATGTCGCTGACGGCTTCGAGGTCGTCGAGATCGGGTCCGTGCCCCGGCAACACGGTGCGCCGTCCTAGGCCACGCAGTCGTCGCAGCGACTCCAGGTAGTCGGTGAGGCTGCCGTCTTCTTTGTCGATGACGGTCGTCCCGCGGCCAAGCACGGTGTCGGCGGTCAACACGGCGTTGTCGAGCAGGAACGACACCGAGTCGGCGGTGTGCCCCGGTGTGGCCATCACGGTGATGCGCAGCCCCGCCGCATCGATGACCTCCCCGTCGGTGAGCGGCCCGCCGAGGCCCCGCAGGAATCCGCTGCCCACCGATCGCACCACCGCGCCCGTGCTGTCGACGATCTTGTCGATGGCGCCGGTGTGATCCTCGTGCTTGTGGCTGATCAGCACGAGCGGGATGGTGCCCAGCTCAAGGATCTTCTCGATGTGCGCGTCGTCCTCGGGGCCGGGGTCGACGACGACCATCTCGTCGCTCCCGGGACCCCGCAGCACCCATGTGTTCGTGCCCTCCAGCGTCATCAGGCCGGGGTTGTCGCACAACAACACGGAGGCGGTGTCGGTGACCGGGCGCAACCGCCCGTATGCCGGATGCTCCGGCGTCACGCGACCTCCACGATCACTTCGACCTCGACCGGGGCGTCCCTCGGCAACTCCGAGACGCCGACGGCGGAGCGGGCATGCGCCCCGGCGTCCCCGAACACCTCACTGAACAGTTCAGACGCACCGTTGATCACACCCGGCTGGCCGTGGAATCCGGGCGCCGAGGCGACGAATCCGACCACCTTGACCACCCGGGTGACCGAGTCGATGCCGACCAGCGAGTGCACCGCGGCGAGCGCGTTGAGCGCGCACACCCGGGCCAGGCCGTGGGCCTGTTCGGGATTGACGCCGGCGCCCACCTTGCCGGTCTGCAGCAGCTCGCCGTCGCGGATGGGCAACTGGCCCGCGGTGTAGACGACGTTGCCCGTGCGCACCGCCGGCACGTACGCCGCCAGCGGCGCCACCACCGGTGGCAACTCGATGCCCAGTTCGGCCAGCCGCGCGGACGCCGTCATTTCGGGCGCTTGAGGTATGCGACGTGCTGTTCACCCGTGGGGCCCGGCAGTACGGACACCAACTCCCAGCCGTCCTCACCCCACTGGTCGAGGATCTGCTTGGTCGCGTGTGTCAGCAGCGGGACGGTGGCGTATTCCCACCGGGTGGATTCACTCATGGGCCGAGCTTATCTCCGGGCCGATTCGGGGCCGCGGACCTGCGGACGCCGAGAACCCGTTGGCTAGCATGCACGAGTGGCTTCCACTACCAATGGCGGTAGATCCGTCGGCTGGCCGTCCCGGCTGAGCAAAGCTCGCCTGCACTTCGTCACCGGCAAGGGTGGCACCGGCAAATCCACGATCGCCGCATCGCTGGCGCTGGCGCTGGCGGCGGGCGGCCGCAAGGTCCTGCTGGTGGAAGTCGAAGGGCGCCAAGGCATCGCGCAGCTTTTCGACGTCCCTCCCCTGCCCTATCAGGAGGTCAAGATCGCGACCGCCGAGGGCGGCGGTCAGGTCAACGCGCTGGCGATCGACACCGAGGCCGCGTTTCTCGAGTACCTCGAGATGTTCTACAACCTGGGCCTGGCCGGCCGCGCGATGCGCAGGATCGGCGCCGTCGAGTTCGCGACAACGATCGCCCCGGGCCTGCGCGATGTGCTGCTGACCGGCAAGATCCGCGAGATCGTGACCCGCGCCGAGAAGGGCAAGCAGCCGCTTTACGACGCGGTCGTCGTCGATTCGCCCCCCACGGGCCGCATCGCGCGCTTCCTCGATGTCACCAAGGCGGTGTCGGATCTGGCCAAGGGCGGCCCGGTGCACGGGCAGGCCGAGAGCGTGGTCAAGGTGCTGCACTCCGATATGACCGCGATCCATCTGGTCACGCTGCTCGAAGCGCTGCCGATCCAGGAGACGCTGGAGGCCATCGAGGAACTCAAGGAACTCGACCTGCCGATCGGCAGCGTCATCGTCAACCGCAACATCCCCGCGTACCTACCCACCGATGCGCTGGCCAAGGCCGCCGAGGGCGACATCGACGCCGACACCGTGCGCGCCGGGCTTACCGAGGTCGGAATCACGTTGTCCGACTCCGACTTCGCCGGGCTGTTGACCGAGACCATCCAGCACGCGACCCGGATCCAGGCGCGGGCCGAGAGCGCGGAACAACTCGACGCGCTGGACGTGGCGCGGCTGCAGTTGCCGCAGATCGTGGACGGCGTCGACCTCGGCAGCCTCTACGAACTCGCCGAAGAACTCGAACGGCAGGGGGTGCGCTGATGAACGCTCGCGCGAAGAAGGGTCGGCTCCGATGAGCACCACTCCACCGACCCTCGACATGGGCACGATCCTCAAGGACACGTCGAACCGCGTCGTGGTGTGCTGCGGCGCAGGAGGTGTCGGCAAGACCACCACCGCGGCGGCGATGGCGCTGCGCGCGGCGGAGTACGGCCGGACGGTCGTGGTGCTGACCATCGACCCCGCCAAGCGGCTCGCCCAGGCGCTGGGCATCAAGACACTCGGCAACACCCCGCAGCGGGTTCCGCTGGCCCCCGAGGTGCCGGGCGAACTGCACGCGATGATGCTCGACATGCGCCGCACGTTCGACGAGATGGTCATCCAGTACTCGGGAACCCAACGGGCACAAGAGATTTTGGACAACCAGTTCTATCAGACGGTGGCCACGTCTCTGGCGGGCACGCAGGAGTACATGGCCATGGAGAAGCTCGGCCAGCTGCTCGCCGAGGACCGGTGGGACCTGGTCGTCGTCGACACCCCGCCGTCGCGTAACGCGTTGGACTTCCTGGACGCGCCGAAGCGGTTGGGCGGCTTCATGGACAGCCGGCTCTGGAAGCTGCTGCTGGGTCCGGGCCGGGGCATCGGCCGGTTGGTCACCGGCGCGATGGGGCTGGCGATGAAGGCGCTGTCGACGGTCCTGGGCTCGCAAATGCTCTCGGATGCAGCGTCTTTCGTGCAGTCACTCGATTCGACGTTCGGCGGGTTTCGCGAGAAGGCCGATCGCACCTACGAATTGCTCAAGCGGCGCGGGACGCAATTCGTGGTGGTGTCGGCGGCCGAACCGGACGCGCTTCGCGAGGCGTCCTTCTTCGTCGACCGGCTCTCGGAGGAGCACATGCCGTTGGCCGGCCTGATCCTCAACCGCACGCACCCGATCCTCTGTGATCTGCACGCGGAGAAGGCGGAGGAGGCCGCCGAGACCATCGAGAAGAACGATCCGGAGTCGGTGACGGCCGCGGTGTTGCGGATTCACGCCGACCGGGCGATGACCGCCAAACGTGAGATCCGGCTGCTGTCGCGGTTCACCGGCGCCAACCCGCACGTGTCGATCGTGGGAGTGCCCTCGCTGCCGTTCGACGTCTCGGACCTAGAGGCGCTGCGGGCCATCGCCGATCAGATCACCGGCGAGACCGCCGCTTAGCGGCGGCAGGTGACGCGGACTTTGTCTGCGCGGATTAGACCGCGTTGCGGTGCTTGCGCTGGGCGTTGAAGAACTCCGCCCAGGAGACGACCTCGGGATGCTGCTTGAGCAGAGCGCGACGTTGCCGCTCGGTCATCCCACCCCAGACTCCGAACTCCACGCGGTTGTCGAGCGCATCGGCCCCGCACTCGAGGATCACCGGGCAATGCCGGCAGATCACCGCGGCTTTGCGCTGTGCGGCCCCCCGGACGAACAGCTCATCAGGATCGGTCTGGCGGCATCGGGCTTGCGAGACCCAGGCGATGCGTGCTTCGGCCTCGGCGCCGTGCACAACAGTGTGTGCCGAGGACGTCATCGCGGTCCTGCGCGCCGCAGGCTTGGTAGCTGACACCAGAGTTCCCTCCGTTCCAACCGCCTCCGGCAACCTCCGGTGCGGCGCACTCCCTGGTAGTAGAACGCTGATGCGATCTACGCCACATTGCGAGGGGTCAGTGTGACCTGTATCGCACTGTCCGACCAAATTAGATGGTCAAAGCCGGTCTGCGCAATACATGGAAACCCTCTTTTTTGGGACGCCCGTGCCGCCAGGGGGCAGAATTGACGTCCACGCCGGTCGAGGCGGCCGTTTCAGCTCTGTGGTCTACCGCGGGATGTCGCCGTTTTGCGACGTCGTTAGTCTGTAGGTCATGCCGGAGAGCCCGCCGAGTTCATCGCCGACTGTGCCTCCGCGGACGGTCACGGTGATCAAGCTCGCGTGGTGCGTTCTGCTTGCCAGCGTGATCACCGCGGCGTTGCTGTTCCCCGTGGTCGGCGGGTTCGGCCTGGTGTCCAACCGGGCCTCCGATGTGGTGGCCAACGGTTCGGCGCAGCTCGTAGAGGGTGAGGTGCCGCAGGTGTCGACGATGGTCGACGCCAAGGGCAACGTCATCGCCTGGCTCTACAACCAGCGTCGCTTCGAGGTGCCCAGCGATCAGATCGCCAACACGATGAAGCTGGCGATCGTCTCGATCGAGGACAAGCGGTTCGCCGAACACAACGGAGTCGACTGGCAGGGCACGTTGACCGGCCTGTCCGGCTATCTGTCCGGCAACCTCGACACCCGCGGCGGCTCGACGATCGAGCAGCAGTACGTCAAGAACTACCAACTGCTGGTGATCGCCCAGACTGACGCCGAGAAGCGGGCCGCGATCGAGACCACACCGGCCCGCAAGCTGCGCGAGATCCGGATGGCGTTGACGCTGGACAAGACATTCACCAAGTCCGAGATCCTGACCCGCTATCTGAACCTGGTGTCGTTCGGCAACGGCGCATTCGGTGTACAGGACGCCGCGCAGACCTACTTCGGTGTCAACGCCTCCGAGTTGAACTGGCAGCAGGCGGCCCTGTTGGCGGGCATGGTGCAGTCGACCAGCACGCTGAATCCCTACACCAATCCCGAGGGGGCGCTGGCTCGGCGAAACCTGGTGCTGGACACCATGATCCAAAACATTCCCGAGGAGGCGGAGGCGCTTCGTGCCGCCAAGGAGCAGCCCCTCGGCGTTCTTCCGCAGCCCAAGGAGCTGCCGCGCGGCTGCATCGCCGCGGGTGATCGGGCGTTCTTCTGCGACTACGTGCTCGAGTACCTGGCGCGCGCCGGGATCAGCAAGGAGCAGGTCGCCAGGGGCGGATATTTGATCAGGACGACGCTCGACCCCGACGTCCAAGGGCCCGTGAAGGCGGCGGTCAATCAGTTCGCCAGCCCTGACCTCAACGGCGTCGCCAGCGTGATGAACGTGATCAAACCGGGTAAGGAGTCGCACCCGGTGCTGGCGATGGCCAGCAGCCGCACTTACGGCCTGAATTCCGAGGCCGGCGAGACCATGCAACCCCAGCCGTTCTCCCTGGTCGGCGACGGCGCTGGGTCGACGTTCAAGCTGTTCACGACGGCCGCGGCGATGGAGATGGGCATGGGCATCAACGCACAGCTCGACGTGCCCGCGCAGTTCCAGGCGAAGGGCCTCGGCAGCAGCGACACCCCGGGCTGTCCGGAGGCGACGTGGTGTGTGAAGAACGCCGGCGGCTACCGCGGCACGATGAACATCACCGACGCTTTGGCGACGTCGCCGAACACCGCCTTCGCCAAGCTGATCTCGCAAGTCGGTGTGCAGCGCAGCGTCGACATGGCGGTGCGGTTGGGGCTGCGGTCCTACGCGCTGCCGGGCACCGCGCGCGACTACGACCCAAACAGCAACGAGAGCCTCGCCGACTTCGTCAAACGGCAGAACCTCGGCTCCTTCGTGCTGGGCCCGATCGAGGTCAACGCGCTCGAGTTCGCCAATGTCGGCGCGACGCTGGCCTCCGGCGGCGTGTGGTGCCCGCCGAACCCGATCGCCCAGGTCATCGACCGCAACGGCGAGGAGGTCTCCGTCACCACCGAGACCTGCGAACAGGTGGTACCTGAGGGCCTGGCCAACACGATGGCCACCGCGATGAGCAAGGACCACGAGGGTGCGGGCACCGCGGCCGCGGCGGCCGGTTCGGTCGGCTGGGACCTGCCGATGGCGGGTAAGACCGGTACCACCGAGGCCCACCGCTCGTCGGCGTTCCTCGGATTCACCAATACGCTCGCCGCCGGGAACTACATCTACGACGACTCCACCGCCCCCGGCGAGCTGTGTTCGTTCCCGCTGCGCAAGTGCGGATCCGGCAATCTGTATGGCGGTAACGAGCCGGCCCGGACGTGGTTCGCCGCGATCAAGCCGATCGCCACCAACTTCGGCGAGGTCCGGCTGCCGCCGACGGATCCACGCTACGTCGATGGCGGCCCCGGCTCGCGTGTGCCCAGCGTGTCGGGCATGACGGAGAGCACCGCCCGCCAGCGTCTGCGCGACGGCGGCTTCCAGGTCGCTGACCAGGCATCTTCGGTGAACAGCAACGCACCCCGCGGCTCCGTGGTCGGCACGTCGCCCGCCGGGCAGACGGTGCCGGGCTCGATCATCACAATCCAGGTCTCCAACGGCATCCCGCCGGCACCGCCGCCGCCTCCGCCCGGCGCGATACCCGGGCTTCCCGCGCCCGTCGGCCAGACGGTGGTCGAGATCCCCGGACTTCCGCCGATCACGGTGCCCGTGCTCGGCCCGCCGCCGCCGGCTCCACCGCCGCCGCCGTGATGCTGTGCGTTTGCCCACGCCCGGCCGGGCGAGGACGCTGAGTCGGCGGCTCTGGCAGTAGGCTCTGCAGCATGTCCGCTCGTTCGACGACGATCCTGAAGAACTCCGCCGCGGCGTCGGCTGGCGCGCTGGTCGCCGGCATCGGCTACGCATCGGTGATCGAGCGAAACGCCTTCGTGGTGCGGGAAGTGACGATGCCGGTGCTCTCGCCCGGGTCATCGCCGCTGAAGGTGCTGCACATCAGCGACATCCACATGCGTCCGGGCCAGCGCCGCAAGCAGGCGTGGCTGCGTGACCTGGTGACGCTGAAGCCCGATCTGGTGGTCAACACCGGCGACAACCTCGCGCACCCGAAGGCCGTGCCCGCCGTGGTGCAGTCGCTCTCGGAGTTGCTCTCGGTTCCCGGCGTGTTCGTATTCGGCAGCAACGACTACTTCGCACCGCGGGCGAAGAACCCCTTGAATTACGTCACCCGGCCGAGCCATCGCATTCACGGTGAGCCGCTGCCCTGGCAGGACCTGCGGGCGGCGTTCACCGAGCGCGGCTGGCTGGATCTCACCCACACCCGCCGCGAGCTCGAGGTTCGCGGCCTGACAATCGCGGCGGCCGGCGTCGACGACCCCCACCTGTCGCGCGACCGTTACGACACCATCGCCGGCCCGGCGAGTCCCGCCGCCAACCTGACGCTGGGGCTGACGCATTCCCCGGAGCCGCGGGTCCTCGACCGCTTCGCCGCCGACGGCTACCAGCTGGTGATGGCGGGGCACACGCACGGTGGGCAGCTGTGCCTGCCGTTCTACGGAGCGCTCGTCACCAACTGCGGCCTGGACCGTTCGCGGGTCAAGGGCCCGTCGCGTTGGGGTGCACGCACCCAGCTGCACGTTTCGGCGGGCATCGGCACCTCGCCGTACGCGCCGCTGCGGTTCTGCTGCCGCCCCGAGGCGACGCTGCTGACACTGGTCGCGGCGCCGATCGGCGGGCGGGACGCGGGCGCTCGGGAGGGTACGTCCCATCCGAGTGTCTCGGTGCGGTGACCGACAAGGCACTCACAGCAAGTCGTAGCGGCTCACGCGCGTGGGCGGACGAAGCGGTGCGGTTGATCGAGGCCGACGCCCGCCGCAGCGCCGACACCCACCTGTTGCGGTATCCACTGCCGTCGGCGTGGTGCGACGGTTGCGATCTGCAGCTGTACCTCAAGGACGAGACGACCCACATCACCGGCAGCCTCAAACACCGGCTGGCGCGGTCGCTGTTCCTCTACGCCCTGTGCAATGGGTGGATCGACGAGAACACCACAATCATCGAGGCGTCGTCGGGATCCACGGCGGTGTCCGAGGCGTACTTCGCAGCGCTGTTGGGCCTGCCGTTCATCGCCGTGGTGCCGTCGTCGACGAGCGCCAGCAAGATCGCCTTGATCGAATCCCAGGGCGGCCGTTGCCATTTCGTCGCCGAGTCGAGCCAGGTGTACGCGGAGGCCGAACGGCTCGCTGCGGACACTGGCGGCCATTACATCGATCAGTTCACCAACGCCGAGCGGGCCACCGACTGGCGCGGCAACAACAACATCGCCGAGTCGATCTTCGAGCAGATGCGTGACGAGGCGCACCCGGTGCCCGACTGGATCGTGGTCGGGGCCGGTACCGGAGGGACGAGCGCCACCATCGGCCGCTACATCCGCTACCGGCGCTACGCCACGCGGTTGTGTGTGGTGGACCCGGAGAACTCGGCGTTCTTTCCGTCCTACGCGCAGGGCCGCGGCGATGTGGTGACGGGTATGTCGTCGCGGATCGAGGGCATCGGGCGGCCGCGAGTGGAGCCGTCGTTCCTGCCGGGCGTCGTCGACCGGATGGTGGTCGTGCCCGACGCCGCCTCGGTCGCCGCCGCGCAGCACGCCAGCGGGGTGTTGGGCCGTCGAGTGGGTCCATCGACCGGAACGAATCTGTGGGGGGCGTTCGGCCTCCTGGCCGAGATGAGCGCGGAGGGACGAAGCGGATCGGTGGTCACGTTGCTCGCCGACAGCGGCGATCGCTACGCGGACACCTACTTCTGCGACGAGTGGCTGACCAGCCAGGGGTTGGACCCCTCGGAGTTCGCGTCGGTGTTGGCCGAATTCGAACGCTCCGGCCGCTGGCCCTGATCGTCCGCCCCGCCGATCAGCGGGCCGTCGGAAGTCAGGAACAGCCACACCGCGGCGAGCACGAAGAAACCCAGGTAGATGGATGCGCCTAGCCCAGTCATCTCGTCCTCGCTTCGTCGTTTGCTTTCAATGATGAACAACGCCACCGACAACTCTTTGCTTCCCGCGGCGTGTCGCGAATCACGACTTCGGCTGGGCGCCTATCGGCGGCGCGTCTATCGCCGTCGCGAGGCGTACACCACGGTCGCAATCCGGTGTCGAATCACGGCCCTGGTGTAGCTCTCGCGAACGGGGAGGCGTCGCACCGTAGGCGTTTGGCTTAGCGGCCCGCCGGTGCGATACGCTGTCGTGGCTTCACGCGGGGTGTGGCGCAGCTTGGTAGCGCGCTTCGTTCGGGACGAAGAGGTCGTGGGTTCAAATCCCGCCACCCCGACAAGAAGGCATCGGCTTCAGATCGACCGTGGGCGGGTGTCGTCAGCCGAACATCTGTTTGACCGGTGCGTATGCCGGGTAATGATGAGGGCGTGACTCTTCCGTCGACGCTAGTCGAGCCTGCCCTGCCGAAGGCCGTCGGACCGCTTTCCGCGACCGTCATCGACCTCCTTCAGCGAGGCCGCCCCTCGTTGCCGTTACGGCCGATCGATGTGCCGATGTTCGACGCCGACCCGTACGGTCTCGACCTCCAGCTCGCCCTCTACATCTGCTACGAGCTGCACTACCGCGGCTTCGCCGGCGTCAGTGCCCGCTGGGAGTGGAACCCCGCTCTGCTGCACCTTCGCGGCCGGTTCGAGGAGGCGTTCCTCGACGCGGTGCGCCACGACGTCGGGGAGATCGCCGAGGGCGAAACCGCGGAGGCCGAGATGGACAAGCTGTCGATCGAACCGGTCGACGGCGAGGGTCCGTCATACTTCCTGCGCGACAAGGGCAGCTGGGAGCAGATGCTCGAATACTTCGTGCACCGCTCGGTGTATCACCTCAAAGAGGGTGACCCGCACGCGTGGACCATCCCGCGTCTCGCCGGGCACTCCAAGGCCGCGTTCGTCGCCGTCGAGTTCGACGAATTCGGCGGTGGCCGTGGCGAACACGTGCATCAACACCTATACGCGGAGCTGATGGAAGCGGCAGGCCTCGACTCGTCGTACCTCGGCTACCTCGACAACGTGCCCGCCGATGCGCTGGTGTCGGTCAACCTCATGTCGCTGTTCGGGTTACACCGCGACCTGCGCGGGGCTTCGATCGGACATTTCGCGTCGACGGAGATCACGTCGTCACCCGGATCGCGCCGGTTGGTGGAGGCGTTGCGCCGCATGGGCGCTCCCGACGCCTGCGTGGCGTTCTACCAGGAGCACGTCGTGGCCGATGCGGTGCACGAGCAGGTGGTCCGCACCGATGTCGTCGGCGACCTGGTTGCGCGGGAGCCGCATCTGGATCGCGACGTGGTGTTCGGAATCCGCGCGCGGGATGTCGTCGAGGAGCGGTTGGCCAGGCATGTGATGGAGTGCTGGACCGAGAACCGCTCGTCGCTACGCCGACCGTTGAGCTGACGCGGTCTTCGCGGCCGGCGCGTTCTGCTTGGCGGGCGCGTCGGCGCGCTTGCGACACCGATGGCTGGTGTCGCACAACGGATAGTCCTTGCTGCGCCGGCACGTGCAGACCGCGACCATGAACCGGTCGGATTCCACCACCTGACCGTCGGGCATCTCGATGCGCACCGGCCCCTGCACCATCAGCGGGCCGTTGGGCACCACCCGCACGGTGCGAGGTTCGCTGTCGCTCATGGCTTGTCGGCCCGGATCACGAGCAGCTCCTCTTCGCGACGACCCGGTTCCAGGCGGCCGCACTCCTCGAGCCACAGTGCGCGCGACGTCAGCACCGGTCCGAAGGGAATCCACTGTCGCGCAACGATTTCGGCGTCCAGGCCAGCGCTGGCCAGCGCTCCGAGCGTCTGGCGCGGATCGGCGAACTCCGACTGCACGAGTAGCAGACTACCGCCGTGGTCGAGAAGATCGGGAACCGCGGCGCACAGCGGGTCGAGCACGAGGCGACCGTCGCACCCGGCGTCCCACGCGCGGGGCGGTCCCACGTACGTCGGAAGCGGATCGCATTCGGCGGTCGGATCCTGCGGCACGTACGGCGGATTGCAGACGATCAAATCGAACGGGCCGAATTCGGCTGCCCGCGCCCATGATCCGAGATGCACATCGATGTCCACACCAGATGCCAGCGCATTGCCCCGCGCGCAGCGCACCGCGCGGGGGCAGATGTCGAATGCGGTGACCGATGCGGCGCCCTGTTCGGCGGCACCGATGGCGACGACGCCGCTTCCGGTGCACAGGTCGACGACGTGGCGACCCCGCGCCAAAGCGGTTTGGTCCATGACCGAAATGAGCAGCTGAGAATCTTCCTGCGGCGCGTAGACGCCCTCATCCGCGACCAGGGGTCCACGGACATCGGTGTATGCGGTTGTCACAACGGCCTTTCGACAGGTTCTTCTGCTGCGGAAGGCAGCACTGCCCGAAATTAATGCCCCGTATCCGGGGTGTTAAAACGTCAGCGCTCGTTTTACCGGTACCCCAGGTGGGCACATGATTAGCGTGCAAGCCTCCGATATCGCCTCGTTGCCCATCCGCTTCGGCGCCGCCCTGCGTGAGCGACGCCTGTTCCACCCGTCCGGGGTGATGGCGGAGGGGATTCTCGAACGCATCGCGCCCGAGGGCGAGGGATTGCCGATGAACTCGTGCGACGTCATCGCGCGCGTCTCCAAGGGCGTCGGACTGCCGGGCGCCGTACCCGACGTCGCCGGGCTGGCATTCCGGATTCCGCCGCCACCGGACCTGCGGGCCTGCAGTCCGTGGGATGTACTGCTGGCGTCGACGGTGGCTGGGACGCGGGTCGGGCTCGCGCCGGTGTTGTCCTGGTCCGGCGCGACGTTCTCGAGCCTGATGCCGCTGCGCTTCCACAACGGTCTGTGGTGGGTGCGGGCGCGACTGGCAACCCGGATCGATGCGCCCGGGCTGTCGCTGGACGCCGTGGAACAGCAGATCGACGCCGACGGGCTCACGTTCAACATCGACCAGGCACCCGGAACGGGGGCCTTTCGCCCGCTCGCCCGGTTGACGCTTCGTCACGTGGACCCCAGCTGCGACGACATCGCCTTCGATCCGGCCATGCACAGCGACCCCGAGGTCGAGTTGGCTCCGCGCTGGCTCGGCGACTTCCGGCGGTCGGCCTACAAGCGCAGCAGGCAGGGCCGCGACGCCCAGTGATCAGGCCGTCGGCTCGCCGCCGGACTCCGCGACATCGGGAGCGTTCTCGCGGGTAGCCATGCCCCCGTCGCCGCCCTTGTCCTGCGGTCCCGTCCGTTGCGCCTTGCGCTTGTCCCGCTCTTCGGCGTCGTCGTCGTCGTAGATGCCTTTTCCGGTCGGCATATCGATCCCTTCTAGTTGGCTGCGGTCCGCAGCTTGTCCAGCAGTGGCCCCGCCGCCTCCTTGAGAAACTGCTCCTGGCCCTCGTCGCCGATCTGAACCATCGCGATGTCGGTGAAGCCGGCCTCCCAATACTTGCTAACCGCTTCGACGATCGCGTCGAGATCGGGCCCGCAGGGGATGGATTCGGCGACATCCTCTGGGCGCACATACTGCGTCGCGCCGTCGAAACCGGCGGTCGTCGGCAGGTCGGAGTTGACGGCCCATCCGCCGCTGAACCACCTGAACTGGTCGTGGGCCCGTCGCACCGCGGCGTCCTTGTCCGTGTCCCAGCAGATCGGGATCTGGCCGACGACCCGGACATCGCCGGGCAGGCCGGTCGCGCGCCTGGCCTCGTGCCATGCGTCGACCAGATCCTTGTTCGGTTCGACCGCGATCAGGTGATCCGACAGCGGCGCGAACGTCTCGACCGACCGCTCACCCGAGACTGCGGTCGCGATCGGGACCGGGGTCTCGGGAATGTCCCACAGCCGCGCCGAGTCGACCTCGAAGTACTCGCCCTTCCAGTCGACGAGTTCGCCGGTGAACAACTCGCGGATGATCTGGATCGCCTCGCGCAGCATGTCCTGGCGCCGCGCCACCGTCGGCCACCGTTTGCCGACGACATGCTCGTTGAGGTTCTCCCCGCTGCCCAGGCCGAGGTTGAAGCGGCCGTCGGCGAGGATCTGCAGTGTCGCGGCCTTCTGCGCGACGACCGCCGGGTGATAGCGCATCGTGGGGCAGGTGACGTAGGTGAACAGCCCGACGCGCTCGGTGGCGTGGGCGACCGCACCCAGCACCGACCATGCATACGGCGCGTGGCCCTGCGCGGACAGCCACGGGAAGTAGTGGTCGGAGGACACCTCGAAGTCGAACCCGGCCTCCTCCGCCGAAACGGCGTAGCGGACAAGCTCTTTTGGCCCGCTCTGCTCTGTCATCAGGGTGTATCCGAACCGCGTCATGGGTGCCGGGTACCCGACGCTTACCGGGTGAAAACGATCGCCGTTACCGGCTACAGCCGGGCCTTCACCGCCGCCGACAGCCGGGCTCCGTCGGCCTTACCCGCGGCGATCGCGGTCGCGGCCTTCATCACCAACCCCATCTGCTTGGGTCCGGGCCGCTCACCGATCTCCTCGGCGACCTGGGCGATGGCGGTGTCGGCGACGTCGGCCAATTCGGCCTCGGTCAACGGCGTCGGGAGGTACTCGTCGATGACGCGCGCCTCGGCATGCTCGTTGGCGGCCAGCTCGCCGCGACCATTCTGGGTGTAGATCTCGGCCGACTCGCCGCGTTTCTTGGACTCTTTGGCCAGGACCTTGAGCACCTCGGCGTCGGTGAGTTCCCGCGACTGCTTTCCCGACACCTCTTCGGTGGTGATCGCGGCGAGCAGCATCCGCAGCGTCGCGGTGCGCAGCTTGTCCTGGGATTTCATTGCGGCTGTGAGGTCGGCCCGCAACCGCTCCTTGAGTTCGGCCATGCCCCAAAGCTACGCCGTCACCACGTTGTCAATTCGCACCATGATCGACAGGATGGTGGCCATGAGCACCGACGCCGGCGGGTCCGGGTTCGCAGGCCCACCGCCGCCGGGCTATCCACCACCGGGCTACCCGCCCTATTACGCACCGCCGCCGGGGTATCCGCCTCCCGGCTACGCGGCCCCTCCGGGGTACGGCCCCCCGCCCGGTTATGGGCCGGCACCGGGTTACGGGCCGCCTCCGGGTTACGGACGGCCGAGCCCCGGTTACGGGCCCGCCGCACTCAAACCGGGCGTCATTCCGCTGCGCCCGCTCACGCTGTCGGACATCTTCAACGGCGCGGTCGCCTACATCCGGGCCAATCCGAAAGCCACGCTCGGCTTGACCACCATCGTCGTGGTCGCCACCCAACTGATCGCGCTGCTCCTGTCGGTCGGCCCGCTCGCCGTCGGTGGGCAGTTGGTGCCGACACTGAGCGGCGAGGAGGAGGTGTCGACCGGCGTCCTGGTCAGCACCATGCTGTCGAGCCTCGCGGGATCGGTCGCGACGGGGCTGACCTCCATCCTGCTGAGCGGTCTGCTCACCGTCGTCGTCGGCAGGGCCGTCTTCGGCTCCGGCATCACCATCGGGCAGGCGTGGCAACGGCTTCGGAGCCGAGTGTGGGCGCTCATCGGATTCAGCGTCCTCGAGGTGCTCGGCGCGATGCTGTTGATCGGCGCCGTGGTCGGCATCATCGTCGGCATCGGGTTCGCGGCAGGTGGGGCGGCCGCGGTGTTGATCGGAATCCCGTTGGTACTGGTCCTCATTGCGACGCTGGTGTACCTCGGAACGATGCTGACCTTCGCTCCGGTCATCATCGTGCTCGAGCGGCTCAGCATCGTCGCCGCCGTCCAGCGGTCGTTCGCGTTGATCAGGCGAGACTTCTGGCGAGTCTTGGGCATTCGGCTGCTGGCCGCCATCGTCGCTCAGCTCGTCGCCGGTGCGGTCGCCTTCCCGTTCAGCCTCGGCGGGCAGATCATCCTGATGGCTGCGTCGACGACGGTGGCCGCGCTGTTCGCTCTGGTGCTGCTGTCGGTCGGCGGCGCGATCGGTCAGATCATCACCGCACCCTTCAGCGCCGGTGTGGTGGCGCTGCAGTACACCGACGAACGCATCCGCAGAGAGGCCTTCGACCTGGTGCTGCAGACCGGGGCCGGTTACGGCCCCACCGCCCCGTCCGACTCCACCGACCATCTGTGGCTGACCCGCCAGAACTGACGTGCCGACGATAGACATCGACAGCGATGCCGCACACGAGGCCGCGCAGCGAGAACTCGCGAAACCGATCTATCCCAAGCCTTCCCTGACCGAACGGCTCAGCGACTGGATCGACGATCTGTTGTACCGGCTGGCGGCCGAAGGTTCTTCGATACCCGGCGGCTGGGTGACGATCACGGTCCTGCTGATCCTCGTCGCGGTTGCGGCAATCGTGGCGATCCGGATAGCGCGGCGGACCATGCGAACGGGCAGCACTCGCGACGCGGCGTTGTTCGGCGAGCACGAACTCACCGCGGCCCAGCACCGGGCCGCCGCCGAACGACACGCAGCGGCAGCCGACTGGGGCGCAGCGATCCGCCACCGCCTGCGTGCCGTCGCCCGCCAGCTGGAGGAGACCGGTGTGCTCGACCCGGTCCCCGGGCGCACCGCCACCGAACTCGCGCGTGACGCGGCCAGGGAGCTCGCCCACCTTGACGACGAGTTATACTCTGCGGCAACGGCATTCAACGACGTCACCTACGGTGAGATACCCGGCACTGCGGAGGCCTACAGGCTGGTGGCCGACCTCGACGACCGGGTGCGGTCGCGCAGCGCGGGCGCCTCCACCACCGCAACAGCGCCCGTGTCGTCCGAGGGCTGGGCGGAGATTCGATGACCACCGCAGTGGAACCGACGTTGCGTCAGCGATTCCGCGGGGTGCGCTGGATCGTGTTGGCGTTGGCGGTCATCGTCGCGTTCGCCACGCTCAGCGTCTACCTGACCGCACCCCGTCCCGGGGGACGGATGGATCCCGAGTCGACCGGCCCGGACGGCGCGCGGGCCCTGATCACACTGTTGCGCGAGCACGGCGTCGACGTCGTCGAAGCGCCCGATGTCGCGGCGGCCGAGGCGGCCGCCCGGCCCGACACCCTCCTGGTGGTGGTCCAGACCTATCATCTCGTCGACGGCGACGTGCTCGAGCGCCTGGCCGACTTGCCCGGTGATCGTCTGCTGGTACAACCGAACTCGCCCACTCGCCGGGCCCTGGCGCCGGAGGTGAGGCTGAGCGGAGCCACCGCGTTCGGCGGTGGTGAGCGGCCGGACTGCGATCTGCGCGAGGCCACCCGCGCCGGCGCCGTGCAGTTCAGCGTGAGCGACACCTACGAGGCGGCGACCGACGCCGTCGAGTTGACGCGCTGCTACGACGGCACCCTGGTTCGCTACACCGCCGACGGCCGGGACATCACCCTGATCGGCGATTCGGGGTTCATGACCAACGGTGGACTGCTGAAGGCGGGCAACGCCGCGCTCGCGATGAACCTCGCGGGCGCCGATCGGCGGATGATCTGGTACGCACCGCAGTTCACCGAGGGCGAATCCGACGGTGCCTCAAGTCTGTTCGATCTCGCACCGGAGCACGTGAGCTGGATCCTGTGGCAGCTCGTCGCCGTGGTGGCACTGCTGGCGCTGTGGAAGGGCCGCCGGATCGGCCCACTGGTCGCCGAACGCCTGCCCGTCGTCGTGCGAGCCTCCGAGACCGTGGAGGGACGCGGCCGGCTCTACCGTTCGCACCGCGCTCGCGACAGCGCCGCCGACGCGCTTCGCACCGCGGCGCTGCAGCGCATGCAGCCCCGCATCGGCCTGGGTGTCAATCCCGATCCGACCGCGGTGGTCCAGGCGGTCTCCGCGCAGTGCGACGTCCACCCCCAGTGGGTCGCGCACACCCTGTTCGGCCCACCCCCCGACGACGACGCCGCACTGGTCAACCTCGCACGGGAACTCGACAACATCGAAAGGCAGGTCACACGCTCGTGACTCAGGCAGGCGGAAACGATTCCGCGCGAACCGCATTGCTGGCGCTACGTGCCGAGATCGCCAAGGCTGTCGTCGGACAGGACGCCGTGGTCAGCGGACTGGTGATCGCGCTGCTGTGCCGCGGCCATGTTCTCCTCGAGGGAGTTCCCGGCGTGGCCAAGACCCTGATGGTGCGCACCCTGGCGTCCGCGCTGCAGCTCGACTTCAAACGCCTGCAGTTCACACCCGATCTGATGCCCGGCGACGTCACCGGCTCGCTCGTCTACGATGCGCGCACCGCGGAGTTCGAGTTCCGGTCCGGACCGGTGTTCACGAACCTGCTGCTGGCCGACGAGATCAACCGGACACCACCGAAGACGCAGGCCGCTCTACTGGAGGCGATGGAGGAACGTCAGGTCAGCGTGGAGGGCGAGGCGCGGCCGCTGCCGGACCCGTTCATCGTTGCCGCCACGCAGAATCCGATCGAGTACGAAGGCACCTATCAGCTGCCCGAGGCGCAGTTGGACCGGTTCCTGCTCAAGCTCAACGTGCCACTGCCGTCGCGCGACCAAGAGGTCGCGATCCTGAATCGGCATGCCCACGGCTTCGACCCCAGGGATCTGTCCGCCGTGCAGCCCGTCGCGGGCACCGCCGAGCTGGCCGCCGGACGCGCCGCTGTGCGACAGGTGCTGATCGCCGACGAGGTGCTCGGTTACATCGTCGATATCTGCACTGCGACAAGGCATTCACCCTCGCTGCAACTCGGGGTTTCGCCCCGCGGGGCGACGGCGCTGCTGGCGACCGCCAGGTCGTGGGCCTGGTTATCGGGGCGCAACTACGTCACCCCGGACGATGTCAAGGCGATGGCTCGCCCCACCCTGCGTCATCGCATTGCGCTCCGGCCGGAGGCCGAGCTGGAGGGCGCCACTCCCGACGGCGTGCTCGACGGCATTCTCGCGGCAGTACCGGTGCCACGCTAGTGATCCTGACCGGACGGGCCGCACTGGTCGCGCTGGTGTGCGTCCTGCCGATTGCGGCGTCGCCCCGGCCGGCGATGACGTTCGCCGTTCTGTTGGGCGCGCTCGTCGTGCTGATCGCGTTCGACGCCGCGCTGGCCGGCAACACCCGCCACGTGCGGTTCACCCGCTCCGGAGACAGCACAGCGCGGTTGGGCCAGGAGGTCACGACCGCGCTGCTGGTCGAGAACGCCGGCCGGCGTCGCGTGAAGGGGGTCGTGCGCGACGCCTGGCCGCCGAGTGCACAGGCCCATCCTCGCATCCAGGAGGTGGACCTTGCTGCGGGGCAACGGCTTCGGCTCACGACGAGGTTGCGTCCGGTGCGACGTGGAGACCTGGATTCGTCCTTGGTCACCGTCCGTGCGACCGGTCCGCTCGGGTTGGCCGGGCGACAGAGCTCGCATCGGGCCCCGAAGCGAGTCCGGATCCTGCCGCCGTTCCTGTCGCGCAAACATCTCCCCTCGCGGCTGGCCAAATTGCGTGAGCTGGAGGGCAATACGCCGGTACTGATCCGCGGTCAGGGCACCGAGTTCGACTCGTTGCGCGAATACGTCATCGGCGACGACGTCAGGTCCATCGACTGGCGGGCCTCTGCCCGCCGCGCCGACGTGGTGGTCAGGACGTGGCGCCCCGAACGCGACCAGCGGGTGGTGATCGTGCTCGACACCGGGCGCACGTCGGCGGGCCGCGTCGGAATCGATCCCACCTCCGAGGACCCGTCGGGGTGGCCGCGGCTGGACTGGTCGATGGACGCCGCGCTGCTGCTGGCCGCACTGGCCTCGCGGGCCGGCGACCACGTCGATTTCCTTGCCCACGACCGGGTCACGAGGGCCGCGATGTTCAACGCCTCGCGCACCGAACTGCTCGCACAACTGGTGGCGGCGATGGCCCCGATCGAGCCGGCGCTCATCGAGTCCGACGCCGGCGCCATGGTCGCCGCCGTCCTGCGCCGCGTCCGCAGGCGCGCGCTGGTGGTGTTGCTCACCGACCTCAACGCCTCCGCGCTCGACGAGGGACTGCTGACCGTGCTGCCACAACTCACGGCCAAGCACGGCGTGCTCGTCGCCGCAGTCGCCGACCCCCGCGTCGACACGCTCGCCGCGGGCCGCACGGACGCCCCGCAGGTCTACGACGCCGCCGCGGCCGAGCGGGCCCGTAACGAACGGCGGGCGATCGCCTCTCGGCTTCGGAGTCGAGGGGTCGACGTGGTCGATGCCCCGCCCGACGAGCTGGCGCCCGCACTGGCCGACCACTATCTGGCGATGAAGGCCACCGGGCGGCTTTAACCGATCGGCACGATATCGGGCGCGTCCTCGATGTCACCCGTCTCGCCGGTGCGCTCCGCTCTGCGTCCGAAGTGGAAGACGTACGCGAGGAACCCGATCTCGGCGGCGACGCCGATTGCGACGCGCGCCGCAGTGGGTAACGGCGACGGCGTCACCAGCGCCTCGATCAGGCCGGAGATCAACAGGATCGCCACCAACCCGCCCGCGACGGCGCCGATCGCACGACCCTGTTCGGCGAGCACCTGCCCACGCGGTCGATCACCTGGCGAGATCACGTTCCAGCCCAGCCGCATCCCCGCACCGGCCGCCAGGAACACTGCGGTCAGCTCGAGCAGCCCATGCGGGGCGATCAGGCCGAGGAAGACGTCGCCCTTTCCCGCGCCGAACATCAGCCCCGCGGCCACGCCGAGGTTGGCCGCGTTCTGAAACACCACATACGGGATCGGGATGCCGAGCAGAATCGCAAAACCCAGGCACTGCAACGAGATCCACGCGTTGTTCACCCAAACCTGTAGCGCGAACGAGGCCGCCGGGTGCTCGCTGTAATACGCGGCGAAGTCATTGTTGACCATCTGGTCGATCTCGTCCGGCGTCCCGATCATGGCCCGCACTTCCGGGCTGCCCGAAACCCATACGGCGATGAGCGCGGCGACCGCGAAGAACGCGAGGGCCGTGCCGATCCACCACCACCGGGAGCGGTAGGCGACCACCGGAAAGGACACCGTCCAGAACCGCACGAACTCGCGCCACAGCGGGGCGTGCGCGCCCGTCACCGCGGCCCGCGCCTGCGCGATCAGGCCCGAAAGCCTTCCGATCACCACGGGGTCGGCGCTCGCGGTACGCATGATCGACAGATGCGTCGACACGCGCTGGTACAGGTCGACCAACTCGTCGACCTCGGCGCCGGTGAGCTGTCGACGGCGCTTGATCAGCTGCTCGAGCCGGTCCCACGTCGGGCGGTGCGCGAGCACGAACGCGTCGACATCCACGCGCTGAATCCTAGTAGCGTTGACGCTTATGGTCTGGCAGCAGGAACCCGTCGTGACCGGCGACGCGGTGGTGCTCGACGTTCAGATCGCCCAGCTGCCCGTACGGGCGGTCGCGATCCTGATCGACATCACCGTCGTGTTCCTGCTGTACCTGATCGGGATACTGCTCTTCAGCCTGACGCTGACACAGCTGGACTCGGCGCTGTCGGCTGCCGTGCTCATCATCTTCACCGTCCTTGCGCTGCTCGGATATCCGCTCGTGTTCGAGACCGCAACACGCGGCCGATCGCTCGGCAAGATGGCGATGGGTCTTCGGGTGGTATCCGAAGACGGCGGTCCAGAACGCTTCCGGCAGGCCTTCTTCCGCGCGCTCGCGGGCGTCGTCGAGATCTGGATGCTGGCCGGCGGTCCCGCGGTTATCTGCAGCCTGGTGTCGGCCAAGGGGAAACGGCTCGGCGACATCTTCGCGGGCACCATCGTTATCAGCGAGCGGACGCCCCGGATGTCGCCCCCACCGCCGATGCCACCGCAGTTGGCGTGGTGGGCGTCGGCGTTGCAACTCTCCGGCTTACGCCCGGAGCAGGCCGAGCTGGCGCGCCAGTTCCTCAGCCGGGCTGAGCAATTGAATCCGACGGTACGTGACCAGATGGCCTACCGGATCACGACCGATGTCGTCGCTCAGATCTCTCCGCCACCGCCCCCCGGTGCGCCGCCGCAGCTGGTACTCGCCGCCGTGCTGGCCGAGCGGCATCGCCGGGAGTTGGCTCGACTGCAGGTGATGCCGCAGGCACCACCCCCGCCGGTGTGGCCGGGCCAGGGTCAGCCTGCGTGGCAGCCGGTTCCGCCGTCGTCCGAGAGCAGCGGTTTTACCCCGCCTGGCTAGCCATTCGCGGCGCCCCGACCGGCGATGCGTCGTTGGATCAGCAACCCACAGATCGTTGCATCGCGATAGTTTCCGATATATCGTCAATGTATCGGAGTGCCGCACTCGATCGAAGGAACCACATGACCAATCCGTTCAACCCGTCAAGTGCTTTCACCCCGCCTCCCGACGGCCTCAGCTTCATCCCGCTCGATCGCCGCTTACTACAAGACCAGTGGAGCCAGGTTCGGCACGCTCACCGTGCGCTGCGCGAGCAGCTTCGCGAACAGTTCCGTCAGCAGAACGCGGAAGGTGGCGGTGGCCGTATTCGTGGCTTCGTACCCGTCCCTGTCTTTCCCATGGGTCTCGACCCGCGCGCTGGATTCGGCATGCGTGGTGGTTTCGGGGCGGGCGGTGGCCGGCGTCGCGGCCGAGGCCGTCGCGGCGAGGTTCGCTCGGCAATACTCAAACTGCTCGCCGAGCGGCCCATGCACGGGTACGAAATGATCCAGGAGATCGCTGAACGCACCGCGAACCTATGGCGCCCGAGTCCGGGATCGGTGTACCCAACCCTGCAACTGCTCGTCGACGAAGGCCTGATCGTGGCCACTGAAAGTGACGGCAGCAAGAAGCTTTTCGAGCTCACTGATGCCGGACGCGCCGCGGCCGACAAGGTCGTGACCCCGCCATGGGAGGAGATTGCAGACAGTGTCGAGCCGGGCCACGTGAATCTTCAGAGCGCCGTCGCGCAGTTGACGGGTGCCATCGCACAGGCTGCGTACACCACGAACGAGGAAGAACAGCAGCGGATCGTCGAGATCGTGAACAACGCCCGCCGCGAGATCTACGGCATCCTCGGCGACTCCGAATAACCCCTAGCCGGAATAAGCCCGGCGGGAAGGGTGTACGGATTGAGTATGCAGACCTTCCCGCTGGGTTCTTTCCATGTCGGCCGCGTCGGATTCGGCGCAATGCAACTGCCGGGACCCGGGGTTCTCGGCCCACCGCGGGACCGTGACCACGCACGAGCCGTGCTGCGGCGGGCCGTCGAGCTGGGGATCAACCACATCGACACTGCGCAGTTCTACGGGCCCGACGTCGCCAACGAACTGATTCGCGAGGCGTTGCATCCCTACCCGGCCGACCTCGCGCTGGTGAGCAAGGTCGGTGCCGTCCGAGACGACGCCGGCGCGTGGCTACCCGCCCAGGAACCCGATCAGCTGCGGGCCAGCATCGAAGAAAACCTGCGCACCCTGGACACCGACCGGTTGGCCGCGGTCAACCTGCGTGTGCACTCCGGGGACCCCAGCGGCATCGCGCCGCTGGACCGCGGGTTGTTCGACCGTCAGCTGACCGCGATGATCAAGGCGCGCGAGGAAGGGCTGATCGGCGGCATCGGGTTGAGCAGCGTCGGCGTTGACCATCTGCGAATCGCGCTGGACCGCACCGACATCGTCTGCGTGCAGAACGCCTACAACCTCATCGATCGCAGCTCGCAGCCGGTGCTCGACGCGTGCGCCGAGCGCGGGATCGCGTTCGTACCGTTCTTCCCGCTCGGCTCGGGCTTCGTCGCCGACAATCCGGTGCTCGGCCATCCGGCGGTCAAGCGGGAAGCCGAAAAGCTCGGGCGTACACCGGCACAGATCGTGCTCGCCTGGACGCTGTCGGTGGCACCGAACGTGTTGCTGATCCCGGGCACGTCGTCGGTGAACCATCTCGAGGAGAACACCGCCGTCGCCGACATCGAACTCGACGAGGAGACCAAGCGCCAGCTCGACGCCTCTGCCTAATCGACGTCGACCCAGTCCAGCGTGCGCTGCACCGCCTTCTGCCAACCGGCGTAACCGGATTCGCGCTGCTCGTCGCTCCATGACGGCGTCCAGCGCCTGCCTTCCTGCCAGTTGGCCCGCAGGTCGTCCGCGTTCTCCCAGAACCCCACCGCCAGCCCCGCCGCGTAGGCCGCGCCCAGAGCCGTCGTCTCGGCGACGACCGGTTTGACCACGTCGACGCCCAGCACGTCGGCCTGGATCTGCATGCAGAGGTCGTTGGCGGTGATGCCGCCGTCGACCTTGAGGACCTCCATGTGAACCCCGGAGTCGGCCTCCATCGCGTCGACGACGTCGCGGCTCTGGTAGCAGATCGCCTCGAGCGTCGCGCGGGCCAGGTGGGCGTTCGTGTTGTACCGCGAGAGGCCGACGATCGCCCCGCGGGCGTCCGAACGCCAGTACGGCGCAAAGAGTCCGGAGAACGCCGGCACGAAGTACACGCCGCCGTTGTCCTCGACCTGGCGCGCCAGGGCCTCGCTCTGCGACGCACCGCTGATGATGCCCAGCTGATCGCGCAACCACTGCACCGCCGAACCGGTGACCGCGATCGAACCCTCCAGGGCGTAAACGGGTTTCGCGTCACCGAACTGGTAACACACCGTGGTCAACAGCCCGTTCTCGGACCGGACGATCTTCTCGCCGGTGTTGAGCAGCAGGAAATTGCCTGTGCCGTACGTGTTCTTGGCCTCCCCGGCCTCCAGGCAGACCTGACCGACCATCGCGGCCTGCTGGTCGCCGAGCGCGCCGGTCAGCGGCACCTGACCGGAGACGGGACCGTCGTCGCGGGTGATGCCGTAGGCCTCCGGGCATGACGACGGCTTGATCTCGGGCAGCATCTGTCGCGGAATGTCGAAGAACGACAACAACTCATCGTCCCAGTCCAGCGTCTCGAGGTTCATCAACATGGTGCGGCTGGCGTTGGTGACGTCGGTGACGTGCACCCCGCCGCGCGTTCCACCGGTCAAATTCCACAGCACCCAGGAGTCGGGGGTCCCGAACAGCGCGTCACCGTTCTCCGCGTCGCGGCGCACCCCGTCGACGTTCTCCAGGATCCACTGCACCTTGCCGCCGGAGAAATACGTCGCGGGCGGCAGGCCGGCCTTGCGGCGAATCACGTCACCGCGGCCGTCGCGGTCCAGCGCCGAGGCGATGCGGTCGGTGCGGGTGTCCTGCCACACGATCGCGTTGTAGTAGGGCCTGCCGGTCCGCTTGTTCCAGACCAGCGCGGTCTCGCGCTGGTTGGTGATGCCGAGCGCGGCCAGGTCGGTCGCCGACAGGTTCGTCTTGTTGAGCGCCGACATGATCACCGCCGCCGTGCGCTCCCAGATCTCGACGGGATTGTGCTCGACCCATCCCGCCTTCGGCAGGACCTGCTCGTGCTCGAGCTGGTGGCGGCCGATCTCGGCACCGCCGTGGTCGAAGATCATGCACCTGGTGCTGGTGGTGCCCTGATCGATCGCGGCGATGAACTCGGCGTTTCGAGCCAACGTGCACTCCCCTCTCGCTGCGGTCCGTCGTCCATCATGGACTACATGGCCGAAAAGCCCGCCGAGATCACGTCCGGAAGGCCGGCGACGTCGGCGATCGACCAGATGCCGCGCGGCGGTCCGGACGCGTCCTGCCTGGACCGATTGCTGCAGAGCGACCGAAAATCCGATCCGTCTACCGACGTCGCGCGCAGGCGCGGCGTGATCCGGGCGCTCGAGCTGACGGGTGGATGGTTCGGCAGTACCGAGCGATTCGCCGAGCTCGTGCTCGCACAGGTCGAAGACGTCGCGGACCCCAGGATCCTCGAGCTCGGCGCGGGCAACGGCGAGTTGTCGCGCAAGCTCCTCGACTGGCATCCGGCGGTTCGGTTGACGGTCACCGATATCGACGCAGCGGCCGTGGCGGCGATGGCCGCGAGCGATCTCGGTGCGCATCCACGCACGAAGGTTCGCGCGATGGACGCCACGGCGATCGACGCCGCCGACGGGTCATTCGACCTCGCGGTGTTCGCGCTGTCGTTTCACCACCTGCCGCCCGCGGCGGCCGTACGGGCGTTCGCCGAAGGCACCCGGGTGGCCGACACGCTGTTGATCATCGACCTCCCGCGGCCGCCGTCGCCGCTACACGTCATACGCCTGGCGACCGTGCTGCCGTTCGCGCGGCTGTTGCCGTTCGTGCGCGACGGCGTCGCGACCTCACTGCGTTCCTACAGTCCGTCGGCGCTGCGGGCACTGGCCGAACATGCCGATCCCGCAATCGAGGTCGAGCTGCGCGGCGGGCTACTGAGCCCTCAGGTCGTGGTGGCGCGACGCGCCGACGCGGCGCCGCGATCCAACGACCAACGCTGATAGCCGAACTCGATGAGGGCATCGAGCACGTCGTACAGACCCGGATGCCGTACCAACAGATACCCAATCATCCTCACGCCGAGGTTGATACCCCACTTTTCGCCCGCCAAACGTGTGACGCCGCAGGTCAGCTCCGCGGGCGTGTGATCCGATGCAGAAGCCACGCAACCGGAATCGTGAGAATCAGGGTCACGAGGAACAACACGACCACCGAACCGGTGTACACGGGCCACCGCAGCACCGACACCAGCGCGATCTCCATCACGATGACGTGCAGTAGGAAAATCTCGTACGAGATCTCGCCCAGCCACACCATCGGGCCGCTACTGAGTAACCTTGCGTACCAGCCGGTGTCACCGAGCGCCAGCGGGGCGACGACCAGTGTTGCGATCGCCGCGTAGAACACCACCTTTGCGATGTCCTCCCCGAGGTTCAGGGCCGGCGCGTCGGTGCGTCCGGCGATCGGCGTCGACACGACCAGATACGCAAATACCGCGAGCGGCAGCGCCAGTACCGCGTAGCATCGAATACCGTTGTACGCCAGCACACTCAAGGTCATACCGCCGATGAACCACACCAGGTAGTGCGGCAGCCACATTCCCGCCCCGTTCGGCAGCCAGTCGGTGGTGTGGATGACATACAGCCACAGCGGGCTCACCGCGGCGAGCGCCGCGAGCCCGGCCAACAGCACACCCGGTCGCCACCTCCGCCGGCACAGGACGATCAACAACAGATACGCCAACAACGGCAGTGCGGCGTAGAACGCCACTTCGACCGCGAGACTCCACATCTGGGTCAGCCCCTGATGCATGTAGGCGGTGATGTAGTTCGGGCTGTATATCTGGGTGAGCGTCAGATTGCGCAACAAGCCAAGCCACGTATGCCCGGGATTGGGCTCGATGGTGCGGAATTCGTATAGCGCGAACGCCACCAGGACCGTCACCACATAGGCGGGCATGATGCGGCGCACCCGATTTCGGGCGTATCGGCGAGTGCTCGGCGCCGCGCCACCGGTCGCTGCTGCCCGCACCCACCCGTTGAACAACAAGAATCCGGAGAGGACGAAGAAGATCGCGACGCCGATTTCCATGCGGGCGAACACCAGTCCGGCGTAACCGTGGTTGTAGGCGCCGGTGCCGTATGCGGCGTGGGTGGCCATGACGAGCAGCGCCGCGACGGCCCGGACACCCGTCAGCGAGGCGACCCGGTCGGCCCTGGAGACCTGTTCGAGCCCGCCTTGGTCGAGGTCGCTCGGCCATGGTGCTGACACCGCGTAAGTATCAAACGGTGACCGAGGAACCACGCTCCAATTCGATGATCCGGTCGGAGAGCCCGCGTCGCTTCATCTCGTCGACGAAGTCGGACAGCGGGGACGCGAACACCCCGTAGTCGTCGAAGTGCACCGGAATCATCCGGGGGAGCTCGAGGAGTTCGACCGCATCGGCGCCCTGCTGACCGTCCATCGTCACGGTCAGACCGAACGGCAGATGCCGGCCGAACGGCAGCCGCGTTCCTCCCAGGTGCAGCACACCCACGTCGATCGACTCGAAACGGACTGGAATCTCGCGTAATTCGTCGACGAGCAAGGTGTCCCCGGAGACGTAGAGCCGACGTCGGGCGGCCCCGTCGGTGAACTCGATCATGCTGCCCATCACCGGCGGCAGGAAGCGGTCGACGGGGGTGGGCGCGTGACGGCCGGGCAGGCTGGTGACGGTGACACTCATCGCCCCCTTGGTGATCGTGTGGTGCTGCCACGTGTCGAGGGCGAGCGCGCGGGCGAAACCCCGGTGTTCCAGCCGTTTGGCGGCGTGCGGAGTCGTCAGGATCGGCAGTCCCTGGTCGAGCCTGCTCTGCGACACCCGGTCCCAGTGGTCGCCGTGCATATGCGACAGCACCACCCCGTCGAGCGCGGGCAACTGTTCGATGTCGAGGGCCGGGCCTTTGCGCCGTTTGGACACCAACCCATAGCCGAGGTACGCATGCTGGCCCTGGTGCAGGAAGTTCGGGTCGGTCAACAGGGTTATCTGCTCTTCGCGCGAGCGCTCATCGCCGTCGTCCCGTCCGCCCGAGATCAACGTGGTGGCGTTGCCGATGAAGGTGACGGTGACATCCATCGTCTTCACCTACCCATCCCGCCCGGCTTTAAGCCGGTGTCCGGGTGGCGAGTGTGCGCAAATGTCGACGAATCGCGGCGTGTTCGGGTGCAAACACGCACGCTCGCCGACAATGGCGGTGTGGGCGAGGAAGTGAAGGGCACCGGCTACACCGGCGCGCACCGCCGGGAGTACCGGCGCAAGGTGCAACAGTGCCTCGACGTCTTCGAGACCATGCTCGCCCAGTCGAGCTTCGACTTCGAACGGCCGCTGACCGGCATGGAGATCGAATGCAATCTGGTCGACTCGGCATATCAGCCCGCGATGAGCAACGCCGAGGTCCTTCAGGCCATCGCCGATCCGGCGTACCAAACCGAACTGGGCGCCTACAACATCGAATTCAACGTGCCCCCGCGACGTCTGCCGGGACGCGCAGCGCTCGACCTGGAGACCGAGGTGCGGGCGAGCCTCAACGCGGCGGAGATGAAGGCCAACCGTCACGAGGCGCACATCGTGATGATTGGGATCTTGCCGACGCTGTTGCCCGAACACCTGGCCGGACGATGGATGAGCGAGTCGACGCGATATCAGGCGCTCAACGACTCGATCTTCACCGCCCGCGGCGAGGACATCCTGATCGACATCGCCGGCCCCGAGCGGCTGAGCCTGCAGACCGCCTCGATCGCACCGGAGTCCGCGTGCACGAGCATGCAACTGCATCTTCAGGTGTCACCTGCCGACTTCGCCCAGAACTGGAACGCCGCTCAGGTGCTGGCGGGTCCGCAATTGGCGCTGGGGGCCAACTCCCCGTACTTCTTCGGCCACGAACTGTGGGCCGAGACGCGCATCGAGCTGTTCGCCCAGGCCACCGACACCCGCCCCGACGAACTCAAGGCCCAGGGCGTCCGCCCGCGCGTGTGGTTCGGCGAACGCTGGATCACGTCGATCTTCGACCTGTTCGAGGAGAACGTGCGCTACTTCCCGTCGCTGCTACCGGAACTGTCCGACGAGGATCCGGTCCGCGAACTCGCCGAGGGCCGTACGCCGAAACTCTCCGAGCTGCGACTGCACAACGGGACCATCTACCGGTGGAACCGGCCGGTCTACGACGTCGTGAACGGTCGCCCCCATCTGCGGGTGGAGAACCGGGTGCTGCCCGCCGGGCCGACCGTCGTCGACATGATGGCCAACGCCGCGTTCTACTACGGCACGCTGCGGGCGCTGTCCGAAGAGGACAGACCGCTGTGGACGAAGATGAGTTTCGCTGCGGCGCAACACAATTTCATCGCGGCCGCGCAGCACGGGATGGACGCAAGGCTGTACTGGCCCGGCTATGGCGAGGCGACGGCCGACGAGCTGGTGCTGCGCCAGCTGTTGCCGATGGCCGACGAGGGCCTGCGCCGCTGGGAGGTCGCCGCGGAGGTGCGCGACCGGTACCTCGGGGTGATCGAGGGCCGCGCGAAGACGGGGCGCAACGGCGCCACCTGGCAGGTCGCGACCGTGCGCGCGCTGCAGGAGCGCGGTATGGCGCGGCCCGCCGCACTGGCGGAGATGCTGCGCCGGTACGGGGCGCGGATGCACAGCAACGAGCCCGTGCACACCTGGGACGAGGGCTTCGACGAGTGAGGGCGGTCGTTCGCGGTTTCTGGCTGCTGGTTCTCGTCGCCGTGGCGGCGGCGTGCCACGGCGGTCTGCAGGCGCGCGCGGACACCGTCGAAGCCCGGCTCGACCGGCCGTTCGTCCTGGCCGGCGGTCGGCAGGCCTCGCTCGCCGGTGAGCCGCTGCGCCTGCGGTTCACCGCGGTGCCGGAGGATTCGCGCTGCCCCACCGAGGTCGAATGCTTCTGGACAGGTCAGGCGCGCGTCATCGTCATGGTCGACGACGGACGCGCCGGCGAGGAGACCGTCGAGTTCAACACCAATCCCGCGCCTGGCCAGAACCGGCAGACGGTCCAGACGGGTGACTACGAGCTGACGCTGCAGGCGCTCGATCCCTATCCCCGCACGCCTGATGACGCGCCGCCTCTTTCGGAATACCGGGCGACCTTGGTGGTGCACCGAACCGGCTGAACCCTCACCCGACGGCGGCCAACGCCGCGGCGAACCGTTCGAGCTCCTCGGGCGTGACGTCGACGTGCGGGGAGGCCCGCAGCACGGGCGCAGCCATCTCGAACGGAGCCCGCTGCGCGTCGGCGTAGGTGGTGACGATCCGGTGTTCGGCGATCAACCGCTTGCGCACCTCCTGGGGGTCGGCACCGTTGGTCGGCGCCAGCGTGGTGATCGCGGTCGGCTCGTCGCGCGGCTCGACCACCCGCCAACCCCTGACGCGGGCCAAAGCGTCGCGGGTCATCGCGCCCACCTCGGCCAATCGGGCCCGGACCCGCTCCGGCCCGTGTGCCAGGTGCTCTCCCAGCGCGACCGAGAAGCCCACGCGCGCAGCGATATTCGCCTCCCCATGCTCCAACCGCGACAGGACCGGCAGCGGTAGGTTCCACTCGGGCGGTGGCAGCCGGGGCCGCAGGCGCTGCGCTAGGACGCGATGGACCGCCAGAAAACCGACGCCCCGCGGACCCGCGATCCACTTGCGCGAAGAACCGTAGATCGCCGCCGGGGTGACCGCGCAGTCGAGATGGCCGAGCGCCTGGGCGGCGTCGACGGCCAGTGGCACACCGAGCTCCGCGCATGTGGCGGCCAGCGCCGAGAGCGGCTGAGCGAGTCCGCGGTGACTGGCCAGCGCCGTCAGGTGCACCAGCGCAGGCGGATCGCCGGCGAGGTCGCGGGCGGCCGCCTCGGGGTCGAGCCGGCCGTCATCGTCGGCGGGCAATGCGCGGACGGCGAAACCGTTCGCGGCCATGATCGCCAGGTTCGGGCCGTACTCGCCAGGCAGACACGCCAGAGTGCGACGGCCGGGCCAGGCGCTCAGCAGCAGGTCCAGCGCGGCGTTCGCCCCGGTGGTGAACACGATGTCGCTGCGCGCCAACCCGGTCAGGGCGCCGAGCGCGGCGCGGCCCGCGTCGAGCGCCGGGGCGGCGGCCTCGGCGGCGACGTAACCGCCGACCTCGGCCTCGTGGCGCGCGTGCTGGGCGGCCGCCTCGATGGCCGCGAAGCTCTGACGGGAACAGGCGCCGCTGTCCAGGTGCACTCCGGCGACCGCCGGGCGGGCCGACCGCCACCGCTGCCCGAGGGTCATTTCGTCGACAGCGAGAGCCCGAAGTCGCCCGCGGCGTCGGTCCACCAATGCGTCATCCGCAGCCCTGCCGCAGCGAGTTCGGCCTGGACGCCCTCGGACCGGAACTTGCACGACACCTCGGTCAGCATCGCCTCACCGGCCGCGAACTCGACGGTCAGTTCGAGGTCGCGGACACGGACCCGCTGAGCTTCGGTGGCGCGCAGCCACATCTCGATACGCTCGTCGTCGGCGTTCCAGCGCGCCACATGCTCGAACATGTCCAGATCGAAATCGGCGCCGAGTTCACGGTTCACGACCGCCAGTACGTTGCGGTTGAAGCGCGCGGTCACGCCCGCGCTGTCGTCGTAGGCGCACACCAGGCGGTCGGTGTCCTTCACCAGGTCGGTACCCAGAACGAGGCTGTCACCGGGTCGAAGTGTTTCGGACAGGGCCGCCAGAAACTCGGCACGCGGACCGGCGGTGAGGTTGCCGATCGTCGAGCCCAAGAACGCGACAAGACGGCGTCCGCGGCGGGGGATCTGGTCGAGGTGCTCCTCGAAATCGCCGCACACGGCGTCGATCTCGAGTCCGGGGTACTCGTCCTGAAGCGCCGCGCCCGCGGCGGCGAGCACGCTCGCGTCGACGTCGAACGGGATGAACCGCCGAAGCGAGCCGTTGTCGCGCAAGGCGTCGAGCAGCAGGCGGGTCTTCTCCGATGTGCCGCTGCCCAGTTCGACCAACGTGTCCGCACCGGATGCCGCGGCGATCTCGGCCGACCGGTCCCGCAGGATCTCGGCCTCGGCGCGGGTCGGATAGTACTCGGGCAGCCGCGTGATCCGATCGAACAGGTCACTGCCGACGGGGTCGTAGAACCACTTGGGCGGCAACGACTTCGGTGACGAGGTCAGTCCTTCGAGCACATCGCGACGCAGCGCGGTCGCTGCCGAGTCGGCGGACAGGTAATTGGACAACGACAGCGTGCCCGCGCGATCGGCTCCCCGCTGGACTGTCATCAGGATCCCTTCAGTTCGAGCAGGTGCACGCCGGAGGGCGAAACCTCGACAAGGTGCCGATCCGGGATCTCCTCCCAGGCCGGGTCGTCGTCGTAGGGTTCACTGGCCAGGACGACACCGTCGGCGCGGCGCAACACCGACAGTGTGTCGCCCCAGGTGGTCGCGAGCAGCCGTGTTCCGTTGCCCGCCAATATGTTCAGCCGAGCGTTCGGATCGGCCGCGGCCACCTCGGTGATGGTCTGTCCGAGCGAGTCCAGCCCGCGGTCGAAGATCAGCGCCGCGAGCAGGGCGCTGTCGTTGGTCGACTCGGCGCGGGAGGACAGCGGCATAACCGCGCGATCAACCAGGCCGTTGTGGGAGAGCAGCCAGTGCCCATCGGTGAATGGGGCCGCCGCCGTCGCCTCGATCGGCATGCCGACGCTCGCCGACCGAACCGCCGCGACGACGCAACCGCTGCGCAAGGCCGGCGCGACCGAGGCGAGCGACGCGTCGCCCCACATCGGCGTCGCGCTGCGCCAGCGGCGAGGGGTCCGGCCGTCGAAGAAGCCCACGCCCCAACCGTCGGCGTTCATCAGGCCGTGCTTCTGGCGGCGCGGTGAATACGACTGCACCAGAAGCCCGTTCGCGGGGTCGAGGATGAGCGACGCCACCGACACCGGCTCGCCGAGCCACCCGAGATGCCTGCACATCAAGCATTCTCTCTTCGCGCAAGCGGCTCATCGCCAGCATTCTCTCTTCGCGCAAGCGGCTCATCGCCAGCATTCTCTCTTCGCGCAAGCGGCTCATCGCCGACGTCCCAGGCCAGGCGCACACCGGAGAAGATCTGGCGGCGGATCGGGTGATCCCAGTTGCGGAAGCTGGGCCGCAGGATGCTCGATGCGACCGCCCACGACCCGCCGCGCAAGACCTTGTAGTCACCAGCCCCAACACCTTCGAAGAAGGGCTGTGAGTAGCGCTCGTAGATCATCGGCGTGAATCCCGGCCACGGCCGCAGCGGCGACGTCGTCCACTCCCACACGTCACCGAGCATCTGTTCGGCTCCGTAGGCGGAGGCGCCGGCGGGATACGCGCCGACGGGTGCCGGGCGCAGCGCATCGCCACCGAGGTTGGCCAGCGCCGTGGTGGGTTCGCTTGTGCCCCAGGGATAACGGCGGCGCGCGCCGACGGCCGGGTCCCAGGCACACGCCTTCTCCCATTCCACCTCGGTGGGCAGCCGGGCGCCCGCCCACGCCGCGTACGCCTCGGCTTCGAAGAACGTGACGTGCTGGGCCGGTTCGGTGTCCGGGATCTCCTCGACGTGGCCGAACCGGGTGCGCGTGCCATCCGGATTCCAGAACTGCGGCGCCCGAAGATCCGCCTCCGTCCGGTGCTTCCAACCGCGGTCCGACCACCACCGGGGTTCGTCGTATCCGCCGTCGTCGATGAACCGGCGCCACTCGCCGTTGGTCACCGGGACGCGACCGATGCGAAAGGCAGGAACGTCGACGGTGTGCGCGGGACGTTCGTTGTCCAGTGAGAAGGGTTCGGTGGCGGCGTCGACGCCGAGCACGAACTCGCCACCGGGCACCAGAACCGAGGTGCCGGCCACCTCGGGGCGGCCTTCGGGAAGCGGAATCCCGGGCTCGAGCAGCGGCGGCCCGCCGCGGAGGTTCAGCGCCTGCAGCATGGTTTCGTCGTGCTGGTTCTCGTGGCTGATGACGAGCCCGAAAGCGAACCCCGGGTCGTCCTCGGGCAGCCCGTCCAACGTCTCGAGCACCTTGTCTCGCACGGTCGCGCAGTAGGTCCTGGCGTCGGACGGCGGCAGCAGCGGGAGGTTCACGCGGCTGGCTCGCGAGTTGACGAAGGCGTCGTAGAGGCGTTCGACCTCCGGACGCAGCATCCCCGGCCGGTCCGGGTTGCCGTCGCGCAGCAGCCACAGCTCCTCCTGCTGCCCGATGTGCGCGAGATCCCACACCAGCGGGCTCATCAGCGGGCTGTACTGGCGGCCCAGCTCGGCGTCGTCGAAGTCGACGAGCCGCAAGGTGCGCCCCCGTGCCGTGGTCAGTTCGCGCGCGATGGTTTCGCGAGGCGTCACAGTTCCCCTCGTGCCAGTTGCGTGACCGCGACCGCGATCCCGTGTTGTGCGGCGCGCTCGGCGAAGTCGTCGGCCGGGCACCGTCCCTGTTCGACCGAACGCAACAGTTGCTGCATCGATTCCTCGAGTTCGGCCGGGGCTCGTTCGGCGGCCGCCTGCACGCACCGTTCGGCTGCGATCTGCAGCCGCGGATCGGCCAGGCCGACGCGGGCCGCCTGGTCCCATTCGGTGGCGACGGGCTCGGTGGCCTCGGCGGCGAGGTCGGCGGCCGCCGGGTCGTCGAGCAGGGTGACGAGCGTGAACGCGACCGCCGGCCAGACCGCGTCCGGCGCGCTGTCCAGATAGCGAATCTCGAGCCACTGGCGCGGCCGCACCGGCGGAAACAACGTCGTCAGGTGATAGTCGAGATCGGCCACGGTGGGACGGCGCGCCCCGAGCTCGACCCGTCCGTCGGCCCAGTCAGCGAACGGCACCCATTCGGAGACCGGTTCGGCGTCGGCATCGGCGTGGTTGACGAGCATCACCGGCGCCTTGAGCGCATAGTGCGCCCAGTCGCTGGCGGGGTCGTCGCCGATCTCACCGAGGACCGGTCCACAGCGGGCGGAATCCAGCTGGCTCCAGACACGTTGGCGCGACGACTGCCACCCGGAGAACTCCGCGCCGAGCAGCGGCGAATTCGCAGCGATCGCGACCATCGTCGGCCCGAGCGCGTGGGCGAGCCGCACCCGGTCCGCCCAGCCCTCCCGGGGGCCCGCATCGAGGTTGATCTGCACCGAGGCGGTCGAGGTCATCATCGCCGCGCCCGCAGCCGCGGTACCGCTTGCGGTGAAGAACGCCTCCATCGCCCGGTAGCGCGCGCCCGGATTGACCCGTTCGGGTGGCCGCAACGGGTCTGCCCCCAGCAGCACGAGCCCGAACCCGGCGCGCGCGAACGCCGCGCGCAGCACGGCGCGGTCGGCGATCATGGCGTCGATCGCGGCGAGCGGACCCGCAAGCGGTGGCCCGGACAACTCGACGGCGCCGCCGGGCTCGACGGTGACCCTGCTGCTCCCGGGCAGCGGCGGTAAGTCGGCGATGATCGCGGTGAGCTCAGCCCACGCGGGCCTTCGCATGGGATCGGCCAGATCGAAGCAGTGCGCCTCGATCTCGAGCCCCACCTGCCCTACCGGACCGTCGCGCAGACACGTGTCGGCAACGCGGCGAGCAGCGGCGTCGGCGCTGGTCAGCTGGACGGACCCGGCCGGCGGTGGGTGCGCGTCATCCACCTCGGACGTGATGGTGAAAGTCATTCCAACCATCCCCTTCCGGGAGTGGACCGCTCGCCCCCTTCAACCATCTTCCAGACGTGACCGACAAAGTCTCGCGTTTTTTGGATGACGCCTTCGTTACGCGAACTCGAATGCCACTTGGCGCTACTGCCCGAGCGTGTTCTGCATCGCCCCTGCCAGTGCGTTCACCGCGGGTCCGCCGTTGCCGGACTGGCAGACCTTGGCTTGGAGCAAAACGTTCTCGCGTTTGCGTGTAGTGGTGAAGCAGCGCCTATCCGTACCCGCCTCCTGTTTGACCCAGTCGGCGTCCGTCGCCGAGGCGGGCCCACCGGTGAAGGTCCACACCTGGGTCGTGAAGTTATCCAGGTGCATCGCGGTGGTCTGACCGTTGCAGCCGGCCGTGCGGTCGACGACGCGATGGAAGGCTCGGTCGGCGGCGTCGGTGGTCGCGAACACGCCGACCGCCTGTTTGACCATATGCGCCGCGTCGGTGGGCGACTCCTGGGTCACCGCACCGTTGAACGACGCGAGGTCCGGATCGGAGTAGACGTCGGGTAGCCCGACGTCGGCCCAGTTGTTACACGCCGGATTATCGACCGAGAAGGTCTGCACCGGTTCGGTGAACAACGACTCGAATCGCATTGTGGCGCCGACGATGTTGCCCACCGAGCCCTTCGGCAGCACGGCGTAGTTCACCACGCCCGGATCCGAAGGGCGCGCTGAGGCGAGGCCGGCGGGCGCCACCATCGACAAGCCGATGACCACGCCGACGCCCGCTGCGGCGACCGCCCGCATCGATCAGACCTTCGCGGACAACTTGACTTCGATGTTGCCGCGTGTGGCCTTCGAGTAGGGGCAGAAGTCGTGCGCCTTCGCCATCAGGTCGTCGGCCACGCTCTGCTCGAGGCCCGGCAGGTAGCCGATCAGGTGAGCCGTGAGCCCGAAGCCGCCCTCGGAGTCCGGACCGAAGCCGACCTGCGCGGTGATCGAGGTGGCCTCGTCGATGTCGATCTTGTTGTTGCGGGCCTGCAGCCGCAGCGCGCCGAGGAAGCATGCCGCGTAACCCGATGAGAACAGCAGTTCGGGGTTCACGCCCTCGCCGCTGCCGCCGAGCTCCTTGGGCGGACGCGTATCGAGATCGATCTTTCCGTCGGAGGAACGGACGTGGCCGTCGCGGCCGCCTCCGGATGCGGTGGACTCTGCGGTGTACTTGACCTCAATGCTCATGGGCTCGATCATGCCAGCCCACGCGAGGAGGGCAAGACACCCGTCTCCTGCTCGCCAATCGGCCCTGGTGTGCACTCAGATCGATGAAAAGCCGCATACCGGCCAAAATCTCGATCTGAGTGAACACCACATGCGACCGTGCTGTCGACGAGACGCCGTCCTGCAAAGACGACTCGAGGACCCGGATGCACCGGGCCCTCGAGGGTCGTGAGCGTTACGGGCGGGCCGGCGCGGATGTGGTCGGCGACTCTGGCGACTGCGGAGGCGCGGGCGGCTGGAACCGCGGACCCTGCGAGTTGCCCGGGCCGCCGGAGGGCGGGCGGCCGAACTCCGCGCCCGGTCCCATCGGGAACCCCGGCGGCGGGCCGCGGTGGAAGATCGCGGTACCGCGGTCGTAGCCGCCGTGATGGCCGCCGCGGTGATGACCACCGGAGTGCGCGCCGAGGATGAATCCGGAGAAGAAGATCACCGCGACGATGAACACGACACCGGCGACGATGCCGACCCAGGCCGCCGCGGCGCCGAGCCTCGAGCGGCGCGGGGCGACGGGGTCCTGCTCAGGTGTTGCGGCCACAGGGGTGGTCGCGGGTTCGGGTGTTTCGGTCATGTCTGACATCATGCGAGCCGTTTCGATGAGCCCGTCATGTGCCACCTATGAGCGGGCTGTGAAAACACCGATTGACACCCGGCGATGTGCGCGAATAGTTTCGACTACACGCGTTGTCAGCCTGGCTTGAAGGGAATCGAGACGATGCAGCGTCCTATCCCGACGCGTCACCCGGAGCGACCCCGCCCCGTGCCAGCCGGCATTCGCGTCGTGGCCAAGGCGATGGGCATCGGCGAGCCCACACCACAGCAGTGGCGACGGCTGGGCGAGCGGTTGACGGTCGGCGATGAGCCGGTGGATCGCCTCGTCGAATGGATGTCGACCGTCGGCGTCAAACAGACACGTCCGTTGTTCGACAGGGCACTGACCCACGGCATCGATGCGGTCGCCGAAGCTGCGGAGCCACTGCGCGAGTTCTTCAAGGCCGTGGAGAAGCTTCCGGACTGGGTCGACCCCCAGAAGCTGCGCCGCGGACAGCGCGCGCTGCGTCGCGGCGGCGCCGACGGTATGTACGTCGCCCGTGACGTATCGCTTCTCGGCGGCTACCAGTTCTCGGGTTTCAACAAGACGCTGCTGCGCACCGGGGCCCTCGAGAAGGGCTCGAACAAGCGCTTCGCCGAGACGATGCAGTGGGCGATGGATGTCATCTCCGAAGGCGGCCTCGAGTATCTGGGCGCCGGCTACCGATCCACCCTCCGGGTGCGGCTGATCCATGGGCTCGTGCGCAAGCATGTGGCCGCGATGCCGGACTGGCGCGCCGAGGAGTGGGGCGTCCCGATCAACCAGACCGACATGGCGGCGACGCTGATCGGTGCCCTGGTCGCACCCGCCGTGGGCGTTGTGGGGATGGGAATCGTGTTGCGGCCGAAGGAGTATGAGGCCGTCGCTCACCTGACCCGCTACGTCGGCTGGCTGATGGGCGTGGAGGACGAGTGGCTGCCGCGCAGCTTCCGCGACAGCATCCGGGTGCTCTATCACACCCTCGGGGCACTGGCGGAGCCTGACGAGTCGTCGCGACAGCTGGCCGTTCCGATGGCCGACGACCCACTGATCTGGCGCTACGACGCCATGCCCGCCATTCGACGTCGCATCGCTCGGGCGCAACACCTTTCGGTCACCAGCGGCTTCCTCGGCCCTCGGACCATGCGCGCCTTGGGTCTGCGGCCGCACCTGCCGTGGTATCCGGCGCTGCGGCTGCCCGTGAACCTGACCCGCAGCATCGCCGCGATCGCACTGCCCGGGGGAATCGACCGCGCAGCCGACCGCGGAGACCGCGAGCACCAGGTCTTGATGCGCACGATCGTCGGTGACGGCGGCGCCACCATCGGTGAATCGGCGGAGCACGTCGGCACCGTCGCCTGAATCCTCAGCGGACCGCTTTGGTGACTTGGCTGAGATTGAATTGCCACCGCTCGACCAGCCGGAAGCCCAACTCGCGGGGCACCCAGAAAGCATTGACCGTTGAGAATCGGGGGCCGGGCGGAAGTGCGACTCCGGCCTCGTGCGTCGCCAGGGCGGGATCCTTCTCCGAAACAGTCCATATGGTCGAGCATTTCGCGATCCTGTCCGCGACTGTGAACGGTGCAAGATTTTCGTCCCAAAGTGTGCCAGTAGAGGTCGCCGATTGGCCGGCCCCCACATCGACGAGCGGCTCATAAGCGTCACGTCGAGCATGAACGAGCGGTCGTATCGGACCCGGCTGCCAATCGACTGTGTCGTCGAGCAACAGACAATCGCCGGGCGATGCCTGCCTGGTGATCAGATCAGCCACCGCGCTGTAGTCCATCCCCGCCTTGGCGTAGTCGCTGCGCTGCCGAATGTAATTCGGCAGCGCAGCGATAACGAGAACTGCAATGATCAGCGCGATGCCGATGGGCTTCCGACCAATGCTGAGCGCGCTCATCGCCGATACAACAGCTATCGCCGGCGACGTGAACGTAAGGTAGCGATCAACGTAAAGTGGTTGCGATAGTGCGGATATCGCTAGAAGTGAAGTCGTTGGAATGACGGCCCAACCGGCGCACAAGAACAGGAGCTTCTGATTACCGGGTATAGCCCTGAAGCGTCGGCGAAACGCCGGTACTACGGCGGTCGCCGTGAGCAGTAGTAAGGCTGCTGCCGTGAATGATATTGAGTACTCGAAGTACTGGTTTATCAGAACGTCGACCACGGTGGAGCCGCTCAGCGGCGCAATCCAGCTCAGCTGACCCGTCTGCCGCTCCAGGAAGAGCAGGTACGGGGCAAGCACGGCGCCCGATGCGCCGACAGATATCAGCCATGCACCGTACTGCCGTCGCGCTGCGCCGAGCACGGGCAAGGCAAAGATATGGATAAGCGTCATGAGTACCAGATAGATATTCAGCGCTACCGATACCGCGAGCAGAAGCGAGTACAAGAGCCAGATTGACGCCCGTTTACGTCGCAGTGCAATCACCAGCACGACCGTCAGCCAGACGCTCGCCACGCAGGTCAGACCGTACGGACGGGCTTCGATGCCGGCCGCGGTGACGCGGGGGAGAATCGCGAAAATGATTCCCGCGCAGATCGCCACTGCACGCGTGGACATCAGACCGGTCAGAATGACGACCCCACTTGCTGCGATCGCTACGGCGACCCAACTCGGCACCCGAGACCAGAACTCGCTTGGCGGAACCAGCTCGAACCACGCGTGCATCATCAGGTAGTAAAAGGGGTGAGCCGAGTCGCTGTTGTGAATCAGCTGCAGCAATTGAGGAAGCGTTCGCGACGCACCCGAGATGGTTGCAGCCTCGTCATACCAAAACGATGGATTCCCCGAGCCGACTCCGCTGATCAACCCGGCCGCGATTCCGACCGTCAACGCGTCCGCGGCTCGCCCCTTGACCCTCATCGCGCACCTAGGGGTGGGCCCGGGCCGAAGCAATGTGCCCGGCTGCCCTTCGGCGGTAGCAGACTCCCCCATCTCAGCCATTGAGAACGGAACTCTAGCTCACGGGTGCATCGACGACCTGACCGGTCGAGTAGAACGCCTCTGTGCGTGACATTGTCCGCGTGAGCGGGTTGTGCACATTCGAAGATGCGTTGCGTTGGCGACGAACCGTTACGACGGCTTGAACGGGTTGACCGCGAACTGGATCACACGATACGGCGACCCGCCGCGCGGTCCGGTGTTCCACTGGCTGACGAACACCCGCACCTCGTCGAGCGTCGAACCGGGTGAGATGTAACCGCCGTACGGTTGGGCCAGGCGGTTGCTCTCCGGCGGCCCGAGGTGGTCCGTCGGGTCCGGCCACTCGGATGCGACGACGACAGTGGTCACCGGCGCGGTGCCCAGGCCCGTCGGATCGTTGGCCACCCGCATCTCCATGTTGCCGGTGGTGGCGTTGAAGTACGACAGCACCGTCTTGCCGTCGATCTGCCGGATGCTCATCTCGCCGACCGCGTCCGGCCACAATGGTGTTGGAGGCTGCCCCCATCCCGAATCGGCCGACCAGCCTTGCCAACTCGACCGGTCCTCGAACTCCTGGGGCATGGCGCGGTACAGCACCAGCGGCGCGCTGCGGTCAAAGTTGTTGGCCACGATGTAGACCCACCCGGTCTCGGAGTCCGACCGCGGGATCGGGTCGTAGTAGCCGCTGATCTGCGACTGACTGCCCTCGGCGTAGGACGCCGGACGCCCCGAGTCGGGCAGCGTCGGCCAATTGCTCTGTGATGGATCGGCTTTCACCAGGCGGGAGGTCTGCGGCACCAGTTCCCGCACGGTCGTGACCATCAGGTAGTTCTGCCGGTTGATCTGTACGACACCCGCGGGCAGTTGCGACATGCCCTCGGGCGTCGGATCGGCCAGCAGCGGTCGGTCGGTTCCGGTCACCCCGTCATAGCGCACACCGCCGGGGTCGTCGATCGACTCGGTCTCGACATGCAAGGCAATCGGCGAGAACCACCCGCCATAGCCGACGCCCTGCCCCGCGAAACTGTCACCGCAGACCTGCAGGATGCCACTGGGAAACTCCATGAACTCACACAGATCCGTGGCGCCAATACCGTAATCGCGTGTCGGAGTTCCGGTTCCGGCCGTCGGGCCGATCCGGATCACCTGCCCGGGCGCCAGCGGCGGCAGAACGGGGTCGGGAATCGGCGCGGGCTGGGCGGCGGCAACACCGACCAGCGAAACGGTACTCCAGCAGACAAAGATCGAGAGCAGGCCTGCTGCATTGCAGTTTCGGCGCAAGGCAGCGTCAGAGTTCGGCGGCCAGCAGCTCGGCAATCTGAATCGTGTTGAGGGCCGCGCCCTTCCGCAGGTTGTCCCCGGAGACGAACAACGCCAACCCGCGGCCGTCAGGCACACCGGGGTCCTGGCGGATCCGGCCGACCAGCGAGTCGTCCACCCCGGCCGCGGCCAACGGGGTCGGCACGTCCACCAGCTTCACGCCCGGTGCCGCGCGGAGCAACTCGTTGGCCCGCTGCACCGAAAGCGGTTGCGAAAACTCGAGGTTGAGCGACAGTGAATGCCCCGTGTACACCGGAACGCGTACGCAGGTTCCGCTCACCGCCAGGTCCGGGATGCCGAGGATCTTGCGGCTCTCGTTGCGCAGCTTCTGGTCCTCATCGGTCTCACCGGAGCCGTCGTCGACATACGAACCGGCCATCGGGACCACGTTGAACGCGATCGGGGCCACGTACTTCGACGGCTCCGGGAAATCCAGCGCGGAGCCGTCGGCCACCAGGTCGCGGCTGTTGCCGACGACCGCGCTGGCCTGACCGAACAACTCTTCGACGCCGGCGACGCCGCTGCCCGACACCGCCTGGTACGTCGACGCGATCATCCGCACCAGGCCCGCCTCGTCATGCAACGGCTTGAGCACCGGCATCGCGGCCATCGTCGTGCAGTTCGGGTTCGCGATGATGCCCTTCTTCAGGGTCACGCCCCGCACGTCACGGGCGAAGTTCACCTCGCTGACCACCAGCGGCACGTCCGGGTCCTTGCGCCACGCCGACGAGTTGTCGACCACGACTGCACCGGCCTCGGCGAACCGCGGCGCCTGCACGCGCGACATCGTCGCACCTGCGGAGAACAACGCGATGTCCAGACCGGAGGGGTCGGCGGTCGCGGCGTCCTCGACCTCGATCTCCTGCCCGCGGAACGACAGCTTCTTGCCCTGCGAACGCGCGGAAGCGAAGAACCGCACGTCGGTCGCCGGAAAGTCGCGCTCCTCCAACAACGTCCGCATCACCTGGCCGACCTGACCGGTCGCACCTACCACTCCGATGGAGAGCCGATCGCGCGCCATCTAACGCCCCGTCCCTGCGTAGACGACGGCCTGCTCGTCGCCGCCGAGGCCGAACGCCTCGTGCAGCGCGGCGACCGCCTTGTCCAGGTCGGTGTCCTTGACCAGCACCGAGATCCGGATCTCGGAAGTGGAGATCAGATCGATATTCACGCCGACCGACGCCAACGTCTCGCAGAATGTGGCAGTCACGCCGGGATGGCTCTTCATACCGGCACCCACCAGCGAGACCTTGCCGATGTGGTCGTCGTAGAGCACGCCGGTGAAACCGATCTCGCCCTGGCGCGACGTCAACTTCTCGACCGCCGCCGGGCCGTTGTCGCGCGGGCACGTGAACGTGATGTCGGTCTTGCCGTCCTCGACCTTGGAGATGTTCTGCAGCACCATGTCGATGTTGATGTCAGCGTCGGCGACGACCCGGAACACCTTGGCGGCAAAACCGGGTACGTCGGGAATGCCGACGACTGTCACCTTGGCCTCGCTGCGGTCGTGTGCGACTCCGGTCAGAATGGCGTCTTCCACGGGAATGTCCTCCATCGATCCGGTCACCAGGGTGCCGGGATTGTCCGAGTATGACGAGCGGACGCGGATCGGCACGTTATAGCGTCGGGCGTACTCCACGCAGCGCAGCATCAACACCTTGGCCCCGCAAGCGGCCATCTCGAGCATCTCCTCAAAGCTGATCTGGTCGAGGTGGTGCGCGTTGGGCACGATCCGCGGGTCGGCGGTGAAGATGCCGTCGACGTCGGTGTAGATCTCACAGACATCGGCCTTGAGCGCCGCCGCCAGCGCGACGGCCGTGGTGTCCGAGCCGCCCCTTCCCAACGTGGTGACATCCTTGCTGTCCTGGCTGACCCCCTGGAACCCGGCGACCAGCACGATCACGCCTTGGTCAAGCGCGTCACGCAACCGGCCTGGGGTGACGTCGATGATTTTGGCGTTGCCGTGGATGCCCGTGGTGATCACGCCGGCCTGCGATCCGGTGAACGACCGCGCCTGCGCACCAAGCGAGTGGATCGCCATGGCGACCAGCGCGTTGGAGATCCGTTCCCCGGCTGTCAGCAGCATGTCCATCTCGCGAGGGGGCGGTGCGGGACAGACCTGGTTGGCGAGGTCAAGCAGGTCGTCGGTGGTGTCGCCCATCGCCGAGACGACAACGACCACATCGTTGCCCTGCTTCTTCGTCTCGACGATCCGCTCTGCGACGCGGCGAATCCGCTCGGCGTCGGCGACCGAGGATCCGCCGTACTTCTGCACGACGAGCGCCACTGAACAAGCCTTTCAAGAGCTGGCAAGGATCCCAACAAGGATAAGGGCTCTGGCGAATCGATTTCTTCCGGCCGTGACGGCCCTCCCGGAACCGGGCTATCAGGCCACCGGAAGGAAGGTGAACGGCTCGGCCCGCTCGAACGCCGAGCTGGCTTCGCCCGCGTAGATCGTCTTCTCGCCCTCGCCGAGTTGCAGCCGCAGCGTCGGGGCGCCCGGCGAGAAGTCGAGGTTGGCCAACTCGACCCAGAACGTGTTCGGCGAGAGCGCCGACTCGAAGAAATACCGAAGCGCCTTGTGGTCGACGACGGTGCGCCAGCGGGTGGTCGAGATGTTCGGCTCTTCCGGCGTCGAGATGCCGTACGGCACCGACACGTTGCGCACGACGCTGAACACCGTCGCGGCGGCCAGCAGCGGATCGTCGGTCTTGGGTACCGCCTCGATGTAGAACGACGCCCGCACGAACCGGTCGGCGGCGCGGTTGGTCCCCGGCAGCATTACGGTGCCGCCGATCTGCTTCCAGTACTCGTCGATGGCAAGTTGCTTGTCGAAGGTCGGCGAGTTCGTCATCACGCGGTAGTCGCGGCTGTGGTGGATGACCTGCTCGCCGTCGATGTACTCGATGATCGCGCTGTCGCCGCTCGCGTCGGACATCGCAAGGTGCAGCGTCGCCATCCGCTCCTCGCCGGGCACCTGCGCGGTGGCCACCCGTAGCGGGGTCGCGCGCAACGCCTGCACGGCCTCGGCCACCGTCGCGAAGTTGTCGAGCACGTACTGCCCCCACAGCGCCAACGAGACGGCGGGGCCCGCGGCGGTCGCGTCGGGGTATTGCGACTCGGCCAGCCACAGCAGGTTGACCGCGAGAGCGGCCTCGTTCACGCCGTCGGTCGTGCTGATGTCGTAGCCGCTGGCCACCACGCTGCCGTACTCAGAGGTCCATTCCGCCGAGTTCGGACCGGCCTGCCCGGTGCGGTGGACACCACGCGGGAACGCCCACAGATTCGTTTGGATCTCCGACTTCCAGTCCATGGAACGGCCGGTGATGTTGCGGTTGTCGGTTCCGAGATACATGACGCGCGTACACACGCTGAGTGATCTTATGAGGGACCTTAGGTCGTGCAGGCTTTTGACAGCTCGGCGAGCTTGCGCCGTATCTGAGTGTCGAGCGCCGACATCTCGTAATAAATCTGCGGGGCAGGAGCGCCCGGTGCCCGCGACTCCGTCGCCGCGCGCGCCTGGGGCATCTTCTCGACGAACTGTCCAGCCAGATCGGCCACCTGCACTGCGGTGAAGCGCAGCTCCGGTGCATCGACATTGCGTGCGCGTTCGGCGAGCCCGTCGGCCCATTGCCGGTAGGCGAGCTCCTCGGCCTGGGTCGGCGGACCCTCGGCGCCTTCGCTCTTCGAGCTGATCAAATCGCCCTGCTGTTTGTTGAACTCGAGCAGATCGAGGACCGGTCCGCATTCCTCGGGCGGTTTCTGAAGCTGGCTGTAGACGAACGCCACTGCCACGATCACAACGACGGCGATCGCCACCCACCATCGCCGGTCAAGTCTCATCACCGCTTGCACTCTAGCCATGCGGCGGATTCTTAACGCACGCGCAACATGGCGAGCCGGTCCACGTAACAGAAACACCGGTTACTGACAGTGAACGGCTCCGACGTGGGCCGCATCACTTCAGGAGATGGTTAATGGATACAGGAACCACGGCGTTCATGCTGTGCTGCATCATCGCGCTCACGCTGATGATCCCCGGTCTCGCGCTCTTCTACGGCGGCATGGTGTCGGTCAAGAGCTCGACGAACATGATGATGATGACCTTCGGCGCGGCCGCGCTCGTGGGTGTCCTCTGGGTGCTGTTCGGCTTCTCGATGGTGTTCGGCACGTCCTACGGCGGATTCATCGGCAGCTTCACCGAATTCGACGGAATGACCGACCTGACCGAGGCGATGACGACCGTCGACGGCCTCCCGGTCAGTTTGTTCGCGTTGTTCCAGGCCCTGTTCGCCGCCATCACGGTCGCGCTCGTCTCCGGTGCGGCCGCCGACCGGATGAAGTTCAGCGCATGGATGGTGTTCGCCGCGCTGTGGGCCGTGCTGGTGTACTTCCCCGCCGCGCACTGGGTGTTCGCGTTCGACGGCGTGGTGACCGAGGATTCGGTCGGCGGCTGGATCGCCAACAAGCTCGGCGCGCTCGACTTCGCCGGTGGCACCGCGGTGCACATCAACGCGGGCGCCGCGGCGCTGGCCGTCGCGATCGTGCTCGGCCGCTCCGCACTGTTCGGAAGCCGCAAGCCCCACAACGTTCCGCTGACGCTGCTCGGCGCCGGCCTGCTGTGGGCCGGTTGGTATGCGTTCAACGGCGGTTCGGCCCTGTCCGCGGGCACCTCGGCCGCGATCGTCATGGTCACGACGTTCGTCGCGACGTGCGCCGCGACGCTGGCCTGGCTGACGTTCGAGAAGGTCAAGACCGGTCACGTCACCGGTGTCGGCGCCGCCTCGGGCGCGATCACCGGACTGGTCGCGATCACCCCGGCCTGCGGTTCGGTCACCCCGGTCGGCGCCATCTGCGTCGGCGCCATCGCGGGTGCGGTGTGCGTCTACGCCGTCGGACTCAAGGACCGGTTCGGCTACGACGACAGCCTCGACGTGGTCGGGGTGCACCTCGTCGGTGGGCTGATCGGGACGCTCCTGATCGGCTTCTTCGCCAGTGAGGCGATGCCCGGCGCCACCAACGGCCTGTTCTATGGCGGCGGCCTCGAGCAGCTGTGGAAGCAGGCGGTCGCCGCTGGCGCGGTCATGGCGTACTCGTTCGTCGTGGCCTACATCATCGCCTTCGCGATCAAGAAGACGATGGGCATCCGCATCTCGCCGGACGAGGAAGAGACCGGCATCGACGCCAAGTTCCACCGCGACTCGGCGTACGCACTGCAACCCGCCTGAGCCGAATCCGGCCGGCGCGGCGCCCCTTTGCCGCGCCGGCCATTTCGGATCTATCGAGTTTCCTTCTACGACACAGCGATTCACTACAGAAGACAGGTTCGGAAGAATGTCCAAAGATCTGGCCACCCTGGCCGAGGAGTCCGGGACCAAGTTCATCCTCGCGCTGTTCGTCGATCTGCGCGGAAAGCCGTGCGCCAAGCTGGTTCCCGTCGAGGCGGTAGACCTGCTCGCCACCGAGGGCGTCGGATTCGCCGGGTACGCCGTCGGGGCGATGGGACAGGAACCCAAAGACCCGGACATGATGGCGATTCCGGATGTCGACTCGTTCACGCCCATCCCGTTCATCAAGGACGGGCTGGCTATCGTGCACTGCGATCCGCACGTGGAGGGCGCGCCGTGGCCGTACGCGCCGCGCGTCATCCTCAAGGCGCTGATCCAGCAGGCCGCCGACGCCGGCTTCGAACCGTGGGTGGGCGCGGAGGTCGAGTACTTCCTGCTGCGCCGCACCCCAGACGGCGGGCTGTGCACCGCGGACGCCGCCGACACCGCCGCGCAACCCTGCTACGACGCACGCGGCGTCACCCGGATGTACGACCACCTCACCGCGATCTCGACGGCGATGAACCAGCTGGGCTGGTCCAACTACGCCAACGATCACGAGGACGGCAACGGTCAGTTCGAGCAGAACTTCGAGTTCGCCGACGCCCTCACCACCGCCGACCGCGTCGTGACGTTGCGCTATCTGCTCTCGACCATCGCCGCCGAGCGCGGCATGGTCGCCACCTTCATGCCGAAACCGTTCGCCGATCGCACGGGCAGCGGACTGCATCTGCACCTGTCGCTGACCAGTGCGGGAAGGCCGGTGTTCCCCGCTGGACCCGACGAACCCGATCAACGCCGACTCGGACTGTCCGAGACGGCCTACGCGTTCCTCGGTGGGATCCTCGAGCACGCGTGCGCCCTGCAGGCCGTGGTGGCGCCGACGGTCAACTCCTACAAGCGAACCCGCGCCACCACCACGGCGTCGGGGGCATCCTGGTCGCCGAACACCCCGAGCTACGGCGGCAACGACCGCACGCACTACATCCGGGTGCCCGACGCCGAGCGCATCGAATTGCGTGGCAGCGACGGGTCGGCCAACCCCTATCTGGCGATCGCGGGCGCGTTGGGCGCGGGGCTGGATGGCATCAAACGCAGCACCGACCCTGGACCCGTTGGTGCTCAGCATCGTTCGCCGCTGCCTGCGACACTGCTGCACGCGGTTGACGAGCTCGAGAGCGATCCGGTGATCGCGGGTGTGCTGGATGCCTCGGGTGAGGGTGTGGCGGCTTACTTCGCCACCCTCAAGCGCGACGAGTTCTTCGCCTATCACAGCGCGGTCACCACCTGGGAGATCGACAACTACCTGACCGCGTTCTAAAAGGAGGAGCTCACCGATGTGCGGAATCGTGGGGCTGCATCTGCGCAACCCCGACCTGTATCCCCGACTCGGGGAACTACTCACCGACATGCTCTGCGAAATGGGCGACCGCGGTTCGGATTCCGCGGGGATCGCGGTCTACGGCGACCCGACTCTGTCTCCGCCGGGCACGAGCTGTGTCTCGGTCCTCGAAACCGAGCCGACGGCTGCGGCCATCGGTCTGGACGTCAGCGTGGTGCGGTACGACGCGACGTATCTCGTCACCGCGAAGGTGCCCGCGGAGATATTGCACGACGCGGTGCGGGCGGCCTACCCCGACGCGCTGATCGCCGGGTTCGGCGCCGACCTCGCCGTGCTCAAGGGCGTGGGACATCCGCGGGCACTGACCGAGAACTGGAACCTGACCAAGGCGCAGGGCTGGCAGGGCGTCGGCCACACCCGGATGGCGACGGAGTCGGCAGTGACGCCCGCGGGTTGCCACCCGTATGCGGTCGGGCCCGAGCAGTGCATGGTGCACAACGGGTCGTTCGCGAACTACGCGACCATCCGGCGCGAACTGCGGGCTGCGGGAGTACGTTTCGATAGCGAGAACGACACCGAGGTCGGCGCACGGTTCATCGCGAGCCGCCTCGCCGAGGGCCGCAACGTACAGACCGCGCTGAAGGAGCTGTGCGAGGCGTTCGACGGCTTCTACACCCTGCTCGTCTCCAACCGCGACTCGTTCGCCGTCGTGCGCGACGCCATCGCATGTAAACCCGCCGTTATCGCCGAGACCGCTGACTGGGTGGCGATGGCCAGCGAATACCGCGCACTGGCCGGTCTTCCCGGCGTCGGTGCGGCCAAGATCTGGGAACCTGAGCCGGAGGTGGTCTACGCATGGACACGCTGACATGCTCTTCGGGCAAGCCCTCATCGGTCGTGAAATACGACCTGACCACCACGCCCCTGCGCGAGGTCAACGCGGCCCTGCACGCGCCGGGGCTGTCCGGTGACTTCGTGATTGCCAATCCCGCAGGCGCGCACAACGTCGCGGTCGGCCTAACCGCGCCGGTACGGGTGACGATCGACGGCCACGTCGGTTACTACGCCGCGGGCATGAACCAGCGGGCCGAGGTGGTCATCAACGGCAATGCGGGCACCGGCGTCGCCGAGAACATGATGAGCGGCGTCGTCCACGTCAAAGGCGACGCCTCACAGTCGGCGGGCGCGACGGCCCACGGGGGCCTTCTGGTCATCGACGGCAACGCCGCCGCGCGGTGCGGCATCTCGATGAAAGGGGTGGACATCGTGGTGGGCGGCGACATCGGCCATATGAGCGCGTTCATGGCGCAGGCGGGTCGCCTCGTCGTGCGCGGGAACGCCGGCGAAGCGCTCGGAGATTCGATCTACGAGGCCCGGATCTACGTGCGCGGCGAGGTGGCGTCGCTCGGCGCCGACTGCATCCCCAAGCCGATGCGGCCCGAACACCACCGGGAGCTCCGAGAGCTGTTGGCCACGGCCGGATTCGACGACGACACAGATGCGTACGCCCGTTACGGGTCGGCGCGCTGCCTTTACCACTTCCACATCGACAACGCGTCGAGCTACTGATGAACACCTGGGCCCTTCGCGAATCCGCCACGTTCGACCGCACCATGATCGCCGCCATCCAGCGCGCGGCTGAAACCGGCATCTACGACATCCGCGGCTGGGGCGCCAAGCGACCGCTGCCGCACTTCGACGACCTCTTGTTCCTCGGCGCATCGATGTCGCGTTATCCCCTGGAGGGCTACCGCGAACGGTGCGGCACCGATGTCGTGCTCGGCGATCGTCACGCCAAACACCCTTTGCACCTGGACATCCCGGTCACGATCGCCGGGATGTCGTTCGGCGCGCTGAGCGGACCCGCCAAGGAGGCGCTCGGCCGCGGCGCCAGCGAGGTCGGTACGTCGACCACCACCGGCGACGGCGGCATGACCCCCGAGGAGCGCGGCCAGAGCAAGTACCTGATCTACCAGTACCTTCCGTCGCGGTACGGCATGAACCCCGATGACCTCCGCAAGGCCGACGCGATCGAGGTGGTGCTCGGCCAGGGCGCCAAGCCCGGCGGCGGTGGAATGTTGTTGGGTCAGAAGATCTCACCACGTGTCGCGGCCATGCGCACGCTGCCCGAGGGCATCGACCAGCGCTCCGCGTGCCGACATCCGGACTGGACCGGTCCGGACGATCTGACGATCAAGATCAACGAGTTGCGCGAGCTCACCGACTGGGAGAAGCCGATCTACGTCAAGGTCGGCGCCACCCGCACCTACTACGACGTCAAGCTCGCGGTGCACGCCGGCGCCGATGTGGTTGTCGTCGATGGGATGCAGGGCGGCACCGCGGCCACCCAGGAGGTGTTCATCGAACACGTCGGCATCCCGACGCTGGCGGCCGTACCGGAGGCGGTGCGGGCGCTGCAGGAGCTCGGGGTCCATCGGCGCGTCCAGCTGATCGTGTCGGGCGGCATTCGCACCGGTGCCGATGTCGCCAAGGCGTTGGCGTTGGGCGCTGATGCGGTGGCCATCGGCACTGCGGCTTTGATCGCGTTGGGCGACAATCACCCTCGCTATGCGGCCGAGTACGAGAAACTCGGCAGCGCCGCCGGCTTCTTCGACGACTTCCAGGACGGCACCGATCCGGCGGGCATCAGCACACAGGACCCCGAGTTGGCGGCGCGGTTCGATCCCGTCGAAGGCGGCCGCCGACTGGCCAACTACCTGCGGGTGCTGACGATGGAGGCCCAGACCATCGCCCGGGCGTGCGGTAAGGCCCACGTGTGCCACCTCGAGCCGGAGGACCTCGTCGCCGTCACGATCGAGGCGGCCGCGATGGCCCGCGTCCCGCTGGCGGGCACGAACTGGATTCCCGGCTCGTGACCACGGCTGATGTCGTGATCATCGGTGGCGGCGTCGAGGGCGCAGCCGCGGCGTGGGCTCTGAGCCAGCGTGGTGTCACCGATGTCGTTGTGCTGGAGCGCAATACCGTCGGCGCCGGGATGACCGGCAAGTCGAGCGGCATCGTCCGCTGCCATTACGGGGTCAGCTCGCTGGCTGCGATGGCCGCCGTCGGGCTGGAGGTGTTCGAGAAAGCCGAGGAGATCTTCGGCGGCGACATCGGTTTCCGGCAGACCGGCTACGTCGTCGGCGTCGGTGCGCGGGACGTCGACGCGCTACGCAAAAGCCTTGCCGCGCAACGCTGCGTCGGGGTGCAGACCGAGGAGATCGACGCTGACGAGGTCGCCCGGATGTGGCCGTGGGCCGACCTGTCGCCGTTCGCCGCGTTCGGCTGGGAATCCCGCGGTGGATACGGCGACGCGTACCAGGCCGCGCAGGCGTTCGCCGCATCGGCGCGGGCCGCGGGGGTGCGGATCCAGCAGGGTGTCGCGGCGACCGAGTTGGTGCTCGAGGGCGACCGTGTGACCGGTGTGCGCACCACCGACGGCGAGACGGTGTCGGCGGGCACCGTCGTCGTCGCCACCGGAGCGTGGACGCGACCGTTTCTCGCCCTTTACGGCCTCGACGTGCCGATCCGGGTGGTGCGCGAGCAGATCGTGCTGATCTCCCCCGGCGTGGACGTCGGGCCGGTGCCGGTGTTCTCCGATCTGGTCTCGCTGCAGTACGTGCGCCCGGAAATCGGCGGCGAGATCCTGTTCGGCAACAGCGACCTGTCCGATCCCGAGGACGCCGACCCCGACGCCTACTCCAACCGCGCGTCGGAGGCGTTCGTCGACCTGACCGTCGACCGGGTCGGCACCCGGTTCCCCGGCTTCCCCGACGCAGCTATCACGGGCAGTTACGCAGGCTGCTACGACGCCACCCCCGACTGGAATCCGGTGATCAGCGCCACCGAGATCGACGGGCTGGTGGTGGCGGCCGGGTTCAGCGGGCACGGCTTCAAGATCGCGCCTGCCGTCGGCCGGCTCGTCGCCGACCTGGTGGTCGAGGGATGCAGCAGCGATCCGCGGATCCCCGAGACGGACTTCCGGTTGTCGCGCTTCGCCGACGGCGACCTGCTGAAGAGCCCGCATCCGTATGTCGGCGCGGGTCAGATGCGATGATTCCTGACAGGAAACATGTCTGACGTACCGCTGCTCCGCAACAGATCCGGCACCGCCCGCGACCGCGATCCGCTGGCGCCTGTCGAGGAGCTCGAGATCGAGGCGGCCATCGGGCGCAACGTCCGGCAGATCCGCCTGCAGCAGGGGCTCACCGTCGCCGAGATGGCCGCACGAGTCGGGATCTCCAAGGCGATGATGAGCAAGATCGAGAACGCGCAGACGTCGTGCAGCCTGAGCACGCTGGCGCTGCTGGCGAAGGGCCTCGACGTGCCGGTGACCAGCCTGTTTCGCGGCGCCGACGTCGAACGACCCGCCGCATTCGTCAAAGCGGGCACCGGTGCGCGCATCGTGCGCGAAGGCACCCGCGAGGGCCACGAGTACCAGCTTCTCGGCTCGCTGCGCGGCGAACACAAGCGGCTGGAATGCCTACAGGTCACGCTCTCGGAGAAGAGCCAGACCTATCCGTTGTTTCAGCACCCAGGCACCGAGTTCATCTACGTTCTCGAAGGCGTCATGGACTACAGCCACAGCCGGTCGGTCTATCGCCTCTATCCCGGCGATTCGCTGCAGCTCGACGGGGAGGGAGCACACGGGCCGGTGGACCTGATCGAGCTGCCGATCCGCTTCCTGTCTGTCATCGCGTTCCCGGACTCGCAGGTGTAGACGCTGCGCATTGCAGGACCTGCATTTTGTGACGCGGGATGCCCCGGAGTACAGTGGCCAACGTGCAGCGGGTGCTCCTTCTCGGCAGCCGCGACGGGGTCTGATCAGACCGGCTTCCCGTCGCGGGTGTTCGCGATGCGCCGGTCGAGTCCCCTTCCAACTCCCGGAGCCACACCGTGACCACGTTTTCGAAACCTTCACCCGATTCACCCGACGCGTTCTCGTCCGTCCGGCAGATCACCCAACCGTCCGGCCCGCCCCATCCCGGCCAGCCGGCGTGGAACACCCAGCGCGGCTCGGCGATGCCGGTCAACCGCTACCGCACATTCGCCGATGAGGTCGAGGACATCAGGTTGTCCGACCGCACCTGGCCGGACAAGGTCATCGACTCCGCGCCGATGTGGTGCGCGGTCGACCTGCGCGACGGCAACCAGGCCCTGATCGATCCCATGAGCCCGCAGCGCAAGCGCCGCATGTTCGACCTGTTGGTGCGCATGGGCTACAAGGAGATCGAGGTCGGCTTCCCGTCGGCCAGCCAGACCGACTACGACTTCGTCCGCGAGATCATCACCGAAGGTGCGATCCCCGACGACGTCACGATCCAGGTGCTGACGCAGTGCAGGCCCGAGCTGATCGAGCGGACATTCGAGGCGTGCGAGGGCGCACCGCGCGCGATCGTGCACTTCTACAACTCGACGTCGATCCTGCAGCGGCGCGTGGTGTTTCGCGCCGACCGTGACGCAGTCAAGGCGATCGCCACCGACGGCGCCCGGATGTGCGTCGAGGAGGCCAAGAAGTACCCGGGCACCCTGTGGCGCTTCGAGTACTCGCCGGAGTCCTACACGGGCACCGAACTGGAGTACGCGGTCGACGTGTGCAACGCCGTCGCCGAGATCATCGAGCCGACGCCCGATGCGCCGCTGATCGTGAACCTGCCCGCGACTGTTGAGATGGCCACCCCCAACGTGTACGCCGACTCGATCGAGTGGATGCACCGCAACCTGACCCCGCGTGACAGCATCATCTTGAGCCTGCATCCGCACAACGACCGCGGAACTGCTGTCGCCGCAGCAGAATTGGGCTATCAGGCCGGCGCCGACCGGATCGAGGGCTGCCTGTTCGGCAACGGTGAGCGCACCGGAAACGTCTGCCTGGTGACGCTGGGGCTGAACATGTTCTCGCGCGGCGTCGATCCGCAGATCGACTTCTCCAACATCGACGAGACCCGCCGCACCGTGGAGTACTGCAACCAACTGCCGGTGCACGAACGCCACCCGTACGGCGGCGATCTGGTCTACACCGCGTTCTCGGGCAGCCACCAGGACGCCATCAACAAGGGCCTCGACCAGATGAAGGTCGACGCGGACGCCGCGGACAAGGACGTCGACGACATCCTGTGGCAGGTCCCGTATCTGCCGATCGACCCGAAAGACGTCGGCCGCACCTACGAGGCCGTCATCCGAGTCAACTCGCAGTCCGGTAAGGGCGGCGTCGCCTACATCATGAAGGCCGATCACGGTCTGGCACTTCCGCGTCGGCTGCAGATCGAGTTCAGCCAGGCGATCCAGAAGATCACCGATGGCGAAGGCGGCGAGGTGTCCCCGAAGGAGATGTGGGACGTCTTCGCCGAGGAGTACCTGGCGCCGATTCGCCCGCTCGAACGCATCCGTCAGAAGGTGACGGCCTCCGAGGTGGACGGCGGCACCGACACCATCGAGGCGGTGGTGAAGGTCGACGGCGTCGAGCGCGAGATCGTCGGGGCGGGCAACGGTCCGCTGGCGGCGTTCGTTGATGCGTTGGGCGCCATCGGGTTCGACGTATCGGTGCTCGACTACTCCGAGCACGCGCTCTCGGCCGGTGAAGAGGCGCAGGCCGCGGCTTATGTCGAGGCCTCGGTCGGTGGCAACACCGTATGGGGCGTCGGCATCGCGCCGTCGATCACCACCGCGTCACTGCGGGCGGTGGTCTCGGCGGTCAACCGCGCATCGCGCTGAGCCCGATCTGAGGAAGGCAGTCAGCAGCCGGTTCACAAGACCGGCGCCATCCTGTGCGGCCCGCACGGCCCGAGGGTGAGATTGCTGAGCACACCCCCGCGCAGCGGTCCGCTGAAGTTCGTCCTTCCTCCCGGCGCCGTGGTGAAGCCGGCGGCCTCGTATCGAGCGTCCGGCTTCACCGCGGCCGCCTGGGTCGCTCGCGGCTGGGCGAGTCGACCGGCGACATCCAGAAGATGATGGCGAGCAGACCCAGGATCACCAGCGCGGACACCAGGTCGAACCACTGGAACGGGACCAACGAGCCGTCGATCGACAGCACGAGAACCGTCTCGACGACCCCGAACACCAGGAACAGTGCGCCGAGCAGCAGCCTGGGCTGGGTCCGGTGCAGTTGCGTCCTTCTCAGTTCGACGGTGAGCGTGAGCAGCAGCACCGGCAGCACCTGTGCGAGGGCCGACGCGGTGGCCACGTCCACCAGAACGATGCGATGGTCTGCCATTCAGAACAGTGCGAATTGGTCGCCGGCAAGGGTGCTGTCGGTGAACTCCTCGATGCCGGTGCCGCCGACGACGTTTGCAAGTGCGCCCACGAACTCGGTGTCGGAAACCAGCGGGACCCCCAGCTCCTTGCCCTGGTAGCCCTTACCCTGCGCCGGGTCGGCGTCGTTGCAGATGACCAGCGAGGTCTCGAGGTCGACGGCGTCGGTGTAGGCCAGCCCGGCGTGCAGGATCCGTTCGATCAGCTCTTCATGGGTGCGGTCCATCTCCGCCGACAGCGCGATCCGCATGCCCTGCACCAGCGGCCGCCCGGACACGTATCGCCCGGGATTCAGGTACGGGCACGGCAGCCGCGACGCGACCGCCTTCAGCGGGCGCAGCTCGTCATGGGTGACGACACCGTTGGGCCAGCGCCGCCGCGACACCGGATGCACCGGCAGCCACACCTTGCGTTCGCGGGCCCGCACCAGCACCGGTTTGAGGATCTGCGCAAGCACCATGGCGTCGTCGAGGGCGTCGTGCGGGCGGATCTGGCTGATCCCCCAGTGCGCGGCCAGCGTCTCCAGCCGCAGGTTCTCGGTACCCAGGTCGAGCCTGCGTGCCAGCTCGACCGTGCACATCACGGTGTCGGTCGGCAGCTCGCGGTTGACCAGCTCGGCCTCGGCGGCCATGAACGCGTAGTCGAAGCCGACGTTATGCGCGACGAGGGTGCGCCCGGCGAGCAGTTCGACGAGGTGGTCGACGATGTCGGCGAACGTGGGCTGGCCCTCCAGCATCTCCGCCGTCAGGCCGTGCACGTGGGTCGGGCCGGGGTCGACACCCGGGTTGAGCAGGGTGTACAGGCTTTTCTCGACGTTGCCGTCGTCGCCGAGAGCGAGCGCGGCGATGCTGACGATGCGCGCCTGGCCCGGCCGGAAGCCCGAAGTCTCCACGTCGACGACCGCCCAGCCCGGTCCGGCGTGCTCTGCCGGTCGGCCCCAATCCGGCCGATCTTCGGCTTCAGAGCCGCCCGGCCGGCGAAATCCGGCGTCCGTCTGGCCCACGTCGTCAGGATCGCACGGTGATGTGACAAAGACGGGACCTCGCCGAATCGCACGTCAGCGTGTCGGCTACCTAAACTGCCGGGGATGGTCACGACACGTGGACGGCTCGCCCTCGCGGCCGGTGCAAGCGCCCGCTGGGCGTCGCGGGTCACCGGGCGCGGTGCCGGCGCGATGATCGGCGGGCTGGTCGCGCTGGCGCTGGACAAATCGCTGCTGGGCCAGCTCGGCGCGGGCCGCCGCACCGTCGTGGTCACCGGAACCAACGGCAAGTCGACGACCACCCGGATGATCGCCGCCGCGCTACGCACGATCGCCGACGTCGCCACCAACGACACCGGCGCCAACATGGACGCCGGCCTGGTCGCCGCGCTGGCCGGTGCCCGGGAGGCGCCCCTGGCCGCGCTCGAGGTCGACGAGATGCACGTCCCGCACGTGTCCGACGCGGTCGACCCCCGGGTGATCGTGCTGCTGAACCTGTCGCGCGATCAGCTGGACCGCGTCGGCGAGATCAACCACATCGAGCGCACGCTGCGCGCGGGCCTGGCCCGCCATCCGTCGGCGGTCGTCATCGCCAACTGTGACGACGTGTTGATGACCTCGGCGGCCTACGACAGTCCCAACGTGGTGTGGGTCGCCGCGGGCGGAAGCTGGGCCAACGACTCGGTCAGCTGCCCACGGTCCGGTGAGATCATCCTGCGCGACGGCGGTAAGAGCCACGACTGGCGTTCCACCGGAACCGACTTCAAGCGGCCGAGCCCGCACTGGTGGTTCGACGACACGAACATCTATGGTCCGGACGGCTTCTCGCTGCCGATGACGCTGTCGCTGCCCGGCGCCGTCAACCGCGGCAACGCCACGCAGGCCGTGGCGGCGGCGGTCGCGATGGGCGCCGACCCGGCGGCCGCGGTGGCCGCGGTGTCGGGTGTCGACGAGGTCGCCGGACGCTACCGCACCGTGCGCCTCGGCGATCACACCGCGCGAGTGCTGCTGGCGAAGAACCCGGCGGGCTGGCAGGAAGCGTTGTCGATGGTCGACAAACACGGTGCGGGGGTGGTGATCTCGGTCAACGGTCAGGTGCCCGACGGTGAAGATTTGTCGTGGTTGTGGGATGTGCGGTTCGAGCACTTCGAGGACACCCACGTCGTGGCGGCCGGGGAACGCGGCACCGACCTCGCGGTGCGATTGGGCTACGCGGGTGTGGAACACACGCTGGTGCACGACACCCTCGCGGCGATCGCGTCGTGCCCACCCGGGCACGTCGAGGTGATCGCCAACTACACCGCGTTCCTGCAGTTGAACCGGGTCCTGGAGCGTCGCGGTGCCTGAGTCGACGGTGCGCGTCGGGTTGGTCCTGCCCGACGTGATGGGAACCTACGGTGACGGCGGCAACGCCGTCGTGTTGCGACAACGCCTGCGGCTGCGGGGATTTGACGCCGAGATCGTCGAGATCACGCTGAACGACCCGGTGCCCGCGGAACTCGACCTGTACACGCTCGGCGGCGCCGAGGACTACGCGCAACGCCTGGCCACCGAACACCTGTTGCGCTACCCGGGATTGCAACAGGCCGCGGCCCGGGGTGCGCCGGTGCTGGCGATCTGCGCGGCCATCCAGGTGCTCGGCCACTGGTACGAGACGTCGTCGGGGGAGCGCGTCGACGGCGTCGGCCTCCTCGACGTCACGACGTCACCGCAGGACAAGCGCACGATCGGCGAGGTGGTGTCCCAGCCGCTGCTGAACGGCCTCTCCCAGCGCCTGACCGGCTTCGAAAACCACCGCGGCGGAACGGTTCTGGGCGCCGATGCGCGGCCGCTGGCGAAGGTCGTCAGCGGTGCGGGCAACCGCGCCGGCGACGGCTTCGACGGTGCAGTACAGGGCAGCGTCGTCGCCACCTACCTGCACGGGCCATGTCTGGCCCGCAACCCGGAGCTGGCCGACCACCTGCTCAGTAGCGTCGTCGGCGAGTTGACGCCGCTCGAAATCGAAGAGGTGGAACAGCTTCGACGCGAACGCCTGGCCGCACCGCGACGCGCCTGAATGGATCAGGCCGCGGCCGTCGTCTCCACGAAGCAACCCCGGCATGCCAGCGCCGCCTCTACCCGCGCCAACCACACCTGGAGTCGCTCCCCGTCGCCGACCCACACCACGATCCACCCGAGGCTCTCCAACATCTGCTGCTGTGCAACGTCTTCCGTCCCGCATACCACCGCGACGCGGTATTCCGGCCAGCCGATGTCGAGATAGGCGACCGGTTGCGATCCGACCAGGACCGGGAGCTGAGTCTGCGGGCGCGGACAACCCGCGTCGATGAGCGCCAGCCGCACGCGGCTCTGGTTCGGCGTCGCCGCGCCGCCGTCGACCAGCGTCAGCAGTTGGCGTAGCTGCCTGCTCCCCGGCGCACGGGGATACCGACGGGCCAAGTCGGCCACGTCCTCGACCGGGAACGGCCGGTCCCACATCAGCGCGTCCAGCTGTGCCAGCGCATCGCCGCGGTCGAGGTGACGCCCGACGTCGTACGCGGTGCGCACCCGCGAGGTGACCGGAAGTCCTGCGAGACAGGTGATTTCGTCATCAGCGATGCTCTCGGTGCGCAGAACCAGTCCCTCCTGCGGGCCGCACGATGCGCCGGCCACCTCGATGGGCTGTGTGACATCGACCCACGACGCGCCGTGCAGCGCCGCCGCCGTCTGCCCGGCGATCACCCCCTTGCGGCGGGTCGCGAGCCACGCCGCAATCGCGCGGCCGCGAAGCGTGAGCTCACCACCGTTGGCGGCGTAGACACCGCGAAACACCTTGCGGTACGACGTTCTCAGTGCATGGCGGGTGACCCACCCCGCCGCGACGGCCTCCCCGCCGAGAATTACCTCAACCATGCCCGCATCCTGCCCGCGGGCACCGACAAGTCGCGCCGGCTACAGACCGAGGTCGCGCAGGAACTCCGGCTTGTACGCCTCGAGGATCACGTAGCCCGGATCGGGGGCGGCCACTTCCGGCGCATCGTCGGGCACCTCCTGCCCGCTGACCGGGTCGACCCACTCCTGGCTGTCGCCGTCCCAGCGGCTCACCGCGAACCGCGCGTCGACGCGGTCGTCGGCCACCAGCGCGCGCACCGTGCGTTCGGCTTCCTGCGCGTCGGCCAGCGTGGCGGTGTACAGCTGGATGCGGTCGCCGTCGCGGGTGACCGTCACCCGCGATCCGAGCCGCTTACGTGCGCCGTCGTCGAGATCGAGGGTGCGCAGCTTCTCCCAGAATGAGAGATGGTGCTCGGCGCTGCCGAGTTCCACCTCGACCTTGAACTCCTCGTCCGGCATGAACATCCTTCCTCGGCTATGCCATGGCGCGTCGGCCCGCCAGCGCGCGGCCGAGCGTGAGCTCGTCGGCGAACTCCAGGTCACCGCCCATCGGCAGGCCGGACGCGATTCGGGTGACGGTCAGTCCCGGAATGTCGCGCAACATGCGCACCAGGTAGGTCGCCGTCGCCTCGCCCTCGGTGTTCGGGTCGGTCGCGATGATCACCTCGGTGACGTCCACCCCGTCCACCCGCTCGCCGATGCGGTTGAGTAGCTCGCGGATTCGCAGTTGTTCGGGCCCGACGCCGGACAGCGGATCCAGCGCGCCGCCCAGCACGTGGTAACGCCCGCGGAACTCCCTGGTGCGTTCGACGGCCTGAACGTCCTTGGGCTCCTCGACCACGCAGACCAGTGAGGCGTCCCGTCGCGGATCGCTGCAGATGCGACACCGGTCGTCGTCGGAGACGTTGCCGCACACCGCGCAGAATTTCACCCCGTCGCGCACCTTGTTGAGCACGGCGGTCAGCCGGTCGATGTCAGGCGGCTCCACCGACAACAGGTGGAAGGCGATCCGCTGCGCACTCTTGGGCCCGATACCGGGCAGCTTGCCGAGCTCGTCGATCAGATCCTGAACCGGTCCCTCGAACAATTACATTCCCGGGATACCGAGGTTGCCCATGCCGCCCGCGAGCGGCCCGAGCCGGTCGTGCGCCAGGATGGTGACCTGCTTGGAAGCGTCGGAGATGGCGCCGACGATGAGATCCTGCAGCGTCTCGACGTCCTCAGGGTCGACCACCTTCGGGTCGATCGACACGGCCACCACCTCACCGCTGCCCTTCATCGTGACCTGCACCAGACCGCCGCCGGCCTGACCGTGCACCTCGGCGTTGGCCAGCGCCTCCTGCGCCTCCATCAGCTGCTGCTGGACCTGCTGGGCCTGCGCGAGCAGCGCGGACATATCGGGTTGGCCTTGCGGTTGCATGAGTGGTCCCCTTGCGTCTTCGTTGCGGTCAGGTCTCGACTTGGTCTCTGTCATCGGCTCGCGGCCGTTTGGGCTTTCAGCCTAGTCGGGGTTGCGGTTACGGTGACGGCCGTGCCTGCCCGCCTGCGTGTCGGCGCCACTGGAGCATTACGCGGCTGTGCCGCGGTGGCCGCCGGACTACTCGTCGCCGCTTCGACGCTCGTCAGCCCTGCGTTCGAAGCCGATGCCGCTCCCGCCAACATCGCGGGCAAGATCGTCTTCCTCGACCCCGGTCACAACGGCTCCAACGACGGCTCGATCAGCAGGCAGGTGCCCACCGGCCGCGGCGGCACCAAGGACTGCCAGGCCAGCGGCACCTCCACCGAGGACGGCTATACCGAGCACACCTTCGCCTGGGAGACGACGCTGCGGATCCGGCAGGCCCTGCACGCGCTCGGCGTGCGCACCGCCATGTCGCGCGGTGACGACACCGGGCTGGGCCCGTGCGTCGACGAGCGCGCCGCGCTGGCGAATTCGATCAAGCCCAACGCGATCGTGAGCATCCACGCCGACGGCGGCCCGCCGACCGGTCGCGGATTCCACGTCCTGTACTCGTCCCCGCCGCTCAACGACGCGCAGGCGGGGCCGTCTCCACGGTTCGCGGCGATCATGCGCGACCAGCTGCAGGCCTCCGGGTTCGTGCCGTCGACCTACATCGGCTCCGGCGGGCTGAACCCCCGCTCGGACATCGCGGGCCTGAACCTCGCGCAGTACCCGTCGATCCTGGTCGAGCTGGGCAACATGAAAAGCCCGGTCGATTCGGCGCTGATGAAGACGCCCGAGGGCAGGCAGAAGTACGCCGACGCCGTCGTGCGCGGTATCGCGGGGTTCCTGGGCTCGACGTAGCCCTGACAGGTGTTACCCCTCGACGTGCTTCTTGAGGTTCTCGAGCACCTCGGCCTGGATCTTGCGTAGACCCAGCGGCGCGAACGTCTTCTCGAAGAAGCCGCCGATGCCGCCCGCGCCCTGCCAGGACGTCTTGACCGTCACCGACGACCCCTGGCCCGCGGGCGCCACCGTCCAGTTTGTGATCATCGACGAGTTGGCGTCCTTCTCGATGACCGTGTGACCGGCCACATCGACCTCGGCCTTGACGTCGCGCACCCGTGACTTGGTCGCCTGCAGCTTCCAGCTGGCCACCGTGCCCGCGCCCTGTCCGCCCTGCAGCACCTTGTAGTCGCTGTAGTGGGGCGACAGGATCTTCGGGCGCACGTTCTCGTAATCCGCGACGGCCGACAGCACCGCCTCGGGCGCAGCGTCGACCAAGACGGTGCTGGATGCGCTGACCTGTCCCATCGGTACGAGCTCCTCGGTAGAAGGTTCCATGCGGTCGCATCGCCTGCGACTGCGGACTAGCGTATATGCGTGTCTGTAGCCCGAACCGACGCACATGCTCTTCAGGCCGAGGGCGTGCAGCGGCTCCTGAACAGCTACCGTGCGATTCCGCCCGACGCCACGGTGCGCCTGGCCAAGCCCACGTCGAACCTGTTCCGTGCGCGCGCCAAGACCGCTGGGACGGGGCTGGACGTCTCGGGTTTGACCGGTGTCATCGCGGTGGATCCCGACGCGCGCACCGCCGACGTCGCCGGCATGTGCACCTACGAGGACCTGGTCGCCGCGACGCTGCCATACGGCTTGTCGCCGTTGGTGGTACCGCAACTGAAGACGATCACGCTCGGCGGGGCGGTCACGGGGTTGGGGATCGAGTCGGCGTCGTTTCGCAACGGTCTTCCGCACGAGTCGGTATTGGAGATGGACATCCTCACCGGCACCGGCGATGTCGTCACCGCGTCCCCAAACCAGAACGCCGATCTGTATCGGGCCTTCCCCAATTCGTATGGCACGCTCGGTTATTCGGTCCGGCTGAAGATCGAGCTGGAAACCGTGCGGCCATTCGTGGCGCTGCGCCATCTGCGGTTCAACACGATCGGGGACCTCGTCGCCGTGATGGACCGCATCGTCGAAACCCGCCGCTACGGAGACTCACCCGTCGACTATCTCGACGGCGTGGTGTTCTCCGCCGACGAGGCCTACCTGACGCTGGGTTTCCAGACCGCGACGCCGGGACCCGTCAGCGACTACACCGGACAGCAGATCTACTACCGCTCGATCCAGCACGCGGGCGAGAACGGCGCCGAGAAACACGACCGGCTCACCATCCACGATTACCTCTGGCGGTGGGACACCGACTGGTTCTGGTGCTCACGGGCGTTCGGCGCCCAGAACCCGCGGATCCGCCGGTTCTGGCCGCGCCGGTATCGGCGCAGCAGCTTCTACTGGAAACTCATCGGCTACGACCAGCGCTTCGACATCGCCGATCGGATCGAGAAGCGCAACGGCCGGCCCCCGCGCGAACGCGTCGTCCAGGATGTCGAGGTTCCGATCGGACGGGTCGCGGAGTTCCTGCACTGGTTCGGAGACAACGTGCCGATCGAGCCGATCTGGTTGTGCCCGTTGCGGCTCCGCGATGACGCCGGTTGGCCGCTGTATCCGATCCGGCCGCAGCAGACCTACGTCAACGTCGGATTCTGGTCGTCAGTGCCCGTCGGCCCCACCGAGGGACACACCAACAGGCTCATCGAGCGCAAGGTCAGCGAACTCGACGGACACAAATCGTTGTACTCGGATTCCTATTACAGCCGCGAGGAATTCGACGATCTGTACGGCGGCGAAACGTACAAGATCGTGAAAAAGGCATACGATCCAGATTCACGGCTGCTCGATCTCTACGCGAAGGCGGTGCAGAGGCGATGACGACATTCAAGGAACACGCGACACACACGGCGGCAGGCAAACTCACGCTGGCCGAGATTCTGGAGATCCTCGCCGGGGGTGACCTGCCGCTGCGCTTCACCGCGTACGACGGAAGTGCCGCCGGACCCGAGGACTCCGCGATCGGCCTGGAGCTGTTGACGCCGCGCGGCACGACGTATCTGGCCACTGCCCCTGGGGATCTGGGGTTGGCGCGGGCCTACGTGTCGGGCGACTTGGTACCGCACGGTGTGCATCCCGGCGATCCTTACGAACTACTCAAGTCGCTCGACGACAAGATGGACTTCAAGCGTCCGCCCGCGCGGGTGCTCGCCCAGATCGTGCGGTCCATCGGCATCGAGCACCTCAAGCCGATCGCACCGCCGCCGCAGGAGGCGCTGCCGCGTTGGCGTCGTATCGCGGAAGGATTGCGGCACAGTAAGACTCGCGATGCCGAGGCAATCCACCACCACTACGACGTCTCGAACGCGTTCTACGAATGGGTACTCGGCCCGTCGATGACCTACACCTGCGCGTGCTACCCGCACGACGGTGCGACCCTCGAGGAGGCGCAGGAGAACAAGTACCGCCTGGTGTTCGAGAAGCTGCGCCTGCGGCCCGGCGACCGCCTGCTCGACGTCGGTTGCGGTTGGGGCGGCATGGTGCGTTACGCGGCGCGGCACGGGGTCAAGGCGATCGGAGTCACGCTGTCGAAAGAGCAGGCGTCCTGGGCGAGCGAAGCCATCGCCCGTGACGGGCTCGAAGACCTCGCCGAGGTGCGCCACGGCGACTACCGCGACGTGCGGGAGTCCGGTTTCGACGCGGTGTCGTCGATCGGGCTGACCGAGCACATCGGCGTGCACAACTACCCCGCGTATTTCGATTTTCTGCAGTCGAAGATGCGCCCCGGTGCGCTGCTGCTCAATCACTGCATCACCCGTCCGGACAACAAGACAGCGGCGGGTGCCGGGGGTTTCATCGACCGTTACGTCTTCCCCGACGGTGAGCTCACCGGGTCGGGCCGCATCATCACCGAGGCTCAGGACGTTGGTCTAGAGGTGGTCCACGAGGAGAACCTGCGCCATCACTACGCGCTGACATTGCGTGACTGGTGCCGCAACCTGGTGGAGC
>NZ_LZMD01000054.1 GCF_001668575.1 Mycobacterium sp. 1164985.4
GATCTCGACGACGACAGCGCCCATCTCACGTAACCCTCTGTTGCGCGAGCGTGCGTGTTTGCACACGACACGCCGCGCCATGACAGCATTTTGCGCACGGTCGAGCGCCCGCGAACGTGCGTCAGCGCGGCGCGTACATGATCAGCCCCACGCCGGCCAGACAGATCAGCGCGCCCGTGACATCCCAGCGATCGGGCCGAAAGCCGTCGGCGACCATGCCCCAGGCGAGTGATCCGGCGATGAAGACTCCGCCGTACGCCGCCAGCACCCGGCCGAAGTGGGCGTCGGGCTGAAACGCGGCGACGAAGCCGTAAGCGCCGAGGGCCATCACGCCCGCACCGATCCACCACCACCCGCGGTGCTCCCGCACGCCCTGCCACACGAGCCACGCGCCGCCGATCTCGAGCACCGCGGCAAGGACGAACAACATCACCGACTTGAGCACCATCACGTCACTCAGCGTGCCGCGAGCGTGCGCAAAATGCTGTCATGGCGCGGCGTGTCGTGTGCAAACACGCACGCTCGCGCAACAGAGGG